>OMXE01000003.1 GCA_900314935.1 uncultured Prevotella sp.
ACTCGTCTGCTCCAGACTACTGCATCTCATGAAGGGTGTGCGGTAGTCGATGTTGCTTTCCTCATCTGTGAAAGTTACATGCATGTGGAATGGTTTATCATCGACTTTCTCCGTCTGATAAATCTGGATGCTGTTGTCGCTATGTATCAAGACTGATGGATACTTAGCCAAGAACTTCTCCGTGGGATTTACCACATAGCAACAGGTATCGCCATAATATAGTAGAGGTACATCATATTGCTTATCAGCAAATCCACTCCAGACGCTATCGTTGATGACCACTTTAAGGGCATAGACATATTGCATCCTCTCAACATCCTTGTTAAGCCTCTGTGCATCGGCTGACATGGCGACGAGGGCGACTAGTGCGGTGATGATGGTTTTCTTGTTCATTGATTTATTTTGATTATGCTTTATCTTGTTTCTTTTGTCAATACGTAAATGAGCAAGTCATAAACATTCCCATCCTTTATGACAGCATTTGGTATAGTACCTTTATACTTGAAGCCATTCTTCAGTAGCACCCTTATTGAAGCAATGTTTGGCTGAAAGACATTGGCCGTTATTTGTTCAAGCGATAAGATCTTGAATGCAATGGAGCATACCTGTCTGACTACTTCTGTGCCAATCCCTTTGTTTGAATATTCATTGAGAAGCATATAACCGATTTCTGCATCATCATCTTTCTTCTCAACCGATATGCTGCCTATGGGTTTCCCATCATATACAATAGCTCGATAGATACCAGTAATTGCATCATTATTGGTAACCATCTTCAACCATTCTTCCGCATCCTTTTCCGTATAAGGATAGGGCAGACGGTCTGAAAGGAAACGCCTGTCAACGGCATTACACAGGCTTGTCAGTTCCATTTTGTCTGACAGCGTCCAATGTCTTAGTTCCATATTCAGAGGTTCATTTTGCTTGTTTGGGTTGCAAAGTTACAAAAAAGCACTTGACATAGACCCCTTTTGCTATACGGCTGATAATACCTTCTTTCTCAAAGATTGCCAATAGCTTTGTGACATACTCCACATCATATTGTGGAAAGGAAGACACGAAGTAAACCTCTCCAAACTTGCCGTGGGCAATCTTGCTCTTAATCTTGTTAACTACAGCGTCTTGCATATAGATATTGGTTTGATTTTGGTCGGAATGATTTTTCCCTTGAAATTATGTTTTCTTGACTAGAAAGTGTCATTTGTTGTCATTTGAACAGCATTTCCATGAGTTTCTGATAGGTGTTATAGTTAAAATGCCTTCGGAGAGAGAAATTTTAATAATATCGTATCAACAAATAAAGAAAAAGAAGTATATTTGCATTCAATATAAGATTATGATAGTTTTGAAGGATATTTTGCTTGTAGGAGCAGGTAGTTTCTTAGGAGGTATTGCCCGATATCTTATCGCATTGGTCATGAAAGGATTCAGTGCCTCCTTCCCATGGGCAACCATGACTGCAAACATTGTTGGCTGTTTGCTCATAGGTATATTATGGGCTACGTTCAATCGTACTAACCCCTCGTCACAGTTGAACCTTTTTCTGACAGCTGGATTCTGCGGCGGATTTACCACATTCTCAACATTCTCAAAAGAGAGTTTGAACCTATTACAAACCGGAAACTATACAGCCTTCTGTCTGTATGCCCTTGGTAGCGTTGTTTTAGGCATCCTTGCTGTCGCGTTAGGCTTCGCATTGGCAAAGTGAATCACTTCCAAATAACTTTTGATATGAAAAAGAATTACAAGGTGAAACGTACTAAGGAAGCAACTGCAATTGAAATCCTCTGTGGATTGATCATGCTTGCTTCTTTTATACTTAGCATCATTCTTATGACGACAGACCGTCATCATGGAGCAGGTATGCTCATACAATCAATGATATTCGGTTTCTGTATCTTCCTGACGCTTTTTCTGGTGTATAGTCCTGAGGCATTTATTATTCCTGACGATGCAAACGATGAGATGTTCAATGTTACAGTCCGTTTCTTACGTTATACAAGCATCATCATGTCTCTGTTGTCGCTCAGTATTACGGTTATCGTCTTTTGGAATTTACACCCATTGCCAGTCCTTACTATCATTGGCATAGCCATGGTTGGTGTGCTCGTATGGTATTTCTTTACCTACACGAAGGCCAAACGTATTCATTGAAGGATCATCTCAGAATACGGATTGATTCTACCTTACGCTAATCAGATCAGATGCGTATCCATGTTCTATGATAGATGGATAAGCAGCATAATTAGCCTCGGTATAAGCAGTAAGATAATTGAAGTCCTGTATGTTATAATACACACTATCGATTTGTGCATGACACCATTGCCAATTCAAGACCCAAATAAATAAGAAAAAATGTTTCTTCGTTCTCATTCGATATTGTAATTAATGTTCTATCTATTATACGAGAAACTGCGTTTATATTGCATCGACTGACGTTAATTTATCCTAACCGCAGGTCATAAAGATGGGGCGAGTCAGATACGTTTCTTCATAAACAATCCTAATAATCCGTGCAAATATAGTGGAATTACTCAAAATATCCGTAACTTTGCAGACCAAAATGGATTATTGAAAAGTGAATAAAGGATTTACAACAATGAAAAAACTGTATTCAATCCTATTAGCCCTATTAAGCCCATTGACTCTATCGACAGTCTATGGAGCTGGTGACAATACGTCAACAACCCTCGTCATCAACGAAGTGATGGCTTCGAATGCGGGCGTGGTGATGAGTCCGGCTACGAATTTCGACAGTTGGATAGAAATATACAACCCTGATACCAAGGATGTCAACCTGGCAGGTATGTACCTTAGCATTGACGCAAGCGATTTGACGATGTGGAAGATGCCCAATAGTATAGGTACTGTGCCAGCTAAGGGATTTCTGGTGGTGTGGTTAGGATCGAATGACATCAAAATCAGTCAGGCTCCTTTCAAACTCGACTGCGATGGCGGTACTATCTACCTGAGCGACAAGAACGGACAACTCATCACCAGCGTGGATTATCCCGAAGCGATGAGTCGTACTGCCTGGGCACGAACCACAGACGGTAGTGAGGAATGGAGCTGGACAGCCGATGCTACACCCGGTGCTACGAATGCAACGGCGGTTTTTGCAAGTGAAAGACTCGATGCCCCTGTGGTGAATGTGGGCAGTCAGCTGATCAACAGTACGCTTACATTTCACGTAGATATCCCACAAGGTGCCACATTGATGTATTCTACCGACGGCTCGGTGCCCACGGCAGCTCAAGAAGGTAATCCTACAAGATACTGTAAGAAGAGCACGAACGGTCAGTTTACGGTCTCAAGAACAGCTAACTATGTGTTCCGACTGTTCAAGGATGGCTATCTGCCCAGTGTTCCTGTCACCCGTAGCTTTATCCAGACAAGTAACAAATATACCATTCCCATCATCTCTGTCGTTGGGGATGAGCGTTTCTTTACCGACCCTATGTGGGGTATTGACATAGAAGGTAGCAACGGCATATCCGGTAAAGGCAGTGATAGACCTGTGAACTGGAACCAGCCGTGGGACCGTCCTGTCAACTTCAGTTATATCAGTCCTACGGAAGGTATGCTCTTCAACCAAGATGTCAATATCAGCGTTTCTGGCGGATGGACACGAAACATCAATCCCCGTTCCATGAAACTCAAGTCGAACAAGATATTTGACGGGCAGAACCGCTTCGACTATTCTTTCTTCCCACAAAAGCCGTTCAACCGGGACAAGGCCTTGCTGATACGTAATGGCGGTAATGATGTATGGAACAACCACGCCCGCTTTACCGATCCGGCTTTGACAACCGTCATCCAGCGTTCTGGCATCGACCTCGATGTGCAGTCGACGGTGCAGGTGGCGGAATACATCAACGGAGAATTCAAGGGCATCCTCAACCTGCGCGAGACCAGTAACGACAAGTTCGTGTATGCGAACTATGGCTACGATGATGAGGAAATTGACATGTTTGAGAATGGTGAGTTCAATAACGGTGACGATGAAGCATTCAACCATCTCTGTCAGTTGGCCCAGCGCATCAATAATGAAGGCGTCTATGAAGAAGTGAAACGGTTGCTCGATGTTGATGAGTTTGCCAACTATATGGCTGCAGAGATGTACCTCGGTAATGACGATTGGCCAGAAAACAACATCAAGGCTTACCGCAGTCGTAACGACGGACGGTACCGCTATATCTGCTTCGACCTCGATTATGCTTTCAATCCATGGAACAGGAATACGTTTAACGAGGTGCTTGACCAGCATGATGATGTTGAAACGGTTAGTTTGTTCCTCAACCTGCTTAAGAACGACAGCTTCCGTAGGAAGTTCATCGACACCTACTGCATTATGGCAGGCAGTGTTTTTGAGAAGAACAGAGCCAAGGCTATCGTGCAGGAATTGGCCGATGCCATGCGTCCTATGTCGGAAATTGACGGATACACACCTGACAATGCTGCCAAAAAGATTATCAGTCAGCTGCAGAACCGACTGGAAGAGATGATGACTCGTGCTCAGCAATATGGACCCATGAAACTTTCGGGGGTCAACAAACCGCAAGTAACCCTTGCTGCTGATGTGGAAGGAGCCCAACTCTTCATCAATGACATTCAAGTGCCGTATGCTTCTTTCAACGGCAGACTCTTTGATCCTGTCACATTGGAGGCAAAAGCACCTGCCGGGTACACCTTTACAGGATGGAAGAAATCCTCAGGAGCTACCGAGCAAGTTGTCAAGACCAACGACACATGGAAGTATTACGACAAAGGACAACAGCGTGGGACAAGTTGGCGTTCCACCAGTTTCAATGATGCATCGTGGTCGTCAGGAGAGGCTCCCTTGGGATATAAGACACCTGGCGTGAGAACGACTGTGGGTTATGGCAGTGATGCCCAGAACAAAAATCCCACCACCTACTTCCGTAAGTCGATAACCCTCAACGGCTCGCCAACCTCCAATGACACCTTTACCCTCAACTATCAAGTTGACGACGGCTTCATTATCTGGGTGAACGGTCAGGATGCCGGTCGTGTGAACTTACCTAACGGTAATGTCGAGTACAATACGTTCACCACATCCTATGCAGGCGATCAGCCTCTGACAGGTACCATCGAACTGTCTCCTTTGTTGTTTAAGAAAGGTGAGAACATCATCGCTGTTGAAGTGCATAACAATAATGCTACCTCCAGCGACCTGTTCTGGTCGTGTGAACTGGTAACGACAGTAGGTGCCACCACAGGGGAAACCATCTTAACCGACCGCATCATCAGTCTGCCGGAAGGAAGTAGAATCTCGTTGGTGGCTTGTTTCACTCCAATGACCGATGGTGAACGCATGGAACAAGGTCTTACACCTGTATGTATCAACGAGGTAAGCTCGTCTAACAGCATCTATGTGAACGAATACTACAAGCGTAACGACTGGATAGAACTCTATAACACAACAGATGCCGGTATCAATGTTGAGGGCATGTATCTGACAGACAATCTGAGTAAACCCAAGAAATATCAGATAACGGGCGAAGGGGCATCGACCTTCATTCCTCCCCATGGCTATCTCGTTGTCTGGTGTGACAAACTGGAACCGCTTTCACAACTACATTCCACTTTCAAACTTGATGCGGAAGGTGGAGACGTCATGCTGACGGCTGCCGACGAGAGTTGGAGTAACCGCATCAGTTATTATATGATGAATAGTGACGAGACTGTTGGTCGCTATCCCGATGGTAGTAATCAAGTATATCTCATGAACTTGCCGACCATAGCGAAGGCGAATACTATCTCATCGTATGCCGTACACCTCTCGGGTGATGATCCGTCAGGCATCCATGAGATGGTGATGCCCAATGCTGCTGATATCAGCATGAGCTATGTTCGTAATCGTCTGATTATAAGTAGTAACCAGTCAATCGCTGCAGCAAAACTGGGTATCTATAATATCACGGGTCAGTTGATGAGTCAGCAGACCGTATCTATCACCAATGGCTATGCCGAGCAGACTCTCGATGCACTGCCATCTGGCTGCTATATAGCTCGTCTGTCAGACGGTAATGGTCATCACACAACCTGTAAGTTCATTAAAAAGTAGGTTGATTGCTGGTTACTTTACTTCCTGACCACTTCACGCTCAAAGAAGTCCAGGAAGAAAGGCCAGTTGGGACCAGCTTCATGACCACCGTGATGCTGGCGATAGGTGAGACGACCTTCCATCAGACCGTTGTCCATGCCGGGGAAGAGGTCGGTGCCTACGCCTTTATAGCCAAGCAGCTCATATACGGGTGACGCCTTTGAGGTAGATATAAACGAACCTACCACATCCTGCCATTTATCGCCGTTCCAGCTTCCGGTGGAGATAAAACAAGCACGTGGAGCACAGAGTGCTATCAACTCGTGTTGATCTACCGGCAGGTCGTTTTCTGTCATGGGATCGGTACCATATTTGATCAGGTTGCCGCATACCCAGTGGTACTCCTCATGTGAGACGATATTGCCGATGCTCTCACCGCAGTCGCGACGCCAGCCTGCTGCGCCAGCCTTGCCAGATGAAGCGATGAATCCTGCTGCGACACGCTCGTCAAAGGCCATGGCCACGAGTGAGGCTTTGCCATAACGAGAAACACCTTCGATGGCGCACTTCGTAGCATCGAATGTCTTGTCGGTTTCAAAATAGTCTATCAGACGGGACAATCCCCAGCCCCAGGCACGCAACGAGCCCCAGTCTGTTGGCTGGCGATGCTCTCCCTTGTTGCACAGACCGATAATGCCGTTGGTCAGTCCTGATCCAGCATCGGCCTGGATGGACGAGGGGTTGATGGTGGCGGCAGCCCAACCACGTTCTATCACCATCTGCTTCCATGATACGCCTCCACCAAAGGTGCGGAGGGGATCACCGCCTCCGAATCCGAATTCGATGATCACGGGTATGTTCTGCTTTCCGTTATCAGGATATACCACATTGGCCTGAATCTCGACCTTGATGGAAGGATAGCTGGAGTTATCGACCGTACCTTTTAGATAACGTACCACCACAGGATTTCCAGCAAAGTCCTTCTTTTCCTCATTGGTGACTTCCCATTTTACACCGGGCACATTGTCGGGAATACGACCATAGACATTGTCCTCGAACAGACGTACTATCTCCGGGCGACGTACCTTTTGCCACATCTTGGCGCTGGTGACCTTCTTGCCGCTTTCTGTAACGAGCGGATCTGGATAGAAAGGGTAGGGGTTTGCGATGAGCTCATCATAGTTGGGGTGCTTGCTCTCATCCTGACTGTTAGGCTGACGACCTTCACGGGGCTGACCGACTCCCACTTTTGCTAGCATGTCGGCATAATCGGCTGCTGCAATCTTGCGAAGGCTGTCCTGGTTTGCGCGGTTTCCGCCTCCGAACATGAACTGTGCATTTGCTGTAAACGGGATGCAAGCCATAAGCATTGCCCCTAAGAAGAACTTGATGGTTTTCATAACTTTATAGTTTAATACTGTACATATTACGAGTAATGATATCTATTTCTGTGCAAAGATAGATAAAATCCTTCATATAATGACCGGAATTACAAAAAATCGTATTATTTGGCAAATTCATATTAAATCCGACAATTTGGTAAACATAATCTGAGCATATTCTTCCAATATGTTCAGAAAAAGTGTATCTTTGCAGCAAATTTCTAAAAACTACGTATATGAAGAAACTATTTCTTTTTTTGATGCTCCTGTTAGGAACATTTACAGCTCATGCTGAGGATTACCCCTATCTGACCTTTGAGATGACCGATGGGGCGAGGGTATCTGTATCGACATCGTCGCTAACCATGTCATTCTCGGGAACTACACTGAAAGCTGGTGATCAGTCGTTCACCGTTTCGAATCTGAGTAAGATGTATTTCTCTGACCATGACGAATCAACAGGCATCGAAACGCTCTATGTTTCTGACTGGAATGAAATAACTGACATATATGACTTGAATGGTAAGAAGGTAACGAAAGACCAGATGCAGAAAGGCGTATATGTGGTACGTAGCAAGAAAGGAACCCATAAAATGACTGTGAACCCATGAAAAAGATACTGACTCTCTTTGCCGTAATGCTAGTTGTCCTTACGGCATCAGCCCAAACGCTGAACATAACGGTAGGTAATGTGACTTATCAGTACCCTGCTTCGCAAACAGGTGATATGACCTTCTCCGGTGGTAACACGGTAACCATTATGGGTAAGGCTTTCAAACTCAATGATGTCAGTAGCATCATCGTGGATAACACAGAAGTGACCGATGGTACAGTGGGTGTTGTTTATGAAGGTACATCTGCCAAGGTGTTCGTGGCTGGCAACATCGCTCAATACATAACACCCTCCATCAGAGGTGCCCATGTCTCTATTGATCAGAGCAGCTCGCTGGAAGAGGAGGTTACCTATACACTGTCGGGCTCATCATCTGACGGTGAGTTCTATGCAACGGGATACTACAAGGCAACCGTCGAACTGAACGGACTGACGTTGACCAACTCTTCTCCTGTCTATAGTGGTGCTGCTGTGTGCATACAGAACGGTAAGCGCATTAAGGTAAAAGTGGTCACAGGTACCACAAATACCCTTGCGGATGCAGCCAACGGTTCGCAGAAGGGCTGTCTATATATTAAGGGACATGCCGAGTTTGCCCAGAAAGGTACGCTGAATGTGAAGGGCAATGTAAAACATGCCATCAAGACCGGTGAGTACTTCTCCATCAAGAATGCCACCATCAACGTGACATCTTCAGTAGGCGACGGTATCTCTTGCAACGAATACTTCCTCATGGAAAGTGGCACCATCAACATCAGCGGTGTTGAGGATGACGGTATCCAGTGTGAAATCGATGGTGAAAGCTCTACTGGTGAAACTACCGATCATGAAGATGAGGATAGTGGTAACATCTATATCACCGGTGGCTCTATCAATGTTGCCTGCACTACTGCATCTGCAAATGGTATCAAGAGTGACGGTGATATCACCATCAGCGACGGTACCATCAACGTTTCCTCAACCGGTAACAAGGGTGAAGGCATCGAGAGTGAGGGCTATGTTAAGATCACAGGTGGACACGTTACCGTTAATAGTTACGATGATGCCATCAATGCTGGTCAGGACATTACCATCAGCGGTGGCTATGTCTTTGCCCGCTCTACTAACAACGATGGTATCGATGCCAACGGTGACTGCTACATCAAGGGCGGTGTGGTATATGCCATTGGTGGCGTTGAACCGGAGGTGGCTATCGATGCGAACAGTGAGAATCACAAGAAACTCTACATACAGGGTGGTTCAGTCATCGCTGTTGGTGGGATAGAGAGAGGAGCCAGCATCTCAGGCGGTACATGTATGAGCACTACTTCGTGGACTGCCGATACCTGGCATGCACTGTATAGTGGTAGCAATCTGGTTATGGCTTTCCAGACTCCGAGCAAGTCTTCTGGCAGAGGTGGTAACCAGCAACTTGTTGTATATACCTCGTCCACACCTTCGCTGCAGTCGGGTGTCTCCGTCAGTGGCGGTACAGCCTACTTCGGCGGTATGGCAAACATCGGTGGTACAGTCAGTGGCGGATCTTCAGTCAATCTGAACAACAGGTAAGTTGACAGGAACGGCTCTTGTGTGTCGCTAAACACGACTCTTTATGTATATTGACAAACAAACCTTCGAAGGGGTGCAAACCCCGGTATATGTACTGGAAGAGGAACTGCTGCGCAGGAACCTGCAACTGATTGCGGGGGTGGCAGAAGATGCAGGGGTGGAAATCATCCTGGCATATAAGGCATATGCGCTGTGGAAGACCTTTCCTATCTTCCGGGAGTATATCCATGCCACTACAGCCAGTTCGTTGTATGAGGCCAGACTGGCAGCAGAAGAGTTCGGGGAGAAGGCACACACCTATTCGCCTGCCTATACCGATAAGGACTTTGATGAAATCGTTCGCTGCTCCAGTCATCTGACCTTCAACTCGCTGTCGCAGTATGAACGTTTCCATGAACGTATAGCAGGAAAGTGCTCTATCGGACTGCGTATCAATCCAGGTTATTCGGAGGTGGAGACTTTGTTGTATAACCCTTGTGCTCCTGGTACCCGCTTTGGGGTGCGTGCCGACAAGTTACCGAAACAGCTGCCACATGATATAGAGGGCTTCCATTGTCATTGTCATTGCGAGAGCGGTGCGGATGTGTTTGAACGCACTTTGGTGCATATTGAGGAACAGTTTTCGCCTTGGTTCAACCAACTGAAATGGATTAACTTTGGCGGAGGGCATCTCATGACAAGGAAAGACTATGATGTGCCCCACCTTATTAATATATTAAAGGGATTCAAACAGCGTTATCCCCACCTGAAGGTTATCCTGGAGCCAGGAAGCGCCTTTGCTTGGCAAACCGGTCCGCTGGTAGCTGAAGTGGTGGACATCGTGGATGACCAAGGAATCTGTACGGCTATTCTTAACGTCAGCTTCACTTGTCATATGCCCGACTGTCTTGAAATGCCTTACTATCCTGAGGTGAGAGGTGCAAAACATATAGATCCTTCTTCACTCCACACTCCACACTCCACACTCCACACTTATAGGTTGGGCGGAAACAGTTGTCTCAGCGGCGACTACATGGGCAACTGGCAGTTCGATCATGAACTGAAGGTGGGCGAGCGCATCATTTTTGAAGATATGCTGCACTATACCACCGTGAAGACCAATATGTTCAACGGCGTGCCTCATCCTTCCATTGCTTTCCTGCATGCCGACGGCGAACTGGAAATGCTGAGGGAATACAGCTATGAGGATTATAAAAATCGCATGGATTGAAAAAAAAGCGGAGAAAAGTTTTGGTGATTCAGGAAAATGTATTACCTTTGCATCCGCAATCGAGAGAGATATGCTTTAGACACGGTTCTTCGTGTTAACTGAATAGGTTCAGCCGAAAGCCGAAAGTTCGAAGAACAAGCGGAAATAGCTCAGTTGGTAGAGCACAACCTTGCCAAGGTTGGGGTCGCGGGTCCGAGTCCCGTTTTCCGCTCCACACATTCTGAATGACAACGAAGAATAAACATCGTTTGTTCGCGTGTTTGCCCAGGTGGCGGAATTGGTAGACGCGCACGTTTCAGGTGCGTGTGCCGCGAGGTGTGCAGGTTCGAGTCCTGTTCTGGGCACAATGTCATTCAGAATGCTTTTTGTTGGAGAGGTGGCGGAATTGGTAGACGCGCTACTTTGAGGGGGTAGTGTCAAGTGCGACGTGGGAGTTCGAGTCTCCTCCTCTTCACTTTAGTTTGAAAAACAAGCGGAAATAGCTCAGTTGGTAGAGCACAACCTTGCCAAGGTTGGGGTCGCGGGTCCGAGTCCCGTTTTCCGCTCTTTTGGATATAGATCTTCCTATCGTAGGAAGGTAGTGATAACAAAGAAAAACAAACCTCTAAATGAATCTGTATTTAAGGTATTTTGATAATGAGACATTGGTGTATAATGTCGAGGAGGCCGTAGATTTCTTAAAGTCTATTCCCGAAATAGGAATGACGCCGGAGTTGGAGGCTGATGTTCGTGATTATATCGGAAGTGATGTATTCTATCCCAAAAGATATAAAGTTCGCCCCAGAGTGTACTTCATCATCATCAAGACTGAAGCCGCTACCATGATGGACTTCAAGCAGAAGAAAGCGCTGCGCTCGAATGCTCCTGAAGGAGATCACCGTGAAACAGTTGCTCCAGCCGTGGCACGACTGAGTGAGAAACGTGAGGGTTGGTATGAGGCTTCGTTGACATTCAAACGGGTGGTACTGATTCCTTCAACAGGGAAGCATGAATACCGCGACACACAGTTTGTGGCTAACGTGAAGGCGTATAGCGGACAGGATGCTTATAACAGAGTGGTGGAACATCTAAGGGAGCGTGTTGACAGTCGCAGTCAGTTCCCTTCTGCCAAGGGTAAGAACTTCAAGTTCAAGTACTTGGGAATGTGGAAATAAACAATTACAGAAATAATCCATTCGAATGCTATGAATAAGGTAATGCTCATTGGAAATGTCGGAAAAGATCCTGAAGTACGCTATTATGAACAGGATCAGGCTGTTGCTCAGATTAGATTAGCCACTACGGAGAAAGGCTATACGCTGCAAAATGGAACGCAGATTCCTGACAGAACCGACTGGCATAATGTTGTTTTTTATAGAGGACTGGCCAAGGTGGTGGAGAAATACGTACATAAAGGCGATAAGTTGTATGTTGAAGGAAGAATACGCTATCGTAGCTACGATGACCAAAAAGGTATCAGACAGTATGTAACGGAAATCATCGCTGATAACATGGAGATGCTCAGTCCGAAGCAGAATACAACGGCAGAACAGCCGACCATGGTTTCTGAAAGTCCTGTAGAACCGGAAGATAGCGATCGACTGCCTTTTTAATGTATGGATCCATCATTTTTTGTTGAAATAACCCAAACGGCAGAGATTCTGCCTCTTACAACGGGTGTTGTAGTGGCTGCTGTATTGGCAGCACTGTTGCTTATTGTTTCAGGATTAGCGAGTGGCTCTGAGATAGCCATCTTCAGTCTTTCTCCTACCGATGTCTCTGAACTCGACCCGGAGAAACGAAGTACAGATGAGATGATTCAGTGCTTACGTGAAGATTCAGAACGTACACTGGCCACTATCTTGATTGCAAACAATTTCGTCAATGTAACCATTATCATGCTCTTTAACTATGTCTTCTCGCACCTGGTGGTGTTCAAGCAGGCATGGGTGGAGTTCTTGTGCATCACGGTTCTATTGACGTTCATCTTGCTATTGTTTGGGGAGATTATACCGAAAGTTTTCGCACGACAGAACTCTTTGTCGTTTTGTCGGCGTGTGGCAAACTCCATTATGTTCTTCAGGAAACTCTTCTGGCCCATGGAGAATGTGCTGCTCAGCAGTGGCTTCTTAGCAGAGAGGGTGCTGCAGCCTGATAGTCATATACTGAGTGTGGATGATCTGGAGCAGGCGTTAGAACTGACCGACAAGGAGGAGATTAAGGACGATCAGCGTATGCTGAGGGGTATTATCCGATTCAGCGACGAGACCGTGAAAGAGGTGATGACCAGTAGGCAGGATGTGGTTGACCTGAATATCAAGAGTAGTTTCCGCGATGTACTTCAGTGTATTGTGGAGAATAACTACAGTAGGATTCCTGTGTATCAGAACAACTCTGATAATATCCGCGGTGTGCTCTACATCAAAGATTTATTGCCGCATCTCGGTAAACCGTCCACATTCCGCTGGCAGAGTCTGATCCGTTCGCCATACTTCGTTCCCGAAACGAAGAAGATTGACGACCTGCTTCGTGAGTTCCAGGAGAACAAGGTGCATATTGCTATCGTTGTAGATGAGTTTGGCGGTACCAGTGGTATCGTTACCTTGGAGGATATCCTGGAAGAAATCGTGGGTGAGATTAACGATGAGTATGATGATGAGGAGAAGACTTTTACTCGTCTGAATAAGAATACCTATATCTTTGAGGGTAAGACATTGTTGAGCGACTTCTGTCGAATTCTTGAAGTAAGCGATGAGGAGTTTGCCGAAGTGGAAGGTGATGCTGATACGGTAGCCGGACTCTTGTTGGAAATCAAAGGTGATTTCCCCGTTATTCATGAGAAGCTGGAATACCGGAACTATTTGTTCGAGATTATGGAACTGGAGGAACGACGCATCTCACGGGTAAAGGTTGTGATTCGTGAGAAGAACGATGAGCCGACAGACAAATAAGCTTTATGCCTTTACTGAGAGTGACGCATATTGATGAGCATGTCATCCTCGGCGTATGGGAGATGACAGAGCACCCGTCGGAATTCCCTGAGTGGTATGGGGAGGCCTGTAAGCGGTATCATGCTGAAGGGCGGCAGCGGGAATATGTATGTGTACGTGCCTTATTACGACAGATGACCGATGATGATGCATCGTGGACCATCTCTCATGAACAAAGCGGAAAACCTGTTCTCAGGAATGGATGGAAGATAAGTATCAGTCATACAAAAGGCTTCTGCAGCGTGATCATCTCGCCCGATTATGAAGTGGCGGTGGACATAGAATATACCAGTGATCGCGTGAACAGAATTGCGCATAAGTTCATCAGAGAGGATGAACAAGCAGATACCATAGATGAGAAACTGATTCATTGGAGTGCGAAGGAAACCTTGTACAAGCTGTACTCAGCCGACCGACTGGCGTTGGATGAGATGCGGCTCCTTCGCTTTTCCTTGCAGAAACAGGGTGTTGTGCTTACGGAAAACATGCGGCGCAACACCATCGTAGAGGTGAACTATGAGATTACGCCTTCTTTTGTTCTGACTTACGCTGTTCTGACTTAGCTTTCCTGCGTGGCTTTCTGCGGTTGTCGCCACGATTCTTTCCTCCTTCTGACTTCTTACCATGGCGATGGAAGACGGCACGTGGCGTCTTCTTGTGCATAGGACGGTATTCTGGTCCTTCCATACCATTGGGAAGGGGAACTTTCTCTACTGTCTTCTCAAGGAACTGCTCAATCCTGATGAAGTCGCGTATTTCCCATCCACGAACTAAGGTAATGGCTTTTCCATCACGCTCAGCCCTTGCTGTTCGCCCAATGCGGTGAACATAATCCTCACAATCGCGCGGTACATCGAAATTGATGACCGTAGCGATATCGTCGATATCAATACCTCGTGCCACAATATCGGTAGCCACCAGCACATCTACCTGTCCGCTCTTGAAACGGTACATCACCTCGTCGCGCTCGGCTTGAGAGAGGTCGGAATGCATCTCGGCGCAGTTCACATGCATGGCCCTCAGATTGCGGTTGATATCTTTCACCTTGAGCTTGCTCGAGGAGAATATTATTACGCGTTTGAGCTCGTCGTTCTTAAAAAGATGGTTTAAGATGCGTAGCTTCTGAGTCTCATGACAGACGTAAGCCATCTGATGGATCTTCTCGGCAGGCTTACTCACAGCCAGTTTTATTACGGCAGGATTCTTGAGTAGTGTACGTGCCAGTTCCTCGATTTTATTCGGCATCGTGGCAGAGAACATGATAGTCTGACAAGTGGGTGGTAATAGTTTGGCGATAGAAAGGATATCATCGCTGAAACCCATGTCGAGCATACGGTCGGCCTCGTCGAGGATGAAGAAGGATACCTGACTGAGATCCACATTTCCCATATTGATGTGACTGCGTAGTCTTCCAGGTGTGGCAATAATCATGTCGGCTCCCATTCGCATACTCTTATACTCCTGATCATATCTGTTACCGTCGTTACCGCCGTAAACAGCAAGACTACTTACTGAAGGCATGTAGTAAGCAAAGCCCTGCATGGCCTGGTCAATCTGTTGCGCCAGCTCGCGGGTAGGACTCATGATCACGCAGTTGATGGCATTCTCAGGAAACACCTTTTCTGTATCGCCTACATAGGCACTGCCGTCATCGAGCATACTGAGAACAGGCAATAGATAAGCTGCCGTTTTTCCTGTTCCCGTCTGAGCCACTCCCAGCACATCTCTTCCTTTCAGTATCTCGGGGATGCACTTCTCTTGCACTGGCGTGCAGGTGGTGAAATTCATCGCATCCAGCGCATCAAGGGCGTGGTCGTTGAGGTCTAAATCATAAAAATCCATATATGCTATCCTATTCTTTTCGTTATTCACTTGAGCATGGTTCCTATGTAGGAACGTGCATTAATTCGGTGCCTTCCTATAGCAGAAGTATGCAATGAAGGCAAAAATGATGTTGGGAAGCCATGCTGCCAGCATGGGTGGCGTGTTCGCATTGATGGCGAAGGTGGAAGATACTGTCTGCAGCATGATATAGCCAAAGCTGAGCGCCAGACCGATACCTAAGTAAAGTCCCATGCCACCTTTCCGTTTCCTTGAGGAGAGCGACACACCGATGGTGGTCAGGATAAATGAGGCAAAAGAGGAAGCGATGCGCTTATGGTATTCCACCTCGTACTGAACAACATTACTGGAGCCACGGTCGATCTGCTTGTTGATGTACTCACGGAGCTGCGGACTTGTGAAGGTTTCCTGCTGTCCTTTGGAGAATACGAGATCGGTGGGCTCCATCATGATGAGCGTATCCATCTTTGCGCCGTTTGTAATCTTTTCACGTAATCCTCTCAGTTCACGTATTCGCCATGTTGTGGCCTTCCAGTGGTATTTCGAGTCGCTAATGGTGTCGTATTGAATCTCTTGGGCCGTCATATGACTTACCAATTTCTTGTTCTCGAACTTGTCGAGACAGAACCCATAGCCTCGTTTCAACGTATTGTCGTAATGCTGCATATAGGCTATTACACCTTTTCCCACCTGTAGCTGAACGTTCTCTGCCGATGTGTTCTTCTTCTTGTTCTTATAAAGCGTCTCGAAGTTCTGACGGATCACCGTTCCCTTGGGAATGACATACGATCCCAGATAAAACGTCATTAGGGAGATGAGAGCTGCCGAAATCATATAAGGCCGCATGAGTCGTTTGAAACTCACACCTGCAGCAAGCATCGAGATAATCTCGGAGTTCCCCGCCAACTTGGAAGTGAAGAAGATGACCGCAATGAAGACGAACAGCGGACTGAACAGATTGGCGAAGTAAGGGACGAAGTTCGCGTAATAATCGAACACAATGGCTCGCAACGGAGCATGATACTGTGTGAACTTCGCCAGATTCTCGTTGATATCGAAGACAATAGAGATGCTGATGATCAGTGCAATGGCAAAGAGATAGGTGCCGATGAACTTACGGATGATGTAACGGTCGAGAATCTTGATAAAGCGGAATGGGTTCAACATCTTGATCCATCCCAAGCGACTGGCAATTGGTTGCCAGTGTTTCTTGATCCATTGCCAGGCAGCGACGAATCCTTGAAGATGGTTGTGAATCCATCTTCCAACTTTCAACCGCTTTCTATGTTTCCTGATCTCTGCGTATTGCATAATCTGTTATTATCTGTCGTCTTTAGACTCTTTTTCCTAAGTTCTCAATCACACTTCGTTTCCAGGTAACGAAGTCGCCTTGCTCAATGTGCTGACGGGCATCACCTACGAGTCGGAGGTAGAATGCCAGATTATGTATGCTGGCAATCTGCATGGCAAGGAGTTCCTGCGCCTTGAACAAGTGATGCAGGTAGGCCTTGGAATGCAAACGGTCGATGTCACAACCATCAGGGTCAATAGGGGAGAAATCATTCTCCCATTTCTTGTTCCGCATATTCATCGTTCCCTGATAGGTGAAAAGCATCGCGTTACGACCGTTACGGGTTGGCATCACACAATCGAACATATCCACACCGCGTTCAATAGCCTCGAGAATGTTCTGAGGTGTCCCCACACCCATCAGGTAACGGGGCTTGTCTTTCGGCAGGATATCATTCACCACTTCAATCATCTCGTACATCACCTCCGTAGGCTCACCCACAGCGAGTCCGCCGATCGCATTGCCATCAGCACCTAGGTCTGCTATGTATTTAGCTGCCTCCTGACGCAAATCCTTATAGGTACATCCTTGTACGATGGGGAACAGACTCTGTGAATATCCGTAGAGCGGTTCGGTCTCGTTGAAGCGTTTTATACAGCGGTTGAGCCATCGTTGTGTCAGTTCCAGACTCTTCTTAGCATATTGGTAATCGCTCTGTCCGGGAGGGCACTCGTCGAACGCCATCATGATATCTGCTCCAATGATACGTTCAGTATCCATCACGTTCTCTGGTGTAAAGAAATGCTTGGAGCCGTCGATATGTGAACGGAACTCACAACCTTCGTCACGTAGCTTCCTGATACCGGTCAGGGAAAAGACCTGAAAACCACCGCTATCAGTGAGGATGGGGCGGTCCCATGTGTTGAACTGATGCAAGCCTCCTGCTGCCCGCAACACCTCCAGTCCGGGGCGCAGGTACAGATGATAGGTGTTCCCCAAGATGATCTGCGCTTTTACCTGTTCGCGCAGCTCCTGGAAGTGAACACCTTTCACGGCTCCTGCCGTTCCCACAGGCATGAAGATAGGCGTTTTGATCTGTCCGTGATCGGTCGTAATCAGACCGGTACGGGCATCACTGGCCGAGTCGGTATGCTGCAGTTCGAATGTCATTTCTTCTCTTCCTCAACCGTAAATGTTACAGGGTTCTTCACCAGTTCGTCCGTGAGGGCGAAATCCCAAACGTCCTGAATATTCTCCACATAGTGGAAGGTTACTCCCTTCAGATATACTTCGGGAATCTCATCGATATCTTTCTTGTTGTCACGACACATGATGATGTCGGTGATTCCAGCCCGACGGGCTGCCAGGATCTTCTCCTTAATGCCACCCACAGGCAACACCTTACCTCGTAAGGTTATCTCACCGGTCATGGCTGTGTTCTTACGCACCTTACGCTGGGTGAGTGCCGAGGCGATGGAGGTGGCGATGGTGATACCTGCCGACGGTCCGTCCTTAGGTGTTGCTCCCTCCGGCACATGGATATGGATGTTCCAGTTATCGAAGATGCGGTAGTCGATCTTCAACGTGTCGGCATGGGCCTTGACGTATTCAAGGGCGAGCACGGCCGACTCCTTCATCACATCACCGAGGTTTCCGGTAAGCGTAAGCTTAGACCCCTTGCCTTTACTCAGACTGGTTTCAATGAACAGAATCTCACCGCCTACGCTGGTCCAGGCCAGACCGGTTACCACACCGGCATAAGCATTACCCTGGTAGATGTCG
Organism: uncultured Prevotella sp.; assembly: GCA_900314935.1. Taxonomy (GTDB): domain Bacteria; phylum Bacteroidota; class Bacteroidia; order Bacteroidales; family Bacteroidaceae; genus Prevotella. The sequence continues at coordinate 18,705 of OMXE01000003.1, forward strand.
CGATAGAAGGGTGGCTTGCCCAGCAGACCTTCTATTTCGTTCGGTGTAATCTTTTGGTAAGGCAGAACCATCTCTTTGGCTTTAGTGAAAGCCAGTTTTCTGAGGGCCTTGTTGATCTGCTTCTCCAACTGACGGACACCACTCTCACGGGTATATTGCTCGATGATCTTTTCCGTGGCAGCCTTGTTGAACTGCAGCGAACGCTCTGTAGACAAACCGGTATTCTCCTTCTCCTTGGGGATGAGGTGACGTTTGGCAATCTCAATCTTCTCTTCTGTGATGTAGCCACTTACCTCAATCACCTCCATACGGTCGAGTAGAGGGCGTGGAATGGTATTGAGGTCGTTAGCTGTGGCGATGAAGAGCACCTTGCTCAAATCGTAGTCCACATCCAGGTAGTTATCATGGAAAGCAGAGTTCTGCTCAGGATCAAGCACTTCCAGCAGCGCTGATGACGGGTCACCGTTGATGGTGTTCTGTGTTACCTTGTCAATCTCGTCAAGGATAAAGACGGGATTGGACGATCCTGCCTTCTGGATGGCCTTGATGATTCGACCGGGCATAGCACCCACGTAGGTACGACGGTGACCGCGGATTTCCGACTCATCGTGCATACCACCCAATGAGATGCGCACATATTTGCGCTTCATGGCCTCAGCAATGCTCTTTCCTAAAGAAGTCTTACCGACTCCCGGAGGACCGTAAAGGCAGATGATGGGTGATTTCAGGTCACCACGCAGACTGAGCACGGCCATGTATTCCAGGATGCGCTCCTTGACCTTCTCCATGCCGTAGTGGTCCTTATCAAGGATTCGCTGCGCGCGCTTCAGGTTCAGATCATCGCTGGTGAACTCTCCCCACGGCAGATTCACCAGTGTCTGCAGGTAGTTCAGCTGGACACTATACTCCGGTCCTTGCGGGTTGAGCATATCTAACTTATCAAGTTCCTTGAAGAAGGTGGTTCGTATATCTTCGTTCCATTTCTTCTTCTCGGCCTTCTCCACCAGTTCCTTACGCTCAGGAGATCCTTCGCCGTTACCCAGTTCCTCCTTGATATTACGGATTTGCTGTTGCAGAAAGTACTCTCGCTGCTGCTCATCAAGGTCTTCACGGGTACGACTTCTGATATCCTGCTTGATCTCTTCGAGCTGGAGTTCACGGTGCATGATACGCAGCACCTTGATGACACGTTCCTTAAGATTCGACTCCTCGAGCAGCTTCATCTTCTCTTCAATGGCAAATGGCATGCTGGAGCAGATGAAGTTCAGCATCACCAGATGATTGTTGATATTCTGGATGGCGAACTGAGCCTCATCGGGGATATCTTCGTTCTGCTTGATGTAATCGATACCTGCATTACGCAGGTCGGCAATGGCTGTCATGAACTCGGTGTCTCCATCGTCGGGAATGAGTTCCGGCGCCAGATGAACCTCACCCTTCAGGTAAGGACGGGTACGTTTCAGAGAAATCAGATTACATCTGCCCAGTCCTTGAACAATCACTGTAATGTTGTTATTGGAGTTGGGAAGTTCAAGAACACGGATGATCTTTGCGAATACACCGTATTCGTATAAATCATCCTTAGTAGGGTTTTCAATATTGGCGTTCTTCTGAGAGAAGACAGCAAAGATGGCGTCTTCTTTGTCCTTCAGGTGCTCCACCAGACTGATGCTGGCCGACCGGCCGATCAGAATCGGTGATACAACACCCGGAAAGAGGATCAGGTTGCGTGTAGCAAGTATAGGCACCTCACCGTCAGCTCCCCCACAAAGGAGTCGTGTAATGTCTCCTTCGTAGTCGGCAATCATGGAGAATGCGCTGTTATTTTGACTATTTCTCATAATTCTACTTCAAATTTGGGATGCAAAGGTACACATTTATCTTCATAAAATGCCATTTGTGACACATTATTTAATATAATTAGGTGTAATCTCTCATATTTTTCTTAATTTTGCACTTGATATGTCTAATTCGTATTTCCGTTTCAAACAATTCACTATCCATCAGGAGCAATGTGCCATGAAAGTGGGTACCGATGGAACGCTACTCGGGGCATGGGCCCAAGGAGGGGAGAGGATACTGGATATCGGTACAGGCACCGGCTTGATAGCCTTGATGATGGCGCAACGCTTTCCCCAATCGCAGGTGGTGGGTATAGATATTGACGGTCAGGCTTGTGAGCAAGCACTTGAGAATGTGGAAGCATCGCCCTTTCATGACCAAGTGCAGATTGCTCATCTTTCTTTACAGAATTATACAGATGAATTGTTCGATTCCATTGTTTGCAATCCACCGTTCTTCGTCCATTCCCTTCTAAGTCCTGATGAGCAGCGTACTACTGCCCGGCATGCAGGGAGTCTGACTTATGCTGATTTGTTTCAAGGGGTGGTGCGCTTGTTGCATGAAGATGGTGTTTTCTCTGCGGTCATTCCTACGGAATACAGGGATTCGTTTGATGCAGAAGCAATTCTCCACGGTATGTGTCCTGTTGCGGAATGTGCCGTTAAGACATCCTTGCGCAAACAGCCCAAACGATTCTTGTTAAGCTATAGGAAAAAACCTTCTGAACATTATGTGAGAGATGTCCTGACAATAGGTTCTGAGGCGTATGTTGATCTAATGAAAGATTTTTATCTTTCGTATTAGTCTCGGTGTTTATCGGTTATTGAACTTACGTATCAGTTTCTTGTTCAACGCCTGCGTGTTCCTACTGATTTTGGTAAGGTCCTCCCTCACAATGTTTAAATCGTTGAAGAACTCACTGAAGGCGGTCTGTACCATATTTGGCTGTCGTTTACTCTTATCACCGTCAGGGTTGACAATCATCTTAATTCCCTTATGGACGAGCTGGATATCCACGTCAGCAGTTGTCATTACAGGATCACCGTCGTAGTGAATGTACCCTTCTTTCTCCCTGTGAATATGGATGTGTTTGGTACGGAAGGTTTTGATTTTCTGGTTCTTGTCGAGCGTTTTGTTCATCATCTCGATAGCCACCTGAGGAGCTTCGAGCACATCGAACGGCTCCATGATAATCACATCCAACAGACCGTCGCTCATGGAGGCCTGCGGGGCGATGTAGGCGTTGTTGCCATATTGTGATGCATTGGCACAGGAAATCAGGAAAGCTTTCCGGATCAATGTTCCTGTCTCGTCTTCAATATGATAGGTCTCAGGCTTGTAGGTGAGCCCTTCACGCAGTACATTCTCGATGTAGGTAACCGGTCCGCGCTTTCCGGCTTCGGCAAACTTCATGCTGATGAACGCATCGAAGCCCATACCGCAAGTACAGAAGAAAGGTATTTCGTTGATGATACCGTAGTCGAGGTCGTGTATAACGCAGCGGTTGATGATCTCAACGCTCTTCTTCGGGTCCATAGGCAGTAACAGATGACGGGCCAGACCGTTGCCTGAACCGCAGGGAATGATGCCCAGTGCCGTGTTGGAGTGGACAATGGAGCGGGCTACCTCATTGACCGTTCCGTCGCCTCCCACAGCAACCACCACATCTATACCGTTCTGTTGGGCCTCATACGCTATTTCCGCAGCATGACCCGCCTTTTCGGTTTCACGAATGGAATAGTTGAACAGACTCTTATCAATCGTCTCTTCTATTATATCCGGAATATTGTTTTTCTTCACGCTTCCGGAAATCGGGTTGATGATAAATGTTATGTTCTTCTTTGTAATCATCGCTGCAAAGGTAAAAAGAAATCCTGAGAAACGGAAATTTTAGGTCAAGAATGATAGTTATTTGTTTTTTTCTGAAAAAAATGGTGAGTGATTGCATTATTTTTTGTACCTTTGCAGCCTGTAATAATAAATAGTAGAATAACACCTATCATATATATGGGAGTTTTACAAGAAAGATACAAGCAGTATCGTGAACCGCAGAAATTCATTGAACGCGGTGTTTATCCCTATTTCCGTGCGATTACTGGTAAGCAGGGAACAGAAGTGGAAATGGGCGGACACAGGGTTCTGATGTTCGGTTCAAATGCCTATACAGGACTAACAGGCGATCAGCGAATTATTGATAAAGCCAAGGAAGCCCTTGATAAATATGGCTCTGGATGTGCCGGCAGTCGTTTCCTCAATGGAACGCTCGACCTGCATGTTCAGTTGGAAAAGGAAATCGCCGAGTATATTCATAAGGATGATTGTCTTTGTTTCTCTACCGGTTTCTCTGTAAACCAGGGCGTCATTGCCATGGTGGTAAGCAAAGGCGACTATATCATCTGTGATGATCGTGACCATGCCAGTATAGTTGACGGCCGTCGTCTCTCGTTTGCCCGTCCGTTGCATTACAAACACAACGACATGGCCGACTTGGAGCGCGTTCTCCAGAGTCTGCCTGAAGAAGGTATCAAGCTGATTGTTGTCGATGGTGTCTTCTCCATGGAAGGCGATCTGGCCAATCTTCCTGAGATTGTCAAACTCAAGAAGAAGTATCCCAATGTAGCCATTATGGTGGATGAGGCTCATGGTATCGGTGTATTCGGCAATCAGGGTAGGGGAGTATGCGATCATTTCGGTCTGACCGACGAGGTTGACCTGATCATGGGTACCTTCTCCAAGTCTATGGCCAGCATCGGTGGTTTCATTGCTTCAGATGCCGACACCATCAACTATCTGCGCCACACCTGTCGCACCTATATCTTCTCAGCTTCCAATACCCCTGCAGCCACAGCAGCTGCACTCGAAGCACTGCACATCATTCAACAGGAGCCTGAGCGTATCGAAGCATTGTGGAAGGTTACCCGTTATGCCTTGCGTCGTTTCCGTGAGGAGGGCTTTGAGATTGGTGAGACCGAGAGTCCGATCATTCCTCTTTACGTCCGCGACGTAGAGAAAACGTTCTTGGTAACAGCATTGGCATTCAATGCCGGTGTGTTCATCAATCCTGTTATCCCACCAGCATGTGCTCCGCAGGATACATTGGTGCGTTTCGCTTTGATGGCCACACATACAGAAGAGCAAGTTGAGCGTGGCGTACAGGCCTTAAAGAAGATTTTTGTTGAGCAGGGCATCATCAAATAATGATGTAAAAATTTGCACGACTCAGAAAAAGTCTGTACCTTTGCAGCCGCATTTCAAACATGCACGGGGTGTAGCGCAGTCCGGTAGCGCACCTGGTTTGGGACCAGGGTGTCGCAGGTTCGAATCCTGTCACCCCGACGCTTTGTTTGAAAGCTTGTTTTCTCCACAATTCTCACTCCACATTTCACGCTTTTCATCATGTCAATAGGAAAATGGATTGGTGGCTTCTTAGGCTTTATGACAGCCGGACCCCTTGGGGCACTGGCAGGTTATGCCTTGGGTTCACTGTTCGATCAACTGTTGGGATCGTTCAATGAAGGGAATGAGTATATTGGAAGCGGTAGCGGTTCCCGCTACGACAGTTCTTATCGCGAGACTTACGGGAATACCCAGCAGGTGAATATGGGCGACAGGAACAGTTTCCTGTTTAGTATTCTTGTACTTGCCTCGTACATCATCCGTGCCGACCAGAAGGTGATGCACAGCGAGATGGAGATGATGCGCCAGTTTCTGCGTCAGAACTTCGGGTACGGAGCCGTGACACAAGGTGAACAGATCCTCAAGCGTTTATTTGATCAGCAGAAGCAGATGGGTGATGCAGCCTATAGAAATGTGGTGATACAGAGTTGTCAGCAGATTTCCAAGCATCTGCCATATGAGCAGTGTCTTCAAATGCTCTCTTTCCTGGCTCAGGTGGCTCGTGCCGATGGCGTGGTTGATCCACGTGAGGTGAATGCCTTACGAGAAGTGGCAAGGGCTTTGGGACTGAATGACAAGGAGGTAGATTCCATGCTGAACCTTTCTGATGGAGGCACGAATCTGGAGGCGGCCTATAAGGTATTGGAGATCTCGCCGAATGCTACCGATGAAGAGGTAAGGAAGGCGTACCGGAAGCTGGCACTGAAACATCATCCCGACCGTGTGGCTACCTTGGGAGAGGATGTGAAACGAGCGGCGGAAAAGAAGTTCAAGGAAATCAATGCCGCGAAAGACCTGATATACAAGGCAAGAGGACTTTGACAATGCATTTGCATCATTGAAATAACACCTTATTCTTACTATGAAAACAAACGGAAAGATACAGCTCTATCCCATGGTACGTATGGCTATTCTACTGATTTTGGGGATGGTCATGGCTTATTATACATCCAGTCATATACCTTGTTGGCTATGGCTGGGCGGAACACTGATCCTTTTGTTGATGACCCCCTTGGTTCGACAAGAGTTGAGGCAGTCGGTTGTTGTCATGCTACTTGTCTTTCTTTTCGGTGGCTGTTTGATGAGTCGTAGTCTGTTGTTAGCGTCATCCCCAGCCGATACTATGGAAGCTTCTCCATCCATGATACAACGTGCTCAGGCTAATGCTTTGGAGCTTCGAAACCAGTTGGTGAACACTTTGTCAGATAAAGGCTTGGAGCAGCAGGAACTGGCTATAGTGTCAGCAATGACTCTTGGTGATAAATCATTGATTGACAAAGATCTAAAGAATGATTATTCAAGGTCTGGTGCATCACATGTATTGGCATTAAGCGGACTCCATTTAGGCATTATCTATTTCGTATTCTCCTTCATGACTGCACGTTGGCGCCGTCGTTATCACCATTGGTCACGCCCCGTATCCGAGGGTCTGATTCTGATCACGATGTGGTCGTATGTGGTCTTGGTAGGTATGTCGCCCTCGGTTGTGCGTGCTGCCATCATGATGACCGTCTATTCCCTGTTGTCATTACAGAACAGGAATCGGTCATCACTGAACGCTTTAGCCTTCACCGCCATTATCATGCTCATAGCCGATCCAATGATTCTATTCAACATCAGCTTCCAGTTGTCGTTCGTTGCTGTGGCATTTATCCTTCTTTACCAAGGTCGTATCTATTCCTTGATACCCTCTTCGACGCATCCCATCATCAAGTGGTGCTGGCGTTTCCTGTCTGTATCCCTTGCAGCCCAGTTGGGCGTAGCACCGCTTACCGCCTATTATTTCCATCAGGTACCCAGCTATTTCCTCTTGTCGAGTCTTGTTGTGATGGTGTTTACCCCCTTGATTATCTATCTCTCGCTCCTTTTCTTCCTCCTGATGTGGCTGCCAGTGGTACAGTCGTGGCTTGTAGTACCGCTGTCGTGGCTTGTACATATCCAGAATACCTGTCTGCAGGGTGTTTCTTCCCTACCTGGTTCCACCATTGTTACACCTTCGCTGCATCCTTTGCAGGTATGTCTGATCTACATCATCATCTTTGCCGTTGATGCAATGATTTACCGCTTTCGTTTGTACAAACGAAATATAATTAGTAACTTTGCGTCGTGAAAAGATATTTTGTGTATTTTGGTTACGACGGAACCGCTTACCACGGTTGGCAGATACAGCCCAACGGAAACTCTGTGCAGGCTGAGTTGCAACGGTGTCTGAGTACTCTGTTGAGGGAAGAGATTACCGTGACAGGGGCGGGGAGAACCGATGCAGGTGTTCATGCCCGGAAAATGACGGCTCACTTCGATACGGAACTAACCATCGACTGTAAGCAGCTGGCATATAAACTCAACCGTATTCTGCCCAATGACATTGCCGTAACGGAAGTGAAAGAGGTGCCTTCAGACCTCCATGCACGTTTCAGTGCCATTGCCCGTACCTATCATTATTATATCCATACGCAGAAAGATCCGTTCCTAAGGAACTCATCATGCGAGCTGCATTATGCTCTTGATTTTGATAAGATGAACGAGGCAGCAGCGAAACTGCTCACCTATTCCGATTTCGGTGCATTTTGTAAGAGTCATACGGATGTGAAGACCACCTTGTGTCAGGTTACTGCTGCCCGCTGGGTTCAGCAGTCCCCATATAGCTGGTACTTCGAGATCACCGCCAACCGTTTCCTCCGTAACATGGTGCGTGCTGTGGTGGGAACGCTCATCGATGTAGGGCGCGGTCGTCTGTCCATAGATGACTTCTGCAGGATCATAGAAGGGAAGAAGCGTACCGATGCTGGAGAAAGCATGCCTGCTCACGCCCTCTTCCTCGAAGATGTGTCCTATCCTCAAACTTGACTTGTCAGCATCTTAGTGATAATCATACTTTTTACTTATCACTTCTCACTTTTCATTTCTCATTATGTGGCTCCTCTTAGCATTCCTTTCCGCAGCTCTGTTAGGCTGTTACGACTCATTCAAGAAACAGGCGCTTAGTTCCAATGAGGTTATTCCAGTCTTGTTCCTGAACACCCTGTTTTCATCCTTGATCTTCTTACCGTTGATCCTGTTGTCATCACATACCAACGTTCTCGACACCAGCATCTTTCATGTTGGCTCCGGCGGTTGGGAAGCTCATAAGTATATTGTATTGAAGTCGACGATAGTCTTGTCGAGTTGGGTGTTCGGTTACTTTGGAATGAAGTTCCTGCCGCTGACCATTGTCGGACCGATTAACGCTACCCGTCCTGTCATGGTACTCATAGGTGCTTTCCTCTTCTTTGGCGAGCGTCTGAATGTGTATCAGTGGATTGGTGTCTTGTTGGCGGTGGCCTCCTTCTATATGCTGAGTAGAAGCGGAAAGAAGGAAGGTATCGATTTCAAACACAACAACTGGATTTGGTTCATTGTAATGGCCGCCTTACTCGGAGCTATCAGCGGACTGTACGACAAATACCTTATGGCACCAGTCAGCGAGGGTGGGGTAGGTCTTGACCGAATGATGGTGCAGGGTTGGTACACACTCTATCAGTGCGCTATGATGTTCTGTATGCTGATGCTGCTGTGGTGGCCTCGCCGTCATCAACGCACGTCCTTCCACTGGCATTGGAGCATTCCTTTCATCAGCATCTTCCTCAGCGCAGCTGACTTCGTGTATTTCTATGCCCTGAGCGTTCCTGGAGCCTTGGTCAGCATTGTGTCCATGATTCGTAGGGGAAGCGTGTTGGTCTCATTTCTTTTCGGCGCCGTGGTGTTCCACGAGAAAAACTTAAAGAGCAAGGCCGTTGACCTTGCTCTTGTTCTGCTTGGAATGATATTCCTGTATATTGGTAGCAGGTAGTTACTTGTAGCACTCGAAGATACAGTCGACCTTCTCTTTCGGCATTTTCTTGGTAATCAGACTGACGATCCACACCACGGGGAAACCTCCCACCATGGCGATAGCACCGCAGTTGATGGGGTTGATGGGATTACCCAGCAGCATGTTTGCTACCGTCAGACCAACACCCCAGGCGAAGCAAGCCCATACAGAAGCAGTTGTCACACCACGCCAATACAGACCTAACATGAAGGGAGCCAGGAAGGCACCTGCCAAAGCACCCCAAGAGATACCCATGAGCTGGGCAATGAACGTGGGGGGATTCAAGGCGATAAGCAGGGAGATAGCGATGAAGAACATAATCAGTACGCGCATCACCACCACCTTACGACGTTCAACCTTCTCAGCCACGATATCATCGATGGATCCGTCCTCAACCTCACCGGGCAATGACTTCTTGTCGCGGTAGATCAGGTCGAGTGTCATGGTACTTGAAGAGGTAAGTACCAAAGAAGCCAATGTTGACATGGAGGCAGAGAGTACCAGCAGTACCACAAGAGCGATGAGGATATCGGGTAGGGTTACCAACATGGCAGGAACAATACTGTCGAAGGCAATCTTACCATTGGCAACAACCGGTTCGTACAGTCGTCCGAAACCACCGAGAAAATAGCAGCCACCAGCCACCACAAAGGCGAAGATCGTAGAGATGATCGTTCCGCGCTTGATGGCACTCTCGTCGGTGATAGAATAGAACTTACCCACCATCTGTGGCAGACCCATGGTACCCAGGGATGTCAGAATCACGACACCTAATAGTCCATAGGGATCGGGGCCGAACCACGAGGCAAAGCCTCCGTTCACAGCTGGGTCAGCATCGGAAGGCAGTGCAGCCAGTTTCTCCACAGCAGCGGTCAAACCGCCTTGTGCATGCAGCACGGCCAGGATCACTGCCACTATACCGAAGAGCATGATGATGCCTTGGATGAAGTCGTTCATGGCCGTAGCCTTATAACCTCCAAGAATCACATAGACGGCGGTGAGGATCGCCATGATGATCACACAATACTCGTATGGAATGCCAAATCCCATCTCGAAGAGGGTGGAGATTCCTTTATATACACCGGCTGTGTAGGGGATGAGGAAGACGAAGGCAATGACTGAGGCTACTACACGCAGACCTTGATCGTTGAAGCGTGTGCCGAAGAAATCGGGCATGGTACGGCTCTCGATGTGCTGTGTCATCAGCTTGGTTCTACGACCCAAAAGAATCCAGGCCAACAACGAACCGATGACGGCATTGCCGATACCAATCCACGTAGATGACAAACCATATTTCCATCCGAACTGTCCTGCGTAGCCCACAAAGACTACGGCAGAGAAATAACTCGTTCCAAAGGCGAATGCGGTAAGCCATGGACCCACAGCACGACCGCCCAACACGAAACCTTCCACACTGCTGGCCTGCTTACGGGTGTAAACACCCACGCCAATCATCACGACCAGAAAGATGATGGTCAATAATACTTTTATAATCATATTTATCTGTGAACTTTGAACTTTATGAATACTCTAACCTTTGAACTTTGAACACTGGACTTTGAATACCTCATTTATTCATACACAATGGTAATCATAAAGCTCAATGTTCAAAGTTCAATGATCAAAGTTTAGAAAGCAACCTGCACCTGCGCCTGCAGCCAGTCGTAATCCTGCGAGCTGATATTCTCACCGCACAGACAACGGGTGTACTGTAGTTGCAGACGGCATTTCTTGTAGAACCAGTACTGCAAGCCTACGGTAAGGTTTGTCTGATCCCATCCGTCAACTTTGGTGTTACGATCGTAGGTCTCACCGCTGGCCACCACGTCGAGGGCATCAACTACGGGGATGCAGGTGGTGACATAGCCGCCACGACTTCCTACCTTACCGTCCTGACCGCCCAGCCACTCAGCGCGAACGCTGGCAGGACGGGCTTCCTTGTACTTACTTCCTGTATAGGCGGCTGTCTTGTATTCAGCACCCACGCTGTAGCGGTTGCGCTTGTAATTGTCGCCAACTTGTATATCGGGATTCCAGGCAGCCTTGCCCACGGCGCAGCCTGTACCTAAATAGCCTGATCCAACAATGCGGAAGCCGTCGAAAGGCTTCACTTCCAACTTCGCAAGGAAATCCTTCTGGTTGTTCAGGTCCTTGCGGTTGATACCCTGACCGCTCATCAAGGCAAGTTCATAATGCAGCGCTCCCTTGGCGAGGTCGCCAAACACCATCAAACCCATGTCACGACCGTAGTTCACGCCATTCAGAGGATCGGGTCCTTCGCCAGCCAGATAGAGCACGGCCTGCGAATATACGTCAATCAGCTCGAGCATGGTCGGCGATAGCGGGTTCTCCATCGAATAGGAATGCTTGAACTGACCGAGTCGTACACTCAGTGACTTGTCGTTAGAGAGTCTGTAATCGGTATAATATTCTTGAACTACGCTCGAAAAGTCGTGCATAAACATGAACGACCAGCGGTCGGTAATTCGTGCTTTGGCCCATAGTAGTGTGCGTTTAAGGTTATAACTATTGGTCTTCACCCCGTTAGGGTTCTGATACGACCAGCCTCCCTGGGCATAGCCGTTGAATGTGATGCGACTGGTAAAGTCTTTCTTCCAGTCGATTGACTCACTTTTCTGTTGTCCCATGGCTGCCGTACTACTGAAAACAGCCATGGTTACGGCAAGTGTTGCCGTCTTGATAACCTGTCTTTTCATGTCGTTTTATTGATTATGTTAAACAAATAATGTCAAATCGTTTGCAAAAGTACAAATATTCTTTCAAACTGTATCATGTTTTGCTAAGTTTTTTAATAATGTGGAAAACTATAGTAAAAACATAATGTTTACTAACAAGGCTGATTGCACCAACTTATAAGGCTGATAACGCCCTCTAACCAGGCTGATAACTCCTACTTATCAGCCTTATAACTCCTGCTTATCAGCCTTATAACTCCCTCCAACCAGTCTTCTTGACAAAACCGCTGTGATTATTTATCCAAATAATTTTGCGGTTTGGATGATTTTTACTATCTTTGAACCCATAAATCATTTACTAACTAAAACAACAGGTATATGGCAAACAACGAAGAGCTCATCAAAAAGTGTGAGCAATTAGCAAAGGAATGGTTGTCACCGTCGTTCGACGAGGAGACAAGGAAAGAAGTACAGGCCATGCTCGACAAAGAGGACAAGACCGACCTTATTGATGCGTTCTATCAGAACCTTGAGTTCGGAACAGGTGGTCTTCGCGGCATCATGGGTGCTGGTACGAACCGTATGAACAAGTATATCGTTGGTATGGCCACACAGGGCTTCGCCAATTATATCAACAAGGCTTTCCCAGGTAAGCAGAGTGCTGTAGTGGTGGGGCATGACTGTCGTAACAACGGACGTATGTTTGCCGAGACCGTGGCAGACATCTTCTCTGCCAACGGTATCAAGGTGTATCTCTTTGAAAGTTTGAGACCAACACCCGAGATATCCTTCGCCATCCGTCAACTGGGCTGTCAGGCTGGTGTGAATGTGACGGCTTCGCACAATCCCAAGGAATACAACGGCTACAAGGCTTACTGGGACGATGGCGCACAGGTACTGGCTCCTCACGACAAAGGTATCATCGATGAGGTGAACAAGGTGAAGATTGAGGACGTGAAGTTCGAGGGGAATAAAGAACTGATCATCCCCATCGGTGGGGAGATGGACTGGGACTATATCCAGGCCGTGAAGGAAGCCATGGTGGATCAGGATGTGATCCTGCGCCAGAAAGACCTGAACATTGTGTATTCTCCGATGCATGGTACAGGTCGTGTGATCATCCCGATGGCACTGCGCTCTTGGGGCTTCCAAAATATCCATGTGGTGCCCGAGCAGATGGTCATCGACGGTAACTTCCCCACGGTGGTTTCTCCGAATCCCGAGAATGCCGAGGCCATGACATTAGGTATGAAGTTAGGTACGAAGCTCAATGCCGACCTGGTGATTGCTTCTGATCCCGATGCCGACCGTCTGGCCATCGTATGCCGTAACTCAAAGGGCGAATGGGAGATCCTGAATGGTAACCAAACCTGTATGATGTTCTGCTGGTACATCATTGCCAATAAGAAGAAGTTGGGACAGCTGAAGGGTAATGAGTTCCTCGTGAAGACCATCGTTACTACTGAGGTGATTGCCAAGATTGCCCAGAAGAATGGTGTGGAGCTGCGCGACTGCTACACAGGCTTCAAGTGGATTGCCAATGAGATCCGCGTCTCCGAGGGAGTGAAGAAGTACATCGGTGGTGGTGAGGAGAGCTTCGGCTTCCTGCCGTTCGACAAGGTGCGCGACAAGGATTCACCAGCCTCTATCTGTCTGATTTGCGAAATCGCTGCATGGGCTCGCGACAATGGTAAGACTCTCTACGACCTGCTCATGGATATCTACGCTGAGTATGGCTTCTCAAGAGAGGTGACCATCAACGTGGTTCGTCCGGGTAAGACAGGTGCCGACGAGATTAAGCAGATGATGACCGACTTCCGCAACAACCCGCCGAAGGAGTTGGGAGGATCAAAGGTTACATTGTGTAAAGACTTCAAGACACTCGAGGCCAAGAAGGCTGACGGTAGTGTGGAGAAACTGAACATGCCCGATAGCAGTAATGTGCTTCAGTGGTTCTGTGAGGATGGCACGAAGGTAAGCGTTCGTCCTTCAGGTACTGAGCCGAAGATTAAGTTCTATACCGAAGTGAAAGATCCTGCCTTCAAGAGTGCTGCCGACTACGAGCAGAGCATGAAGACTACGGATGCGAAGGTGGCAGCTATCAAGAAGTGCTTGAATCTTGATTGATGCCGTAGGAGAAGAATCAATGAAAAATAAGATTATTACCTTCGGAGAGCTTCTGCTCCGCTTTTCCAAGGACCAGCATAACCGTCTGCAGCAAGGCAGAGCATTCTTCGGAGACTACGGTGGCAGTGAGGCCAATGTGGCAGTGTCGCTGGCAACGTTAGGTGATGATGTGGAATATGTAACACGCGTGCCCGATAGTCCTATCGGGCGCGCGTCTTGCATGAAACTTCGTGAGTTCAATGTGGGTACGCAGCATGTGCTTTATGGAGGCGACCGTATGGGGTCGTACTATTACGAAGGTTCTGCTGGAATGCGCAGTTCCAAAGTGATATACGACCGTGCCTATTCATCGTTCTATTATCTGGAGCCGGGAATGATCGACTGGCGAAAGATCTTTGCTAATGCTGCCGTGTTCCATGCTTCTGGTATAGCCGGGGCCGTATCGAAGGAATCGGCCGACGCCACCTTCGAGGCGCTCGATATTGCTGACGAAATGGGACTCACGTTGTCGTTCGACATCAATTACCGCAAGAACCTGTGGAAATACGGGGCTGAGCCGAAGGCCACGCTGAGTAAGATGCTTAGCTATGCAGATGTGGTGTTTGCCGATGTGATTGAGTATGAGTACATGACCGACAGGAAGGTCCCCTTCCCGGCGATGTCGTCCGACTATGAGATGCCCATGGAGGTGTATAGGGAGTGGTTCGATGAGATACATGCCCGTTGGCCAAGATGCAAGAAATGGCTGATGGGTATGCGTAACATGATCAGTTCCAGTAGAAATACGCTGACAGCCCTGTTGTGGGATGACGGGAAACTATATTCCACCCGGATCTACGACATACAAGGAATCGTGGATTCAATGGGTGTGGGCGACGCTTTTACTGCAGGACAGTTGCATGCAATCAGTGCCTTTGGTAATGATTCGCAGAAAATACTCGACTATGCATTGGCTGCCGCCACGCTGAAGTATTCTATTGCCGGTGACTACAACCTGGCCACCGATGAGGAGATCCAAACATTAATGAAGGGATAGGAGCACCTATCCCTTCATCAATGAATCAAAGAAACTGTCAAGGTCTTGGTCGAGACCTTCCATCAGGTCACCGCCAAGGATAATGGTGTCGTCATCGGCCACATACAACTCGGCGACAGCTTCCCTGTCATCGTTCTCCAACACAAAACTGTATGGCTTCATAATACCGAGATTGTCAACAACCTCATGCATCTGGTGTAGCTCCTTACGGAGGATGGCTGTTACCTCATCGTAGAAACTCTCGTCCTTGTTGTCAATCCACTGTTCCACCACGCAACGGGTAATCTCCTGATCGTTATCATCATAAGCAATCAGTTCACCGCTATCCTGCGAAACGAGCAGATGGATATCGGTGAGCAAAGAGGTTTCCTCATTGGCAGGCAGCTTTTGCGCAATCTTCTTGATGCTGCGCTCAATCTGCTGGGTGGTTTGTTCAGTAACTTGCATACATTTCTTTGTTTTACGATACAAAGTTAAGCTATTTTGTGCGAACTACAAAATATTTTGCGTGTTTTTTATTGGCTAATAGGAAACAATTTTGTATCTTTGCAATGTAAACTCGACAAAGCAGACGGGATACAAAAACGAAGGGAGTTTCATGGGGCATCAGATCGTTCACCAAGGCACGGTAGCGAGTATTACCGGAGATAGTATGCAAGTGCGGATTACTCAGCGCGCTGCGTGTTCCCAGTGCAGCGTCTCAGCACACTGCCATATTGCGGAACAGAAGGAGAAGATGGTGGATGTGAACCATGTGAAGGATATCAGTAGGTTTGGTGTCGGTGAAACGGTGATTCTGACCTTCGCAGAGCGAACGGGTATGCGTGCCGTGATGATGGCCTTTGTTGTTCCTTTCCTGATTGTCGTTGCTGCTGTGTTCGGCTGTAGCTTGTTTACCGACAGTGAACCGGTAATGGCCATGACGGGGATTCTCTTCCTCATACCTTATTATATTATATTGTATCTGTTCCGTGACAGGTTGAAGGAGAATTTTACGTTCCATGTGGAGAAACTTACGAATAACTAAAACAAATACATGATGATGAGCTTTATTTTGACGGCAGTAATCGTTCTTGGAGGTATTGCGCTGATAGCGGCGCTGATACTGTATTACTGTTCCATGAAGTTTGCTGTTCAGGAAGATCCTCGGATTGCTCAGGTCACGGCAGTGCTTCCAGGTGCCAACTGTGGCGGATGTGGCTTTGCTGGCTGCTCAGGACTGGCTTCAGCTTTAGTGAAGGCTGCCGATGGAGGATCGTTGGAAGGACTGAACTGTCCTGTGGGCGGTGCAGACGTGATGGGTAAGGCGGCCGATCTGTTGGGAATGACCGTTGCAGCCACTGATCCCATGGTGGCCGTGGTGCGTTGTAACGGCACCTGCTCCCTCCGTCCGCAAATTGCTGAATACGATGGTCTGCTCACTTGTGCTGCTATGAACGCCACAGGTGCAGGTGAGTCGGCTTGTGGCTACGGCTGTCTGGGCTGCGGCGACTGTGTGGCCGCCTGTCAGTTTGATGCCATCCGGATCAACCCGGAAACGGGAATCCCTGAGGTGGACGATGATAAGTGTACTTCGTGTGGTGCCTGTGTAAAGGCCTGTCCGAGAAGTATTATCGAACTGCGCAAGAAAGGTCCCAAGAATCGTCGCGTCTATGTGAGTTGTATGAACAAGGACAAGGGTCCTGCTGCCATGAAGGCATGTAAGGCGGCTTGTATCGGTTGCAGCAAGTGCGTGAAGGAGTGTAAGTTCGAGGCTATCACAGTACAGAATAACCTCAGCTATATCGACTTCAACAAGTGTCGCTTGTGCAAGAAGTGTGTGGAGGCTTGTCCTACCCACGCTATCCATGCCGTGAATTTTCCGGCACCCAAGCCGAAACCTGAACCTAGTACAGCTACTATAACTAGTTCAACTAGTACTGCTAGTCCATCTAGCTCAACTAGCAACCAAGAAAGAAAGGAGGAATCAGCATGAAAAGCAGAACATTCCGAATAGGTGGCGTTCATCCAGAGGAGAACAAGCTCACCCACGAAGTGATGACCAAGGTGGCCCCCCTGCCCAAACAGGCTATCTTCCCGTTGTCGCAACATATCGGTGCTCCTGCCAAACCTGTTGTCGCTAAAGGTGATAAAGTGAAGGTGGGAACCCTAATTGCTGAGGCTGGTGGCTTTGTTTCGGCTCCCATCTATTCATCGGTATCGGGAACCGTGTTCAAGATTGACACGGCCGTTGATGCTACAGGCTATCGTAAACCAGTGATCATTATCAATGTAGAGGGTGATGAATGGGAAGAAGGTATTGACCGCTCTGATAAACTGGAACTGTTGGCCGATCATCCGGAGTTGACGCCTGAAGAGATTATCAATCGGGTAAAGGAGGCTGGTGTTACGGGTATGGGCGGCGCAGGATTCCCCACCTTCATCAAACTCTCTCCGCCACCAACTGCTAAAGCCGAGTGCGTGATTATCAATGCAGTGGAGTGCGAGCCATATATCACAGCCGACTACAGACTGATGATGGAGAAGGCCGATGAGATTCTTGTAGGTCTGGAACTGCTCATGGTGGCAGCAAAGGTTACTACGGGCTATATCGGTATTGAAACCAACAAACCTGCGGCCATTGAACTGCTCACCCAAAAGTGTGCCGAAAAGTTCAACGGTTCTAAGTACAATGTTGAAGTGGTTCCTCTGCAGCAACGCTATCCGCAAGGAGGCGAGAAACAACTGGTAGATGCTGTCATCCATCGTCAGGTTCCTGCGCCACCAGCCATCCCCGTAAACGTTGGAGCGATTGTTCAGAATGTAGGTACTGCATTTGCTGTGTATGAAGCAGTTATGAAGCGGAAACCTTTGTTTGAACGATATACAACTGTGACCGGTAAGAAGCTGCAGAATCCTGGTAACTTCCTGGTACGAATGGGAACACCCATGCAAGACTTGATCGACCTCTGCGGTGGAATGCCGGAAGGGGAGAACAAGTTGTTGGCAGGCGGTCCGATGATGGGAAAAGCCCTCACTAGTACCGAAGTACCTATCTGTAAAGGCACGAACAGTGTGACCGTGCTCTCTGATGAAGATGCCCGTCGTAAGGAGGCCATGCCCTGCATCCGCTGTGCCAAGTGCGTCAGCGCCTGTCCTATGGGACTGGAGCCTTACTTGTTGGCTACCCTCTCTAGCTTAAAGAACTGGGAACGACTGGAGGCAGAGGATATTACCTCATGTATCGAGTGCGGTTCCTGTCAGTTCACCTGTCCTGCCCATCGTCCATTGCTTGACAATATCCGTCTGGGTAAGTCAACTGTCATGGGAATCATCCGCAGCAGAGCTGCAAAGTAGTAAGAGTAATGAAATACGATAATTATGAGTAAATTAATTGTTTCACTATCACCGCATGCCCATGGCAACGACACGGTAGAGAAAAACATGTATGGCGTGATCATCGCTCTTGTTCCGGCTCTGCTTGTCTCCCTGTTCTATTTCGGACTGGGTTCTGCCATCGTTCTTGCCACCAGTGTTATAGCCTGCGTGTTCTTCGAGTGGGCCATTACCAAATATATTCTGAGAAGGGAGAAGACTACGATTGGTGATGGCTCTGCCATACTGACGGGTCTGCTGTTGGGATTCAACCTACCTTCGAACCTGCCTGTATGGATCATCATCATCGGTGCGCTGTTTGCCATCGGAGTAGGGAAGATGACCTTCGGCGGACTGGGACAGAATATCTTTAACCCGGCTTTGCTCGGACGTGCTTTCCTGTTGATCAGCTTCCCGGCACAGATGACCTCCTGGCCTGTGGCTGGTCAGCTTACCAGCTATCTCGATGCTGAGACGGGTGCTACACCGCTGGCCATCATGAAGACAGCCATCAAGACGGGCGATGCTTCGCTGCTCGACCAACTGCCTTCGGCTACCCACCTGCTGTTAGGGTCTAATCCTACCGGCGGACTGGGAACTATTGGCGAGGTGTGCGCCCTGGCCTTGTTGTTAGGTCTTGCCTATATGCTTTGGAAGAAGATTATCACCTGGCACATTCCCGTGAGTATTATTGTCACGGTGTTTGTGTTCAGCGGACTCCTTCATTTGGCGAACCCTGCCTATGCTGATCCCTTCGCTGAGATCCTCACGGGCGGTCTGATGCTCGGCGCCATCTTCATGGCTACCGATTATGTTACTTCTCCTATGACCGGCAACGGACAGTTGATCTATGGCGTGGCCATCGGTTTGCTGACGGTTGTCATTAGAAACTGGGGCAGCTATCCTGAGGGAATGTCATTCGCCATCCTCATCATGAATGCCTTCACACCGCTGATTAATATGTATGTGAAGCCCAAACGCTTCGGAGAAGTGCCTACAAAGAATTAATACTTGTCGATTATGGAAAAGCTGAAATCATCTATAACGAACATGGCGCTGGTGCTGACGAGTGTGGCCGTAATAACCGGTGGTATTCTCGCAGCCTTGAACCAGCTTACGAAAGATCCCATTGCCTATCAGAAAGAGAAGGCGCTGGCCGATGGCATCAAGACGGTAATGGCTTGCAACGACCTGGTCGTGGCAAAGTCGGATGTGGTCAAGCAGACAGATGCTAAAGGTAAGGAGCTGGTTTATACCATCTATCAGACACAGGATAAGCAGGGGAAAGACCTTGGTGCTGCCGTTGAGAGTTCAACGATGGGGTTCGGAGGGAACCTGAAGATTCTGGTGGGGTTCGACCCGGAAGGGAAGATTCTTGGATATACCTTGCTGGAACATGCTGAGACACCAGGACTGGGTGCCAAGGCTGATAAATGGTTCCAGGAAGGAGGGAAAGGTAACATCATCGGAAAGAACCCGAAGGAAGAACTGGTTGTGAGCAAGGATGGAGGACAGGTGGATGCGATTACTGCATCGACCATCACCAGCAGGGCCTTCCTCCTCGCTGTGAACAATGCCTATAAGGCCTATAAGAATACGCCCATCGACGGGGCAACGGGAGCGAGTAAACAAATTGACAATTGATAATTGGCAATTCGAAGTTAAAGTTCAAAGATCAAAGTTCAATGAATTATATAAGTATTATCAAAAACGGTATCATCAAGGAGAACCCTACGTTCGTCTTGATGTTGGGTATGTGTCCCACATTGGCTACAACCACCAGTGCCATCAACGGACTCTCCATGGGTCTTGCTACGATGTTTGTGCTGATCTGCTCGAATGTGGTGATCTCACTGATCAAGAAACTCACCCCCGATATGGTGCGTATCCCAGTGTTTATTGTGGTCATCGCCTCGTTCGTAACGATCCTGCAGATGGTGATGCAGGCGTATGTACCCGATGTGTATGCAGAACTGGGATTGTTCATCCCCTTGATTGTGGTAAACTGCGTCATCTTAGGGCGTGCAGAGGCCTTCGCTGCAAAGAACAGTACAGGAGCCAGTCTGATGGATGGCATCGGTATCGGTCTTGGTTTCACTCTGGGTCTGACCCTCTTGGGAATCTGTCGTGAACTGCTGGGTGCCGGCAGCATCTTCGGATTTACGCTATTGCCTGAGACCTATAACATGCTGATGTTCGTGTTGCCTCCTGGTGCCTTCATCACACTGGGCTTCCTGGTGGCTATTGTGAACAAGATGAGAAAAGATTCTTAATAACGTAACATCGATATCATATGGAATATATTCTGATTTTTATCTCGGCGATATTCGTTAACAATATCATCCTGTCGCAGTTCCTAGGCATCTGTCCGTTCCTGGGTGTTTCACAGAAAGTGAACACCTCATTGGGTATGTCGGCTGCCGTGGCTTTCGTAATGACGCTGGCCACCATCGTCACCTACCTCATCCAGCATTTTGTGTTGGACGCGTTCGAACTGCAGTACTTGCAAACCATCGTGTTCATTCTGGTGATTGCTGCCTTGGTGCAGATGGTGGAGATCGTGTTGAAGAAGGTTTCTCCTGCTCTCTATCAGGCACTGGGAATCTTCCTCCCGCTGATTACTACGAACTGTGCTGTGCTCGGTGTGGCCATCCTTGTTATTCAGAAAGAGTTCTCGCTGCTGCAGAGCATTGTCTATGCCTTCTCCACGGCCATTGGTTTTGGCGTGGCCTTGGTGGTATTTGCCGGTATTCGTGAGCAGATGAGTCTGTTGAACATCCCCAAAGGCATGCGGGGCACGGCCATCGTATTGGTTACAGCCGGATTACTGAGTCTGGCCTTCATGGGCTTCTCGGGTGTTGACGGCGGACTGAGTACGCTGTTCGGTCTGGATTAACCCTTGTACAAAAAGGGCTCGGTAAACAAAAAAACAAGGTTTTATTTGGTTTTTCGCTCACTTAATCGTACCTTTGCACGGTGTATATTATCAACAGAACAATAAGATGAAACAGACTATCCTTGTTACCGGTGGTACGGGCTTCATTGGAAGTCATACCACAGTGGAACTGCAGCAGGCCGGCTATCGTGTGGTGATTGTCGATAACCTTTCCAACTCAAAGGCTGAGGTGATCGACGGAATCGAGAAGATCACCGGTGAGCGCCCGGCTTTCGAGCAGGTGGATTGCTGTGACCTTTCTGCCCTGAAGAATGTCTTCAGAAAATATCCCGATATAAAAGGTATCATTCATTTCGCTGCCAGTAAGGCAGTGGGCGAGAGCGTGGAGAAGCCCTTGCTCTATTACCGTAATAATATCACGTCGTTGCTGAACCTGTTAGAGCTGATGCCTGAATATGGTGTGAAGGGTATTATCTTCTCTTCCAGTTGTACTGTCTATGGACAGCCGTCGAAGGAGAACCTTCCTGTTACCGAGAAAGCACCTATTCAGCAGGCGCTGTCACCTTACGGAAACACGAAACAGATCAACGAGGAAATCATCCAGGACTATATCCACAGCGGCGCTGATATCAAAGCGGTCATCCTGCGGTATTTCAATCCCATCGGTGCGCATCCTTCTGCCTTGATCGGCGAGTTGCCCAATGGCGTTCCCATGAACCTGATTCCCTTTGTTACCCAGACCGCCATTGGTATTCGTGAGCAGTTGAAGGTGTTTGGCAATGACTATGACACACCCGACGGCACTTGCATCCGCGACTATATCTATGTGGTTGATCTGGCTAAGGCTCATGTGAAGGCTATGGAACGAGTGCTCGATAATCCAGATACCGATCCTGTAGAGGTGTTCAATATCGGCACAGGAACGGGCTTGAGTACATTGGAAGTGGTGGAAGGCTTTGAGAAAGCCACGGGCGTGAAGCTGAACTGGACTTATGCTCCCCGTCGTGAGGGTGATATCGAAAAGGTCTGGGGAAATGTGGAGAAAGCCAACAAGGTACTTGGCTGGAAAGCTGAAGCGAATATAGAAGACGTGCTCCGCTCTGCCTGGAAATGGCAGTTGAAACTGCGCGAGGACGGTATTCAGTAAGATAAAGCATTGTCTGTCTTAGACAGGCATGTATTTTGTGTTTGTGTTGTTATGGGCCCTTGATGTGAATCAGGGGCTCATTTTGAAATGAAAGGTATGAAGAAGTTTATCTATAACGAAAAGCAGGGTGAGTACGATCACTACCGCGTGAAACAAGAGCAGCAGCTCCTGCCGTTCCTCTTGGAGAACATCAAGGGGAGCAGTCGCACCAAGATCAAGGCGACACTGAAGGGAGGTGGTATTCGTGTGAACCGCACAACGGTGACGCAGTTCGATTACCCGTTGGAAC
Organism: uncultured Prevotella sp.; assembly: GCA_900314935.1. Lineage (GTDB taxonomy): Bacteria > Bacteroidota > Bacteroidia > Bacteroidales > Bacteroidaceae > Prevotella. Next base: position 41,338 of record OMXE01000003.1, read on the forward strand.
CTGGAATGGACGTGATGGTGAGTAAGACCAAGCGCAACCAGGAGGTATTGAAGAGCAGATATGTCAAGATTGTATATGAAGATGAATTCCTGGTGGTGGTGGAAAAGAAGATTGGTATCTTATCCATGGCAGCCGGTCATTCGTCTCTCAATGTGAAAAGTGTGTTAGATGACTATTTCCACAAAAGTCATCAACGCTGTCATGCGCATGTGGTGCACCGTCTTGACCGTGACACCAGTGGTTTGATGATCTATGCCAAGGACATGAAGACCGAGCAGGCGCTTGAGAAAGAATGGCATCAGATTGTCTATGACCGTCGATATGTGGCCGTGTTGAGTGGTGAAGTGAAAGAAGAGGGTGGAACGATTGCCAACTGGCTGAAGGACAACAAGGCCTATTTCACCTATTCGTCACCGGTTGACAATGGGGGGAAGTACGCCGTGACGCATTTCCATACGCTGCAGCGCAGGAACGGCTATTCGCTGGTGGAGTATAAACTGGAGACAGGAAGGAAGAACCAGATCCGCGTACATTCTGCTGATATGGGTCATCCCGTTTGTGGCGATACGAAGTACGGTAATGGCGATGATCCTTGCAATCGTCTGGCCCTGCACGCCTATATGCTCTGCTTCGAGCATCCTGTTACACATGAGCGGATGGATTTCGCCACCCCGATTCCCGATAGTTTCTTAAACGTATTCAAGTAACCAATAGATGAATAACGTATTCATGAGTCAAGATTTCTACTTTTATCTTTTCGCCATCGCCGTTGTGGTGGTCGTATTCCTGGTTATCAAAAAAATAGCGAGCTGCCTGATCAAGAGCATCGTGATGCTCGTCATCGTGGCTGCGCTCGCTTATATCTGGTTCATGTACTTTAGGACATGAACGTAATGTAATACTTATCTTGCCAGATCGAATCCCAATCGGATACCGTCATAGTTCTTACTGATCTCGCTGACAGTGCCTAAGGTGCTGTTACCGCTGGCGGCTCCAAGTACCTGAAGGGCGGTAAGCAGTTTCTTTGATTCGAAGAGCAGACTGATACCCTGCGGGTTGCGGGTGAGATAGCCGGTGGTGGAAAGCAAAAGTGTCTGTAGCTGTACAGAGCTGTTGCTACTGTTGAACGTATAGGTACCGTTGATGGTCTTGCCCATCACCTTGGCAGAGAACGTTCCGTCCTGGTTGAAGGTGAAATACGTGTTTTTTCCGCTAATCTTCAGCTTGTCATAAGTGGGCTGCAGCTTTTCCTTTGCCTGAGCTGCTACCACCTTGCCACCAGCTGTTGCCAAGGCATTCTCCGACGTGAAGGCGCAGCCCGGCTGATAGTATTTCCATGTTCCGATAACATCTTTCTCCGAGAGTTTCGAAGCACCGATCACCTCGTAGAGGATATCTCCCAGGGCATTGGGATTGGTAATGGCACCTAAGATACCGCCCAAGATATCAGTGGTACTGGCACCACCGTTCGTGGCTGTTCCGCCCGTAAAACCGCAACTCGACAACAAAAGCGCGGCTGCACATGCTAAAATGGATTTCTTTTTCATACTTATTGCTTGTTAATGGGTTTCTTCCTCATATAGTTTGTTGAATATCTCACGCAACTGAGCAGGTGTGTTGATCAGTTGACGGATCTCCTTGAGTTTCGATTCGTTGGGCGAGTGGGGCATCCATAAACGGATATAGCCATGTTCTGAGTACTTGTCGCTCATGTGCTCCATAAACCGTTCCCACTGCTCCTCTTTGCTCTTTTCCGGGTAGTTGGACAGACCGTATTGAATGGTTCTGCGGAACACGGTCATCGGATCCAGGTCACGGTCGGCTTCTGCCACAATCTTCCCGTACAGACTTCTTGGCGTATGACTGGCAGAGGCTCTATGGTCTTCAACCGCTTCTTTCATAATTCTTATCTGTTCTACTGAGAACCAACGCTTTAGCCTAACATCAGCCGCCAAGATCTTTCCGCTGGTAAGATGATGAATGGCCCGTGGTCCAGATAATCCCAGATCGTGATAGGCCGCCACCGTATAAGTCATGTTCAGGTCGGCTCCGGTCTTACGGGCAATCTCCAACGACCGTCGTATCACCCCCGTGACATGTTGCATAGAATGTGCTTTGTCAAACTCGGTGTATCGGGGCAGGATATTGCGTTCAATGAACTCCATCAGATCCAGACTTACATGATTTTCCATTGCCTTTGCCCTATTTTTATTTGCAAATATACACGAAATTGTTTACTTTTGCAAACAATTTCACAAAATTAGTGATGCAGGAAGAGAAAATTGTCAAGAATTCGTGGAAAGCATGGCTGTTAGCAGCACGACCGAAGACACTCACAGGTGCCGCCGTACCGGTGATGATCAGCTTGTCGCTGGCTTGGGACAAGGTGGAAACGTTCCAGTGGCTTCCTGCCATCCTCTGTCTGCTGTTCGCCTTCATCATGCAGATTGATGCGAACTTCGTGAACGACTACTTCGACTTCATGAAAGGAAATGATGATGAGACGCGTCTCGGACCGAAACGGGCGTGTGCCATGGGGTGGGTGGATTCCCATGCCATGCGCCGTGCCATTGCCATTACCACGGCGCTTGCCTGTGTGGTGGGCCTTCCACTGGTGTGGTATGGAGGAATGGAGATGATCCTGATAGGTTTGCTCTGCGTTTTGTTCTGCTTCCTCTACACTACGCACCTCAGCTATGTGGGGATGGGTGATGTACTGGTGCTTGTGTTTTTCGGCATCGTACCCGTTTGCATACCTTTCTACATATTAACCCGTACCTTGACTGTCGAAGTGGTAGTAGCTTCATTGGCCTGCGGACTCGTTATTGATACGCTGTTGATGATCAACAACTACCGCGACATTGAGAATGATGAACGGGCAGGGAAGCGTACGTTGGCCGTGAAGTTAGGAAAAGAATGCAGTAGGATGATGTATCTGCTGCTGGGCGTCGTGGCCTGTTTGCTGGGCATCGTGTTCGCTCTGAACGGTCATCTATGGGCCTTCATCCTGCCTGCAGGCTATCTTGCCCTGCACGCAATAACCTATAGTCATATGGTGCGCATCGATCATGGTCGTGCCCTTAACGGCGTTTTAGGCGAAACCGCCCGTAATATGTTTGTTTATGGGCTTTTGGTGAGTATTGGTATTTTATTATAAAACAGATAATGAGAACAAGAGCAGCTACTTGGTTCGAGACCAAGATCCAGTATGAGAAGACCATGGAAGATGGTCTGCAGAAGAAAGTAAAGGAACAGTATGTGGTGGATGCGCTGAGCTTTACCGAAGCCGAGAAGCGTATCACCGAGGAGATGTCATCATATATCAGCGGTGCCTTTGATGTGGCAGATATCAAGAAAGCGACCTATAAAGAGATCTTCTTCAGTGATGAGGCCACGGCCGACCGTTGGTATAAGGCGAAGGTGCAGTTCATCACCATCGATGAAAAGACCGAGAAGGAGAAGCGCTCCAACGTGTATTACCTTGTTCAGGCTTCCACCCTTCAGGGTGCTTTGAAGAATGTAGATGAGGTGATGGGCGGTACGATGATCGATTATGCCATCGCTGCCATTTCCGAGACCACCGTCATGGACGTGTTCGAGTATCAGAAGAGTAACAAGGAATAAGATGTACAATATCAAGGAGAATCTGCGTAAGGTGTTGGCCGACCTGCCAGCAGGTGTGCGCCTGGTGGCTGTCAGTAAGTTCCATCCCGTGGAGGAACTGATGGCAGCCTACGAGGAAGGTCAGCGCATCTTCGGCGAGAGTCATGAGCAGGAGCTGAAGCTGAAGCACCAGGCGTTGCCTGATGATATAGAATGGCACTTCATCGGTCATCTGCAAACCAACAAGGTGAAGTATATTGCTCCCTATATATCGATGATTGATGCGGTGGATTCCATGAAACTGCTCCGCGAGATCAACAAGCAAGCCCAGAAGAACAACCGTGTCATCAAGGTACTACTGGAACTGCACATTGCTGAAGAAGAGACCAAATACGGACTCACCCTCGATGCTTGTCGTGAACTGCTGGAAGCAGGGGAGTGGCGTGAGCTGAAGAACGTGCAGATTTGCGGACTGATGATGATGGCCAGCTATGTGGACGATCAGGAACAGATCCGCCAGGAGATGATGATGGCTGCAGATTTCTACAACGAGGTAAAGACCCGTTTCTTTGCTGATGATGCTCATTTCTGTGAGCGTTCGTGGGGTATGAGTCATGACTATCCCATTGCTGTTCAGTGCCATAGCACAATGGTTCGGGTGGGAACAACGATCTTCGGTCCGCGGGTTTATTAGCTTCATTATACATTTTTTCTTACAGAAGTATTGCTCGTTTCGTTATTATTTTGTATCTTTGTCGCAATAATCCCTTGAAACGCTATTCTATAGAGGCTTGAGGGTAGTATTAACAACAAAAAACAAAGCTTATGAAAAAATTTTTGATGATGGCTTGCATGATGCTGTTCAGTACAGCCATGTTCGCACAGCAAGGTGCCATGTATCTGGGTGGAAACCTGAACTACGGTCTGCACTCCGACTACAAGAACTTCGGTTTTGGTGTAAAGGCACAGTATGAGTTCATTCAGAATTTCCGTGCAGAGGCTTCTGCCAACTACTTCTTGGAGAAAGACAATCTGAAGATGTGGGACATCAATGCCAACCTGCATTACATCTTCCGCATAACCGATAAGTTTGCTATCTATCCGTTGGGTGGCGTATGTGTGCTGGCAACCGATCTGGATGCTCCGGGATTTGGTTCCAATTCCGATCTTGGTGTGAATGTGGGTGGAGGTATAGAATTCCCCATCACCGATGTCATCAAGATTAATGCTGAGGCCAAGTACCAGATTGTAGACGACTGGGATCGTCCGGTTGTTTCCGTAGGTATTGCCTTTGCTTTATAATTGAAAGTGTTAATGACAGATATGCGGACTACCTTTTTATCCTGTAAAGGTAGTCCGTATTGTCTTTCCCAGTCGAACAAACGGATATGAGTTGGAGATATCTAACAGATAACAGGAGTTGGACAGTAAAAAGACGGGCCTTCAGAATTTGGCAGCTGGCACCCCATCGGGTGGCTCCGATGAACGAAGTACAACATACTTGTCAGTCGTGCAGCACCGCATTCCAAGGTAACTATTGTCCGCGTTGCGGGCAGTCGGCTCGTATCGGACGCTTCTCGTTCAAGACAGCCTTTAAGTTGTTCCTTGATGTCTGGGGCATGGGAAACCGAGGGATGTTCCACAGTATTCGTGATCTGATACTGCGACCAGGTTATATGATACGCGACTACCTCAGTGGTTGTCAGTCGGCTTATTTCCCACCATTCAAGATGTTCTTCATCCTGTCAACCATCTCATTGCTCATCTCCAACGGAATCAGTTTCGACACGGAAGAACATCAGACTCCCTCTGAAGTAACCACAGAGACAAAAGGTGTTATGGTCAATGGTAAGGAGGTAAACGACAATGTCGTCCAATTCTTCAAGAAGATACCCAAATATATGAAGCTGGCTGAAGAAAAGGCACCAACCTTGTTAGCCTTCCTCATGCTTTTGATTTCCTCGGTACCGCTCTATCTATTCTTCCGTCGTTGTCCGAAACTTCCTGATCTCAGGTTCTCAGAACATGTTGTGGCGTTGGTATATACGTCGAACATGTATAGTATATACCAGATAATTGCCGATCTGATTCCTTTCATGTCTGGGATAATCAAAATCCTGTCCATTTTCATGGTGCTCGTTACCCTGAAGCAATTCACGGGCTATTCGAAACGTCGTCTGTTCTGGTATATGTTCCTGGCGTTCCTTATCATATCCGTCTTGCTTGCAGCCTTTGTAGGTCTCATAGTTTACATAGTGGTCAGTAGGGAGAATGCAGCCTAATATCAGCGTAGCATATGTCTTTTCTAACACGCAAATATCCATTACCGCAAGGCAGTCACTGGTTGAGAGACTGTATTATATATTGTGTCATCGTGTTCCTGATTCTCTATCTGCTGCAACCTTTTGGCTTCAGCATGTATAAGGGGAACAAGTTCCTGGTGTCATTGCTGTTCGGAGCAGTCACCTTTGTCTGCTGCTATGTGTTTGGTATGGCTTTTTACCCCTTCCAGAAAAGCATCTCGCCCTGGCGTATCTGGCATCAGATCCTGTCAGTCATTGCTTTGATCCTGTTCATCAGCATTGGCAATTTCTTCGTGTTCTCATGGCTGTTCCATATCCCCATTACGCTCACCCTCTTCCTGATGTTCCTGTATTGGACATTGATCATCGGCGCAGTAGTCACCATCTGCTCCGTCAGTCAGAACTACTACCGCTACCTGCGTAACCAACTCGAGTCGTTACTTGACAAGACCACCGAGGAGCAGACCGATATCGTTGTGACCATTCACGATACCAATGTGCGGGGTAACGACCTGCAGCTGCCCATCAATTCACTATTGTATATCGAGGCACAGAAGAACAACGTGTCGGTACGTTATGTGAAAGACGAGAAGGTAACCTATACTGAAATCCACACCACCCTTGCCGCCGTACTCGAAGAGCTGAGTGAATACAAGAACATCTTCCAATGTCACCGTTCCTTTGTGGTGAACCTGAACAATATCACGTCGGCGCAAGGCAACTCCAACGGCTACCAGTTACGGCTTGGCCATTGCCCAACCATCGTTCCCGTTTCGCGTACCTACGTGCCCAAACTGCGCTCGTTTATCGCTTAGTCATTCGTCCTTTTTCTTAGTCATTCGTCAGTCGGAATAGCTTTCCGTCAGTAGTTTTAGTCGTCTGTCACAGGTATTTGGCGGTATCATTTTCCCGTCGTATATTTGCGGCATGAAACAGCGATTGATTTATACTCTTATCCTTCTGTTCGCTGCATGTCATGCGAACAGTCAGACAACGGTAACAGGTACCGTTACCGATGGTCGTGAACCCCTTACAGGTGCCAATGTATATATAATAGGTACGATAGATGGCTGTCTTACCGATTCCCTTGGTCGATTCTCGTTCCAGACCGATTGTACGGGTGAGGTGACACTGCAGGTAACATACCTCGGCTTCGACGACTATTCGCTGACCACCTCACAGCTAACCGACCTTACTGTTAAGATGCATGAGCGTGCCACCTCCATCGACGAGGTGGTGGTAACGGCCAGTACCTACAGCTTCGGCAAGAGCGATAACTTCAAGACCATGGATGCCCTCGATGTGGTGATGAGCGGTAATTCGTGCGGCGACATCGTGGCGGCTTTGCAAACCCTGCCCGGTACGCAGAAGGTGGGCGAAGACGGTAAGCTGTATGTACGCGGCGGTGAGAGCGACGAGTGCCAGACCTTCGTCAACGGAATGCACGTGCTCGTACCTTATTCCACCAACACCGAGAACAATGCCTCACGCGGTCGGTTCTCACCCTTCCTGTTCAAAGGCATCAACTTCTCGCTGGGCGGCTACGGCGGTGAATACGGTCAGGCCCTCTCGTCGGTCCTCCCCATGGAGACTACCGATGCGGCCCCAAGCGATAAACTCGGCGTGAGCGCTTCGTTGGTAGATTGGAACATCGGCGGTACCAAAGCCTTCCAGAACAGCAGTCTGTCGTTCAATGCCGACTATACCAGCATGGGTCTCTATAACCGTCTTTTCCCCGACCGTTACGACTGGACCCGTCCTTACCGCAAGCTCTCGGGCGAGGCGCAGTATAAGGCCGATCTCTCTACTACCAGTGTGTGGAAGACCTATGTAGGCTATGATCTGACTTCTGTGGGACAGCTCTTCGATAACCGTCGTCTGTCGCTGGCCGAGCACAACATCTATGCCAACAGCACCTTCAAGACCACCATCGGAAAGGGTTATTCACTGTTTGCCGGCATGGCATGGTCGTCGGTACTGAACAATATCGATGATGCGCTCATCGTTGGCGACCACTTCCATAACAACCGTAACGAGGTACATTTGAAGACTGAGGTACGGAAGGTGTTCTCACAGGTGCTGAAGATGTCGGGTGGGGTAGAAGACTATCTCCGCCACAGTACGAAGCGGTATGAAGAGAGTCGATACACCCTCGACTACCACTTGCCGTCTGCTCATCTTGATGCGCAACTGCGTGTAATACCGAAACTGTTCCTGAACCTCTCCACGAGAGTCGAACAAGAAACCTTCGGTCATCATTGGTTCCTGCTTCCCCGCACCACGCTGAGCTATGTGCCCAATAACCATTTCCAGCTTTCGGCCATGGCAGGCAGGTACAGTCAGATTGCCAACGACGATTATATGGCCATGAGCGGTAAGCAGCTTTCACAAAGCACGGCCGACCACCTGATACTCTCTATGCAGCATACCACCGACAAGACCTTGCTGCGCATTGAGCCGTACCATAAGAAATACCATCGTCTGCCCCTGTTGAGCCATGGTACTTATACGGCTGATGGCTACGGAACAAGTAAAGGACTGGATGTGTTCTTCGAGTGCCATTCGCTGGTGAAGAACCTCACCACCACCTTATCTTATTCTTATAATGATTCCCGCAGGTATTATCTCGACTACGCCAGTATGCAGACACCCGATTACGCCTCACGCCATAACCTGCGTGTAACGGCTAAGTACGCTATAGGCAAGACCATCATCGGCTTGGCTGACTCCTACGCCAGCGGTCGTCAGTATGCTGTAGGCACCACTCCGCACTACAACAGTCTCGATGCCAACATCACCTGGCTGGTCAGTCCTAAGGTCATTGTCTATTCCTCACTCAGCAACATCCTCGGTCGAACCAACATCTTCCGCTACGACAATGCAGGAAAGCCCGTTACGGCCAACCGCGACCGCTTTTTCTATATCGGTATTTTTGTTTCACTTAAAAGTAATAAAGCTTATGACATCTCAAACTTTTAACAACCGTATTCTCGCCATCGTTTTCTTCCTGATGGCAACAGTAAGTATCAACGCCCAGCAGACCGCCCCTATGCGGGCCCTGATAGGTCAGTCGCTCAGCAAGATGCAGCAGTCGGATCCGCAAAGTGTCCTCAACGGTATTGCCGAACTCAAGCGCATTGATGCCATGTTCCCCGACAGTATCCAGCCCAAGTACCAAATCGCCCTGCAGAGCTTGGTCTATGCCGTATCGAACCCCAAGGCAGAATCCACCAGCAACCTGATGGCCGAGGCCGAGCAAACCATCAATCAGTTAGGGGAGATGAAGCAGATGGACCAGTCGGATCTCTTCACCCTTCGTGGTTTTCTTGATATGGCACGCATCGTGCAGAATCCCGCCCAAAACGGTCAGCGCTACTATCTCAGCGTGATGGAGAATTTTGATAAAGCACTGAAAATCAATCCCGATAACGCTCTTGCCCAGCAGCTGCAGCAGAAGTTCCAAGAAGGGATGAAGCAAGCCATGCAGGCACCATGATGTGTTAATAACTAAAAAAACTAATGTATTTAGTTTAAAAACTAATCATTTTAGTTGCATATAACGAAAACTTTTAGTTACTTTGCGCTCAGATATTGATTAATGACGCATTTAAAGGTAACTTAAAACCGTTAGCAATGAAGAAACTGACTAACAAGGAAAAGGAAATTATGGACCTGTACTGGCAACACGGTCCGATGTTTGTTCGCGAGTTGCAAGAGCTTTACGCCGAGCCTCGCCCACATTTCAACACACTCTCCACGATCGTCCGCATCCTGGAGCGTGAAGGTTTTCTCGCCCACAAGCAGTTCGGCAATACCTATCAGTACTATCCGCTCATCTCTGAAGCAGAGTATGGACGAAAGTCAATTGCTGGTATCATCAAGAACTACTTCGACGATTCCTACCTCTCTGCCGTATCCTCGTTTGTCAAGGAAGAAAAGATAAGCGTGGAAGACCTTCGCGAACTCATTAACAAAATCGAACAAGAGCAATGATGGATTTTCTGATATACGACGTCAAGGTAGCGGTACTCATCGCGGTGTTCTATATGTTCTACCGTTTGATGCTGGCCCACGAGACCTTCCACCGTGTGAACCGCCTGGTGCTGTTAACCACGGCTGTGGCCTCGTTCGTACTACCGCTGTGTGTGTTTACCATGCACAAGACTGTGATGGTCGACTACGACTATAGTCAGCTTGGTGAACTCGCTATGAACGAGTCTGTTGTGTCGGTCGTGCCAACCGACAATCAACCCTCTGTCATCCTGACAACCGTCCTGCCTGTCCTATTTATTATAGGTATGCTGGCTACGCTTGTCCACACCCTGATATCACTCATCAGAATCCAGTTGCTTATCCATCGAAGCGAGAAACATCCGCAAGAAGACGGTACAGTGATCTGTGTGACCGGTAACACAGCGCTGTCGCCCTTCAGCTGGATGCACTATATCGTGATGAACCGTAGCGACTATGAGGCACACGATGCCGCCATACTCGCTCATGAACGGGGACATATCCGTCTCAGACACTCCTGGGACCTGCTCTTCGTTGATCTACTCACTGCCCTCCAGTGGTTCAACCCCGCTATGTGGATGCTGCGCGCCGATCTTCGTGCCATCCACGAATACGAGGCCGACGGTGAGGTACTCTCTCTTGGGATTAATGCGCGTCAATATCAGTATCTGTTAATCTCAAAGGCCGCGGGCATCGGTGGGTACTCCCTTGCCAACGGTATCAGTCATAGTACCCTCAAAAACCGAATCAATATGATGTTACATAAGAAATCTAACCGAACCAGCTTATTGAAGCTTTTCGCACTCGTTCCCATCGTGGGTATCACCTTAGCTCTTAATGCACGCACCGTTAACGATTACGTCTATGACGGTCCGCAGAAGCAGAACCCCGTGAAGAAAGGTAAGAAGAACACCACCATCAAGGTGGGTACTCAGGAAATCAAGGTGACTGAAGCCTCAAAGGATGATAAGGCCACCACGGTTACCATGAATGTGGTTGAAGATGAGCAGAACGCAACCGACGATAAGGTGTTTGACGTGGTTGAGAACATGCCCGAGTTCAATGGCGGAATGGGCGCTTTGATGCAGTATCTGTCTGATAATATCCGCTATCCGGAAGAGAAAGACATACAAGGTCGCGTCATCGTGAGATTCGTTGTTGGCAAGGATGGCAGTATCAGTAATGCACAGGTGGTGAAATCCGTCCATCCCTCATTCGATGCTGAGGCTCTTCGTATCATCAACAATATGCCCAAATGGATTCCTGGCACACAGAACGGCAAACCTGTCAATGTCAAATACGTCGTTCCCATCAACTTCAAATCTTCAAATGCGAATTCTGCGACAATAGAAGAACCTAATGCCGTAGGCTCCTTTGTTACCAACGAGGGTAATGGTAATCTCAAGGAGTTGCAACTAAGAGAGAATGATAAGAAAGCATCAAAAATCGTTGTTGCAAAAGGAATCAGTCTTTTTGGCGTTGACGGCCAGGACATCGACATCTACGTTGATGGTAAGTTGGTTGAACAAGACAAGATCGGCACGATCAACTCCGAAAACATCGAGCGTATAGAAATCAACAAAGGGGATACCCGTAAGAGCATTCATGTCTTCACGAAGAAGCAGTAATATCCGTAGTTAGTTGTTGAACAAATAACGGGGATAGGCTGGTATAGCTTATCCCCGTTGTTCATGATAGACTATTCCTTCCGTTACTTCGACAAGATTCCCGTTTCTTTATCACTATGGTTCATGGTGCGCTGGATGTCGCGGTATTTTCTTCCGTGGTTTAGGCGCCAAGAGAGTTTCAGGGTAAGCATATTACCATAGTCGCGTTGATGCTGCGAGATCTCCTTCTGCACATAACGGCTCATTACCTCGGTCTTGTTGGTAAGGGGGTGCTGACTGAACGGGTGCTGGGCAAAGAGCGATAGGGTGAGGGCATCGTTCATGCGGTAGGTAACCGTGAAGTACCATGCAGGTGCCTGATGACCGCGATGTTCGCCTTCCATGAAGTTCCAGCCATTGTCGGCGTATGCGCCCAACGTCCAGCGGTTCAGATAAGCCTGCAGTGAGCAACCGCCGTTGAACGAGGTGTAGGTATGGGTGTAGCTATTTCCCGTGCTCCTCAGGAAATTGAAGAAACGGTAGATGCCCCCATAGATGGTTCCTGTAAGCTTCTCGGGGATGATGTCCCATTGGTTATAGCTCTCAAAGTAGAAGAAGCTGCACTCGTTGTCGGCATTTACTTGTGTCTGATAGAAATGCCCGTCACGCCGGATGTACTGTTCCAGGTTGCAATGACTGTTGATGCGGTAATAACCTTGCAGTTCTGAGGTGAAGCGTGGAGTGGAGTAGGAGAGCAGAAGCTGATGGGAGGTCATACGGTTAGGATGGATCTCCGGATTGCCCAGTATCGTTTCCATGGCGTTCATCTTGATGCTTACGTCACTTACCATCGCAATCTGTGAGGTGTGCTGCGAGATCTCGAAATCGTACTTCAGTTTCACATTGTCGGTGATGGGATAGATAACCGTCATCTTCGGTCTGAACAGCCAGAAATCCTGCTTTGTATCTGTCTGACGGTAATAGCGCCTGCTGACACCCAACCCGCCCATATAGCTCAGCTTACTGAGATTGCCTTTCACTTGCGAGAAGAGATAGAGGTCGGATGAATGCATGTTGTTGACGGCATACACATCACCTTGATAAACGTTATGACTGTATCGCTGGGATGATTGCACACCGCACGAAAGGGCGAACGGTTTCAAACGGTTCTCGTAGATGACTTCGCTCCACAAGCTGTAGGTTTGTCCGTTGGTGGAATACCTGTAGTCTGTTCCCTCGTTGTTCACCTCTTCGCCCGTGGTCTTGATGGATGTGCCCACTACGTTGGCCGTAACCGACTGGTGCCGACGGAAGTCTTGATGATAGTAGATATCGAGCGAAGGAGAGCTGCTGCGCGAAGAGGAAAGGTCGTCATAGGGCGTTCCGTTCAGTTCCATGATAGCATCGTTTCGCTGAGGATGAATATCTGAATTACCTTTTAGTTTTACTTGCAGAACATAACTGCTATCACTCAGACTGTAAGTAAGTTGCGCCAAATGACTAATGTTTCTGTTCCGACTGCTTAAGCTGCGTCTGTTCATGGTCATCACTTCACCATTCTCCAACCGATAAGTTGTTCTTGCATCATATTCAGCGCCCTTGAAGTGATGGTAGTCGAGCGAGTAGTTCAAAGCAAACTCACTGCGCCCGTGGTTGAGCTTTGCGAATACCGACTCGCTTCCATTCACGGCGGTCAGGGTGTTGGTAAGCTGCGAACCTATCACATAGCCGCCCACAGGTTTCTTCACCTTGATATTGATGATGTATGCCACATCATCCCCATATCGCACTCCGGGTTTGTCGATGAATTCTATATGATCGATACCCTGCATATCGAGCGCAAGCAGATCGTCTCTGGAAGCAATAACGTCGTTGATGCGCACCTGAACGTTTCCAAGGTTCGTCAGTGCGGTAATGCTACTCATGGCTTCGTCAACACGGATGTGGGGCAGTGTGAGCTTTGCCAACAGGGAATAGCCGTTCGCAGATGACTCGATTTGCTGTTTCGACGGATAGATACGCATTCTATCTACTTGCTGCACCACACGGGCAGCCTTCACAGTTACCTCATCAAGCGTTACATCTTTCTCATACAATGGCTCACCATTGTCTTGGGCCGCTGCTGTCATGCAGCATACGACCAGTGGCAATAAAAAGAATCTCTTCATATCTTGCATTTTCAACATTTCAAACGCAAAGGTATGAAGAGATGATGGGATGGGAGAAAAAACTGTCTGACATTTGGCTGACAATTGCTGGTCATCCTTGTGTCATCTGTTAACTACTTGATTACCAATCGGTACGCCTTACTGCGGTCGGATACGATTTTCAAATCCGATTGTTGCTCAATCACTGGTTTCAGTCTTCTAACAAGTGTGTAGAGTGTTTCGTGTGCATCAGGTTTCTTCGGCCATAGCGCATCACAAATCTCCGTCTTGGTCAGCGAGTACGAAGGCGACTGGAAGAACAGCTCCATCAAATGCTGCTGCATGGGCGTGAATGGTACAGCGCCTCCATTGGCTGCATAGAAACAACGGTCGGTGTCGGAATATACCAGACCGCCATAGTTATTCCCCACTACATTCGGTGCAAGCATCTGTCTGTCGGTTTGACGTCTATACCATACAAACACGAACCAGATACCTGTCAGCACCCACAGCAGGGTAGCCGGACGCTGGTCGGACAAGCTGAAGATGGTGGCTTCAGAACAGTGGGCATACGCCTTGAACTGGCGACTACGGGTATCTACGGCCAGCGTAGCCTTTCCCCGCAGTTCTGCCATCTGCAAATGACGGTTAAACGTACGGATGGTGTCCTGACTGATCACATCGCTCTGCTGTTGCTGCATGGTCAGTGCAAGAGCTCTGTCCATATCCTCGCACACCAACCTGCTGGTAGTACGGTAACTGCCCCAGCTGGTCATACTGGATGCTACAATCAGGACGAAGAGCACAATCACGGCATGTCTTTGCTTCATAAGCATTCATTGATTCGTTTGTAAATGCAAAAATACAACTTTTTTGCGAATACACACTCTTTCAATCCTTTCTTTTAATAAATTAACGATGCTAAAAGCTATTTATTCCCACGTTGGGAACTTTTTATTCCCATGTTGGGAACTTTTTATTCCCACGTTGGGAACATTTTATTCCCATGTTGGGAACAAATAGTTTGATGGCTATATTCTTTTATCCCGCCCCCCTTGCCAGGATCCCGCCCCTTAAGGGGTGGCGAGATAGAATTGTTTTATTGTTTTTTCAAAGACCTAACAGTTTCACGGTAAAAACACCCTATATAAAGGCGTTTCACGATTTTCAAGACCTAACATAAACCTAACATAAACCTAACCAAACACCTAACATCAAACCTATTTCACCACCTTCTTCCCATTCACGATGTAAAGACCGGAGGGGAGTTGATCCATTGATGTAGCCTGCATGCGCACACCGTTGAGGTTGTAGATATCCTTCGAGGTGTCGATGGTGCTGTCGGCAACAGTGCTGCTGATGGCTGTGGGCTCACCGCCATTCAGTCCGCGAACGAAACCTGCATAGACATGCTTGCGGTAGTAGTTACTGTCCCAGATGCCTACGGGCTCGCCACCACGCCAGCCGCTGTTGTTGGGTGAATCGGTGGCACACCACTGACAGATGCCCCACTGCTGTTCGGGCGGGATGATGCGGAAATATTCTTTGATGATCCACTCGTAGAAGTCGGCCATTTTCTTGTGCTCGGCTTCAGTAATCTGACTGGTCTTGATGGAGCTGCCCCATCTGTTGTTACCGCGGACATACCCCATGTCCATCTCACTTACACGACAGAACTTTCCGCTATTGGCAATAACCTGGAACATTTGGGTGATGTGCTTCTTGATATTGTTCAGAATATTATCATCTTCATAGCACGAGATATGCATCTGCGTACCGATACCGTCGATCTTGGTCACACCATCTGACTCCCATTTCTTGATCCAGTTGACAAGGCTCTTTACCTTCTTGTTATTGTCCCAGTCGGACTCCAGGTTGTAGTCGTTGATGAAGAGCTTGATGTCTTCGGGACCATACTTACGAGCCAAGCGACAAGCCTGACGAACGTAATCAAGGTCGCCCATGTAATCTTGCCAGTAGAAGGCGTCGCCACCTACATCCCATGTACCGCTCTTATAGCCCTCAGAGTGCTGCAGCTCGTAGTTGCCTTGACCATCGTCACCACCACCGCCGATGGCTTCATTGACCAGGTCCCAAGCCTTCACCTTGCCGTCGCAAGCTTCCATCATGCTCTTGATCCACTTGTCCATGGCATAGACGAGGGTATCATGGCGCTCTTGCTGTGTCAGGGGAATGGTAACGCTCGACGTATTTCCCTCGAACTTGATTTCTCTGATATAGATGTCACCAACGAAGTCGCCACACTGGAGCATGAAGAAACTGCTCTCAACGGCTGCCGTATAGGTCATTTCCACATCCTGCCATTCTGTGGTGAAAGAAACATCTGGATATTCTCCATTATCCCAGTCGCCGAGTTTGCTGTGGAGATTTCCTGCCTTTGACCCTTTGACAGTCATCGTCATCTTGTAGGTCTGGCCTACTTTGGTGGGAATATCCGTCATGGCCAGGAATTGAACATCCCAGGAGTTGGTGTTCTTCTTGGTGCAATGGACAATAAGACCGTCGTTGGCATCATAACTAAAAGAATAGCCGTAATCGGTTTCACTAGAATGCCAGCCCACGCTCTTGTTCTTGCGGAAATCCTTGTTGGCAATCACTGACCATACCTCTCCAGCTGATGGATCTGGTTTGTCAGCGAGGAGTCTCTTCAGCCAACCGATAGGCTGTTGTGAGTGCCAGGCGAGGGTATGACCATAGACGCTGATGCCGGCATTAGTAGCTGCGGTCACGAACTTCTTTACATTGTTGAAATTCATGTTACCATTGCCATCTACGCAGCTGGCCATCTTCATGGCGTTACCTGCAACGGTCTCGCTGGCGTTCTTACTGATCATGTTCCTGACCAGGGCATTATCGAGGTTTTCGGTAGCAATGCCCAACTTGAAATTGGGGTACTTGTCATGGTCGATGTATTCCTTGAGCGCTTTGTATTCATCCAAATACCGATAGTTGTCGTCGTTTGGTTTTCCCAACTCGAATTTCTCTTGTGCCAAAGCTGTGGTAGCCAGACTGGCGGCAAACATTACTAAGAGTGTCTTAATCTTCATATAGCTTTTCGTTTTATCAAATGTGGGCACAAAGGTACGATTAAACGAGCGAAAAACCAAAGGAAAAAACACTTTTCTTTTACGGTGTAGCCAGCAAAGCATAGGGAATATCGTCGCACAGCATGGAACAGGCCATTTGCTCAACAGCCGACTGTTGGGATGGGGTAGAGGATGGTTGTTCTGCGGTGTTCCGAGTCACAAGGCGTTCCTTGTATTGGGTGACAACCCGTGTTTGATAGACGGTGTCGCGGATGGTCTCTATTTGCATAATGGTGTCGTGCTGCACCTGAATGGTTTGCGCCAATGACTGCTTGTCGGGTTGGGCCATCTTGGAATGTAGTCCATAGCCGGCGATGAAGCTGATGAGACTGGCGGCAACGGCAATGGCGACAGCCATACCACGGTCTTTACGATGGTGCGACTGCCACGGTTCTACATCTATACGGTTGTTGACGGTCTGCCGCTGACGGCGGGCCGACTGGATGATCTGTTCGTTGGTGATGTTATTCATATCTTTTGAGTTTTTTGCGGATGATATTCATGGTTTTGTGGAGGCGCGACTTGACCGTTCCTTCTGGTATTCCGATGATTTCGGCCACTTGCGGGATGGTGAGTTCCTCCTGATAGTGTAGTGAGAAGAGTTGGTGCAAGGGGGCGGGTAGTTCGCTCAATACCTGCTCCAAGGCTTGGTCGAGTGCGGCAGCGTCCAGTTGCACTTCTATGGGTTGTTCGGAAATGGGCTCAGCATCGAGCGAGGCCAACAGCTGCGCCTCGTAAGCATTGTTGCGGTAGTGGTTACGACAGAGGTTATAGGCAATGGTGAAGATCCATGTGCTGACGCTTCGCCCTTCCTGATAACGACTTCGAGCCTCATAAGCCCGCAGGAACACATCGTGCGTATAGTCGGCTGCCAGTTCCTCGTTACCGCCCAGCTGCATGAAGAAGAAGCCCTTCAGTCGTCGGGCATAGCGGCGATACAGCTCTTCGAAAGCTGCATCACTGCCTGCCGCTGCTCTTGTCATGAGTTGCTCGTCGGTATGCTGCCGAAGGGGTTTCAGACGGAAGATACTCATTTCAGGTACGCCTTGAATTCATCAACATAGAAGTTCTCCTTCTCCAGCCGCTCGATGATGTCGGTAAAGATGTCGTGCAGCCACTGATAGCGCTCCTTATTGTGCTGCTTGTAGTAGGGCAACTGATCATGCAATAGTCGCATGTAGTTCATGGCGTAAGCATCGGCATCGCTTGAGAAACGCTGTGTGTTCTTCTTTTCCGGATGGAACGACATGCGCAGATACTCCAGACGGTAGCGCTGCTCCATGTTGCGACGCTTCACGGCGCGGTTGTCGTAGGGCTTGGCCGAGTAGCGCATGGTCAGACCTTCGTTGTAGAGACAGGCCTTGATATCATCGGGCAATCCCTGACTAAGATTATACACCCAGATGTCGTGAGCCGACAGATAGACGGGGCGCTTGGAATGGTCGAAGATGTAGCGCATGATGTTGCGGAGCGTCTGGTCCTGGAACAGGGCGTTATGTAACTGGTTCCACACCTTGTCGTCGAAGGGAATGCCGATTTGCCCAAACATGTCCTTCACATAATCAGGGTTCATGGCAGCATCCTCGTCATAGAGTATCTTGTCTTTGTGCACTCCCAACACATGCTGTAGGATGAGTTTGCCGATGATTTCGCCTGGATGGGGACCTATGTAAACGGCACCTTCATCCATGCCTTGCAGCTCGTTGAAGTGGTACTGCAACGATTCTTCTGGGTAATACCCGCTCTCGTAGTAACGCTTCAGCAGTTGGACCATGCGTACGGTGTCGCGCTGCGGAATGAGGTATTGTATCCAGAGTTCGTAATCGTCGGCCCAGGAGTCGTCGGGGAGTTTGGCAATGGCCGAATCGGCGTACATCTTATCTGCATCGGCTTTTTCTAACAACCCCGGTTTGTAGTTGTCCTGATAAGCGCAATAATAAAAGGTATAGGAGTTGGGAATGGCCTTCTCCATGCGTCCCACCACGTTGAGTTGTTTGCGAAGGTCTTCTCCTGACTTCCAGTTTTTCTTTTTGTACCCTAGGCAGAAGACCTTCCTGTCCGTCACATCGAAGAGATTGCGCCATGCAATCTCGTCCTTCGGGTGTTGAGCCACGAAGTCGTTCCAGTAGTTGTACATGCTGTCTAAAACCACAGAGTCTTTTTCATAGAAACCATCCACGATGTGGGCAAGGCGCTCTGTTTTCTGTGCACTGGCACCAGTCATCATCGTGACGGCTGCCAGCATTGTCAACATTGTCCGTTTCATACGCTTCATTTGAATTTGTTTTGACAGCATACACATGAAACGTTAAATCGTTCAAAAAATTATGTGTTCTCATTGAAACTTATATAAAAAGAGGTGGAACATTGATGTTCCACCTCTTAATATAATAGGATAGGGGATTACCCTAAACTTCTCGTCGGGATTAATCCTCCCAATTCTCCTGAGTCTTGCGAACATAGCTCTTGTAACGGAGCTGTGCCATGCGCTGAGCCTCGGCGAAGAGTTCCTCTGCCTCGTTGGGGTATGCCTTCTTGACAGACAGGTAACGAACCTCACCCAGCAGGAAGTCGTGGAAGTCGGCCCAGTTAGGCTCCTTAGAGTCGAGACTGAACGGATTCTTGCCTTCCTCAATGAGGGCGGGGTTGTAACGCCAGAGGTGCCAGTAGCCACAAGCAACGGCCTTCTTCTCCTCAGCCTGGCTCTTACCCATACCGCCCTTGGCCTTCAGACCGTGGTTGATACAGGGAGCGTAAGCGATGACGATTGATGGTCCGTGCCATGCCTCAGCCTCGCGGATGGCCTTCAAGCACTGAGCATGATCAGCACCCATAGCAATCTGAGCAACATATACGTAGCCGTAGGTAGTGGCAATCATACCCAGATCCTTCTTGCGGATGCGCTTACCCTGAGCAGCGAACTGAGCAATAGCACCAAGCGGAGTAGCCTTAGAAGCCTGACCACCAGTGTTAGAGTAAACCTCAGTATCAAGCACGAGGATGTTCACGTCCTCACCAGAAGCAATCACGTGGTCGAGACCACCGTAACCGATATCGTAAGAAGCACCGTCACCACCGATGATCCACTGTGAACGCTTCACGAGGTAGTGGTCGAGTGTCTGGAGTTCCTTGCATACCGGACAGCCCTTGGCAGCGCTCTCAGCAATGCACTTGCGCAGCTTCGGAGCAATCTCCTTGGTCTTGTCGGCATCTTCCTTGTTGTCAATCCACTCCTGAGCCAGAGCCTTGTACTCGTCGCTGGCATTGCCGTCGATCATCTCCTGCAACAGCTTAGCTACGCGCTCCTTCATCTTCTTGTTACCCAGAGCCATACCGAGACCGAACTCGCAGAAGTCCTCGAACAGTGAGTTGTTGAAGCAAGGACCCTGACCCTTCTCGTTCTTGGTGTAAGGAGTAGAAGGAATAGAAGCTGAGTAGATAGAAGAACAACCTGTAGCGTTGGCAATCATCTGACGATCACCGAAGAGCTGAGAGAGCAGCTTCACATACGGTGTCTCACCGCAACCTGCACAAGCGCCAGAGAACTCGAACAACGGCTGTGCGAACTGAGAGTTCTTCACATTGCTCTTGATGTCAACGAGATCCTGCTTGCTCTTCACTTCGTTCACGCAGTACTCCCACTTCTTAGCCTCGAGCTTCATATCCTCAGCATCGGGGTTGAACGGAGCCATGGTGAGCGCCTTGCCGAGCTTCGGATTACCCGGACAGATATCAGCACAGTTACCGCAGCCCAGACAGTCGAGTACGCTGACCTGGATAGCGAAGTGCATACCTGCCATGGCCTTCGGAGCCTTCATGTCGATGGTCTTGCCCTCATAGCCCTTCACCTCCTCATCGTCCATAACGAACGGACGGATAGCAGCGTGAGGACAGATATAAGCACACTGGTTACACTGGATACAGTTCTCGATGTTCCATACAGGAACGAAGGCCTCAACACCGCGCTTCTCGTAAGCGGCTGTACCAACCTCCCAAGAACCGTCGATAGTGCCGAACTTGGCGAATGCGCTGACGGGCAGCAGATCGCCAGCCTGAGCATTGATAGGACGAACCACTTCCTTCACGAAAGCGGGAGCATTATCCTGCTTCGGCTCATCATCGGGCAGGTTAGCCCACTCGGGCTTCACGGTGAGCTGCTTGTACTCACCACCACGGTCGATAGCTGCATAGTTCTTGTCAACCACATCCTGACCCTTAGCACCATATGACTTCAAGGCAGCGGCCTTCATCTTCTCTACAGCGAGCTCTACAGGAATCACCTCAGTGATGCGGAAGAAAGCACTCTGCAGGATGGTGTTGGTGCGGTTACCCAGACCAATCTCCTGTGCAATCTTGGTAGCGTTGATGGTATAAACAGTGATGTTGTTCTGTGCGAAATACTTCTTTACCTTGTTCGGCATGAACTTCTCCAGCTCAGCATCGTCGAAGATGGTGTTCAGCAGGAACTGACCGTTCTTCTGCAGACCGCGAGTCACATCGTACATGTGGAGGTAAGCCTGAACGTGGCAAGCCACGAAGTTAGGTGTGGTTACCAGATAGGTAGAACGGATAGGTGTATCGCCGAAACGCAGGTGAGAGCAGGTGAAACCACCCGACTTCTTAGAGTCGTAAGAGAAGTATGCCTGGCAGTACTTATCGGTGTTGTCACCAATAATCTTCACTGAGTTCTTGTTAGCACCTACGGTACCATCAGCACCCAGACCGAAGAACTTAGCCTGGAACATGCCAGCGCCACCCAGGGCAATCTCCTCAACGGCAGGCAGAGAAGTGAAGGTCACGTCGTCTACGATACCGATGGTGAAGTGATTCTTGGGCTCGGGCATTGCGAGGTTGTTGAACACGCTGATGATCTGAGCCGGAGTGGTGTCGTGAGAACCAAGACCGTAACGACCGCCAACGATCAACGGACGATCCTCTACATCGTAGTAAGCATCCTTCACGTCGAGGTACAGAGGCTCACCGTTAGCACCGGGCTCCTTGGTACGATCGAGTACAGCAATGCGCTTCACGCTCTTGGGAACAGAAGCGAGCAGGTGCTTCACTGAGAACGGACGATAGAGGTGAACAGAAATCATACCCACCTTCTGACCATTAGCATTCAGGTAGTCGATAGCCTCGCGGGCAGCATCGGTAGCAGAACCCATGAGGATGATCATACGATCAGCATCCTCAGCTCCGTAGTAAGAGAAGAGGTGATATTCACGACCGGTGATCTTAGAGATCTCGCCCAGGTACTTCTCTACTACTTCAGGTACTGAATCGTAGTAGGGGTTACAAGCCTCACGGTGTGTGAAGAAGGTTTCGGGGTTCTCGGCTGTACCACGAGTGATAGGACGCTCGGGTGACATAGCACGGTCGCGGAAACGCTTGATGTACTCTTCCTTTACCAGCGGACGGATATCTTCCTGATCCATCAACTCAATCTTGTGATACTCATGAGAGGTGCGGAAACCGTCGAAGAAGTTCACGAACGGTACGCAAGTCTCAAGTGTTGCCAAGTGAGCAACAGCGGTGAGGTCCATCACCTCCTGTACGCCACCTTCGCAAAGCATGGCGAAACCAGTCTGACGACAAGCCATCACATCCTGGTGGTCACCGAAGATACACAGAGAATGGGATGCCAGGGTACGGGCAGATACATCGAATACGGTGGGAATCAACTCACCGGCAATCTTGTACATGTTGGGGATCATCAGGAGCAGACCCTGAGAAGCCGTGAATGTAGTAGTCAGCGCACCAGCCTGCAGTGATCCGTGAACGGCACCGGCAGCACCAGCCTCCGACTGCATCTCCTGTACTGAGACGTTCTGGCCCCACAGGTTCTTGCGACCCTTGGCAGCCCACTCGTCAACGTGCTCCGCCATGGGTGATGACGGGGTGATGGGGTAGATAGCAGCAACTTCAGAGAACATGTAGCTCACGTGAGCAGCAGCCTCATTACCATCACAAGTAATAAATCTCTTTTCTTTAGCCATAATAATTAATAATGTTAACGATATATTATTCTACTATATTTCCAATCCTTTAATTCTTAAATCTTTCAATTCTTCAATTCTTAATAAAGGAATCCCAGCAGCCACAGCGGAATCTGGTTCTTCATGCCCACCTCAGTATTGTATCGGGCATAGATCGTATCGGAGTTGATGCGGATCTTGTTGCTTCCCTCAGCGTTGCAGATCCTGAATCGCTTATCTCCGTCAACAATATAGTAACCGTCTTTTCCGCCTAAGTTTACGGTGTGGTCTTTCCACATGGAGTTCACGAAGAAGGTCTCCATGATGTCCTGCCGTTTGATTTCGATAGGGTAGATGGCGTGCATCAGGTTTGTATTGTGCAGCATTACCTTAACCGGCTTCTTGGGAAAATCCTGTCCCGGTGGGTAGATGATATTGATAAGACGGGCATCGGCCAGGTATTTGATGTAGTTCATCACAGTGGCGCGACTGGTTTCGATATCAATGGCCAGCTGGGAAATGTTGGGCGCCTTAGGACCTTCCACAGCCAACTGGTAGAACAGTTTCTTGATCTTTGTAAGATACTTAAGTTCAATCTGTTTGATAAGCAAAATGTCCACCTCGGTCATCATGTTCATCGTCTTGAGCAGGTTCTCCGAATAGTTCCTATGTTCCAGGAAGAAGGGGTAGAACCCATGGTGCAGATAGTCCTGGAAGAACTTTAGCGGCGACACATGGGGGAGAATCTGACGGGTGAGATGCTCATGGTCGTTGAGGATCTCCTCTAAGGTGAACGGGCGGAACTGATGACCGGTCTGCAGGTTCAGGAACTCCCTGAACGAGAACCCTCTGAGGTTATAGCTCTTGACGATTCCGTTCAGTTCCGGATTCTCCTCTTTCAAGCGCATCACGCTGGATCCTGTGAAAACAATCTTCAGACCGGGGTACAAATCATGACACTTCCGCAGCTCATGACTCCAATTGGGTTCCTTGAACACCTGGTCGATGAGCAGTACCTTACCGCCATTCTCATAAAAAGATCCTGCAAAGTCGGCAATGCCTCTTCCTTGGAAATAGAAGTTGTTCATGTTGAGATAGAGGCATTTGCGGTCGTGCGTGTCGAAATGCTCCTTGGCATATTGGAGCAGGAAGGTAGTTTTACCCACACCACGAGTTCCCTTGATGCCGATCATGCGGTCGTTCCAGTCTATCTCGTCCATGAGAAGACGGCGAACGGGCGCATTGACATGCTCCACAAGGTATGAGTGTGTACGAAAAAAAGCCTCCATTTCCAATAATCCTTGAATGTTATCGCAAAATCATGTGCAAAGGTAATACTTATTTCGCATATTGCAAAGTCAAGTTTGCAAAATCTCTCTTTTTTTTGTTAATTTAATGTTGGATGGAATGATATAGAAGAAATATGCTTATTTTTGCATGAAGAATTTCATAGGATGGATTTACATGTTTTCAACCCCGAGCATGACATAGCACTGGCTCATAACCGCCGGCATCTCACCATGCCTCATGCTGCCCAGGAACTGAGGATGAACCTGGGTTGGATACCTGCTTTGTGGGCTTCCGACGGGGATGCTGTTCTCGTGGACGACATAGCTTTTGCCATCAAGGCTTCGTCAGGTTTTATAAAAGGAAAGGATGTGCTGTTCGTTACGTGGAACGATTTGCCGGAACTGCCCATTGATCATGTCAATCCTTGGGGATGGGATATTACGTTGCGAACCGCTTTGGCAGAACATGGGGTTACAGCGCATTTGCTACCTACCGAAGATAAACTATCAGCGGTGCGTAAACTCTCCAGTAGACTGTCAACCATTCCCACCTTATCATTCCTTCGTGACGGTATACAAGATCAGACTTGCGGAAAGGCGCGTTATCATGAATCATTGGACGCATTGTCAGATACACTTGCTGAATGGCAGCGTGTAGTTCTCAAGTCCCCGTGGAGCAGTAGTGGCCGAGGAATCCGTTATGTGGATGGTGAGATGAATCCTTCGGTCAAAGGTTGGGCTCAGCGAGTGATTCAACAGCAGGGTGGAGTCATGGTAGAGCCATATTATAATAAGGTGAGGGATTTCGGAATGGAGTTCTTTATGCATGAGAACGGCGAAGTGGAGTATGCAGGACTGTCGTTGTTCCACACCGTGAATAATGTCTATACGGGTAATCTCCTTGCACCGGAAGAAGAAAAGAGAATGATTCTTGACAAATGGATTCCCGCTTCACTGACAGATATGATACGAGATCGGATCTGTACCTATATTCCGACGATGTTACATCCTCATTATGCCGGTCCTTTAGGCATTGACATGATGGTCGTATCCCGTAATGACCAGCAAGGGTTCTTGTTGCATCCTTGCGTGGAGATCAATCTCAGGCGGACGATGGGACACGTTGCCTTGGCGCTGACACCACCAGAGGGTCAGTCGCAACAACTGATGAGCATTGAGCACAAAGGAAACTATTTCCTGAAAATCACTACTGCGGATTGAAGAAATACACGTAGAGACAGGTCAATACGACAATCGTGGCAAGAAGACACATAAAACGGAACAAGTATTTCTCAATGATCTTACGTCTCTTGGCTGTCATGAGAATGCGGTTCTTGACACGTTCAGAACTATCCATGTGATGATGATGGTGGTGATGATGATGGGTATGCGTATGAGTTTTAGTCCCATCGTTTTGATGGGAGGATTCTTCTGAAGAATGATGGTGCCCTATGACTTCTTGTCCTTGAGCATCATGTTTAGTCGTGTGGCAAGGATTATGTTCTAAATCCATATTATATGTTAACGCTTGAGTTTTTACGGTGCAAATATAATCAATAGATGGAAAATAAACAAGAAAATGTGACAAAAAATCTCAAATATTTGATTTTTCAAGTAATATAATGAAAGAGATCGTGTCAAAACCGATTTAAATGCTTTGACACGATCTCTGAAACAGATGATTCTAATGCGAAGGATCAGATTAGATGAAGGCAACCGTCAAACCGGCCATTACGATGCTGACCATCGACATCAGCTTGATGAGGATGTTCAACGACGGACCGGAGGTGTCCTTGAAGGGATCGCCCACCGTATCGCCAACGATACAAGCCTTGTGGGCAAAGCTACCCTTACCGCCGAAGGCTCCTTCCTCAATATTCTTCTTCGCATTGTCCCAGGCACCACCGGCATTGGCCATGAACACAGCCAGCGTGAATCCGCCAGCCAGACCGCCAACCAAGAGCCCAAGTACACCAGCTACACCAAGAACACAGCCCACGATGATGGGGATGATGATAGCCAGGATTGAAGGTAAGATCATCTCATGCTGAGCAGCACGGGTAGAGATCTCTACGCAACGACCATAGTCGGGTGTGCCTGTTCCTTCCAGAATACCGGCAATCTCCTTGAACTGGCGACGTACTTCCTGTACCATCTTCTCGGCCGCACGACCTACAGCCTCCATGGTCATTCCACAGAACAGGAAGGCAGCCATGGCACCAATGAACGCACCTACGATCACTCTTGGATTCATCAGGTTGATCTGGAAGAAGTTCATGAAGTCGGGTATGGTAGCGTTAGAGGCGGCTATGGCTTCACCTGCTACATTTGTCAGCTCCTGACCAGCACGTACCATAGCTATCTTGATCTCTTCGATGTAAGAAGCGAGCAGTGCAAGAGCGGTGAGGGCAGCTGAACCGATGGCAAAGCCCTTACCGGTAGCGGCAGTAGTGTTGCCTAATGCGTCGAGTGCATCAGTACGGTGACGAACCTCTTCTCCCAGTGAGCACATCTCAGCATTACCACCTGCATTGTCGGCAATCGGACCATAAGCGTCGGTGGCCAGGGTGATACCCAGCGTAGAGAGCATACCAACGGCTGCAATACCGATACCATAAAGACCATGAGCCAGTGACTGTGATGACAATGAGAGGTCGAACCCATTAGCACACATATAACTGAGCATGATGGCCACACCAATGGTGATAACAGGGATACAAGTAGATATCATACCAGTACCGATACCCTTGATAATCACAGTGGCAGCACCTGTCTGTCCAGCCTCAGAGATTTTCTGAGTAGGCTTATACGAGTGAGAGGTGTAGTATTCAGTAGCCTGTCCGATGATGACACCGGCAGCCAGACCAGAAATAACAGAGAAGGAGAGTCCCAGCCAGTTCTCGATACCTAAGAGGTAGAGAATGAAGAAGGTGGCAATGGCGATGAGAACAGCACTCACGTTCGTTCCGAGAGCGAGTGAACGGAGCAGATCTTTCATCGTCGCACCTTCCTTTGTACGTACCAGGAAGATTCCTAACAGTGAGAGGAATACGCCTACAGAGGCAATCAGCATCGGGGCGATGACAGCCTTGAGCTGTACTTCAAGACCTGCGATGCCAAAGGCTGCTGCACCCAGGGCAGCTGTTGAGAGGATAGAACCGCAATAGCTCTCATAGAGGTCGGCACCCATACCGGCCACGTCGCCCACATTATCACCCACATTATCAGCAATGGTGGCAGGGTTACGTGGATCATCTTCAGGAATGTCTGCCTCTACCTTACCTACGATGTCGGCACCTACGTCGGCAGCCTTCGTGTAGATACCTCCACCAACACGGGCGAACAAAGCCTGTGTGGAAGCACCCATACCGAAGGTAAGCATGGTAGTAGTGATGGTGATGAGGGCCATTTCGTCGCCTGAATAGAAGTGGTTGAGTACAAGGAACCAGATGGCAATGTCGAGCAGACCGAGGCCTACCACGGTAAGACCCATCACGGCGCCGCTACGGAAAGCGATTTTCAGTCCTGCGTCCATGCTTTGACGTGCGGCGTTGGCCGTACGGGCAGAAGCATAGGTGGCGGTCTTCATTCCAAAGAATCCGGCCAAGCCAGAGAAGAAACCACCAGTGAGGAAGGCAAACGGAACCCAAGGGTTCTGTACGTTCAGCCCATAAGCCATAAAGGCGAAGAGGGCACACAATACCACGAAGACAATACATACTACCTTGTACTGCTGCTTCAAATAAGCCATAGCACCTTTACGCACATAAAGTGCAATCTCTCTCATACGAGGTGTACCCTCGTCGGCCTTCATCATACTCTTGAAGAAGAACCACGCCATGCCGAGGGCTACAAGTGATGCGATCGGCACGAGCCAAAATACTGTAGGTATATTCATAGGTTTTTATAAAAAGAATTAGAATCGGAAATCGAGTTCTACATCCACTAAATTGTAGTTGTGATTGTCGGGTGCAAGATTGCGGTCATTGACATGTGAATATTCAAAGTGCATCTCCAGGTTCTTGGTAAAGAAGTAGTTGAGACCGCATTCAACCTGGTTTACTGAGCTGCTCCATTCCTTAGATACACGATAGGTCTGGTAACGGGCTTTGGCGTGGAGTTTTGACTTGATGATAGGAACAATACCGAATGCGTACCAACCGTCGGCCTTGTCGCCTAAACCGTAGTTGATGACGTTACTGCCGATGACGCCTGTTCCCCAGCCCTGTGAATGGATATACTCCGTGCGGAAGGTAAACTCGTCCTTATCGTACTCTGCAGAGAGACAGTAACGGTTCAGGGGTATATTGTCTGTAATGGCTTTTCCTGCTATGTCATAGCCCACCACCATATCGCCGTGACTACCGTGCCAGCCGAAGGCACCGATGCGCACACCCTTGACGGGCATTACCCAGATACCGCCGAT
Source organism: uncultured Prevotella sp. (assembly GCA_900314935.1). Taxonomy (GTDB): domain Bacteria; phylum Bacteroidota; class Bacteroidia; order Bacteroidales; family Bacteroidaceae; genus Prevotella. The sequence continues at coordinate 69,806 of OMXE01000003.1, forward strand.
GATGTCCTTCTGGTTGTTCTTGTCGGAACGGTTCACGCCTTCACCGTTATAGACACCTACCTGATAGTGAAGTAACTTTCGTCCGCTGGCGTTGGGCAGAATGTCACCAGAGAGCTGTACACCGATATCGCGTCCGCCGCTTGACTTCTCACCGGCGCGGTCGCCGAAGCCTGACAAACGGTTGATCACATCAGCATAGCTTCGCCAACCCTGTGTGATGGGGTGGGTGGGATTCTCGAACGTGAAGGCACGTTTGAACTGTCCAGCACGAATTTTGAACTCCGGGTATTTACGCCACTCTGCATAGAGGTCTACAAGTTGAACGGTTGGTTCGGCAGGACCTTTGGCGTTGGTGCCCTGAATCTGGGCGCGCCAGTCGAAATCGCCGATCTTACCATCGAGAATAAAACGAGCCAGACGAAGGTTGAAGGAGTTGGTGTGGGCACCTTCCTTGTCCTGCCCTTGATACTGCAACATTCCATAGCCGCTGAACTTCAGGTTGTCGTACCACATCTTTGGCTTTTCCTGTGCGCTGGCATTCATGACAAAAGCGGTCATGAGCAACAATAGCGTAATCTTTTTAGTCATGGTGTATTCTGTTAAAGTTAATAGATAATTTGTAATTGATTGCAAATATAAACAATTTTTCCGATACTTCCAAATTATCTTTACTTTTTCTCTAACAGTACAACATTCTCTACATGCGGTGTATGTGGGAACATATCAACTGGCTGCACGGCAATTACCCGATAGTCGCAGTCGAGCATCTGGAGGTCGCGTGCTTGTGTGGCTGGATTGCAGCTTACATAGACAATACGGTTGGGGGAAGTGCGCAGGATGGTCTGTACCACATCAGGATGCATACCGGCACGAGGAGGGTCGGTAATGATAATGTCGGGTCTTCCATGTTCGCTGATGAACTCATCATTAAGCACATCCTTCATGTCACCGGCGAAGAACAAGGTGTTGTCGATGGTGTTGATCTGGGAATTCACTTTCGCATCTTCGATGGCCTCAGGCACATATTCAATGCCAATCACCTTACGGGCCTTGCGGGCCACGAAGTTGGCTATGGTGCCCGTGCCGGTGTAGAGATCATAGACAAGCGGTAGAGAATTGCTAGAAACACTAGTATCACTAGTTAAACTAGTCTTACTAGAACAACCAGCAAACGCAAACTCCCTTACCACCGAATAAAGATGGTAGGCCTGATCAGTATTTGTCTGGTAGAACGATTTCGGACCTACCTTGAACTTCAAATCTTCCATAGTCTCGAAGATATGGTCATTACCTTTAAATACAAGGATGTCCTGATCGCCTATCGTATCATTACACTTTTGATTATCGAGATAGAGTAATGAACTGATTTGCGGGAACTTATCAGCGACGAACTGTAGTAACGCTAAGGCCTTCTTTCCGTCTTCACTTTCCCAACGGTTTCCCTCGTTATCTGCCGCAGAACTATCCAGATGGAACTGAATAATCACCATCCATTCGCCAGTATTTGAGTTGCGGATGATGACATCGCGAAGTAAGCCAACCTGTTCTCGCAGGTCGAAGAAACTGATATCGTTCTTCGGGGCATAATCGAAGATCTCATTGCGTATCTGGTTATGGAGGTCATCCATCAGCCAGCATTTCTCTATGGGTAGGATCTTGTCGAACGCCCCCGTGATATGGAAACCGATGGCTGGGGTGTTTTTGATTCCCTCTATTTCGCTTTGGATTTCCTCTTTAGTCAACCATCGCTTGTTGGCACAGCCATAGTCCATTTTGTTTCGGTACTCCCATTGCTTGACCGAGCCAAGGATAGGGCGGAACTCAGGCAGTTCAATCTTTCCGATGCGCGTCAGTTGGTCCTTTACCTGCTGTTCCTTCATCTTCAACTGTTCGGAGTAGGGCAGGTTCTGCCATTTGCAGCCGCCGCAGATACCGAAGTGCTTGCAGCGCGGTTCTTCGCGTACCTTACTATATTGTATAAACCTCACCACTTCACCCTCAGCAAAGCTGTGCTTCTTTCTTCTGATCTGTACGTCAACAATGTCACCTGGTACGCAAAAAGGTACGAATACGACCAGGTCGTCCCAGTGGAACAACGACTTTCCTTCGGCGGCACATGCTTCAATCTCCACCTGTTCCAATATCGGTAATGGTTTCTTTTTCCTGCTCATTGAATCATCTTTTATGTTTGCAAAGGTAGTGCAAATCGAGCGAAAAACCAAATGTATTTGAGTTTTTCCGAGCGATAGTAACTTCGGCGCAGCCAGAGTACGCCAGCCACGACTATGGTAAAGTAATCTGAAAGGTATGATATCTGGATGTTCCCAACGTGGGAATAAAATGTTCCCAACGTGGGAATAAAATGTTCCCAACGTGGGAATAATTTGTTCCCAGCATGGGAATAATTTGTTCCCAGCATGGGAATAATTTGAATTCTTGCAGTAAGCGACTCCAATGATTGTTACTATACTATCAAAATAATGTTCCAAAAAAAGTTTAAATATTTGGAAGAATCAGATTTCTTTTGTATATTTGCACAATATAAAAATATAAACACAGATTTACAATTTTATAAATAATAAAGTATGAGCGAAAAAAGAGTTTATCTCTTCGGTAATGGGAAAGCCGAAGGTAATGCACAAATGCGCGAGGCACTGGGTGGCAAGGGTGCAAACCTTGCTGAAATGAACCTCATTGGTGTACCGGTTCCTCCAGGTTTCACAATTACAACCGATTGCTGTAATGAGTACTATCAGGTGGGTCAGTCTAAGATCATGGAGATCTTGAACGATGACGTGATGAACGCTGTAAAGCACATCGAGGTACTGATGAATAGCAAGTTCGGTGACAAGGAGAATCCGCTGCTGGTATCTGTTCGTTCTGGAGCACGTGCTTCCATGCCGGGTATGATGGACACCATCCTCAACCTGGGTCTGAACGACGAAGTAGCCGAGGGTATGGTGAAGAAGACCAACAATCCTCACTTCGTGTATGACAGCTACCGCCGTTTCGTACAGATGTACGGTGACGTTGTGCTCGAGATGAAACCCGTGAACAAGACCGACATCGATCCGTTCGAGGAAATCATCGAGGGTGTGAAGAAGGAGAGCGGAGTGGTGCTTGACAAGGACCTCTCTGTAGATGACCTGAAGAAACTGGTGAAGCTGTTCAAGGCAGCCATCAAGGAGCGTACAGGCAAGGAATTCCCAGATGATCCTATCGAGCAGCTCTGGGGCGCTATCTGCGCTGTATTCCGTTCTTGGATGAACGAGCGCGCTATCCTCTATCGTAAGATGGAAGGTATTCCTGATGAGTGGGGTACTGCCGTATCGGTAATGGCTATGGTATTCGGTAACATGGGTGATACCTCTGCTACTGGTGTATGCTTCAGCCGTGACGCCGCCAATGGTGAGAACCTGTTCAACGGTGAGTATCTGGTAAATGCTCAGGGTGAGGACGTGGTTGCAGGTATCCGCACTCCGCAACAGATCACAAAGATCGGTTCTCAGCGCTGGGCTGAGCGCGCCGGAATCTCTGAGGAGGAGCGTGTAGCCAAGTATCCTTCTATGGAAGAGGCTATGCCTGAGATTTACAATGAACTGAACGGAATCCAGGATAAGCTGGAGCACCACTATCACGACATGCAGGACATGGAGTTCACCGTTCAGGAAGGTAAGCTGTGGTTCCTCCAGACTCGTAACGGTAAGCGTACAGGTGCTGCTATGGTGAAGATCGCCATCGACCTGCTCCATGAGGGCATGATTGATGAGAAGACTGCCATCAACCGCTGCGAGCCTCAGAAGCTCGACGAGCTGTTGCACCCGGTATTCGACAAGAAGGCTCTCTCTTCTGCAAAGGTGATTGCTCAAGGTCTTCCCGCTTCTCCCGGTGCAGCCTGCGGACAGATTGTGTTCCATGCTGACGATGCCAAGGAATGGCACGAGAACGGTCATAAGGTAGTACTCGTACGTATTGAGACCTCTCCTGAGGATCTTGCTGGTATGGCTGCTGCTGAAGGTATCCTCACCGCTCGTGGTGGTATGACTTCTCACGCTGCTGTGGTTGCACGTGGTATGGGTAAGTGCTGCGTATCTGGTGTAGGTGCACTGAACGTAAGCTACAAGGACAAGACCGTAGAGATTGACGGTATCGTTTACAAGGAGGGTGATTACATCTCTCTGAACGGTACAACCGGTCAGGTTTATGCTGGCGAGGTTCCCACAAAGGCTGCTGAGCTTTCAGGCGACTTCAAGGAGCTGATGGACCTCTGCGACAAGTACACCAAGCTGCAGGTTCGTACCAATGCTGATACACCGCATGATGCACAGGTGGCTCGCGCCTTCGGTGCTAAGGGTATCGGTTTGACACGTACCGAGCATATGTTCTTCGAGGATCAGAAGATCGTTGCTATGCGTGAGATGATTCTTGCTGATAGCGTTGCCGGACGTGAGAAGGCATTGGCTAAGCTGTTGCCTTACCAGAAGGCCGACTTCAAGGGTATCCTTGAGGCTATGGATGGTCTGCCCGTGAATATCCGTTTGCTCGATCCTCCTCTCCACGAGTTCGTTCCACACGATCAGGCTGGTCAGGAGATCATGGCTAAGGAGATGGGCGTAAGTCTGGATGAGATCAAGCGTCGTGTTGACTCTCTGGCTGAGAACAACCCAATGTTGGGACACCGTGGTTGTCGTCTGGGTATCACATTCCCGGAGATCACCGCTATGCAGACCAAGGCTATCCTTTCTGCAGCTTGCGAGCTGAAGCAGGAGGGTAAGAACCCGATGCCGGAAATCATGGTTCCGCTGATTGGTACTGTACACGAGTTGAAGCAGCAGAAGGAGATTATCCAGTATGCCGCTAAGGAAGTGTTCATGGAGTATGGTGTCGAGGTTGAGTTCGAGATTGGTACCATGATCGAGATTCCGCGTGCTGCTCTGACAGCTGATCTGATTGCTTCAGAGGCTCAGTACTTCTCATTCGGTACAAATGACCTTACTCAGATGACCTTCGGTTACAGCCGTGACGACATCGCTTCATTCTTGCCTGTATATCTTGACAAGAAGATCCTGAAGGTTGACCCGTTCCAGGTACTCGACCAGAAGGGTGTTGGTAAGCTTATCAAGTATGCCGTGAAGCAGGGTCGCGAGGTTCGTCCTGATCTCCGTTGCGGTATCTGCGGTGAGCATGGTGGTGAGCCAAGTTCAGTGAAGTTCTGTGCCAAGATCGGTATGAACTACGCTTCTTGCTCTCCGTTCCGTGTACCTATCGCACGTCTTGCCGCCGCACAGGCTGCTGTAGAGGAGTAGTCAGATTAACCTGACAAAGAGTTGAGGGTGTGTCGATTGACACACCCTCTTATTTTATGAAAAAGAATACCTGCGGTTTTGCCTTCCAATACCTATGGTTTTAGGCGCTAAAACCTATGCTTTTGCATCGTAAAACCATAGGTTTTGGAAAAGGGCTTAAAAATGCCTATTCTTCCTCATTATTCGCCCCTCTCAGAATGATGCTCGTTGCTCCAATAGTGAACAAAGTACCGTCTTCTATTCTTCGACGTTCATTGGGCTTTAACTCCACATTATCAACGAACGTGCCAGTATTACTGTTGTTGTCAGAAAGCGTATAGCAGATACTACCATGCTTATCGCGTTTAACGTTGATGGTGCAATGGTTGAGATCTACGCTGGGATCAACAGTCTCGAAAGGAGTATTGATAGAATTACCTTTCTGATAGCGCCCGATCACGTTATTGCCTAATTGCAGAGGAATGACCTGCTTGTAATGAAACACATTTTCGATGACTATGATGGAACCGAAACCTTTCTCGTTGGCATTCTCATCCGGGTTCTCGTCCTTCTGTCGGTCGCTGAGCTTGGACACACCAATACGAATACCAAACTGCTTACTGCAATCAGGACACTGGAAGATCAGTCGTTGACCTTCCTGATACTGGGTTTCATCAAAAGTAATGTAATGGTCGCATTTAGGACATCTTACTCGCTTCATGTTTCAAATACGTTTTGGTGTGTGCGTACGGCTTATCTCTTCACCTCATAAACCCAAGCCTCACGGAATTCCTCGTTGTGGCGCAGCTGTCCTAAGTTGGTATAGGCTTCTTTCTCTGTGGCGTATTTACCATAGATTACACGGTTTCCGCTTTTCTGAACGAGAACCTCTGCAAGACTGAATCCGTTGTTGGTGAGCTGTTCCACAAAAGCCTTTGCATTCTTCATGCTTACCTTACTGGCCAGAACAATCGACCAGTAGTGCCGGGGTGCTGCAGGTGCTTGTACCTCATCGCTTACCTGTTCCTTAACAACCGACTGTTCAGGCTTAACGGCCGGAGCCTCTACTTTTACTTCTGCCTTGGCAGTCTGCTCTGGCTGAAGCTTAACATCAGTTGTGGGGGTTGTCTTCTCCTTCGGCATGATCCGATAGAGCCAGCTCTTCTTGAAGTCATTGAAACTGAACCCTGCTTGTGCATCTCTACTCAGAGGAGTGGTGACGAGGAAGAGAACAAGGACGGCAGCAGCGATGGCTGCAACGTTGCGGAGCGTGCTGACACGAATGGTGATGGTGCGCGGCTGCTTCTCTTCCGCTTCTTCCTCTTTCAAAGCAACAGCAACAGCTGCGTTGTCCTCATCAGCAGTCTTGCTCTTTTCTTCCGTTTCCATATTAATAATGGTGGCAGAACCAGCAGCAGTGTCCTCCGAGGTGTTCACGCAAGACATGTCGAAAGAACTCAGTCCGTAGAGCGAAGGTGTAAGGATACCTGCTTCGCAGGGCATGAACTCATAATGGCCGTCTTCATTCAGTGAGAGTGTACCGATATCATTCAACTCATAGTAGCCTTCATTCTCCAGCGTCTGCTTCAGTTCGTTCACTTCTCCTTCAATCCTGTTCATGGCATCAGGATAGCTGATGTCGTATGCCTCAATATACGATTGGGCAAGAAGGGAATCATTCAGGTGGAGTTTAGGATTGAACCCAATGGTACGCAATGGCGGCAGGAACAGTTGTTCGTTCCCGTCGTAGCGAGCCTCCCTATGATGCGCAACGAATCCTCCCAGATTCGGGACGATTACGCAGTCATTGTTCAAAAGAAGAATCTCTATATGTCTTTCGAGTTCAATCATGCTGCAAATTTACTCGTTTTCTTCTGAATTACCAAAGAAATGGGTGTTAAAAACAAAAAAAACAACTATTATCTTCCATAATCAAAATTTTATGATTACTTTTGCACGTATGGAATACAAAGCTACTGAAATCGAAGGTGTCTATATCATCGAGCCGCGGGTATTCAACGATGCCCGTGGGTATTTCTTTGAGGCATTCAAGCAGTCGGAGTTTGAGGAGCATATCGGTAAGGTGAACTTTATTCAGGACAATGAATCGAAGTCGGGCTATGGTGTTCTCAGAGGCTTACATTACCAGAAGGGCGACCTGTCGCAAGCGAAGTTAGTACGAGTAATCAAGGGTCGTGTATTAGATGTAGCCGTGGATATCCGCAAGAGCTCGCCAACCTTCGGTAAGCATGTCATGGTAGAACTTAGTGACGAGAACAAACGACAGTTCTTTATCCCACGTGGTTTCGCCCATGGTTTCCTGGTACTGAGCGATGAAGCTATCTTTACCTACAAGGTGGATAATGTGTATGCACCTCAGGCTGAGGCAGCGATACGCTTTGATGATCCCGACTTAGGTATTGTCTGGCCGATTAACCAACAAGATGTACTCACCAGTGAGAAGGATTTAAAAGCCAATGCATTCCGCGATGCGGAGTATTTTGAATAAACATATTAGCATTTTTATGCGACGGTTCTTATATATCATCATGGTCGTGGTTCTTTTCTCTGCCTGTGGAGGGAAGAAGCAGGATAACACGTTGCCTGTGGTGGAAGAGGACCGTCAGGCCAAGCAGCTATTGCAAGGTATCTGGGTAAACACTGTTGACGAGGAACCTGCTTTCCGGGTGGAAGGGGATAGCATCTATTATCCTGACTCCACCAGTATGCCAGCTCATTTCATGATTATTGCCGATACGCTCATCGTTGAGGGCGGTACGGTGGTGAAGTACCCGATTATCCGTCAGAGCGAACATGTGCTCGACTTCAAGAATCCCAATGGGGAGACTGTGGAATTGGTGAAGAGTGATAATACTGAAGACGATATTACCTATTTCGAGACGAAGCATCCTGTAGTTCTGAACCAGAACAGAACCATTAAGCGAGATACCGTAATAGCCTATAATGGTGAACGTTATCATTGTTATGTACAGGTAAATCCTACCACCTATAAGGTTATCAAATCAGCCAATACGGATGAGGGAATGGAAGTGGGAAATGTCTATTACGATAACACCATTCATGTGGCCGTGTTCAAGGGAGCCGTGAAGAAATACTCACATGATTTCAAGAAGCACGAGTTCGTACAGTTTGTTCCCAAGGACCGCATCAATCAGGTAATCCTCAGTGACATGATTCTGATGAAGACCGATGCAGAAGGTTTCCATCATCAGGCGCAGCTCTGTGTTCCTGATTCGCCCAGCAGTTATGTAATTGATGTGGTCGTATCAGCTGACGGGAAGATGGTGATGAAGGAGGTTCCTAACGAATAACAGTCTTTTTCCCGTTAACAATATAGATCCCCTTAGGTAAGATAGACGTGTTTGTACCGGCGTATCGTCCGTCAAGTGTCCAGATGCTGTTTTCTTCTTTTCTTATGAACAGGTGTTCCACGATGCCTGTAGGATCCTTATCAAAGAAAAACGTGATAATTCCATTTTTCTCTTCCACCGAAAGCACTCTTTCTTTCATGGTTCCCGTATAGGCAGGCAGTTCCTTCACGTTGTAAACCTCCATGAAACCAGGGTAGGGATCACCAGCATGACTTTCGTTATACAAAGCACGTGTGATAGCTTTGTTGTCAATCTGGAATGCGCTGATATACTCATCATCGGCAGGAATGTAGGTCATACGTGAATGACCGATGGTGTTGTTCACTGTATTGTTCTTGAAATTTGAAAGTCGGAAATCCACATGTGTTACCAGCATACCATGTCCGTTGAGCTTCCCGTTCCAGTCAGTCAGCTGAATGTTCTGCAGGATGAAGCTCTCGCTGGTATTGGCTTCATTGATGATTCTATAGGCTTTGCCACCCGGTTCATTGATGTTCCGCAGTTCGTAGGTACCCGTAGCATTCAATGTGTCGATGACGAACCAATCCATGGCCTCTCGTTCCCATGCCGTATATTCCGTAGGACAATACCCATCATCCATATACTCTCCATCGTCCATCAAGCTCCATTGTTCCATTCCAGGATTGAAGGCGTCCTGTGCAGACGAGGAAGTAGGGTAGAAGTCGGGCATTCCCAAGCAGTGTGAGAACTCATGACAGAAAAGTCCGATGCCGTTAATGCGCTGGAATGGTTCTTCCTTCCATTTCTTAGGGTGGAAGTTCAGTTCGGAGTTCACGCAATAGCGGTAGATATATTTCCCATCGATATCGAAGGCACTGACGATACCTGATTTTGGCCAGATGCAGGTTGAGGGGTTTCCTGTGAAGCACTCGGCATAGCCAGCATAGATTACACAGACCAGATCCACGTAGCCATCGTCGTTACTGTCATAGTTGGAGAACTTCAGTCCTTGTTCCGCAGCCAAATGACACACCTCTGGTAAAAACAGTTCCATGTTGTCTTTGCCCTTTCCGTAGGTAGCTGTAGAATCAGATAGCGTGACCGGTCCGTAGAGATCGAACTGCGGCTCGAAAGCTCCGAAGCTCATGTCCTTGAAGTACCTTCTCACGCTCCCATGGTTTAATCCCACCGTACCGTTACCTACAGTGTTGTCGATCTCTTCTGCATTGAGGTATTGCTCGAACACGCTCATAGCATCTTCGTCGATGAACTTATCATCAGCAAACTGAGCGAGGATTACAGCTACACGCGGTTTGCCAACATGTGGGAAGAAGGTATGGTCAACGGGTATATTCTCCCTGCGCATCACCCGTTGAGATGTCATGCGTTCCTGGTATTGGTAGAATAGTTTTCGGTTTTGTGATTCGATGAGTTGCAGTTCTCTTTCTTGTCGCATTCCTTTCTCATGTGCAAGCTGTTTCGTGGGCGACAGAGAGCCGTCGTCGTTCACCTTTGCAACAAAGAAGCCGTTTTCCTCACGACTGAGCAGTACACCGTCTAAGGTGAGATAGTAATGGAACGTCTCATCGCCGCGTGTCACCACGGTGAGTGTGGTACCGTCGGATTGCACAACCTTCACTGGGGTGGGGTGCGCCTTGGCGGCTTGTCCTTGTAAAGCAACGAGGAAGAACAGAAATGTCAGCAGCAGATGCCTCATCTGATTACCGTCTTTTTCCCGTCGATGATATAGATACCCTTGGCGAGTCCACGTGTACTCTTTCCTACGTAGCGGCCATCAAGCGTATAGATCTTCGTCTCATTGGTGTTAGAGTCGATATCAGTCTGCTGGATATCTGTGGCAATCTGAGGACCAAAGAGGTAATAGAAGGAAACTACACCATTATTCTCCCGGATATTCAGCATCGGCTTCTCCATATCTTGATTACTCAATATCATATGGATGCTTGTCAGTCGGTGAACATTACTTGTTCCGGGGAAGGGGTCACCACCATGAGAGTCCATGTAAACTTGTTGTTCTTCCAAAGTACTGTACCAATAGGAACTGATATATTCTCCATCAGCAGGTATATAGGTCATGCGAGATTCTCCAACGATGTCATTGGGATGATAATACACGCCACTAATTTTCTTCCCCGCTAGTGAGAAAAACGCTTCGTCATAGCAGATGTATGTTACCAGCATACCGTGTCCTAATGTCTCACCTATCCAGCTATTCCATCCCACCGGTTGAATGTTCTGAATGAACACATACTCGTTACCTGATTCATCATAATCGGGGTAGATTTTGTAAGCCTTACCTCCGTTCTCGTCGATACTAATCAGTTCAATCAGCTCGCCACCATGATCATTTGTCAGCGTATCCATCTCGAACCAGCCCATATATTCCCGTTCCCAGGCGGTATAAGCAGTAGGGTTATAGCCTCCATAAATAGTAAAATCTGTTTCATTATATGTAAAAGTGTAATCCCCCCCATATTCTCCACCATCCATCAAGTCCCACATTTCCATGGCAGGGTTATAGGCATTCTGTGCAGCTGTTTTTGTGGGATAGAAATCAGGAATATTCATGCAATGTGAGAACTCATGACAGAACAGCCCAATTCCGTTGATTTGAGGAACCCTATTAAAGCCAGCTCTTGTGACGCCTGGTGAATAGTTCAATTCAGGATTCACACCGTAACGACATATTTCTTTATTATCGTATTTTACTGGAACTGAAATATTTTTTTGTTTTTCTTCATCAAAGATAAGCTCTGTAAGACTCAACGAACCACTTTTGGGCCAGATGGTATCTGCAGCACCACCTGTGCTCTGTCCGTATCCAGCATAGATAACATAAACCAAATCAACATACCCATCGTTGTTAGCATCGTAATCAGAGAAATTTATAACACTATCCGCCAAGTCACATACTTCTCTGAAGAAAGTAGGCATATCGTCGTTCTTTCCAGGACCATATTTACTCATATTGCCAGAGAGATGAACTACAGTAGCCACATCAAATATAGGTGTGAACTTTCCACTACTCATATCACTGAAATACTTGAGTACACTACCCGGATTATTGCTGAGTGTGGAATCGCTGGCATGTTCAGGTCTACCTGTAGCATTCAGATATTGATCGAAGATCTCTATTGTTGTCTGATCATCATGCTTGAACTTCTGGTCATTGAAATCCGCAAGGATTACCAAAGCTCTGGGCGATCCCATATGAGGGAAAAAGGTTGTACTAATATTCTCAGGCATATTGATCTTTTTCATCCCTCTTCGTGGTTCTGTCGTCTGTGCTGCAGTCTTGAAGAACTTCTCTTTGTCCTGCTTCCCGATCAGTGCGATTTCCTCCGCTGTTCGCTGTCCGGCATTGTGAGCCAAGACGTTGCTGGATGTCATTTCACCGTTATCATTGATTACAGCAATATAGAAATCATTGCCTTCCTGATAGAGCAACACACCATCTGTAGTGGCGGCATAGCTGAAGTGCTCATCACCATGCAGACGGTAGGTGAGTTGCTTCCCGTCCTTCTGGGTAACGGTCATTGGCAAGGGATAGGCTTTCGCTCCCCATGTGTTAATGGTGATGATAGTCAGAATCAGTATCGCAATCAGTTTCTTCATTTCCTTTATATGATGCTTGTATTTGTTATTGTTCAAAGTAATACTGTCCTTTGTGCTTCGTCCGGTTTCCGAACTCGATGGCATGTACAGGACAGTGGTGGTAGCACGCAAAGCACGTAAGACATTGTCCGTTGTGCTTCCATTGCGGTAGCTGTTGATGTCCACCCTCGATGTTGTCCACAGGACAGACCTTCGCACATGTGCCGCATTGCAGACAGTCGTCTGCCTTCACCCGGAAGGGCTTGTCGGTGATGAGCCATTTCACGAAGGCAGCACCCAGCACCTTACTGTTGGTGCGCGGCCAATGCCCTTTGTAGGTCATGGTAACGCCCCGTTCTCGTCTGAGGATAATCTGCTTGATCTCCTCCAACTGCTTGCGTGCCGTCTCTTTCTTGGCACGTTCCTTCTCTGGCTTGTCCACATCCATGAAGGGCAGACCCACATAGCTCTCCGGCATGATGAGTGAGAAAACACTCTCTGCCCGCAGATTCAGTGTGGCAAGATCTCGGTTGAGGTATTCCATGCTCTGTCCGATGTCATCGCCTGCCGTACACAGTGCCCAGCAATACGGTTGCTCGTTTGCTGGTATTTCCATACAAATCTTGTTGATGAACGAGCGCACCAGTAGCGGCGGTCGCCATCCATGCACGGGAAAACAGAAACCGATACACTCTCCTGCAGCAGGCTGATAGCGGCATTCGCCGTTGATCTCCTCTGCCATGTCAAGTAATCGCTCACCTGTAGCTCTGCTAATCTCCTCAGCAGCCCATCGGGTGTTTCCCGTTCCCGAGAAATAAAAAATCATGTGTCTTAAACGACTTTTTGAAATATTTCGGTGCAAAAGTACACATTATTTATATACTACCAAAATATTTCAGCGTTCCGTGTGTGTTTTTTAAGTAAAACTAACTAAAATATGAGGAGTGAGATAACTACTATGAACTTGTCATGGTGCATTTCTCACTCCTCACTCAACACTCCTCATTCCACATTTAATCAGAATATTCCTGCACTATGGCACAGATATGAAATGATATAGGCCACAATGGTACTGGTAATCACACTGATCAAACCAGGCATCATGAACGAGTGGTTAAGCAAATATTTACCGATTACCGTGGTGCCCGATCGGTCGAAGTTCACCGTAGCGATATCCGACGGATAGTTCGGGATGAAGAAGTAACCGTAAACTGATGGGAGCACACCCAAGAGTACCCAACCTTCGATTCCTAAAGTGTAGGCCAACGGAAGCATGGCAACGACCACTGCACCCTGTGAGTTAATAAGTACAGATACCAGGAAGAAGGCAATGGCGATGGTCCATGGGTAAGCTGACACAAGATCGTTGAGCATCACCTGTATCTCTTTCATGTAATTGCCAAAATAGGTGTCAGCCATCCAAGCGATACCGTAGATAGCTACCACAGCCACCATACCTGATTGCCAAACAGCGCCGCCAACAGCTTTCTTGGGCTTAGCCTTGCAGACGATGATCATCAGTGCTGCTGCAGAGATCATGACAATTTGAATGACAAGGTTCATGGCCAACGGTTTCTTCACGGTCTCGGTAACACCTTCCATCACAATACCTGCACTGGCCAGCTGCTTAGCCGTTTCGGTAATACCATCAGCCAAGGTAATAGAGGCAGGACCGTCCTTCACGGCTTGCACGGTGTCGTACGTAGGCAGAAGGTTGCCACCGAACATCTGTGCGATAGAGAAGACTACGATGATGGCGAGGGCTGCGAGGAAGATATACACAGCATTCTTGGAATCCTGACCGATCTTCTTGTCGAGGGTGGTAGCATTACTACCATAGATATACTGATACTGTGCAGGATCCTTCAGACGCTCCTGGAACTTCGGATCCTTGTCAAGATCCTTACCACGACGATAGGAGGCTGCTGCTGCAGCCATCAGTCCGCATACACAGGCGGGGATGGTGATCATGATAATTTGCAGGTTGTTCACATGGAAACCGTTTGCTGCAGAGATGGAAGCAAAAGCTACTACAGCAGCGGCAATCGGCGAACAGGTAATACCCACCTGAGAGGCAATACTGGCCACGCCACAGGGACGTTCCGGACGGATGCCTTTCTTCAGGGCAATGTCGCAGATAATCGGCATCAGTGTATAGACCACATGACCTGTTCCCACCAGTACGGTGAGGAAGAACGTGGTGAGCGGAGCCATGAACGTGATGCGGTCGGGATGCTTACGTAGCATCTTCTCTGCAATCTGAATCATCCAGTCCATACCGCCAGATGCCTGAAGCACACCGGCACAGGTAACGGCTGCGATGATGATGTAAATTACGTCGGTAGGAGGCGTACCAGGTTTCAAGCCGAAACCGAAGACCAGGATGGCCAGACCAATACCGGAGATTGCACCCAAGGCAAGACTACCATATCGGGATCCTACCCAAAGAGCCAGCAATACGATGAGAAGCTGGATTACCATTGTAAACGTCATAATGTAATAATTTATAGATTAATAGTTTGTACGTATTTGTTGGATTTATCTGCAAATATAATGATTATTTTTGATGTTTCCCGCTTTTTCCTTCTTTTTTTTCTTATAAAGATGGATTTATCTTGGTTTCTGATGCTTTATAAAGAAGCGTGTGCGGACACACTTTTTTGATATACGTCAATTATTGCGCCCTTTTTCATGATTTCCCATGTTCCTTTGATGGTAGGACGGATGATTTGCCTTACCTTTGCAGTGTGATTTGAATCACATCGTCAAATAACAAGAAGTACAACATCCAGATAGGCTTGGCTTTTACAGGTAAAAGATTATTCAGGATAGTTTATACGACTCAAGTGAAAGTTTTGAGAGAATTAGCATAGAATAGGAGTTAGCGGCGCAGTGAATGCAGCCGCTTTTTTGTTTGCCGTAACTTGCGAAAGTTAAATTAAAAGATGATAAATTCTTTGCGGATAGGAATTTTTTATATACCTTTGTGCCCTAAAAAATAAAACTATTATAAATAAGGTAAGATTATGGCAAAGAAATTCGCCGAACATCATGGCTTGAATCTGACAGAGACCAACAAGAGCGTACTCGATACATGGAATGAGAAAGATATCTTCCACCGCTCCATCACAGAGCGTGAGGGATGCCCACAGTTCGTATTCTTCGAAGGTCCTCCCTCGGCTAACGGTCACCCGGGCATTCATCATGTACTTGCCCGTACCATCAAGGATACCTTCAACCGTTATAAGACCATGAAGGGTTATCAGGTGCACCGCAAGGCAGGATGGGACACCCACGGTCTGCCCGTAGAGCTGGGCGTGGAGAAGGAACTGGGCATTACCAAGGCTGATATTGATAACCATGAGAGTCCGCGTTATATCTCTACAGAAGACTATAACCGCAAGTGCCGCGAGAACGTGATGATGTTCACGCAGGAATGGCGCGACCTGACGGAGAAGATGGGTTACTTTGTTGACCTTGACCATCCGTATATCACTTACGATAACAAGTATATTGAAACGCTGTGGTGGCTGCTGAAGCAGTTCTACAACAAAGGATTGCTCTATAAAGGCTATACCATCCAGCCGTATTCACCCGCTGCAGGTACAGGTTTGTCGAGTCATGAACTCAACCAGCCGGGCTGCTACCGTGACGTAAAGGATACAACTGCTACCGTACAGTTCAAGATTGTTGATCCACGACCCGAGATGAAAGGGTGGGGAACACCCGTGTTCCTGGCTTGGACAACCACCCCGTGGACACTGCCTTCCAATACGGCACTCTGCGTTGGACCGAAGATAGACTATGTCTGTGTGCAGACCTTCAATCCCTATAGCGGAGAGAAGATCAGTGCCGTGATGGCTGCTGCCTTGGTAGATTCATACCTGAAGCCCGAAGGCGAATTCGCCTCGATGGAGGAATACAAGCAGGGTGATAAGGTAGTGCCGTACCGTATCGTGGGCAACTACAAGGGCTCCGACCTTGTCGGCATGCGCTTCGAACAACTGATGCCGTGGGTAAAACCGTGTGAGAAGGTAGAAGTTAACAGTGCCGACTTCGTGAAGGAATATGCGAAAGAGCATGCTGATAAGTGCTTCACAGTGGGTAACGACCAGTTCGTAGAGATGAGCGAGCTGGCTTTCCGCGTCATCCCTGGCGACTATGTAACCATCGACGATGGTACTGGTATTGTACATATCGCTCCCACCTTCGGTGCTGATGACGCGAAGGTGGCTAAGGATGCTGGCATTCCCTCTTTGTTCATGATCAATAAAGGTGGAGAAACACGTCCGATGGTAGACCTCCAGGGAAAGTACTATCTGGTGCCGGAACTGGCAGAGTCGTTCATCGATAAGTGTGTAGACCTAGACCTTTACAGTCGTCATGCTGGCGATTATGTGAAGAATGCGTATGCTCCTGAGTTCAATATCGACGGTAAATACGATGAGAAGGCGGCTGCCAAGGCAGAGGACCTGAACATCGTGCTCTCTTTGGAGCTGAAACAAGAGGGTAGTGCCTTCAAAATCGAGAAGCATGTGCATAACTATCCGCACTGCTGGCGTACCGACAAACCGGTGCTGTACTATCCGCTCGACTCTTGGTTCATCCGCTCTACAGCATGCAAGGAAAGAATGGTGGAACTGAATAAGACCATCAACTGGAAACCGGAAAGCACTGGAACGGGTCGTTTCGGTAACTGGCTGGAGAACTTGAACGACTGGAACTTATCGCGTTCTCGTTTCTGGGGAACACCGTTACCGATTTGGCGTAACAAAGATACCCGTGAGGAAATCTGCATCGGTTCATTGGAAGAACTGTATAATGAGATCGAGAAAGCTGTCAAGACTGGTGTGATGAAAACCAATCCGTTGAAGGAGAAAGGTTTTGTGCCCGGCGATTACTCACAGGAGAACTACGACAAGATTGATGTGCACCGTCCATATGTGGATGATATCGTACTTGTTGGTAAGAGCGGACAGCCGCTGCACCGCGAGACCGACCTCATCGATGTTTGGTTCGATTCCGGTTCCATGCCGTATGCACAGGTCCACTATCCGTTCGAGAACAAGGATGCTATCGACAAAGGCTTGGCTTATCCCGCCGATTTCATCAACGAAGGTGTTGACCAGACACGTGGTTGGTTCTTCACACTCCATGCCATCGCAACGATGATTTTCGACAGCGTGGCCTTCAAGAACGTAATTTCAACAGGACTGGTGCTTGATGCCAAAGGTATCAAGATGTCGAAGCACCTGGGTAATGTGGTGAACCCGTTTGCCGAGATTGAACGCAACGGTGCCGATGCAGTGCGCTTCTATATGCTCACCAATACACAGCCGTGGGATAACCTGAAGTACGATCCTGCCGGAGCCGACGAGATTCGTCGCAAGTTCTTCGGCACCTTATATAATACTTATAGCTTCTTCGCCCTCTATGCCAATGTCGACGGGTTCAACCCCAAGGCAGCACAGGTGAATATGGAGGACAGACCCGAGATCGACCGTTGGATTCTCTCAAAGGTGAACTCGCTGATCAAGGGAGTAGATGAGGCTTTGTCCGACTTCGAACCGACCAAGGCTGGACGTTTGATTGATACGTTTGTGAACGACGACCTCAGTAACTGGTATGTTCGTCTGAACCGTAAACGTTTCTGGGGCAAAGAGATGAGTACGGATAAGCTGAGTGCTTATCAGACACTCTATTTCTGTCTGAAGACCGTTTCCAAGCTGCTCGCTCCGTTTGCTCCGTTCTATGCAGATCAGTTGTACAAGGACTTGGGCGGCGTGCACGATAGCGTACATCTTGTCTCATTCCCGTCTTGCAAAGAATCAATGATCGATCTCGACCTTGAAGCTCGCATGGATATGGCTCAGAAGATTACATCCATGGTATTGGCTCTCCGTAGGAAGGTGAACATTAAGGTGCGCCAGCCGCTGCAGAGCATCATGGTTCCCGCAGTGGACGAGGCACAGAAAGCCCATATCGAAGCTGTAAAGGCCTTGATTATGAACGAGGTGAATGTCAAGGAACTGAAGTTCGTGGAGGGTAGCGGCATTCTCGTGAAGAAGGTGAAGTGCAACTTCCGTACCATGGGAAAGAAGTTCGGTAAACTCATGAAGGGTATTGCCGCACAGATGTCTTCGCTTTCACAGGAGGAGATCAATGCCTTGGAGAAGAACGGTTCTATCACACTGAATGTGGAAGGACAGGAGGCTGTGGTTGAGGCTGCCGACGTGGAGATTATCAGTGAGGATATTCCCGGATGGCTCGTAGCCAACGAAGGAAACCTTACTGTGGCTCTGGAAATCGAGTTGACCGATGAACTGCGTAAGGAAGGCATGGCTCGCGAACTGATTAACCGAATCCAGAATATGCGCAAGGACGGTGGTCTGGAGATTACCGACCGTATCCATATTGTCGTCTCTCCCAATGAACAGACCGATGAGGCCATCAAAGCCTATGATGATTATATCAAGACACAGGTACTGGCCGACACAATCAGCATCCAACCGAATGATGGTGCAGTAGTGGAGTTTGATGATTTCGACTTGAATATAACAGTAACAAAATCTCTTTAGATCCTAAAAACGAATAACAAGAATATGGCAGAAAAGACACGCTACAGTGACGAGGAACTCGAGGAGTTCAAAGTCATTATCAATGAGAAACTAGCCACAGCGCGTCATGACTACAATCAGATGATGCGCCAGTTGATGAATGCCGACGGCAATGACGTGGACGACACATCACCTACTTACAAAGTACTGGAAGAGGGTAGCGCCACACAAACCAAAGAGGAACTGATTATGCAGGCTTCCCGTCTGCAGAAGTTCATCCAGGGATTGGAGGCTGCGTTGGTAAGGGTGCAGAACAAGACCTACGGTATCGACCGTATGACGGGCGAGCTGATTCCGAAGGAGCGTCTGCGCGCTGTTCCGCATGCTACACTCAGCGTTCAGAGTAAGATGGGGAAGAAGCACTAATGAATAATCGCGGAAACAAAGGCCTGATGGCCGTTTGTATTGTCATTGCCATATTGGTGATTGATCAGGTTATCAAGATCCTGGTCAAGACCAATATGTGTCTGCACGACAGCATCGAGATCACACCGTGGTTCTTCATTAGCTTCGTCGAGAACAGCGGCATGGCCTATGGCATGACCTTCATCAACAAGATCGTACTGAGTCTGTTCCGTATCGTAGCCGTGTCTGTTATTGGCTACTATATATGGCTGCAGGTAAAGGAGAATGCACGACGAGGCTATATTATCTGTCTGGCTATGATTATGGCCGGTGCTGCAGGAAATATCTTCGACTGCATGTTCTACGGACTGTTCTTCACGAAGTCAACCCTCTACGAACCGTCGTATCTGGTGGCTCTTGGCGAGGGCTATGCTCCGTTCCTGCAGGGTAAGGTGGTGGACATGTTCTATTTCCCACTGATTGAAACCACGTTACCCGACTGGCTTCCAATATGGGGCGGTCAGCCGTACGTGTTCTTCAGTCCGGTATTCAACTTCGCAGATGCTTGCATCTCCGTGGGTGTTGTTCTGCTGTTGCTGCTCTACCGCAAAGAACTGAGTACGCTTACACTGAAGGCGAAACCGGTGAAAACGGATGAAGAAATAGCGGATGAAAAGGAAACCGATGAGTAGGAAACTGAATAGGATACTCCTGATGGGCGGATTGGCGGTTCTCTGTTCTTGTAAACCGTCCATTCCTCGTGATGTCATCGATCCTGATGACATGGAAGATATCCTATACGACTACCATCTGGCGGATGCTGCAGCCAGTTTGAATAGCGACAGTACACGAAGCTACAATGCTCGTCTTTACCAGTTGGCTGTACTGAAAAAGCATGGAGTGACTGAGGCAGAGTTCGATTCTTCCATGGTTTATTATACCCGTCATACGGAAAAGCTCTATGCTATTTATGAAAAGTTGGCAAAACGTATGGGAGCTGTACCTGAGTCAAAGACTGCCGATGATGGTCTTAACAGATACAGCATGGAAACAGGCGAGGCTGCCAATGTATGGAATGGCGAACGCTGCTATGCTTTTATCCCGACTGCACCATTCAATAAGCATACGTTCATTATTCCTGTTGACTCTTCTTATCATAAGGGCGACAGAATCATCTTAGAATTCGATGCGCAGTTCCTGTATCAGGATGGTGTGCGCGATGGAATAGCCATCATCAATACAAAACTGACGAACGACAGTGTGATTACCCGCACCATGCACATGTCTTCCAGTATGCATTATTCACTTGAAGTGTTTGATGATAAGATGTTAGGTATTAAGGATATACGCGGACTCTTCTATCTTAACCGTGATCGCAATGCTACGGTAACTACAACGAAGGTGATGGTTCTTAACCATATCCGTCTGATGCGATTACACGAAGAGGAGAAGATTCGAGAGCAAAAGAAGAAAGAAGAAGAAAAACAGGATTCCGTCGGTCAGACAGCTAATCACATGAATCCCCAAGATAACATGAATCCTCCCCAGCAGGATGAGATAAGTATCCACCGGCAAAAGGATGATTTACTCATCAAAGAAAATATACGGAAAGTGGAATCAGAATAAAAAAAACATCAAACAAAAATAAGGGTTAAGAATACGAATTCTTAACCCTTATTGTTTATAGATGGGATTTATTTATACAATACCCTGTGCCATCATGGCCTTGGCAACCTTCATGAAGCCTGCTACGTTAGCACCCTTCACATAGTTGATGTAACCATCCTTCTCTGTACCGTACTTCACGCAGTTCTCATGAATGTCGTTCATGATACGCTTCAGGTAGTTGTCAACTTCCTCAGCTGTCCAGCTCAGACGCTCAGAGTTCTGTGACATTTCCAGACCAGATACAGATACACCACCGGCGTTAGAAGCCTTACCGGGAGAGTAGAGGATCTTAGCATCCTGGAAGATCTTGATAGCCTCAGGCAGTGAAGGCATGTTTGCACCCTCAGCCACAGCAATCACACCGTTCTTCACAAGGGCAGCAGCCTCGTCACCGTTGATCTCGTTCTGTGTAGCACAAGGCAGAGCAATATCAGCCTTCTCATACCAAGGACGCTTGCCCTCGTAGTACTTAGCTGTAGGATACTCCTCAACATACTCCTTGATACGTCCGCGCTCTACGTTCTTCAGCTCCATGATATAGTCGAGCTTTGCACGATCGATTCCGTCCGGATCAAAGATGTAACCATCAGAGTCAGACATGGTCATGGGGATAGCACCCAGCTGCAGACACTTCTCAGCAGCATACTGAGCCACGTTACCAGCACCAGAGATCAGCACTTTCTTACCCTTGATGTCGATGTTGCGGGTTGCAAGCATAGAAGTCAGGAAGTAAACAGTACCGTAACCGGTTGCCTCAGGACGGATCAGTGAACCACCGAAGGGGATTCCCTTACCTGTCAGCACGCCCTGGAACTGATGAGTGAGCTTCTTGTACTGTCCGAACAGATAGCCAACCTCGCGGCCACCTACACCGATATCACCAGCGGGAACGTCCTCGTCCGGACCAATCACACGGTACAGCTCGTTCATGAATGCCTGGCAGAAGCGCATCACCTCTGCATCGCTCTTACCACGGGGAGAGAAGTCGGAACCACCCTTTGCACCACCCATCGGCAGTGTTGTCAGTGAGTTCTTGAAGGTCTGCTCGAAAGCAAGGAACTTCAGAATACCGAGGTTCACACTCTTGTGATAGCGAAGACCACCTTTGTACGGACCAATGGCATTGTTGTGCTGAATACGGTAACCCATGTTTGTCTGCACGTTACCTTTGTCATCCACCCAAGTAATGCGGAACTCACAGATACGATCGGGGATGCACAGACGCTCGATCAGGTTGGCCTTCTCGAACTCAGGGTGCTTGTTATACTCTTCCTCGATTGTAGGAAGTACCTGAGAAACTGCCTGGATGTACTCCGGCTCATTGGGGAATCTCTGTTTGAGATCTTCTACAACTTTTGCTGCATTCATAATCAATTCTTTTAATTGGTTGTTATTGTTTGTAATTTTACCTTTTTACCTCTATTTTCAAAATTTGCTTGCAAAATTACATCATTTTTGCGAATTACCAAACATTTTGCAATATTTTTTTTGAAAAAGATAGAAAAAAGTCACTTTTACGTCGATTTATACCCGTTATTTGTAGCTTTTCTCGTATTTTTATCCACATTTGACCACTTTTACCCTGTTGTTTGCGCACCCAATATACATTATTCATACAATTCTTCACATTCTTCATTATGCAGGGATGTGCTATGTGAAGTTATATCTGAAAGGTCAAAACTTATTGAATAATGGGGAGATTCCATTAGAAATAAGGTACAAAACAGCCGTTTTTCTATCGATTGCCTATACGCAAACGATCTGACGCCTATACGCAAACGATTGAACGGCTATAGGCAAACAATCGTGTGCCTATACCCGATTTGAAACGTATCTCAAAAATCAAATAGTTTATGTCTTTCGCTTTTACCTTTTCTATTTACTTGATTCCGCGATGATTCAGGGCTGCAGCATACTTGGATGCATTAATCATATGCTCCTGATAGGTGCGGGCGAAGTTGTGGGTGCCGCTGAAATCCTCCTTGGCACACATATATAAATAGTTGTGGTGGACATGATCGAGTACTGCATCAATGCCTGCAACAGTGGGGATGCGGATTGGACCAGGGGGCAGACCAATATTCTTATAGGTGTTATACGGACTGTTTACCGACAGCATGTTGTTATAGATGCGCTTTAGGGAGAAATCCTTCAGGGCGAACTTAATGGTAGGATCGGCCTGAAGGGGCATATTTACATTCAATCGGTTGACATACATTCCCGCCACCATGGGTTTCTCTTCATCGTTGGATGTTTCCTCATCGACGATGCTGGCAAGGGTAATAACCTGTACAGGGGTGAAATGCATCTCTTCTGCCTTGTCAAGACGCTCATCGTTCCAGAACTTCTCACTTTCCTTCTTCATGCGCTCCAGGAACTTGTCCTGAGAGATGTTCCAGTACATATCGTAGGTGTTCGGTATGAACATGCTGATAACGGTAAGCGTGTCGTAGCCCAGTTTCCGACATTCCTCCTGATTGGTCAGGGTGCGATACAACTCCGTACTGTCAAGCATCAGCTTATTGCCCAGATAGCCAGTGAGCCGGTCGAGTGTACGTACTGACGGAATAGTGAGGTTCAGGGGAGTCTGTAATCCGTTCTTGATGCGGCGGAACACCGTGAAGGCCCCGTCGCCGGGAGCTATCTCATAGCGGCCCGTGCGGATATGCTCATCATATGAGCTGTGACGAATTAACGTGGAGAAGCCAGTCATACCTGCATCGTTGGCCATGGGTTTCACCTTGGTGAACACACTGTCGATGGTGTCGTCTTCATCGATATAGAGATAACACGTCTCTTCCTTAGCCGACAGACTGGAGAAGAAGAAATAATAGACGATGCCAAGAATCACCAACAGACAGACTCCTGTACCGATGGCGTATTTACGTGAAGTAAAGTATTTCATTTCCTTTTGTTTCGTTTCTTGCCGCAAAGGTACGATTTAATGAGCAAAATGCAAAAGAAAAGCAGACTTTTCTTTTGCATTTTCGAGTGTAAGTACTTTCGGCGAAGCCAAAGGTACGATTTAATGAGCAAATAAACAAATATATTTGAGTTATGTTTTGTGTTATGCTCGTTTTTCCGTATCTTCGCAGCATGAAACTGAAGTTCAGCATACAATATAAGACGGAATGGGGACAGTGTATGCATGTGCTCATCCGTTACCGGACCAATGATCTGCGTGAGCATGTCAACGACTGGGTCATGCAAACGCAGGATGGTGAATGGTGGTTTCTGGAGACGGCCTTGATGGAGTCACGACAGCGTACATTGATCTCTTTCACCTATGAGTATCAGCTAAAGGACCAGGAGGGAAAGGTACTGCGGTGCGAATGGAACCGGGTGCCCAGGACCTATCAGGCCGATGATACGAAAAGCTTTGTGTTTCCCGACCAGTGGCGTGACGTTCCGCTACATGCTTATCTGTACAGTAAGGCAAGGAACGTGGGACGGACCGAACCGGTGGAAAGGAGCGGTCGGCACTCTTCGTTACCGCTGTTTCGCAAGACTGTGATCTTCCGCGTGCTGGCTCCGCAGCTTACCAAGGGCGAGCGGGTGGCCCTAGTGGGCAGTCATCCTGCCATCGGCAGCTGGAACCCTACACGCTATCTGCGCATGGTGTATCAAGGTGACTTTGAATGGCGACTCAGTGTGAACATGGATGGTATGCAGTTGCCGCTGGAATACAAGTATGTGGTGATCGACGAGAAGACCAACCAACTGCTGAACTGGGAGGAAGGAGCGAACAGGATGACGCCGCATGGGGAGGTGAACGACGGCGAGGTGATCGTACTCGACGGCGGTTCATTGCATCTCAAGGAGGAGCCCTGGAAGGTTACGGGGGTGGCTGTACCTGTCTTCGCCCTGCGTTCAAAACACTCTTATGGCGTAGGCGACTTCGGTGACCTGCAGCGGATGGTCGACTGGGTGGCAATGACGGGTATGCAGATGATTGAGTTGATGCCGGTGAACGATACAACAGGTACTTCATCATGGAACGAGAGTCATCCGTATCATATCATCTCCAGCTCGGCTCTGCATCCTCATTATCTCGACCTGGAACAGCTGGGGGAACTGACGGATAAGGTGAAGATGAAAAGCTATCTTCGACAACGAAGGGAACTGAACTCGCTGACCAGCATTGATTACCCCACAATCGAGAGGGTGAAGAATGCTTATATCGATGATATCTTTGCTGAGATAGGCGAGGAGACGCTCTCGTCTGACTGCTACTTGGTGTTTCACGAAGCGAATAAGTCGTGGCTGCTTCCGTATGCGGCATTCTGTCAGGAATCCTCACCTTATTATAATGATATACGGAAGGTCTGCTTTGTGCAGTACCATCTCTACCGTCAGCTGAAAAAGGCGGTCGACTATGCCCATAGCAAGGGAGTGGCGCTGAAAGGCGACCTGCCCTTTGGCGTATCTCGCGACAGTGTGGAGATGAGAATGAACCCGCAACTGGCACAGCCTACTTACCGCTGGGATGAGGAACATGGAATCTACGAATGGTGGCGACAGTACCTGCATTGGATGGAGCAGTTCTTTGATGCGGTACAAATCAACCAT
The DNA here is from genome assembly GCA_900314935.1 of uncultured Prevotella sp. Lineage (GTDB taxonomy): Bacteria > Bacteroidota > Bacteroidia > Bacteroidales > Bacteroidaceae > Prevotella. The sequence goes on from OMXE01000003.1 coordinate 95,258, forward strand.
ATCATCGACTTCTTCCGTTCATGGGTCATCGTTGAGGATAAGGTGGTTACCAGTAAGCTCTCTGATATCCTAAGCAACACGAACATGCTGTTGTGCGTGGAGGATGAGGGAATGCAGCCCTCAGCTGTGTATAAGGTGCTTGACGATCTGCGCATTCCCCGTCAGGAGGACAGTCCGATTACAATCAATATCAAGCGCTTGCACGATTGGCTCGTCATGGATCGTTCGTTACCAGAACAGGTGACGATAGAGGAACTGATGAAGGCAAAGCGTCTGAACACAAAGATAAAAACCTTGATAAACCGAAGCAAACGATGAGTTACGACGTATATGTATTCGACCTGGACGGCACGTTGTTGGATACCTTAAGGGATTTGACAGCAAGCGTGAACCATGCTCTTCGCTGGGCAGGAATGCCGGAAAGAACGATTGAGGAGGTGCGATGGTTCGTGGGAAACGGCGTGAAGAAGCTCATGGAACGGGCTGTTCCTGAGGGTACCGATAATCCGCGGTTTACTGAGGTGTATCAGGAGTTTCGCGACCATTATCTTCATCATGGGTTGGATACGACGGAACCTTATCCAGGTATCATGGAGATGCTTCGTACCTTGAAGGATGAAGGAAAACAAATAGCGGTAGTCAGCAACAAATTTTATAAGGCCACCGAGGAACTGTGCTGTCATTTCTTCGCCGGTCTGGTTGACGTGGCTATCGGAGAGCGGGAGGATATCCGTAAGAAACCAGCACCCGATACGGTAGAGGAGGCGTTACGAAGACTAAAGGCTGATTGCAGTCATGCTGTTTATGTGGGTGACAGTGATGTAGATATACAGACCGCCATGAATAGCGGTCTGCCTTGTATCAGTGTGCTGTGGGGATTCCGTGATAAGGATTTTCTGCTGGCGCATGGTGCTACGACATTTGTCGCATCACCGCACGAACTGCTTGCTATCTGATTATACCAGCGATTGCAATCGGGCTATGTACTTACCAAGAATGTCAAACTCCAGGTTCACCTTTGTACCAACACGGATATCGCAGAAGTTGGTGTGTTCAAAGGTGTAGGGGATGATGGCCACCTGAAAGGTGTCTTCGGTGGGGTTGCAGACGGTAAGCGAAACACCATTGACCGTGACACTACCTTTGTCAACCGTGAAATATCCGCGTTTGGCCATCTCCTTATCGTAGGCATACTTGAACGTGAAGTAGGTACTACCCTCGGCGTCTTCAACATTTATGCAATCGGCCGTCATATCCACATGACCTTGAACGATATGTCCGTCAAGTCGGCCGTTCATGAGCATCGACCTTTCCACATTGACTTTATCACCGATTTGAAGGAGTCCAAGGTTTGAACGCTCCAGCGTTTCCTTCATGGCAGTCACTGTATAGGTGTTGTCTTCGATCTTCACGACGGTTAGACAGACACCGTTATGCGCCACACTCTGATCGATGCCCAGTTCATCAACAAACGAACAGGTCAGTGTAAAGTCAATATTCTCTTGGTCGTGCCTGATGGCCACAACCGTTGCAAATTCTTCTATGATACCGGAAAACATAACTGTTAATGATAAGGTGAGAAAAAAGGAAGCCGTATCGATGATGTGATGAAACTCCGAGTAGAAATGATTTGAGTGCTCTCCGCCTTTGTAATCCACCGGCTTTACAGCTTAGTCGCTTTCGCGATTTATATGGCCCGCCATTAGCAAGAGAAACCTTCTCGGTTTTCGATGTTATTTGATGAGTATCCCGATCGAACCGATACGGCCCTTTTTCTATTGCAAAGATAGAAAAAATAACCATAAGTTCCAAACTTTTTTGATGAAATTCGCATGTTTTTCTTGATATTTGCCAAATCATTTGCAAGGTTTTAATCTTTTTATTACTTTTGTCCTCTCAAAAGTATGAACCATCAAAACCTATTGATATGGAGTTACCTGATTTCATGCAGTATTCGAACAGATTCTCGAAGACGGCGTTTGTAGAGAAGATATCGAGAATAGCTAAAAGGGCAGGCGCAAAACTTGTATATGCTGCGCTGATTCTGTACTATACCCTTCAGAGCGATTCGGTGTCGGTAAAGGATAAAGCCATTATCATCGGTGCACTGGGCTACCTGATCAGTCCGCTGGATGTGGTGCCCGATGCCATACCTATTGTGGGTCTTGGTGACGACCTCGGCGTTCTGGTCTATGTATTACAGAAGGTGTGGGGTAATGTCAGCGATGATGTCAAGACAAAAGCCCGTGAACGTCTGAGCAAATGGTTCGACGAGGACGAGATCGAAGAGATCGACGGACTGTTTGAAAGTGATAAGTAATCACTTCTCACTTAAAAGAAACTTCCCACTTGATAGACTACAGCAGATACCACCCATGCCAAGGCAGTGGTGTAGCATGCAGCGAATAGAGCCCACTTCCAGGAGCCTGTCTCTCCCTTGATGGCCGCAATGGTGGCGATACAGGGGAAATAGATCAGGACGAACAACAGGTAGGCAAAGGCTATCAACGGGGTGATACCGTCGGCTTCCATCTTCTGACGGAGGTTCGCATAACGTTCACTCTTGTTATCGGCATTCTCATCAGCTACTTCTTCATCGTCGGCATAGAGCACACCCATCGTTGAGGCAACAATCTCCTTGGCGCCAACACCGGCAATCAGACTCACGTCAAGTTTCCAGTCGAAACCTTGGGGACGGAAGATAGGCTCAATGGTCTTTCCAATCCTTCCGATATAACTCTGCTCCTGTTGCTGCTGTTGTGGCAGCTCCTCGTGATGGGGGAAGTACCCCAATGCCCATACGATGATACTGGCCACGAGAATAATGCCTCCCATCTTCTTCAGATATTGCTTTCCTTTCTCCCATGTATGACGGGTAATGGCTTTCACGGTGGGGAAACGGTAGGGTGGGAGTTCCATCACAAACGGGGTGTCTTCACCTTTCACCACCCAACGACTGAACACACGACTCATGACGACGGCCAGCAGGATACCGATGGCATAGAGTGCAATCATGATGGCGCTCTGGTATTTCACGGCAAAGAAGGTGCCGACAATCATGATATAGATGGGTAATCGGGCAGAACAGCTCATCAACGGAAGAACGAGCATGGTAATGAGTCGGCTACGTCTGCTCTCAATGGTTCTTGTGGCCATTACCGCAGGGACATTACAACCGAACCCCATGATCAGAGGGATGAACGACTTACCGTGAATGCCCATCTTATGCATAATCTTATCCATGATGAAGGCAGCACGAGCCATATAACCAGAGTCTTCCATGAAGGAGATGAAGGTATAGAGGATCAGGATCTGCGGCAGGAAAATGATGACGGCACCAACACCTGCTATGGCGCCATCCACGATCATGGCTTTCACCGGACCGTCGGGCAAGACGTTGTTCAGCCAGTCTGACAACAAACCTACACCAGCATCAATCCAGTCCATAGGGTACTGACCGATGGTGAAGGTCACCTCGAACATCAGATAGAGGAAAAGGAAGAACAACGGGAATCCCAGCCATTTGTGGGTGATGATTGCATCAAGGGCATGGGTCATCTCATAGGTGTCCTTCTTATGTCCTTCCTGATAGCCCACCTCTTCCAAGGCACCATGGATGAAGCCGTACTTCGCATTCATGATAGCCGTCTCACTGTCTTCCTTCGTCTCTTCCTTGATGATGGCTGCTGCCTTATCGCGAGTCTTCAGGATCTGCTCCTTCTGGGGCATGTCGGCAATGATACGCTCAATGTCCTTGTCCATCTCCAACAACTTAATGGCAAGATAACGGGTGGAGAAGCGCAGACGGATATCGTGGTCGCTCTTCAAGTATTTCTGAATGGCTTCTATACCTTGTTCTATATAGGTACCGTGATTGATATGCAAGTGACGAATCCTGTGCTGACGGAACTTGCCTTCATACACCTGGATAATGGTCTGGAACAATTGATCCACACCTCGACCGCTCTTGAACACGGTAGGCACCATGGGGAATCCCAGTAGTTCACCCAACTGGTTGGGATCCAGCTGATCGCCTCGGTCTTCCATCTCATCAAACATATTCAATGCCCCAACAATGCGCAGGTTCATATCGATGAGCTGCGTAGTGAGGTATAGGTTGCGCTCCAGGTTACTGGAGTCGATGACGTTGATGATGATATCGGGGGTCTTCTCTACAATTTGTTTGCGGACATATAACTCCTCCGGACTGTAGGCACTCAGGGAGTAGGTGCCGGGGAGGTCGACGATGTTGAAACGATAGCCCTTAAACTCAGCTACACCTTCCTTCGCATCTACCGTCACACCGCTGTAGTTTCCCACTCGTTCATGAGCACCAGAGGCAAAGTTGAACAGGGAGGTCTTTCCACAGTTGGGATTACCTACCAAGGCAATGTTGATGGTACGACGACGTTTCAGGGCAGCCGAATGTAACTGCTTCTCCATCTGTTTGTCCTCGTATTCCACCTGCAGACTCTCTTCTTGTCCTTCCTGTTCCTTCAGGAATTCCTTCTCAGAGACGACCTCTATCTGACGGGCCTCACTATGACGTAATGATAGCTCGTAACCCATGATCTTGTATTTCACGGGGTCTTGCAACGGTGCGTTCTGTAAGACTTCCACCATCTTTCCTTTGATGAATCCCATCTCGATGATGCGCTTACGGAAACCACCATGTCCGGATACTTTTACAATGACACCTTTTTCACCAGTGTTCAGTTCAGATAACTTCATCGCCTGTTCTATTTTTCTGCAAAGGTACACATTTTTTTGATGCAACTGGGTTGCAGAACAATAAAAGGAAGAGAAAATACCTAGAAATGATGATGTAAGACTGTATTTCTTTCCTGAATCGTTATTTTTAGGTATGAAAAAAGGCAACCTGAAGGTTGCCTTCGTACGCCTGCAGGGGGTCGAACCCTGGACACCCTGATTAAGAGTCAGGTGCTCTACCAACTGAGCTACAAGCGCATCATTGTCGGTGCAAATGGGATGCTTCCCGAATTGCGTGTGCAAAGGTACTGCCTTTTTCTGAAACCACCAAATATTTTCTGAACTTTTTTCAAAAAAGTCTATTTATCTCTATCTTTCAGCTTTTATCTGGTGGCCCTGAAGCTTTCCATGTTCTCATATCGCCTTACCATAAACCGCTGGTAGATATTGCGCAGCCAGATGTTGTGCGTGGCAATGAAGAGCAGACCGATGATTAGCATAGTGGCATAGGTGGCTGTCTCGCTCATGAACGCTTGCAGGATGCAGATGATGGCAACGGGTGCAAACATTGCGGCCATCTCAACACCAAAGGCAAACCAGTTGTTTTCTACATTCCCCTTACTAACTAGCTTGCTGTTCAAAGGAACGGTCTGCTTGTTCCATACCGCCATTTGCATGAGCATAAAGAATACCGGTCCGGCTGCGAATGCCATCATGGCGATGAGCATCAGCAGGGTATATTTACCCATGAACAAGGTGGGTATCATGATGAGAAGCGGCAACAGTAGCAGAGCACAGTAGAAATAATACTTGGCATGTAGCAGTTGCAAGATGTTCTCCTTGTGAATCATCAGTCCGTCGATGTAGTTACCTTCGGCTCCCATGATCCTTACCAACAGCATACCGCCATTGATGATGAATACATATACCATGAAGAACTTGGAAGTGAAATTACCGTCATATATCTCTGTGTAAGAAATGATCAGACTGAGCATGACGGTGAAGATCGTACTATATAGGAACGAGTTGCGCATGTTCTTGTTGCGCATAATACTCTTGATCTCCAGCTTCAGGTATTCGCCCATCTCACCGAAACGCTCAAACAAACGGAATTCCGTGACGGTCTTCAACTGTGTGTTCTTGGATTCGGTTGACTCGGTGTAGGTGACATGGTACTGCACCTCGCGGTTGATGAAGAAGAACAGTGCGAGGACAGCGAAGATGCCCAGATAGTACACGATATTCCATGAGGCTACTCCTTCACCAATGAGCGCAAAGCTGTCGAACATCGCATCGAAGTCCTTGATGATCCATGGCAGGAACATAGCTCCATAGATGATGATGGGAGCTATCCACCACCAGATCTTCTTTGTGATGAGGGTGCGCCAGAGCATGTAGTTCTGACTGTTGATGATGATCATCAGCTGGAAGCCTACAATGAAACCCAAAGCCGCCCAGAAACCGCTACTGAAGAGGATTGACATGAAGGCGTAAGGAACAGTGATGCACAACCATATCAGGTTGTTGGGCGTAATCATACTCGAAAGTATGAAACTCTCCACGCAAACATATTTAGGGATGGGAAGTAGGATATAGGGCTTAATCAGCTGAGCGGGTGTCTGCTGACCCAGAAACCTAAACAGGAAATCTGCCGTGAGAAAGAACGGCAATAATCCGAAGATAAACTCGCAGGCAGTGAACGTACGTGAACTGTTGGCAATCATGGCGAACATGACTGAGATAAAGATCAGATACATCACCATGAAGCCTCCCAGCAGATAGATGATGGTCTTGGCAGTTTTGTTCTGCTCATACACAGGACTGCGTTTTTCGCTCAGTTTCACATGACGACGCAGTTCCTTGAATAGTTGAAAACGATTCATAGAAAATAATAAATGAATTAACGGAGATCGATCACCTCCGCATTAGGATAATCTTTTGAGTGGAAGGCGAAGAAGGAATCACTGAGCTTCTTCGTCTGGAAATTCGAGATATTGATCACCGTCCAGCCTTTCTCTGTACGCATCTTCACCTGTGTGGGCTTATAGCTCTTGTCGATAGTCAGGTACATTTCCTTGATGGTACGCTTCTGATTCTGTGCGGTGAGATGCACCTCGTACTTCCCGCTAACGGTCTTACTGCTCATCGTAAAGCCGTTCTTGTATATATTAATAAAGGTATAGGGGTTCATGGCTTGCTGCTGTGCTTCCGTAGGAGTACTTACACTTACCTCCTCGGCCTGCTTGTTCAGTGTCCACTGTGTCTTCCCGTCGTACCACACCGTGGCTTTTTCGGTATGAGCACAGAATTTGTTACCTTTAACATAGATGGTACCTGCTGCATTGCCATACTTTCCGCTCATGGAGAACTTGGCCTGTGCGCCGTTCTTGTTACCTACCACAGCCGCAGTCTTGTCGAGAATCTGTCGTGCCTGTGTGCCTGTTTGTGCCTGAGCACTGATGGCGATAACAAACATCATCAATATATAAACAATCTTTTTCATCTTCTATTATTATTAAATGGTTTGCCCTGATTTGACGGAAAACACCGTTACAGGGTTTATTCCTTTTTTATCTTCTTAACGCAGCGAAGAGGTTATCAAGCTGGTTTACATCAGTAATTAACACTTCACGAGGCTTACTGCCCATGGCTTCACCCACGATACCTGCTTCCTGCAGCTGGTCCATCAAACGACCGGCGCGGTTGTAACCTATAGAGAAACGGCGCTGTATCATACTGGTGGAACCCTGTTGGGTGAGCACGATATGACGCGCTGCTTCCTCGAACAACGGGTCAAGACTATGCACATCAACCTTGCCGTCAGGACCAACGCCACCTGCCTCATCGGTTGAGGGCTCCGGCAACTCAAAGGGTTCCAGCGGACCAGGCTGCTCTTCTACGTATCGGTTGATTCTCTCTACCTCTGGTGTATCGACAAAGGCACACTGTACACGAATGGGTTCACCACCGTTCTTGTATAGCATGTCACCTCGTCCGATCAACTGGTTAGAACCGGTCTGGTCGAGAATGGTCATGGAGTCGATGCGCTGGGCGGTACGGAAGGCAATACGACCGGGGAAGTTGGTCTTGATGGTACCCGTGATGATCTTGGTGGTAGGACGCTGGGTGGCAATCACCATGTGAATACCTACCGCACGGGCCAGCTGGGCAATACGGGCAATAGGCAGCTCGATTTCTTTACCAGCAGTCATAATCAGGTCACCATACTCATCGATAATGACCACGATATAGGGCATGAAGTCATGACCGTCGGTCGGCTTCAGCTTATGCTCCACATATTTCTTATTATACTCCTTGATGTTTCGGGCACCGGCAATCTTCAGCAGGTCGTAGCGGTGATCCATTAGCTTACAAAGGGAGTTCAAGGTTTTGATAACCTTTGTAACATCAGTGATGATAGCTTCCTCGTCCTCATTGTCGGTAGGAATCTGCGCCATGAAATGGTTCACGATGGGGGTATAGATACTAAACTCCACCTTCTTCGGATCAATAAGCACGAACTTCAGTTCGTTAGGATGCTTCTTGTAAAGCAAAGATGTGATGATGGCATTCAGTCCAACCGATTTACCCTGACCTGTAGCACCAGCTACCAGCAGATGTGGTATCTTGGCCAGGTCAACCATGAACACATCATTTGTAATGGTCTTACCCAGAGCAATGGGCAGGTCCATGGTAGTCTCGCGGAACCGCTTGGAGTTCAGGATACTCTCCATGGAGACAATCTGAGGTTTCTCGTTGGGTACCTCGATACCTATGGTTCCCTTACCAGGAATTGGTGCGATGATACGAATACCCAAGGCACGCAGACTCAAGGCGATATCATCCTCCAAATTACGGATTCTGGAGATGCGCACACCTTCTGCTGGAGTGATCTCATAGAGTGTAATGGTAGGACCGACGGTGGCATGGATAGAACGAATCTGTACACCGAAGCTGTTCAGCACCTCTACGATACGGTTCATGTTACGCTGCTGCTCATCCTTATCAATCGTAGGTTTGTCGCTATCGTCGTATTTCTTCAGCAGGTCGAGGGTGGGGAACTTATACTTAAGCCACGGCTCACGGGGATTGATAGGCGTACTCAAATCTACTTCTGTCGTAACAACCTTGCTATTGGCTTTCTCCTCAGCATCGGCCACCTCCACATTGATGTCAATGTCATTGGTGTTCTGTCCTCCTTGCGGCTTCACCTTCTGATCCTTTTCCGGTATCTCAACGATGATATCAGGTTCCTTTTCCGTTACTAACGGCTCTTCTACTTCCGGCTCATCATAGGTCATGACCGGTTCATATACCGGTTCGCCGCTTACTGCAGTCCCTTCCTTGCGCTGATCGTTGGTAATCACGAACTGAACCTTGCTACGGATATAACCTATGGGATTCAGCATCTTGCGGATAACGGTGATGGTCTCGGTTGTAAGATATGTCAGGAACAGTATAGCAACGAGTCCGAGTACTGCCGTAAGACCGGGTGAACCGATGATGTTCTCCAGGAACTGACAGCAGAACATTCCATGGTCGCCACCGGGATTGAATACCTGGTCGCCCATGATGGGAGTAAGGAACTTGGCGAAGGTGACAGAGCACCAAACCATCAGAATCACCAGACACAAGAACCATTTCAGGAGATTGATGTTGTTATAGGCATGCATCATCCTCAGACCGATTAACGCCATGAGTACAGGGATGATAAATGCCGAAAGACCGAAGCAGCGGGAGATGAAGAAATAGGAGATAACGGCTCCTATCGATCCGCAGCTGTTCTGGTATTCCTGATGGGTATTCAGCAGTTCACCTGGTCTTCTGTCCAGCAACAGACTCTGATCAGCCTGTCCTGTGGAGAAGTATGAGACGAACGCAATGGTGACATATACCGCCAACAACAGCAGGACAAATCCGAAAATGAAATTGAATATATCATTCTTGAATATATTGCCAAAGCCGATAGCTTCCGAGAAATTCTTGGCAGTTTTTGCTTGCTTTTTCTTTGCCATTCTCTATATCATTGTTTAATTATCTGCAAAAGTAATTGAATTTTGCCACATTTCGCCAAAAAATCGCATTTTTTTTCTAATTTTGCACCTTGTTATCAGTTTAGGATGAAAAAATTACTTGTTAACAAGTTCGATAAGAAGGATATAAACAATCTGCCGGTAGTTCAGTTTGAAGGGAGAATCATCGTCGTACTCTCTCCTGGCGAGACGGAAAAGGCTGTGGATTATCTGCTTTCACAGGATATTCTTGGCGTGGATACCGAGACGCGTCCATCCTTCAAGAAAGGTGCACAGTATGCTGTGTCCCTATTACAGGTGGCAACGCACGACTGCTGTTTCCTTTTTCGCTTGAACTATACCGGACTTACTCCAGCGCTCATTCGACTGTTGGAGGATACGCGTGTTCCCAAGATCGGTCTTTCCTGGCACGATGATCTGCTTTCCTTAGGGAAAAGAGCAGCGTTTAAGCCAGGGAAATTCATCGACCTACAGCAGTTAGTGGGTGAGATAGGGATTGAAGATAGGAGTCTGCAGAAGCTCTATGCCAACTTCTTCCACCAGAAAATCCTGAAACGTCAGCAACTCAGTAACTGGGAACGTGATGTGCTCGACGAGAAGCAGAAGGTGTATGCAGCCACAGATGCATGGGCATGTATCATGCTTTATGAGGAGCTGATGCGTTTGGAGAAAACTCATGATTACGAATTGGAGGTCATAGATAATGGAATACAAGAGAATTTACCTCAAACGGGGCAAGGAGGAGAGTCTTAAGCGCTTCCATCCCTGGGTGTTTTCGGGTGCTATTCATCATGCCGACAGCGGTATTACCGAAGGAGAAACGGTTAGGGTGATAGGGGCCGACAACACTTTCCTTGCCGTTGGTCATTACCAAGTGGGCACCATTGCCGTCAGAATCCTGTCGTTCCGCGATGTGGAGATCGACGAGGCGTTCTGGTATGCCCGTCTCAAAGCAGCCTATGAGATGCGTCTCAGCATTGGCATTGCAGGGAATCCCTTGAATAACACCTACCGACTGGTGCATGGAGAGGGGGACAATATGCCCGGACTGGTGATCGACTGCTACGGCGATACGGCTGTGATGCAGGCACATTCGGTGGGCATACATGTCTGTAGAAAGGTGATTGCCGAAATGTTGGTGAAGGTAATGGAGGGAACGATCAGGAATGTGTTCTATAAAAGTGAGACGACGCTGCCCTATAAAGCGGAACTCGGACAGGAGAACGGGTTCATTATCGGTGGCTCCAACGATAATACAGCGATGGAGAACGGACTGCTGTTCCATGTGGATTGGTTGCGTGGACAGAAGACGGGCTTCTTTGTGGATCAGCGGGAGAACCGTTCATTACTGGAACGGTACGCCAAGGACAAGCGGGTATTGAACATGTTCTGTTATACCGGAGGCTTTTCTTTCTATGCCATGCGGGGTGGGGCACAACTGGTTCATTCCGTGGATAGCAGCGCCAAGGCCATTGAACTTACCAATGCCAATGTGGAACTGAACTTCCCAGGTGATGAACGGCATAAGGCATTCTGTGATGATGCGTTCAAATTCCTTGACAATTCTGATGATATCTATGACCTGATTATTCTCGATCCGCCTGCTTTTGCCAAGCACAGAGGGGCTTTGCATAATGCCCTGAAGGGTTATACCCGACTGAATGTGAAGGCGTTCCAACGCATTCGTCATGGAGGTATTCTCTTTACGTTCAGCTGCTCACAGGTGGTGACGAAGGATCAGTTCCGTCAGGCGGTGTTTACTGCTGCAGCCATGAGCGGAAGAAAGGTACGTATTCTTCACCAGCTTCATCAGCCGGCCGATCACCCCATTAACATTTATCATCCAGAAGGGGAATATCTCAAGGGATTGGTATTGTACGTGGAATAGTTGAGCGATATGAACAAACGTGTTGCAGACTTCATTAAAAAGCACCAGTTGCTCCAACAGAAAGAGCATTACCTCGTGGCTTTGTCGGGAGGTGCAGACAGCGTTTGTCTTCTTTTGATACTCAAACAATTAGGTTATTCTGTTGAAGCAGTTCATTGTAACTTCAACCTACGTGGCGAGGAGGCTAAACGTGACGAGCTATTCTGCGTCTCTCTCTGCGAAGAGCAGCATATTCCCTTGCATCGTATTCACTTTGATACACGTGAATATGCATCGTCGCATCACGTCAGTGTGGAGATGGCGGCACGTGAGTTACGCTACCGTTATTTCGCACAGCTTTGTCAGGATCTCTCAGCTGCCGCTGTTTGTGTAGCACATCATCAAGACGACACAGTGGAAACAGTTCTGATGAATCTTTTGCGAGGAACAGGTATTCACGGTCTTGCAGGTATTCAGCCAGTAAGTTACCTAAAGACTATGTCGAAACCTTTTCCTGCTCCGCTCACTGTGGTACGCCCCTTACTTTGTCTTTCTCGTTCAGACATTGAGCAGTATTTGGAAAATATTGGACAGTTGTATATGACTGACAGTACCAATCTGCATGCTGATGAGACACTCAGGAACAAGTTGCGCTTGGAGGTAATCCCCCTTCTTCAACAGGTAACACCATCGGTCAAGGAAAATATCGCTCAGTCTGCCTGGTATATCCAGGAGGCAGGGAAGGTGTTCGATGAGGCTATGAAAGAACATGTTGCCAAAGTGATGAACGGTAATTGTATCTCTATCAAGTTACTGAAGACCACACCCTCGCCGGAATATGTCTTATATACGATTCTGAAAGATTACGGTTTCTCGTCTCCGCAGGTGGAGCAGATGGGTGAAAGACTGGATGCTGGTTCGGGAACGGTATTTTGTTCTTCTACACATGAAGTGCTGATCGACCGCGAGGAACTGATTATTGAACCGTTGTATAAGCCAGTGAAGCCGATGCAGATTCCAGAAACAGGAACGTATCTCTATCATGGCGCCTCCAGTGGAATGGATACAGACGAGGATTCTACCATGCGTTTCCGATTCTCGTTTGCGGAGATGAACATGAGTGAAATCCCTCATGATAAGCGCATAGCGTGTCTGGATGCAGCTGCAGTGACTTTCCCGCTAACGATTCGTCCTGTACAACAGGGCGACCGCTTCGTTCCTTTTGGTATGAAGGGTAGTAAACTTGTTTCCGATTATCTAACCGACCGTAAGTATTCGCTGTTCGATAAACGTCGGCAACTGGTGGTTACAGATAGCTCAAACCGCATTGTATGGTTGGTTAATGAACGACCAGATAATCGGTTCTGCGTCACTAACCACACTGAACGTGTACTGCAAATCACCGTTACTCCCTAACTGATATAATATTCCCATCATGGGAATGAAATGTTCCCATGGTGGGAATAAAGTGTTCCCAAGGTGGGAATAAAATGTTCCCACGCTGGGAATAATTATTATTACCTAATTAAGCTTGGTTCAGGAGGTATGATTTGAAGTCGGAGAAATCCTTCGACATAGGTACGCTCTGCTTCTCTCCCTCCATGAAGGCAGCAAGACGGGCAGGTATCTCCACGTCGATTCCGAGGATATCATCCACCTTCTCCTTGAACTTCGCAGGATGAGCCGTCTCACAGAACACACCGATCTCACCCTCTTGCAGTCCGTCAACCAACGCCTGATAGCCACAAGCACCATGCGGATCGAGGATATATCCTGTTTCCTCATAGCACTGGCGCATCGTCTCCTTGATCTGCTCATCGCTGTATGTAGCACCGCTGATGAGTGAGGTGATGGCAGCATGGGTCTCTTCAGGAGTGCGAGCTCCGTTCTTTGAGTAGAGGTTGAGGATACGGGCAAAGTTGGAAGGATCGCCTACATCCATGGCATTGGCGAGTGTCTGTACCGATGCCTTGGGGTTATACTGACCGGTCTGCAAGTAGTTGTAGAACACATCATTGGCATTGTTGGCCGCGATGAAGCGTTTCACGGGCAGACCCATCTCATGACCGAAGAGGGCGGAGCAGATGTTACCAAAGTTACCTGAAGGTACGCACATCACGAGTTGATCGGTCTTTCCCAATGCCTTCATTCTGGCATAAGCATTGAAATAATAGAATGCCTGCGGGAGGAAACGGGCCACATTGATGCTGTTGGCTGAGGTCAACATCATATGGTTGTTCAGTTCCTCATCCATAAAGGCGTTCTTCACCAATGCCTGACAGTCGTCAAACACGCCATCCACCTCAATGGCCGTGATGTTCTTGCCCAAGGTAGTGAACTGACATTCCTGAATAGGACTCACCTTTCCTTTGGGGTAGAGCACATATACATGTATGCCCTCAACGCCGAGGAAGCCATTAGCCACGGCAGAACCTGTGTCGCCACTGGTAGCAACGAGTACGTTGATGGTTTTAGAACTAGTATCGCTAGTACGACTAGTATCGCTAGTACTACTAGTAAAATATCTCAGCAAGCGTGCCATGAACCGCGCACCCACATCCTTGAAGGCGAGGGTTGGTCCGTGGAACAGCTCCAAGGAATAGATACTATCCGTTACCTTCACCACTGGGCAGTCGAACGGCAGCGTATCATACACCAGTTCCTGCAGGGCGTCTAAGTCAACATCTTCTCCAAAGAAGGCACTGGCCACATTGTAGGCAATGTCACGGAACGACATCTCCTGGATATGGTCGAAGAACTCCTTCGGCAACTGATGGATCTTTTCTGGCATATACAGACCGCGGTCTTCTGCCAGACCTTTTACTACCGCCTTCTGCAAATCGGCGATGGGAGCTTTCCCGTTGGTACTATAGTATTGCATAGACTTTACACTTTAAACTTTGAACATGGAACTTTATGAGATGCTCATGAGGGTTTGCATGAACTCATTGAGTTTGAGAAGACCGTAGGAGCCAGTAACGCACGAAACCTCGTCGTATTGCTGTACGCTATCTGGCTCAATACCTCTGTGCCAGATCAAGAACGGAACGGGCTGTCCTACGTGGATACGCATTTCTACAGGAGTAAGATGATCGGGTAGAACGGCAATGCATACCGGCTCATCCCATGTGCTCACCTCTTTATATATGGGGGCGATGAGTCGCTGGTCAAGATACTCGATGGTCTTGAGCTTCAGCTCCAGGTCACCATCATGTCCTGCCTCATCACTCGCTTCCACATGAACGAACACGAAGTCGTCGGTTTTCAGTGCCTCAATGGCAGCCTGAGCCTTTCCCTCGTAGTTCGTGTCAGCCAGTCCTGTGGCTCCTTCCACCTCAACGATCTTCAGTCCTGCATAATGACCGATACCTCTTATCAAATCAACGGCAGAGATTACTGTTCCTGATTTCACCTGAGGATACTGCTGCATCAGTGTTTCCATGGAAGGGCGATAGCCGCCGCTCCATGGCCAGATGCTGTTCGCCTGACGTTCGCCACGCTTGGCACGCTCGACATTAAAGGGATGCTTTGCTAGTAGCTCCTGCGATTTCAGAATGAGTTCATTGATGAGATCGGCAGTTTCTTGCGGAGAGAGTCTTTTCGCGGAATCCGTATTCTCGGTTGCTTCCGGTTTCACCAACAGCGGGCGCCATTCTTCGTTTGGATGATCATGGGGTGGGGCACAGACGATATGTTTGTTTCCTCCTTTGATCACCAGTAGATGACGATACTGAATACCTGTAATGAACTTCACCCGTTCGCAGCCCTCTCTTTCGTTGATGGGCTTGGCCAGTTTTTCGTTCAGATACTTGATCAGTACATCAGCATCTTGTGTCTCCAAGTTTCCTCCATTATGTGTGATGATCTTGCCGTCTTGCAATGTGATGATATTACAGCGAATGGCAAAGTCATCATCGGCCATCTCGTAGCCAATAGATGCAGCCTCCAAGGGTCCACGACCTTCATATACTTTATTCAGGTCGTAGCCGAGAATGGCGGTGTTGGCCACCTCTGATCCAGGAGGGAAACCTTCGGGAACGGTAATCAACCGTCCGCACCTACCTTCCTTTGCCAGCTGATCCATCATCGGCTTATGGGCGTATTGCAAGAGTGTCTTCCCACCGAGACGCTCGACAGGAAGATCGGCCATTCCGTCACCAAGAATAATGATGTGTTTCATTGTTGATGGGCTTAATGGGCTAAATAGGCTTAATGTGGTTAATGGGTTAGATATTGGCGATGGACATGATGTTAGCAAACACACCAGCGGCCGTTACGGCGGCACCAGCACCATAACCCTGAATCAGCATCGGGTACTCCTTGTAGCGCTCAGTGGTGAGCAGTACGATGTTGTTTGAGCCCTCCAGTCCGTAGAACGGATGACCGTAGGGAACCTCCTTCAGGGCAACGCTGGTCTTGAAGGACGACGGGTTATTCTCGTCAGCTTCCATCGTAGCCACGAAGCGCCAGCGCTTGTTCTCAGCCTCGAGCACCTTACGACGGGCTTCGAAGTCGGCATCCAGCTCAGGAAGCTTCTTCCAGAAATCCTCAATACTGCCCTCGAAATAGCTGTCGGGCACGAAGAGATGCTTCTCCACATCCTCCTGTTCCACCTGATAGCCAGCTTCACGTGTCAGGATCACCAGCTTACGGATTACGTCCGTACCACTGAGGTCGATACGCGGGTCGGGTTCAGAGTAACGCTCTTCCTTGGCGCGACGCACCGTTTCCGAGAATGGCACATCGGCAGCAATCTCGTTGAAGATGAAATTCAGCGTACCAGAGAGGATAGCCTCAATCTTCAGGATCTTATCACCCGAGTTACACAGGTCGTTGATCGTACCGATAATCGGCAGTCCGGCGCCCACATTAGTCTCATAGCGGAACCATACACCACGGTCACGAGCCGTCTGACGCAGCTTGATATAGCTGTTATAGTCGCTGGAAGCAGCAATCTTATTGGCTGCAACAACTGATATATTATGCTCTAAGAATGTCTGGTAGAGTTGGGCAATCTGTCGACTGGCGGTACAATCTACGAAGACAGAGTTGAAGATATTCATCTTCACAATCTCGTCGCGCATGTGCTCCGTATTGGCAGCAAAGCCAGCACGCAGTATCTTCTCGTAGTTGTCAAGGTCGATACCATCGCGGTCGAGCACGAAGTTATCCACATCCGAGATACCCACCACATTCAGTTTCAGGCGTCGTGACTGCATCAGGAACTGCTGCTGAGTGCGGATCTGTTCGAGCAGCATGCCGCCCACCGTACCAATACCGCAGATAAAGAGGTTCAGCACCTTGTATTCTGAAAGGAAGAACGAGTCGTGCAGCACGTTCAGCGACTTACGCAGGAAGCGTCCATCCACCACAAAAGAGATATTCGTCTCGGAAGCACCCTGAGCGCAGGCAATCACGCTGATACCTGAACGTCCCAGCGTACCAAACAGCTTACCCGCAATACCTGGGGTCTGTTTCATGTTCTCACCCACAATAGCAATGGTTGCCAAGCCGCTTTCCACCTGCATGGGGAACATAGCACCGGTTTCAATCTCCTTGGCAAACTCAGCGTTGAGTGCTTCAGCTGCAGCCGCAGCATCCTCGTCACGCACACCGATAGAGGTGGAGTTCTCAGAAGATGCCTGAGATACCATGAACACGGAAATACCCTTGTTGGCCAGTGTGGTGAAGATACGACGGTTCACACCAATCACACCCACCATGGAAAGTCCGGTTACGGTGATAAGTGATGTGCCCTTGATGCTGGAGATACCCTTGATGGGCTTGTTGTCATCATCGATCTTCTCCTTGATCAGTGTTCCCGGATGGTTGGGGTTAAAGGTGTTCTTAACCTTGATAGGGATATTCTTGATGCAAACGGGATAGATGGTAGGCGGATAGATTACCTTTGCACCGAAGTTACAAAGCTCCATCGCCTCCACGTACGACAGCTCGTTGATGGTATAAGCCGACTTGATCACCTTGGGATCGGCAGTCATGAAACCATCCACATCCGTCCAGATCTCCAGAATCTCTGCATCTAAAGAAGCTGCGATGATGGCTGCTGTATAGTCAGAACCACCTCGTCCGAGGTTGGTGGTCTCATGACTATCCCTGTCTCTTGCAATGAAGCCTGGTACTACGTAAACCGCTTTGTTATTGGGTGTAGTGTCCACCTGACTGAATGCTTCCTTTACCAGCTTCACGGTGAGATCAGCATCGAGCGTATGCTTACCGTTCTTCTTCTCCGTGCGGATAAAGTCGCGGGCATTCATGCGCACACCATTCTTAACCAGTGAGGCCACGATGTTTGAACTCAGACGCTCACCATAACTCACAATAGCATCCAGTGTCTTACCACTCAGGTCGTGAATCAGGAACACACCATAATAGATACTCCTCAACTGTTCGAAGAGAGCATCCACCTTATTAAATAAATCTACGCGTTTTTTGTTGTCGGTGATGATGGTGTCAATCATCTGATGATGGCGTGTGACCATCGCATCGAAATTGTCTTTCCACCGTTCGTCACCTTGGAGGGCAATCTTGGAGGTCGATATCAACTCGTCGGTGATGCCGTCTAATGCGCTTACTACTACTACGACAGGTTGCGTCCGAGCCTCTGCCTCTACAATTCTCTTTAAGCTCAAAATGCTTTTCACGGAACCTACGGACGTTCCGCCAAATTTCAAAACTTTCATTTCTGATTTAATAAGTTTGAGCGCCCTCTAACGGATGAGGGTTGGTTGCTCGATTTAATTCGGATGCAAAAGTAGTAAGAATATTCCGAATAGACAACAAATTCCTTAAAAAAAAAATCAGTTGTCATTGAAAACGACTTTCCTACACTTTTTTCTAAGGAAAGTGAAAATCTTTGAAGATATTTTTGTACCTTTGTACTCGAATTCAGACAAAACAATTGATGCAACATATAAGGAATTTCTGTATCATCGCGCATATTGACCATGGTAAATCTACCTTGGCCGACCGCTTGTTGGAATATACCAAGACGATCCAGATTACAGAGGGACAGATGCTGGATGATATGGATTTGGAGAAAGAACGAGGCATTACCATCAAGAGTCATGCTATTCAGATGGAATATGACTATCCCGGTGGCGACAAGGGAGTGGAGAAGGGTAGGTATGTACTGAACCTGATCGACACTCCGGGGCATGTTGACTTCTCGTATGAGGTTTCGCGAAGCATTGCTGCCTGCGAAGGAGCGCTGCTTGTGGTGGATGCTACTCAGGGAGTTCAGGCGCAGACCATCTCTAACCTGTACATGGCCATAGACCATGACCTGGAGATCATCCCCGTCATTAACAAGATAGACATGCCCAGTGCCATGCCCGATGAGGTGGAGGATGAGATCGTAGAACTGATAGGGTGCGACCGTAAAGATATTATCCGCGCAAGTGGTAAGACCGGTGAAGGCGTGGAGGATGTGCTGAATGCTGTGGTGGAGCGAATCCCTTGTCCTAAGGGCGATCCCGAAGCACCATTGCAGGCACTTATCTTCGACTCCGTGTTTAACTCCTTCCGCGGCATTATTGCCTATTTCAAGATTGAGAACGGTACCATTCGCAAAGGTGACAAGGTGAAGTTCTTCAATACGGGAATGGAATATGATGCTGACGAGGTGGGTGTACTGAAGATGGACATGATTCCCCGTCAGCAGCTCAGTACGGGTGATGTGGGCTATATCATCAGCGGTATCAAGGACTCCAAAGAGGTAAAGGTGGGTGATACGATTACTCATATTGCCCGTCCTTGTCAGAAGGCCATTGAAGGTTTCCAAGAAGTGAAGCCCATGGTGTTCGCCGGTGTCTATCCCATTGACCCTACCGACTACGAAAACCTGCGTGCTTCGCTGGAGAAGCTGCAACTGAATGATGCCTCCCTGACCTTCTCACCGGAGTCGTCAGTGGCGTTAGGATTCGGTTTCCGCTGTGGATTCCTCGGACTCCTGCACATGGAGATCATCCAGGAACGTCTCGACCGCGAGTTCGATATGGATGTGATTACGACAGTGCCGAACGTGTCGTATATGGTATATGACAAGCAGGGTGGGAGCAAGGAGGTGCATAATCCCTCAGGACTGCCCGACCAGACCATGATCGACCATATCGAAGAACCGTATATCCGTGCCAGTATCATCACTGCAAGTACGTATATCGGACCGATCATGAAGCTCTGTCTTGACAAACGTGGTGAACTGATCAACCAGGAATATGTGAGCGGTAACCGTATCGAACTGCATTTCATGCTGCCGTTGGGAGAGATCGTTATCGACTTCTACGACAAGTTGAAGAGCATCTCCAAGGGATATGCATCGTTCGACTACCATATCGACAGCTACAGACCTTCACGACTCATCAAGCTGGATATCCTGCTCAACGGCGAACCGGTTGATGCGTTGTCAACGCTCACACATGCCGATAATGCCGTGGCGTTTGGAAGAAGGATGTGCGAGAAGCTGAAGGAACTGATTCCACGACAGCAGTTCGATATTGCCATACAGGCAGCCATCGGGGCGAAGATCATTGCCCGCGAAACCGTCAAGCAGGTGCGTAAAGATGTGACGGCCAAGTGCTACGGCGGTGATGTGAGTCGTAAGCGTAAGCTGCTGGAGAAACAGAAGAAAGGAAAGAAACGTATGAAACAGATCGGTAATGTGGAGGTACCTCAGAAAGCCTTCCTCGCCGTTCTGAAACTTGACTAATGTAACTATAATCCTAAAGGAGGATAAAATGAAAGAAATGTCAAACACTACACGAGACGTGGCGCGTGAATTGGCACGCAAATACAGTACGATGACGCACGATGAACTGGACATTCTTGAGAGCGTCTTGATCCCGAGGAAATACGCCAAGGGTGAGATGGTGCTGTCAGAGGGGGAAATATGTACCAGTATTATCTATATCGATAAAGGATTGCTCAGGCAGTTCTATCTGAAAAACGGTAAGGAGGTAACGGAATACCTTGCCGTTGAGGGTAGTATTATGATGTCTATCGAGAGTCTGTTCAAGGAGGTCCCCTCTGTTCAGCAGATCGAAGCCATTGAACCAACCATTGTCTATGAGCTGCCTAAGAAAAGACTGGAAGAGGTGGCGTTGCACAATGTCAACATCCAGATTCTGTATAGAAAGATTTTGGAGGAATCGCTGATTGTCTCACAGGTACATGCCGACCTCGTGCGTTTCGAGAGTGCTGAGAACCGTTACCGCAGGATGTGCAAGATCTCTCCGCAGATTGCCCTCAGGGCTCCCTTGCTGTTCATCGCCAGCTACCTGCAGATGACACCCGAAACCTTGAGTCGCGTAAGGAGTACCGTCTTACTCGACTAACTTGAAAAGGAGAAACTATTTGTTAGGGATTACTCCTGATACAGGTAACGCTTGATACTCTTCTTCGGCGTCTTGGCAAACTCCTCCTCGTGAATGCGAATGGCAGAGAGTTTGCAATAGGCGGGAAGGGCAGCATTGAGTTCCTGTTTGTTCTGCTCCATGATCTTCACCAGATCGTCATGACTCAAACCGAGGTTCTTGGCTTCGTCGAAGTCGGGGAACACCAGTCCTATCAGCTTGTCTTCTTTCTGGATCACGATGCTCTCCACCACCATGGCCATGGAATTCAACTTGTCCTCTATCTCCTCAGGATAGATGTTCTGTCCGTTGGCGCTGAGCAGCATATTCTTCGAGCGGCCCTTGATAAACACATTTCCTTCACTGTCCATCGTACCCAGATCGCCTGTATGGTACCAGCCCTCGCTGTCGAGCGTCTGTGCCGTGGCCTCCTCGTTCTTGTAGTAGCCCAGCATCACATTCAGTCCGCGGGCCAGAATCTCACCAGGAACATTCTCCGGGTCATGACTGTCAATCTTCACTTCCATGTGAACAACAGCCTTTCCGCATGATCCGGGCACGAAGTTGTGCCAGTCCTCATAGCAGATAATCGGTGCACACTCAGTAGCTCCATAACCTACGGTATATGGGAATTCAATGCGGTGCAGGAACTGTTCCACCTCCTGGTTGAAGGCAGCACCACCGATGATCACTTCCTCGAAGTTCCCACCGAAGGCGTTCACCACCTGATCGCAGATCTTCTCGCGTACCTTTTTACTAATTACCGGCATGTTGAGCAGCAGGCGCATCCTGTTGTTCTGGATCTTCGGGAACACCTTCTTCCTGATGATCTTCTCGATGATGAGAGGAACAGCAATGATAATGGCTGGTCTGATGTCGGCAAATGCCTGCGCGATGATGGCAGGAGAGGGCACACGTGTCAGGTAGAAGATATGACAGCCGTGCAGGAATTCGAAGACGAATTCGAACGCCATGCCGTACATGTGCGCCATGGGCAGGATACTGATGGTGTTGTCACCTTTCTTAATAGCCTTACCCAGCACCTGTTCAGCGAAGTCGTAATTGCTCCACATGGCACGGAACGGAATCATCACACCCTTCGAGAAACCGGTCGTACCACTAGTGTAGTTGATGAGAGCCAACTCGTTAGGATCCTCGTCAAGACAGTAGTTGACATGTTCCTTCCTGAAATATTTCGGGTATTTCTTTCCGAACATCTCATTCAAGTGCTCACGGGCATAGGTAAGCTTATCGGTCCTGGAAACCACGATACTGTAGTCGGGTATATAGATGATTCCCTCCAGATGAGGCATCTTCGTGGCATCAATGGTTGTAGCCACCACATCACCCACGAACAGCAGTTTTGCTTCACTATGATTAACGATATTGTGAACCTGGTCGGCAGTAAACTCATGCAGGATAGGTACTGCCACGGCGCCGTATGTAACCGTAGCAAGGAAGGCAACGGCCCAGTTGGCACTGTTCCGTCCGCACAAGGCAATCTTGTCGCCTTTGACTACACCGCTATTCTCGAACATGATATGCAGCTTCTCAATCTTCCGAGCCACATCATGGTATTGTAAGGTTGCTCCCTTATAGTCTGTAAGCGCATCACGATCCCAGTTATCGATGATGCTTTTCTGGATAATAGCTTTAAAACTTGGTATTTGCATACGGTCCGCTTTTTAAATTCTGAGTTGTTTTAGCTGTCTTTATTGATACAGGTAGCGCTTGATGCTCTTCTTAGGAGTCTTGGCGAACTCCTCCTCTTGAATCTCAATGGCAGAGATCTTGCAATAGGCAGGCAATATGTTGTTAAGCTCCTGTCGGTTCTGTTCCATGATGGTTTTCACGTCATCATCAGTGAAGTCCATGCTCTCTGCCTCATCACTGTCGGGATGCACCAATGCTACGAGTTTCTCCCCGCGTTGAACGATGACACACTCCGATACAAGAGCCATGGAGCTGAGCTTGTCTTCTATCTCTTCCGGGTAAATATTCTGTCCGTTGGCACCTAACAGCATGTTCTTGATACGACCCTTGATGAACAGATGTCCGTCGCTGCTCAATACACCCTGGTCGCCTGTATGGTACCATCCATCCTCGTCGAGTACCTGTCGTGTGGCCTCCTCGTTCTTGTAGTAGCCCAGCATAACGTTCGTACCACGGGTGAGGATCTCTCCCAGTTCGTTCTGTTGGTCACGACTGTTGATCTTGATCTCCATATGGTCAACCGCTGTTCCGCAGGAGCCAGGGACAAAATCGTGATAGTCACTGTATGAAATCAGCGGCGCACATTCCGTAGCACCATAACCTACCGTCAGCGGGAAGTCTATATCGTACAGGAACTTCTCCACCTCCTGATTCAAGGCAGCACCACCTACAATCACCTCATAAGCCTGTCCGCCGAATGCCTGATATACCTGTTCGCAGATACGCTGCTTCACTTTCTTGTTTACTACAGGCATATTGAGGAGCAGTCGAACGGCATTGCTCTGAATCTTGGGGAACACCCGTTTGCGCATGATCTTCTCAATGACCAATGGTACTGATATAACCACTGCCGGCTTGACGTCGGCAAAGGCCTGTGCGATGATGGCAGGACTCGGTAGGCGTGTCAGGTAGAAAAGATGACAGCCGTTGACAAAGCCGAAGATAAACTCAATGGCCAGTCCGTACATATGTGCCATCGGCAGAATGCAGAGCATGTTACTGCCTGGCTTGATATAGATTCCTAACCGTCTCAGACAAAAGTCCAGATTTCCCCAAAGGGCACGGTAGGGAAGCATCACTCCCTTTGAAAAGCCGGTCGTACCGCTGGTGTAGTTGATCAGCGCCAGTTCTTCTGCCTCATCCTTGTGATAGTGTACATGCTCTTTTCTGAAGAACTTCGGGTACTTCTGTCCGAACATCGCGTTCAGATGCTCTCGTGCATAGGTCAGCGATTCGGTTCTGGAAACCACGAGTGAGAAATCGGGGATATACACGATTCCTTCCAGGTTAGGCATCTCCTTCTCGTCAATGATCGTAGCCACCACATCACCAACGAACAAGAGCTTTGATTCGCTGTGGTTAACAATGTTATGGATCTGTTCGGCATTGAACTCATGAAGGATGGGGACTGCTACGGCACCGTACGACAGTACAGCGAGGAAAGATACGGCCCAATGGGCACAGTTACGACCGCATAGGGCGATCTTGTCACCTGGTTTAACGCCACAATTCTCGAAAAGAATATGCATCTTCTCAATCTTTCTGGCCACATCTTTATATTGTAAGGTTGCCCCTTTATAGTCGGTCAGGGCATCCTGATCCCAATTCTTGATAATCGATTGCTCAATGTAAGAATTAAAGCTGGGTATTGATTCCATTGCACAATTTTCAAATTATTGTGCAAAGGTAATGCTTTATCTGCACATTTCCAAAAATTTTGTGCAATAATTTATATAAAACTATACCTTTTTGATGAAACCTCTCACTTTTGCCCCTTACTTGCCAAATTTTGCGATTTTCCACCTCTCATCTCTCATCTTTCATCTCTATTCGTATCTCATCGATTTAGCAGGATGGATATGCGAGATCAAGTAACTGGGTGCGATAAGTACGAAGACACTTACCAGTAAGGTGGCAATATTGATGAGCAGAATAATGGGGATGTTCACCTCCACGGGAACGGTGCTCACATAGTAAGTTGCAGGATCCAGATGAATGAGTCCTGTGTATTTCTGTAGTAGAATCAGTCCGATACCGATGATATTACCAATCAGCAGTCCTTTCCCGATAATGAACACTGCGAACCAGAGGAAGGTGTGGCGTACGGTCTTGTTCCTTGCACCCAACGCCTTCAGTACACCGATCATGTTGGTACGTTCGAGGATGATGATGAGCAGACCGCTGATCATGGTGAATCCAGCCACGCAAACCATCAGCGTCAGGATTATCCATACGTTCAGGTCGAGCAAGTCGAGCCACGAAAAGATCTGCGGATAGTTCTGCTGGATGGTAGCCGACGAGTATGTCTCACCATATTTGTCAGAAGAACGGTTCACGCGATGGGTGAGGATATCCGCCACGTCATCGAGCTTGCTGAAATCCTTGACGGTGAGCTCCGCTCCGCTGGTCTGATCACTCTCCCAACCATTCAGCTTCACGGCCGAATACAAGTCGGTATAGCAAATCACCTTGTCGAACATCGACAGGTTCGTCTGGTAGATGCCCGTGATGGTGTATTTGCGCGGACGCACCCCGTTATTACTGAAGAAATACGCAAAGAGACGGTCGCCAGCATGCAGATGAAGCTGGTCGGCAATCATCTTCGAAATCACGATCTGCTGCTTACTGGCCTCGCTACTGAAGGCAGGGATATAGCCTTCCACCATATTATTATGTAGGAAGGTCGTGTCATACTCCTCCGCAATACCCTTGAACATCACTCCCAAGAAGTCGGAATCAGTCTTCAGGATACCCTGTTTCATGGCGTAGCGCTGTACCTTGTCAACCCCCTTGATGCTTTTCAGTACGTTCATCATACTATCGCCCATCTCGATAGGGTACTGGTCGCTGCCCTGAATGGTCAGGAAGTCGCCCACGGTGATATGACTGCCGAAGCCGATAACCTTATCCCTGATGGTGTGTTTGAAGCCCAGTACTACACTGACGGAAATCAGCATCACGGCCAATCCTATTGCCACGCCAAGGGTAGCAATACGAATTACCGGGCGACTCACTTTCCGTTTGTCGCCTTGGTCGTTATAGATCTTCCGGGCAATGTATAGGGGGAAATTCATGGTCAGACGTTTTCCTCTCTCCCAGGATAAGCCTCAAGGGCCTTGCGGAGAATGAAGAGCGCACGGATCAGGTCTTCTTTCTTCAGCACATAGGCGATGCGCACCTGGTTGTAACCAGCGCCAGGAGTAGTGTAGAAACCGCTGGCAGGAGCCATCATCACGGTCTCTCCCTCATAGTTGAACGATTCCAGGCACCAGCGACAGAACTTCTCGCTGTCGTCAACCGGCAGCTTCGCCACGGTATAGAATGCCCCCATGGGGATAGGCGAATAGACACCGGGAATACGGTTCAGTCCGTCGATCAGACATTTCCTGCGTTCCACAAACTCGTCGTATACCTCCCTAAGATACTCCTCAGGCGTGTCGAGAGAAGCCTCAGCGATGAGCTGTCCGATGAGTGGCGGGGAGAGACGAGCCTGACAGAACTTCATCACAGCCTGTCTGATCTCCTTGTTCTTTGTGATGAGTGCGCCGATGCGGATACCGCATTCGCTGTAGCGTTTGGAAACAGAGTCGATGAGCACCACGTTCTGTTCAATGCCTTCCAGATGACAGGCACTGATGTACGGGGACCCCGTATAGATATATTCCCGATATACCTCGTCGGAGAAGAGATACAAATCGTATTTCTTCACCAAGTCGCGTATCTGGTTCATCTCCCGTCTTGTGTAGAGATAACCGGTCGGGTTATTGGGATTGCATATCAAGATGGCGCGGGTGCGGTCGTTGATCAGTTCCTCGAACTTCTCCACCTTAGGCAGGGAGAAGCCCTCCTCAATAGTAGTGGCAATGGTACGGATCTTGGCACCTGCAGAGATGGCGAACGCCATGTAGTTAGCGTATGCCGGCTCAGGTACGATAATCTCGTCCCCGGGGTTCAGACACGACATGAATGCGAAGAGCACAGCCTCTGATCCGCCGCAGGTGATGATGATATCATCCGCCGTTACGTGAATATCGTACTTCGCGTAGTAGTCAACCAACTTCTCACGGTAGCTGGCATAACCCTGCGAAGGTGAATACTCCAATACCTTGCGGTCAACATTCTTAATCGCATCGAGGGCTACCTGCGGAGTAGGAAGGTCAGGCTGACCGATATTGAGATGATACACTTTGGTACCGCGTTTCTTTGCGGCGACTGCCAGTGGTGCGAGCTTCCTGATCGGACTCTCTGGCATCTCTATTCCGCGTACTGATATTTGAGGCATTTTATCTTGATGTTTCTAATTCGGTGCAAAATTACGATATTTTGTGATAATCACAAAGGAAAAGGTTGATTAATTGAAGAAATTCCACGAAACACCGAACCTGAGAATCATTCCATTCATGGGGTAGTGGGGTACGAAGAAGCGGTTGCCACCGTCGCCTGCGTTTACATGACTCATCATCAGGAAGAAGCGCGTATGCTTCAAGTGCATGTTGGCATAAACGTTCACGATGGGGTAGTTACCCAGTTCCACGTTGTTCTCACCATTGTCCTGTACTGTAAACTGAGCAAGCATCGGACTATAGTCAGGAACGTAGTATTTGGTGAAATAACGGACGTCTGCTCCCAGATCCACTTTCAGTACCCTTGCAATCTTGAAATGCAGGTACAGGTTACTGTAGATATTGAAGTCGGGCACGGGTAATACTTCGTTGTTACTGCTATTCTGCCAGGTCACCTGACTCTCCCAGTTGAGAGGACCAAAGGTAAAGTCTTGCCCTACTTGCACGGTAAGCAGACTGATGTTGCCTGCGTTCTGTTTCACGGTCACGGTGTTCGCTGTGCGGTTCTCTCCAACCAGCGTATATTGCTGTGCGAAGTAGATATGATCTTTCAGGTCGTCTACGGCCACCCTCACACTTGTACGTGTCTTCTGGTAGGTGAACAGTCCTTCAATACGGGTACGGATCTCCTTCGAAAGCTTTAGTCCTTGCTCACCATCGTTATCCCACCACAGATGCTTGGCGTGGAAGTTCCGTTGGTAGAACGTAGGCTGCAGTCGGTAGAAATAGCCCCTTGCCGCCAGTTGCACAGTATCACCGAAAAGCTTGAAGTTCAAGTCGGCCGAGCCATCGAATTTCAGTTGTCCCGCATCTTCTCCGCTAATCCACGTTTCCAAGATAGCCGAGTAATGGAGCAATGTTCCTTCGGTCTTACTGATCTGTCCGCCGAAGCTCAGATTATGCTCGCGGAACGAACGGTAGCCCGACAGACAAGTGTCTGGCATGGAGAAGTTCCGCAGGTCGGAAGTGATGAACGCTTTCAGTCCTGCCTTTGCCCATTTGTTAAACCCTTCGAGCAGAGAGAGGGCGAGGGTGTTCTTGATATCATAGTGGCGCATCTTGTCGAAGATACTGTCGCCCTGCAGTTCCTCGTTCTTCAGATAGGTGTTGAGGTAATAGGCTGATGGGGTAGCATATGCCTGATAGATGCGTCGGTAGTTATCCACCTTTAATGTATGTATCAGACTGGTCACGGGTACGAACTCGTTCTTCAGCCATGAGGTGTCCTCGGCAGCTTTCTTGTTGGCAGCCAGCAGACTGTCTGCCATCTGCTTGGTCACGGCAATACGGTCGGAAGCGGCATCAGCATCACCAGCAGGCTCATCCCCTGCAATCTTCGCATCATCGGGTCGACCGGCATAGGTATTCTGCACGGCGTCCTCATCATACTGCCTGCCTTCCTTCAAGGCCTTCTTCCGCTCTTTCTCCTTGGCCTCGCGCTCAGCCTTCTCCTTCTCGGCCTCCATGGCGAACTTCTTGGCCTTAATCTCCTCCTCGGTCATGGGCACCTTCCGGTTGAAACCGATATTATAGCGGTGCGTGAGGAAGATATGCTGGTTGTCGTTACGGTTCCAGTTCTGATTCAGAACGGTGGGGATTTCATCGGTTCTGAACGACTCCCTGAAGATTTCCGGATGCGACACGTAATCATCGTTCGTGATACCGCCGTTCTCAGCTACCTTCTCATGGTTGGTAGAGAGCAGCAGGTGCGCCTGATAGCGGTCGCCTAAGTGCGACGCATACATCGTATAGTTGAAGTGGGCGGTGCTCTGGTTCTGATAGTAACCCCGTCCGTAGATATAGTCGAACTTGAATCCCAAGCCCGTCTTCTTACCAGCATTTACGGCAAACAACGCCTTCAGGTGATCCTCGCCCACGTTCTTATCGCCGCATTCGTCGTACGACACATTAGTAATAGGGGAGAGGGTGTTGGTGAAATGGAACTTGTCAACAGGCGTAATGAAGAAATCATACGGCTGGGTGAACATAAACTGTTCCGGTAGACTGCGGTCGATGAAGATCCTGTTGATGCGCGGCGCACCGAGGTTTCCTGTCGTATTGAACTCCCCGCGGCGTCCTGTGGTGAACACAGAGTTCATATACATGTGATGAAGGGTGTCGGGTGTAGTGGCAAAACGGTCGCCGAACCGTTCATCAACGGTCCACACTCTCATCCCAATAGGAATCTCCTTGTCGTGTTTCGTCGTGTCTTTCTTGTGCGATGACTTCCAATCATCCGCCTGGGTAAGTTCGCCACGATCGTTGATCTGGTTGAAATCCTGTTGAGCCCGCATCGTAGATACGAGACATACAACAGACAATAGGGTGATGAAAACTCTCTTCATGTTATTTCAGCAGACGGAACACACATTCTACCATCTTGAAGAACATGGCCACGACAATCACTATCGTGCCAATGGTCTTGTTCTGGTAGAAGTACAACAGTACACCAACAACAGCTCCCAACATAAAGATGATGTTGAGAATCTGTCTTAGCATCAGGTATTTGTCCTGCTTCTCGTCTTCGTCGAATCGTGAACGGTAACGCATTGTTTATCAATTTATTGAAGAATGTTCTTGATGCCCTCAAACAACTCGTCCTTGCGGTCGATTGTCTTCTTGCGGAACTTGCCCTGCGCCTTGTAGAACTTGGTCTTTTTCTTGTTCAGCGCATACTCATCGGTAATCCATTCCTCTGCCCTGTAATGACTGCCTCCGCCCTCGCGGTCCTCCTCATACAGGTAGTTAATCCGTCGCAAATCCGCTTTCAGATGATTGTCCGAGCACTCCACAATCAGGTTGAAGAAAAGCTTCGCACGGTCGAGCGACAGGAACTGGTTCTTGAACACCAGCCATTCCTTGATGGACGCAGCAATCTTGTGCTCACTCTTGTTCACCAACGACACGCTGCTGCCCTCCAGCTGGTTCTCCTGCTTGACAAGATCGGCCAGATAGTTCAGCACGAGATCGTAGATCTGCTGCGCATTCTTACCAGGTACCGACAGGTCGAGTGTCCAGCACACCTCACCGTTCACTACAGGAACGGCACCTTCAAGGTATTTCGGATCTTCCGTCGTAACCTCCTTTTCCGTCTTAACCGCTTTTTTCTCCTGAATATCAGGACGCTCCCATTGGTTTTGTGCCATACCTGCCATCGGCAGACAGAGCATGATGGCTATCATTAGTTTCTTCATATTCGCTATTTTGAGTGCAAAATTAGTAAAATAACAGCGATTAAGTTACGATTAAGCATAATTTAACTAATATAAGGAAAAGGAATCCGCGGTTCCATTCCCACGTTGGGAACATTTTATTCCCACGTTGGGAACAATTTATTCCCACGTTGGGAACATTTAATTCCCACATTGGGAACAATTACTCGTATGTGAATCTCAAGTGTATGTTGTGTGTATGTTATCGGGTCTATAGTGAACGTTTGTGTATGTTGCGTGTATGTTGAAAACAACCATTTCCCTCGAATATAAAGGCGTTCCCAACAAAAATCGTGTATGTTGCGTCAGTTTTGTGAATTCAAAATTTGGATTGTTTGGTTTTGCATAGCGATATCTATGCTTTTAGGCGCCAATACCTATGCTTTTAAGCGCCAATACCTATGCTTTTAAGCGCTAATACCTATGCTTTTGGACGCCAATACCTATGCTTTTAGGTGCTAATACCTATGCTTTTGGACGCTAGTATTATTTCAGCAACTGCTGCATACGCAGGATTTCATCGCGGTACTGTGCGGCCTGGATGAAGTCGAGGTTCTTGGCGGCTTGCTTCATCAGTTTGGTAGTATTGTCAATACTCTTGCGAAGTTGCTCCTGCGACATCTTCTTGACGATGGGATCAGCAGCCATATCCATGGAATCAGGTTCGATGTATGGACGGTAGGTGGAGGCACCCTTGTCAAGACCTTTACTGATATCCGTACTCTGAACCAGTCCGCCCTGTCCAATGGCCTTGATGATCTGCTTGGGCGTGATACCGTGTTCTTCGTTGTATTTCAGCTGTTTGGCGCGACGGCGGTTGGTTTCGTCGATAGTAAGCTGCATGCTCTGGGTGATGGTGTCGGCATACATGATGACCTTTCCGTTGACGTTTCGGGCAGCACGTCCGGCAGTCTGTGTCAACGACCTGTGTGAACGCAGGAATCCTTCCTTGTCTGCATCAAGGATGGCCACCAGCGAGACCTCCGGCAGGTCGAGTCCTTCACGGAGCAGGTTGACGCCCACCAGTACATCAAAAGCTCCGGAACGAAGATCGCTCATGATCTTCACACGGTCGAGCGTAGCCACATCACTATGGATATAGTTTGCCTTGATATCGTGGTTCAACAAATATTCCGTCAGCTCTTCCGCCATGCGCTTGGTCAGCGTGGTTACCAGTACACGCTCCCCACGATGACAGCGGGTGAGGATTTCGTCCATCAGGTCGTCTATCTGATTCTCGCTCGGACGTACCTCAATCTCCGGGTCAAGCAAACCGGTAGGGCGGATCAGCTGTTCCACAACCACGCCCTCAGCCTCGTTCAACTCAAAGTCGGCTGGGGTAGCTGACACATAGATCACCTGGTTTACCAGCTCCTGGAACTCCTCGAACTTCAGGGGTCGGTTGTCGAACGCCGCAGGAAGACGGAAACCATACTCCACGAGGTTGGTCTTGCGGGCACGGTCACCTCCATACATCGCATTGATCTGCGGAACGCTTACATGACTCTCGTCGATGACCAGCAGATAATCCTCGGGGAAGAAGTCGAACAAACAGTAGGGTCGTTGACCTTCCTCCCTGCCGTCAAAGTAGCGGGAGTAGTTCTCTATTCCACTGCAATGCCCCAATTCCTTGATCATCTCCATGTCGTATTCCACTCGTTCCTTAATGCGCTGTGCCTTAATGGGATCACCCATCTCGTTGAAGAAATCAATTTGCTTGACAAGGTCATCCTGGATAGCCCGGATGGCATGCTCGGTCTGCTCCTTGGAAGTGACGAACAGGTTGGCGGGATAGACTTGGTATTCATCAAACGAAGCGAGGCGGTGATAGGTAATAGCATCGAGTTCCTCAATGGCATCAATCTCATCATCCCACCAGGTGACACGCAGCACATGATCGCTGTAGGCCATGAATACATCCACCGTATCTCCTTTCACACGGAAATTGCCGCGTTTCAGCTCAATGTCATTGCGCACATACAAAGCATCAACCAACTGACGGAGGAAGCGGTTCCGGTCGAGTGTCTGACCTTTCTTAATGGTAATCACGCTGTTGGCCATGGCCACCGGACCGCCCATACCATAGATACACGATACAGACGAAACAACCACCACGTCTTTCCTGCCGGAGAGTAGGGAAGATACGGCGGAGAGGCGCAAGCGGTCAATCTCTTCATTGATGGCAAGGTCTTTCTCAATATATGTATCCGATTGCGGCAGATAGGCCTCCGGCTGGTAGTAGTCGTAGTAGGATACATAGTACTCCACGGCGTTATTCGGGAAGAATCCCCTCATTTCCTCGTAGAGCTGGGCAGCCAGTGTCTTGTTGTGACTCAGGATGAGCGTGGGCTTGTTCACCTGGGCAATGACATTCGCAATGGTGAAGGTCTTGCCTGAGCCCGTCACACCCAGCAGGACCTGCGACTTATCGCCGCGGGCAATGCCGTCGCAAAGTTCCCGTATGGCCTCTGGCTGATCGCCCGTGGGCTGGTATTCTGATGTGAGTTGAAACCCCTTCATGATCGGTCTGTTCTGGTATTATCCGACAAAATTACTAAAAAAGACCTAATCTATAGCCATTTTTTGCTAAAAATCTGCGGAGATGCTTTGTATTTCGTGGAAATATGTGTAATTTTGCACTCCAAATGCGAAATATGAAGAAGTTATTAATAGGCGTATGTGCTGCGTTGGTGCTGACAAGTTGTGCCAATGAGTTCAACAGAGTGTATAAAACGCAGGACTACAACTATAAATATGAATATGCCAAGGAGTGTTTTGCCAATGGCAAATACGTGAAGGCTATTACACTGCTTGAAGAGTTGGTGACTATGACAAAAGGCACCGACAATGGTGAGGAGTGTCTTTATATGCTGTCGATGGCGCAGTTCTGCAATGCTGATTATGAAGCAGCCTCCATGGGCTTTAAGAAGTATTTTCAGAGTTACCCCAAAGGACGTTTCGCTGAGATGGCTTCATACTATGCCGGAGAAAGTCTTTACATGAGTACTCCGGAACCCAGACTGGACCAGTCGGCTACGGTCATGGCCATTACAGCTTATCAGGAGTATCTGGACATCTATCCTGATGCTACCTTGAAGCGGAAGGCACAGGAACGGTTGTTCGATCTGCAGAACAAACTGGTGAAGAAGGAATTGCTCTCTGCTCAGCTGTACTACAACCTGGGGTCTTATTTCGGCAATTGCGTGATGGGCGGTTCCAACTATGAGGCTTGTATCGTCACTGCGCAGAACGCCATGAAGGACTATCCCTACAATTCTATGCGTGAGGATTTCGCCGTGCTCATCATGAAGAGCAAATACGAACTGGCGCACCAGAGCGTGGAATCAAAGAAGCTGGAGCGTTACCAGGATGCTGAGGATGAGTGCTATGGATTCATCAATGAATATCCCGAGAGTAAGGAACGCGCCACTGCTGAGAAGTATATTGCTGCTTGCAAGCGGTATATCGGTGATCAGAGTGAGGAAGACTGATAGAGCTGATTGCTGCAATGGCAATGTGAGAATGTAAAAAGGAAAGAATGTAAAAATTAAATATAATATGGATTACAAGAAATCAAAAGCACCCGTAAACACAGTTACCCGTAACATCATGGATCTCAGTAAGGACACTGGTAATATCTATGAGAGCGTGGCTATCATTGCCAAGCGTGCCAACCAGATATCTGTAGAGATCAAGCAGGATCTGAGTAAGAAACTGGCTGAGTTCGCTTCTTATAATGATTCCCTCGAGGAGGTATTCGAGAACCGCGAGCAGATTGAGATCTCACGTTACTACGAGAAACTCCCGAAGGCTTCACTGCTGGCTACACAGGAGTTCATCGAAGGGAATGTGTATTATCGTGACCCGTCAAAAGATAACCAGGACTGATGATTCAACGTAAGCAGACCGTTTATTTGCTTCTGGCGCTGATTATCACGGTGATCTGCCTTTGTCTGCCTGTGGCAACACTTGTTCCTCAAGGGATGGGGGTGGATATGCCTATGTATAATCTCTGGGTGGTTGACGCTAATGGAGGGCACCAGTTTAGTGTGTGGGTACTGTTCGCTATCTTGCTCGTAACATGCCCCCTCGCACTTATGGCCATCTTCCTGTTCAAGAACCGAAAGGCGCAGATAAAATTATGTGTGGTCAATATCCTGTTTATGCTGTGTTGGTATTCGGTCTATGCCTTCCATGCCATCAATCTGGGAGATAAGCTGAACGCTTCATTCCAGTTGGAGTTCGCTGCAGGTTTACCTTTCTTCGCACTTATCTTCTATTTCTTAGCGCTGAGAGGAGTACGGGCTGACGAGGCACTGATTAAGTCGATGGACAGGATCAGATAGCAAGTTACAAGTTTCAAGTTACAAGTTTCAAGTTACAAGTGACAAGTGACAAGTTACAAGTGACAAGTAACAAGTGTGATTACCTTGAGTAAAGAGATAAAAAAAGAGATTGCTTCGGCAATCTCTTTTTTATTGTGATAATTGAATGGACAATTCTTAGATACCCAGAGCCTTCTTTGCACCGTCAGCAGCCTTGTCAACAGCCTCACCTGCCTTATCCTTAGCAGCGTCAACAGCGTCAGTAGCCTTGTCAACAACAGCATCTTTTGCATCCTTAGCAGCGTCAACAGCAGCATCAGCAGCACCCTCGATGGCGTCACCAGCAGCGTCAACAGCCTTGCCAGCCAATGAAGCAGCGTCGATACCCAGACCCTTCAGTGCGTCGCCAGCACCGAGAAGAGCGTCAACAGTGTCGCTAGGAATAGCATTCACGGTGTCGAGCAGACCAGCTACAGCAGCGTTACCAGCTACGAGACCCTTGATCTTGTCAGCATTGTCCTTCAGGAAGCCCTGAACCTTTGCCAGATACTCCTTAGCAATCTCCGGGTTCTTAGCGATGAACTCAGCAACCTTAGCCTTTACAGCCTCCAATGCACTCTGGATACCAGTAGCATCAGTAGCTTCTGACAACTGTGCAATCACTTCGTCTGCAGCAGCATTTGCCTCCTGCAGTGCTACTTCTGTTGAATCGATTGCTTCCTCAACGGGAGCCTGAGCGGGTTTGTTTGTACAACTTGCGAACATCAAACCTACAGCTGCAAGAGCCATAAAAAATACTTTCTTCATAATTTGTTGGATTTAGTTAATAAATAAAGATAAATATTTGGGCGTAAAGATACACTTTTTCCATATACGTTGTATCACTTTTTTACAAGGTTTAACAAAAAAAGTGCATTATTCGTGTAACTTTTTGGATTTTGCGTATTTTGGAATCAAAAAAATAGCATGTCTGCAAGACACAGACATGCTATTATATAAATAGGTGGAGTGGGGATTACTCGCCCTTCTCCAACTTAGCCTTCAGTTCGGCCAGTGCATCAATATCACCGAGGGTTGTACCTGCAGCAACATTGTTGATCACGGGAGCCTCTTCCTTCTTAGCGGCACGCTTAGCACGAGGAGCCTTCTTGGTCTCTTCCTTAGCATCCTCGAAGGTGCGGCTGTGAGACAGGATGATACGCTTGGTCTCCTTCACGAACTCGATTACCTTGAACTCGAGTTCCTCGCCAAGCTGAGCCTGACTGCCGTCTTCCTTTACAAGGTGCTTCGGTGTAGCAAAGCCTTCACCACCTTCGTTCAGTGCGATGACTGCACCCTTGTCCATGATCTCTGTGATCTTACCAGCGTGAACGCTACCCGGAGTGTAGATGGTCTCGTAAGTATCCCAAGGATTCTCCTCGAGCTGCTTGTGACCGAGTGAGAGACGACGGTTCTCCTTGTCGATTTCGAGAACGACAACCTCAATCTCTGCACCTACCTGAGTGAACTCAGACGGATGCTTCACCTTCTTGGTCCATGACAGGTCGCTGATGTGGATCAGACCGTCAACACCTTCCTCCAGCTCAACGAAGATACCGAAGTTAGTGAAGTTACGTACACGTGCGGTGTGCTTGCTGCCCACAGGATACTTGGTCTCGATGGTCTCCCACGGATCTTCCTTGAGCTGCTTGATACCGAGAGACATCTTGCGCTCCTCGCGGTCGAGGGTCAGAATAACTGTCTCTACCTCGTCGCCAACGTGCATGAACTCCTGAGCGCTGCGCAGGTGCTGGCTCCATGACATCTCTGATACATGGATCAGACCCTCCACACCCGGAGCGATCTCCACGAATGCACCGTAGTCGGCAATCACAACAACCTTACCCTTCACGTGGTCGCCTACCTTCAGGTTCTCATCCAGAGCATCCCATGGATGCGGGGTGAGCTGCTTCAGACCGAGGGCGATACGCTTCTTGTCATCATCGAAGTCGAGAATAACCACATTGATCTTCTGATCAAGAGCCACAACCTCATGCGGATCGCTTACGCGGCCCCAAGACAGGTCAGTGATGTGGATGAGTCCGTCAACACCACCGAGGTCAACAAACACACCGTAAGAGGTGATGTTCTTGACTGTACCCTCGAGGATCTGACCCTTCTCAAGCTTACCGATGATCTCTCTCTTCTGTGCTTCCAACTCAGCCTCGATAAGAGCCTTGTGAGAAACAACAACATTGCGGAACTCCTGGTTGATCTTCACAACCTTGAACTCCATGGTCTTTCCTACGAATACGTCGTAGTCGCGTATGGGATGAACGTCAATCTGGCTGCCCGGGAGGAATGCCTCGATACCAAACACATCAACGATCATACCGCCCTTCGTGCGGCACTTGATGTAACCCTGGATCACCTCCTCGTTGTCGAGGGCGGCGTTCACACGCTCCCAGCTCTTGCTCAGACGAGCCTTCTTGTGTGAGAGAATCAGCTGACCCTTCTTGTCCTCTGCGTTCTCAACGTAAACCTCAACGGTGTCACCAACTTTCAGATCCGGATTGTAGCGGAACTCTGAAGAGGGGATGATACCATCGCTCTTGTAACCGATGTTCACGATTACTTCTTTTTTGTCGATGGAGATAACCTTACCATCAACTACCTGATGCTCACTGACCTTGTTCAGTGTGTCATCATAAGCCTTAGTCAGCTCTTCTTTGCTGACGCTCAGGCTACTGCCGTTCTCGAATTCTTCCCAGTTGAAGTCATCCAACGGCTGTACATTTTTTAAGTTAGACATAAAATGAATTAATAAATAAAATTGTAACTAATAAAGTGAGACTTTATGTTGTGCCTCGCGCATGACGCGCAAAGCGGCTGCAAAGTTACTCATTTTTAATGAGATACGTGTGTTTTTCTTTCTGTAACAATAATGATTTATGGAATTTTAACAAACTAATGACGGTTACCTGCCCGTAATTGCCAAAATGCGACGGCAGCAGCGGCTGCCACGTTGAGGGAATCCACCTGATGAGACATGGGGATTCGGGCCACATAATCCGTTTCTTCAATCACCTCCTGAGGCAAGCCATCACCTTCCGTTCCCATCACGATGGCCAGACGTTCTTCCTGCACCAACTGTGGATTGTCAATGGGAACAGAGCGGTCGGTCAATGCCATTGAAACAGTCTTGAATCCCAGGCGGTGCAGACTGTTCACGGGTTCGTCAAGCCAGGTCCAAGGAACCAGGAACACTGAGCCCATCGATACCCTTACCGCCCTTCGGTTATACGGATCACATGAGTCGCGTGTCAGCAGAACGGCATCAATACCCAAGGCTGCGGCAGAGCGGAAGATGGCTCCGATGTTCGTGGTATCTACCACACCGTGGATTACCACCACACGTCGTGAATCCCGACATACCTCTTCAACAGAGTGAGGAGTAGGTCGTTTCATGGCACACAATACACCACGCGTCAGTGTATAGCCAGTAAGCGCCGACAACAACTCCCGACTGCCTGTATATACGGGGAAATCGGCATTTCGTTCCGAACAAACGCTGATGATATCTCTGGCATCTCCCTCAATGTGCTTCTTCTCGCAGAGCAGGGCCACCGGCTCGTAACCTTGGTTTAAGGCCACGCGAATCACTTTAGGACTCTCTGCGATGAAGATTCCCTTGTCGGGTTCTATCTTGTTGCGCAGTTGCGCTTCGGTCAGCGTACTGAACATCTCTGCACCTGGGTGGGAGAGGGAGGTGATTTCTATCAGGTTCATGGATTTAATGAATTGTGCTGCAAAAGTACTGCATTTTTCTTGTTTTTAGGAAATTGCATATACGTTTTTTGTGTCAAATGAGAAAAAAAACATCATTTCGCATGACTGTTTGGATTTTTTTGTGTATATTTGCGCTATCATACATGTACGTAACAAATCAATCTATTAATTATATGACAACATCTACTAACACAACAAGCACAAGGAATCCACAAGTGTATGCGGATTTCCTTGCTGAAATCAAGAAGTTTGTGCCTTCTGACCGTATTTACACAGATGAGTTACGAACATTAGGGTGGGGAACTGACGCCAGTTTCTATCGCCAGATACCCAAGGTGGTTATAAGAAGTGAAGGCGAGGAGCAGATGGCCAAGATCATCCGCGCTTGTAACCAGTTCCATCTTCCTTTCACATTCCGCGCTGCAGGAACATCCCTGTCAGGACAAAGTGTGAGCGACTCGGTATTGATCGTAGCCGGAAAGCATTGGGAACGTTATGAAATCGGTCCTGATCAGGAGACAATCCGACTGCAGCCTGGTATTGTGGGTGCCCGTGTAAACGAACTGCTTAAACCTTATGGTAGGGTATTCCCACCAGATCCCGCATCTATTGGAAGTGCCATGGTGGGTGGTATTGTGATCAATAATGCCTCGGGTATGAACTGTGGTGTTCATGCCAACAGCGACCGTATGATGGTCAGTGCCCGTCTGATCC
The DNA here is from genome assembly GCA_900314935.1 of uncultured Prevotella sp. Lineage (GTDB taxonomy): Bacteria > Bacteroidota > Bacteroidia > Bacteroidales > Bacteroidaceae > Prevotella. Next base: position 134,311 of record OMXE01000003.1, read on the forward strand.
TGACCGATGGTACGGTGGTTGACACAGGCGACGAGAAGAGTAAGGAACTGTTCAGGAAGTCGCACCCGGAATTCATCAAGAAAATTGAGGATCTGCGCGATAGGGTTCGTGCTGATCAGGAATTGGCCGACCGTATTCGTTTGAAATACAGCATCAAGAACGTAACGGGCTTGAATATCCGTCCGCTGTTAGCCTACGATGATCCGTTTGATATCATGGCACACTGTATGGTGGGCTCTGAAGGTACGCTGGCCTTCTTGTCGGAAGTCACCATGAAGACCTTGCATGATTATCCTTTCAAAGCTTCGGCCATGGTGTATTTCATGACCATGAAGGAGAGCTGTGAGGCAGTGGTGGCCATGAAGAAGCTCAAGGCAGGTGATGAAGACCTGAAGATGAGTGCGGAGAACCTGATGGTGAAGAGTGCTGAGATGCTCGATTATAAGTCGTTGAGCTCTGTGGATGATTCTGTCTATCTGCAGTACCAGAAGGATGTGGATGCAGGGAAAATCCCGGGTGTGGAGCCAGGCGATTACCATAACCTGACTGCCATTCTGACGGAGACGAAGGCGGTGACACATGAGCAGCTGCTGGAGAAGATCGACAAGATCAAGGAGTGTCTCTCGCAATTCAGTCTGTATATCCCCGCAGAGTTCACCGAAGATCCAGCTGTTTATGGCAAGTACTGGGCAATACGCTCAGGTATCTTCCCCTCAGTAGGAGGAACTCGTCCTGTAGGTACTTCATGTCTCATCGAAGATGTGGCTTTCCACATCGAGGATCTGCCCGAAGCAACGGTCAAACTGCAGAAACTCATTGCCGACCATGGCTATTCCGATGCCTGTATCTACGGTCATGCGTTTGAAGGTAACTACCACTTCATCCTCAACCAGAGCTTCAAGAGCGAGAGTGAGGTGAAACGCTATGAGGAGATGATGCGCGCTGTGGCCCGTCTGGTAGTTGAGGAGTACGACGGCTCCTTGAAGGCTGAGCATGGAACGGGAAGGAACATGGCTCCGTTTGTGAAGTACGAATGGCGCGACAAGGCATACGAGGTGATGAAGGAACTGAAGGCGATTTTCGATCCGGAAGGTCTGTTGAACCAAGGTGTGATCTTCAACGATGATCCCGAATGCTTCATCAAGTGTCTGAAACCCTTGCCAGTGCTCGATTTCGATTTCGACAAGGTTCCTGATGGAGGAAAATACCTGATGGATCCGTCTCTTTCTACTGCCCGTGAGACGATTGAGCAGGTGAAACGTGCCAATAAGTGTATCGAGTGCGGATTCTGCGAAGTGAACTGTATGTCGTGCGGTCTTACCTTGTCTTCAAGAATGCGTATTGCCGTACAGCGAGAAATCAGGGAACTGGAATCCACGGGTGCTGATCCGGAGCGTGCCGCCAGGTTACGTAAGCAATATAAGTATTATGGTGATCAGACATGTGCTACCGATGGTCTTTGTTCCACCTCTTGTCCTATGAAGATCAACACGGGTGAACTGACCCACCTGATCCGTCAGATGGACATGAACAACAACAAGATGGGCTATAAGGTAGGTGAGTTCGCTGCCAACCACATGGCCGGCATCAAGTCGGGCTTGCGTGTCGTGCTGGATGTGGCTCACTTAGGCCATATCACCTTGGGTCCGACACTGATGACAAGTATCTGTAGAGGTATGAACAAGATGGGTATGCCCCTTTGGACAACCGCCATGCCGAAAAAGCACCGACAGCCGAAGAAGTCTGATCTTACCCAGTTCATTATTGAGAAGTCCATCCCCCAACCAGAGGAGGAGCATTCCCCACTGAAGGTGGTCTATTTCCCCAGCTGTATCAACCAGACCATGGGACAGTCGAAACGGGATGGTAAGATTCACGACCTTGTTGATGAGGTGATCCAACTGATGGCGAAGGCCGGTTACGAAGTGATCTTCCCAGAGGGAATGGAGAAGATGTGCTGCGGACAGATATGGGAGTCGAAGGGAATGCTCGACATAGCCGACCGTAAGAGTGCTGAGCTCGAAGAGGCCTTGTGGCAAGCATCCGAACAAGGTAAGTACCCTGTGCTCTGTGCCCAGAGTCCTTGTCTGCACCGCATGAAGAAAGTGATGAAGAAGATGAAACTTTACGAGCCCGCAGAGTTTATCATGGAATATCTCGTGCCACGTCTCGACTTCCATCCTATAGATCGTCACATCGCCCTTCACCTGACCTGCTCGACTCGTCAGATGGGCGTTGACAAGGATATGATTGCGTTGGCCAAGCTCTGCTCCACCAATGTGTTCCTTCCTGAGGGCGTAGGCTGCTGCGGTTTCGCAGGCGACCGTGGATTCACCTTCCCCGAACTCAACAAGTACGGCTTGCGTAAGCTTCGTCCGCAAATCGAGAAGAACCATATCGAGGTGGGCTATTCTAACAGTCGTACCTGTGAGATTGGATTGGAGACCAATACGGGTATTCCTTATATGAGCATTGTGTATCTGGTGAACGAGTGCACCACGAAGAAAGAGAACATCCTGTAAAACTTTAATTAAGTAATAAGAATATGAGTAAAACACCAACTCCCCACATCGGGGCGAAGAAAGGCGAAATTGCCGAGACAATAATCATGGCGGGTGATCCGCTGCGTGCAAAACTGATGGCCGAACGGTTCCTGGAGAATCCCGTGCAGTTCAACAACGTTCGTGGTATGCTGGGCTATACGGGTACCTATAAAGGTAAGCGGGTCAGTGTGATGGGCCATGGTATGGGTATGCCGTCAATCGGTATCTATACCTACGAATTGTATAACTTCTACGGGGTGAAGACCATCATCCGCGTGGGTTCGGCAGGATCCATCAATAAGGATCTGCACATTGGCGACCTGGCCATTGCCATGGGTGCTTGCACCAACAGTAACTATGCCGACCAGTATGAGACGCCCGGTACGTTTGCACCCATAGCCGACTTCAGTCTTGTCCGTGCTGCAGCAGAGGCATGCGAGAAGTTCGGCTATAACTACAAGGTGGGTAATGTGCTGTCATCAGATGTGTTCTACGGAGAGAACCCGCATAACGACAAGTGGATCAACATGGGTGTACTGGCTGTGGAGATGGAGATTGCAGCCCTGTATATGAATGCGGCCCGCTCAGGAAACCGTGCGCTGGGCATCTGCACCATCTCAGACAACATCCTGACAGGCGAGGCTACAACGGCTGAGGAGCGTCAGAATAACTTCACCCACATGATGGATGTGGCGTTCTCACTGATTTAATACGTTCGTGGAAATGAAAGGAGGTAAGTCCGTTATCTGACATTCGTATGTTGATAACGGACTTATTGTGACAAGTAAAAAACAAGAATTATGGCTACAGTAGACGACAAGAAAGTTATCTTCTCGATGGTTGGAGTGAGCAAGACCATCCAGCAGAACCAGAAACAAGTGCTCAAGAATATCTACCTGAGTTTCTTCTATGGCGCGAAGATCGGTATCATTGGTCTGAACGGTGCGGGTAAATCCACACTGATGAAGATTATTGCCGGATTAGACCAGCAGTATCAGGGTCAGGTGGTGTGGAGCCCGAGCTATACCGTGGGCTATCTGCCGCAGGACCCCCCGCTCAATGAGGAGAAGACCGTGAAGGAGAACGTGATGGAAGGAGTACAGTATGTGTATGATGCGTTGGCGGAATATGATGAGATCAACGTGAAGTTCGGACTCCCTGAGTATTACGAGGATCCCGACAAGATGGACAAACTAATGACTCGTCAGGCAGAACTACAGGATATCATTGACTCCACCGATGCGTGGAACATGGATTCTAAGCTGGATCGTGCCATGGCAGCCTTGAACTGTCCGCCGGGTGATTGGAGTGTAAAGACGCTTTCTGGTGGTGAACGTCGCCGTGTGGCTCTTTGTCGTCTGCTGCTTCAGAAACCTGATGTGCTTTTGCTCGACGAGCCTACTAACCACTTGGATGCTGAGAGTATCGACTGGCTGGAACAGCATCTCCAGCAGTATGAGGGTACGGTGATTGCCGTTACGCACGACCGTTACTTCCTGGATGATGTGGCAGAGTGGATTCTGGAGCTTGATCGTGGTGAGGGTATCCCATGGAAAGGTAACTATTCATCATGGTTGGAACAGAAATCGCAACGCCTAGCCCAGGAGGAGAAGACTGCCTCGAAGCGTCGTAAGACATTGGAGCGTGAGTTGGAGTGGGTGCGCATGGCACCCAAAGCTCGTCATGCCAAGGGTAAGGCTCGTCTGAACTCGTACGAGATGATGCTCAACGAGGAGCAGAAACAAAAGGAGGAGAAACTGGAGATCTTTATTCCTAATGGTCCTCGACTGGGTAACAAGGTCATCGAAGCAGAGCATGTGGCGAAGGCCTATGGCGAGAAAACGCTCTTCTCTGATCTGAACTTCATGCTCCCCCCGAACGGTATCGTGGGCGTCATCGGTCCTAACGGTGCTGGTAAGACAACCCTCTTCCGTCTGATTATGAATCTTGAACAACCTGATGCGGGCACGTTCAGCATCGGTGATACGGTAAAACTCTCATATGTGGATCAGCAGCATAAAGACATTGATCCTGAGAAGTCCGTCTATCAGGTGGTGAGTCAAGGTAACGAGACCATTCGGATGGGCGGTAAGGATGTGAACGTGCGGGCATACCTCTCACGTTTCAACTTCAGTGGAGCCGACCAAGAGAAGAAATGTGCGGTACTTTCTGGCGGTGAGCGTAACCGTCTGCATCTGGCTATCGCCCTGAAACAAGAGGGTAATGTATTACTTTTAGATGAGCCTACCAACGATATAGATGTCAATACGTTACGGGCGTTAGAAGAAGGTCTTGAGGCCTTTGCCGGCTGTGCCGTTATTATCAGTCACGACCGCTGGTTCCTGGATCGTATCTGTACTCATATCTTGGCATTTGAAGGGGAGGGTAGTGTCTTCTATTTCGAAGGAAACTACAGTGAGTATGAGGCCAACAAAGCCCAACGTCTCGGATTGGATGAGCCGAAACGGGCACGCTATCGTAAACTGATGGAAGAGTAAGAATAATCCCATGAAGAAAAACATTTTACTGTTTGTCACCCTCACCTTGTCTGTGTCGTTATCTGCGCAGAAGGTGCAAAGAGACTCAACCGTTAATGTGCGCATTGGTTACTCCAGCGGTAATCAGAACACATTGGCGGGTGCTGTGGAGAAGGTTACAGGGGAACGGATCAACAAAGGACTCGTCACTTCGTCCATCGAAGCCCTGAGCGGTCAGGCGGCTGGTGTGCAGGTGACGACAGGTGGAAACCAGGAGGCTATGGTGAGTGCTGTGCGCGTTCGAGGAACTACCTCTTTGACGGGTGGTAACGACCCGCTGGTCATTATCGATGGTGTGACTTCCGACCTGGCGACGCTTTCCACCATCTATCCTGCCGACATCGAGAGCTTCACCATTCTGAAGGATGCTTCGGAAACGGCCCAGTACGGTTCACGAGGTGCCTCAGGTGTTATTCAGGTAGCCACGAAGAAAGGCAGACAGTCGCAGTTCCATATCAGTTTCGACGGTACGGTGGGCTTCGAGGACATCTACAAGCACATCAACATGCTCAATGCTGCCCAGTTCCGTCAGGCCGCCACATTGCTCGGACTTGACTTTATCGACATGGGGTCGAACACCAATTTCAGTAAGGCCATTGAACGCACGGGTTTTGTGCAGAACCATCATATTGCCTTCGGTGGTGGTTCCGAGACGGCCAACTATCGTGCTTCGGTGGGTGTGATGGAACACAAGACGGTGATCAAGACTAATAACTACCGTACATACATTGCCAAGCTCGACATCTCCCAGCAGGCTTTCGAGAATCGTTTGACCGTTGACCTGGGTCTCTTCGGCTCCCTCCAGAAGAATAACTACCTGCCGTTCCAGCAGAAACTGTTGTACTCTTCAAACACCTTCAACCCCACCTATCCCGATGGTGTCAATGATGACGGAACCTACAGTCAGGTAACCGATGCACTCTGGATCAACAATCCCAATTCGCTGCTCACCATGAAGCAGGACGAGGACAACGGACATTTCAATGTTCACCTGAATGCAACCTATAGTCTGCTGGAAAACCTGAAACTGCGGGTGTTCGGTTCCTACAGTTACAACACGGTGAACAACTCCCACCATTATCCTACCATTGTATGGAGCCACGGCGAGGCCTATCGCGGAAACGACAAGAGTGAGGAGTCGTTGGGTAATGTCTCGCTCGACTATAACCTCAAATGGAAGAATTCTTCCCTGAACCTGATGGCACTCGTGGAAGAGAGTCTGGAGAAGGGAACAGGCTTCTATACTACCGTGTCGAACTTCTCCACCGACGCCTTTGGTTATGACAAGCTCTCTGCAGGATCAGCCCGCCCTTGGGACGGAACCGATTCCCATTACACCGATGCGCACATGGAGTCGTTCCTGCTGCATGCCCAGTACTCTTTGTTAGACAGGTACACGATTACTGCCAATGCCCGTGCCGATGCTTCGTCGAAGTTCGGAAAGAACAACCGTCAGGGCTTCTTCCCCTCAGTAAGCGGCGCATGGGTAATCAGTAAGGAAGAATGGATGAAACGTCTGCCGTTCATCAACAACGCCAAGCTGCGTGTAGGCTACGGCCTCTCCGGTAACCTAGGAGGCATCGGTCCTTATAACTCCATGCAGCTCATACAGCCCAACGGCGTGGTACCCGTGAACGGGGCGCTTGTCACCACGCTGGGTATTATCCGCAATGCCAATCCCGACTTGAAATGGGAGGTGAAGCGTACGTTCAACGTGGGTCTTGACCTGCTGTTATGGGACAGTCGTATAGCCCTCACCATTGACCACTACCATTCCAAGACCACCGACATGCTCTATGTCTATGATGTGCCCGTACCGCCTTTCACCTACGACAAGCTCTTGGCCAATATGGGCTTGATGAAGAACAGCGGTCTGGAGATTGGCTTCGGTATTACGCCGCTTCGTACCAAGGATATGGACCTGACCATCAACATGAACTGGAGCTTTGAGCGCAACAAGCTGCTCTCTCTCGACGGTGATTACAACGGTCAACACCTCACTGCTCCCACAATGACGGGCATCTCGTCTCTTTGGGGACCGGGCTTCCATGGTGCATCCGATGTGGTGATGCAGATCGTAGGACAGCCCCTGGGCGTGTTCTATCTGCCCCATTGCAACGGTCTGGTGAAAGATGATGACGGTTCGCTGTACTATGATGTGACCGACGGGAAATCCATCTGCGGACAGGCCACGCCCAAAGCCATGATGGGTTCGAACATCGCCTTCCGCTACCGTCAGTGGGATCTCACCATACAGATGAACGGCGCTTTCGGTCATAAGATCTACAACGGTACGAAACTCAACTATATGAATATGTTGTCGTTGCCCAACTACAACGTGATGCAGGGTGCTCCTGAGATGAATATCCAGGATCAGACCATCAGCGACTATTGGCTGGAAAGGGGCGACTATGTGAATATCGACTACCTGACCGTTGGCTGGAATGTTCCGCTGCGCACCAAGTATGTGCAGGGGTTACGACTGGCCGCGTCTGTGAATAACCTGACCACCATTACAGGGTATAGCGGACTGACGCCGATGATTAACTCAAGCGTCATCAACGGTACGCTGGGCATTGACGACAAGAATGTCATTCCTCCTTATCGCAGTTATACCATGAGTCTTAGTATTCAGTTCTAAGGAAATAAATTGGAATTATGATGAAAAAGAGATATAAGAAACGCCTGTTTGCAGCATGGATTGTTTGCTGTGGGTTATGCAGCACATCCCTCATGTCGTGTACCCTCGACGAGAGTCCGCGCGACCAGATTCCTGAGGAAGCGGCTTACCAGACAGCCACCTCTCTCTTCCAGAACACCGTGGCCACCTTGTACACCTACATAGGCGGTTCCGAAGACGGACAGGGATTGCAGGGCACCTGTCGTGGTATTTATGATTTGCAGACATTCGGCTCGGATGAAGCCATGCTGCCTACACGAGGCGGCGACTGGTATGATGGCGGTCTGTGGCAGGATATGTACCGTCATTCCTGGAGCGCCGGGCACGACCTCCCCAAGAATGCGTGGCTTTATCTGTATAAGGTAATCACCCTCTGCAACCGCTCGTTGGAACAGATTGAGAAGCATCAAATCCTGCTCTCTGATATCGATTACAAGGGTTATCTGGCTGAGGTGCGGGCGCTCAGGGCCATCTATTACTGGTATCTGCTCGACCTCTTCGGTAATGTACCCATCATCACCAAATCAACCGTTTCCATGCAAGAGGTGAAACAGTCGTCACGTGCTGAAGTCTTCTCGTTCGTCGTGAAGGAGTTGCAAGACACACGACCGTATCTGTATTGGAGTTACAGTCAGCAACCAGGCGAGCACTACGGTCGTGTTACCTATCCTGTGGCTACCTTTGTGCTTGCGAAGCTCATGCTCAACGCCGAGGTGTATAGCGGTAAGCCGCACTGGCAGGAAACCATTGAGTACTGTAACGAGATAGAGAATATGGGGTATAGACTGGAGAACGACTACTACAGGAATTTCACCGTGTATAACGAGTACTCCGTGGAGAATATCTGGACCATTCCCATGGACAAGGATCTGTACACCAACCAGCAGCAGAACCTCTTCCGCTCGTACCACTACCGTCATGCTGCCGCCTATGGCTTTACCGGTGAGAACGGATCCTGCGCCACGCAGAAGGTACTCGACATCTTCGGTTACGACTCAGACGACGAGGATGTGCGTTTCTCCTTGAACTATTGGGCGGGGGAAGTGTTAGACCTGAATTTCGAATTTGTAACCGACAGAACCGGTAATCATTTGAGATACTACCCACGCGAAGTGGCCATGGACCTGAGCGGCAGTCCGTTTGTAGAAACAGCCGGTGCCCGCATGAAGAAATACGAGGTGGATAAGAATGCCACGAAAGACGGGAAGCTCATGGATAATGATATTGTGTTGTTCCGTTTCGCTGATGTCCTGCTGATGCGTGCCGAAGCCAAATTCCGCCTGGGAGGTGCAGCCTATCAGTATAACGGTGAAGGACCAACGGCGCAGGACGATTTCAATGCCATTCGCGAAAGGGTAGCGGAGAATCCCCGTGAGCTCACCCTTCAGAACCTGCTGGACGAGCGCCTGCTGGAACTCTGCTGGGAAGGCTGGCGACGTCAGGACCTGATTCGCTTCGGACAATACGAGAGTCTTTTTGAAGGCGATGCCTATACCTCCAAGGTGGACGAGAGCGACGGTCATACCCGTCTTTTCCCTATTCCTGCAGTCGTCATTGCCACCAACCACAACATCGTACAGAATCCCGGTTACTAAACAACAGGGTGGAACATCATCAACTGACAAGGTTGTCATGCAAAATGCCAGTTTGTCAGCATAAACCCCCATAGGCACATTTGTTGCATCTATGTTGGTGAGACCGCTACGAAGCGGTTCCCAATATAAACAAATGTTTCACTTAAAGTATAATTGGAGGTATTGATTATGTTACCAGTAATGTTTAAAAACAGTTGGTTCCCAACATTATTTGACGATTTTCTGAACACTGACTTCATGCCTCGTGCCAACGCAACAGCACCTGCAGTCAATGTCAAGGAGAGTGACGAAGCTTATACCATGGAGGTAGCTGCTCCGGGCATCAAGAAAGAATACTGTCGTGTAAGCATCAACGACGATGGTAACCTGTCCATCGCTATTGAGAACAAGATGGAGCACAAGGAGGAAGATAAGCACAACCATTATCTGCGCCGCGAGTTCTCGTATGCAAACTATGAGCAGAGCTACGCACTTCCTGATGATGTGGAGCGTGAGCATATCTCAGCCAAGGTTGATAATGGTATCCTTACCATTGTTCTTCCGAAGATGAAGAAGGAAGAGAAGAAGATGTCGAAGAGCATCGAGGTGGCATAAGCTCAGACGACACGCTCGTTAGTTATCCTATTTCGTATAAAAGCAGAGGGCACATCGCGTTGATGTGCCCTCTTTTTGTATTTATCATTTTCCTTGGAACGTTTGTTCCTGTTATTTGTTGTAGCCGCTTTCAGGGTTCTCGTAATTGCTGATAGGAATCCTGAACTTCATCATCTCGTCGAGATTATGAACGGGATGCTCCATATCCGATGGGATAGGACGGTGTGAGAATGTCTGGAAATAGAGCAGACAGGCATCACGCCACCACTCGCTGTCACGGACCTGGATGCGGAGCTTGCGCTGTACGTCATCAAAGCGCTGCGTGTCAATATAAGGCGCCATCGTATCCCAGATCTTCAGGAAGCGACGAGCCTCTTGCACACCATCGTCATACTTGTGGCATAGCTCGTCCCAGAACGTACGTCCGCTCTTCATCTTAAAGTCCCAAGGCACATGGTGGAACCATACCAGCACTTCCTCCGGACAGGTGTTGATATCGTTGTAGAGCTTGCAGAGCTCGTCGGGATACTGCTTCACATTACCCGATCCTTTCGTCGTACGGTCAAAGCCCATTCCTATACTGTCGGCCTTATGATAGTAGGGTGGGGTCCAGTCGGCCCTCAAGCCGCGTGGAGCATACCAAGGCTCAGGACCGTAGTGGTGCCCTCCTGCGAAGATATGATGAATACCTAATGGCATCATGTAGTTCACGCAGGCCTCCCTACTGGACATCATCAAGTCAACAAGGGTTCCCCAAGGTTCCCCGTATCTTGCCGGATAGAGGGCACTACACAGATTTGATCTGGTAGCGGGATGCTTATAATCTGAAATGAGATTCCATGTCTGTCTGAGCCACTCATAGGCAATATCCGCCGACCTCAGATTGGGGTTCCATGCCAGACGACCGAAGGCGTACCAGTTGGCCTGTGCAAAGTGGTGACCGCACCAGTTCACATCATCGCCGATGTTCGCCACACCAGCCATGGCCTTCAGACTGCCAGGTTTCACAAACGAGAAGAACTCCTGCCACATCGGGGCAAGATAAACCAGGTGGTTGGCGGCACCCAGATACTCCTGCGTGATCTGGAACTCCACCATCATCTGCGTCTTCTTCATGGCAGTGAACAGCGGACTGTACGGCTCCCTTGGTTGGAAGTCAACCGGACCGTTCTTGATCTGGATGATGACATTGTCGGCAAACTGTCCGTCGAAGGGCATGAACTCCTCGTAGGCTTGGTTGGCACGGTCGCTGCTCTGGGGATTATATACGAAGGCTCGCCACATCACAATACCCTTGTGTGGCTTGAGTGCACCAGCCAGCATGTTCGCACCATCAGCGTGCGTACGTCCGAAGTCCTGCGGGCCGGGTTCCCCCTCCGAGTTAGCCTTCACAAGGAAGCCACCGAAGTCGGGTATGAGCTTGTAGATCTCATTCACCTTGTTCTTCCACCACTTGATGACATTCGCATCGAGCGGGTCGGCAGTCTCCAGTCCGCCCACCTTAATGGGCGAGGCGAAGTTGATGGACAGATAGACGCGAATACCATAGGGACGCAACTGGTCGGCAATACTCTTGGCCTTCTGCAGACTCTCGGTGGAGAGTGCCTCAGGCTTGGCGTTCACATTGTTGAGCACCGTACCGTTGATACCCACCGACGCATTGGCACGGGCGTACATCTTCATCCGCTCCGGGGTAGGATTCAGAAAGATACTCTTACCCGCGAAGCCACGCTCCACCGTACCGTTGGGATTATCCCAGTGGTTCAGGATGCGCAGGTCGTAGAAGGGCTTCTCCGTGATATCCAGATGGTCCATGGATTGATCAAAATAAACCCCGTTCTCGGATATCTGCTGCAGGCGTAACAAGTGATAAGCACCGTAAAGCAGTCCCACATCGTTCGCAGCCGAGATTACGGTCTTTCCCCCCTGACTCTTGATGGTGTAGCCATCTTTGGGCAAGCCCTTCTGTCGTTTCAGAATCACCGGTCCGCCTTGCCAGTAGGTTTGCAGTTCGGTCATGGCCGTACCCTTGACTCCTGTGATTGTTGATGTTGTTTTAGCCGTGTCGAAGCGTAGCCACAGTCGACTGCCGTCTTCTCCACTTGTGGCAGCGTAAATGCATCCTGCAAATAGCAGGACGAGTGCTGAGATTAGCGTCCTTTTCATTGTCGTTGTTTTAGTAATTCTTCAAATCATCTACAAAGATACGTAAAAAAAAGCACTGTAGCTAACTTTACCAACAATATTAACAAATATTGAGTCTATATCGAAATAATTGCGTACCTTTGACTACGTCGAAAGTACTCTCGCTCGCAAATACTCAAATAAATTTGGTATTTCTCTCGCTTATTCGTACCTTTGCAAACGATATCATGAATAAAGGACTGATCATATTCGACTTTGACGGTACGCTGGGAGATACCAGACGTAATATTGTCAAAACCATGCAGATGACTATCGACGAACTGCACTTGCCGAATCGGGCAGAGGAAGAGTGTGCCAGCACGATCGGTCTGCCGCTCACTGTCTGCTTTGAGACGCTGTTTCCTCATTTGCAGAAAGAAGAGGTACAACGATGTGCCGATACTTACCGCCGTATCTTCGCCGCAAACCTTCAGTCGATGACCCCGCAGCCTTTTCCTGGAGTCATCCAAACACTCAACACCTTGAAACAACAAGGTTTCGTGCTTACCATTGCTTCTTCCCGTTCACATGTTTCCCTTGTTGAGCTGACGCATAACATGGGTATAGCCGATTGTATCTCTTACCTCATCGGGGCTGACGATGTGAAAGAGGCGAAGCCTATGCCAGAACCTGTCCTGAAAACCCTTGCCGCCATGCGCTTTCCTGCTAGCGAGACACTTGTTGTCGGGGACATGGCAGTAGATATCCTCATGGGAGCCAATGCCGGTGCAAGAACCTGTGGTGTGTCATGGGGTAACGGAAGCAAAGAAGAACTGGAGCAGGCTGGGGCAGACCATATCATTGACCATATGGAACAACTGTTGGATATCATTCATTTTACACAATCATATGACTATTAAAAAACTAATCATTTGTCTGTTTGCAACCTGTTCGTTGCAGGCCAATGCTCAGTATCTTGAGCACCTTTACGATTACATCGAGAACACCTCAGTCTTTGAAGAAAACCAGGAAGAAGGCCATGCCTATTACCAGGCCAGTCAGCAACTCTCGCTCAACGGTAACTGGCGGTTCTTCTTTGCCAACACCCCCGAGGAAGTGCCGCAGAATTTCTTTGCCACGAACTTCAAGGACGGCAAGTGGCGCAACATCCCTGTGCCCAGCAACTGGGAGATGGAAGGTTATGGCGATGCGCAGTTCCGCAATGTGCCTGCTCCGTTCAAGGCCAATCCTCCTTATGTGCCCCGAGAGTATAACCCCACTGGCGCTTATAGGAAGACCTTTACCATCCCTTCGTCATGGAAGGGCCAGCAGATATTCCTTCGTATGGAGAAGACACAAAGTGCCTCTTTCGTATGGATGAACGGTCATCAGGTAGGTTATAACGAAGGTGGTCAGGAACCTGCCGAATACGACGTAACTCCTTATGTACAACCAGGAAAGAACCTTTTGGCTGTATGTGTACTTAAATATAGCGACGGCTACTATCTCGAAGGACAAGACTACTGGCGCCTGGCGGGTATCTTTGATGATGTGACGCTCTATGCCACGCCCAAGACGCGCTTGTTCGACTGGTATGTAACCACCGATCTTGACGACCAATATAAGGATGCTACCCTCAAGGTGGCAGTCGATGTGAAGAAATATGAGGACGCTCGTGGCTCCTACGCCGTGCGTGCTACCCTTACCGATGCGAAAGGTAATCAGGTGAAACAGCTCACCACCGATCCCTTCACGATGGAAGGGAAGGGGAAGAAGACCGTGGAGCTGTCGTCGCTCATCACCAATCCCGACAAGTGGACTTGCGAGACGACCGTACTCTACCAGCTGAAACTCGAGCTGCTCAGCGAATCCGGACAGGTCATGCAGCAGATAAGCAGTAAGATGGGATTCAAGGAAACCGAGATCCGTCATCAGGTGTTCTACCTGAACGGTAAGCCCATCAAGATCAATGCCATCAACACGCACATGCAGCACCCCGATCTTGGACACGCCATGGACGAAGCCACCATCCGCAAGGATATGGAGATACTGAAACAGCACAACTTCAACGCCGTACGAACCTCGCACTATCCTCCTGTGAACAAATACCTGGAGCTGGCCGACGAGTATGGTCTGTACATCATCGACGAGGCAGGTACCGAGGCTCACGCCACGGAGTATATCTCCAACGACCAGCGTTTCCGTGGGATGTACCTGGAGCGTGTGCAGAAGCTGGTGTTGCGCGACCGTAATCATGCCTGTGTGCTCTTCTGGAGTGCGGGTAATGAGAGTGGCGAAGGTCCGCTCATCACCGAGGTGGTGAACGAAGGCAAGCGCCTCGACCCCACACGCTATTTCATGTACGGCGGTAATGCCTACGCCCATCCCGGCGAAGATATCATCGGTCCGCGCTACCCGACACCTTACGAACTGGAGATGAACACCGCCATGGTGCCCGAGAGCGAAGACCCCCGTCCGTCGTTCATGGACGAATACCTCTCTGTGGCCGGTAATGCAGGTGGCGGACTGGATGAATACTGGTCTGTCATTCGTCGCCATCCCCGTTTGATGGGTGGTGCCATCTGGGATTTCGTCAACCCCGGTCTTACTGAGCATATCCGTCCTTTGAAAGACAGCTCTCCTTTCAACACCCCTGTACACCTCATGGGTGCTGCCAAGGTGGAGAAAGGCGTGTTGCGCCTAAGCGGACACGACGAGTGGGTGGAAGTGTACCGCAGTAACAATGTGGAGCTGTCGGGCAAGGCCCTCACCATCAGTTTCGATGTAAAGCCCGGTAAGCTGAGCGGCACCTACGAGGGAGCCCCGTATATCACCAAGGGAAACACCCAGTTCGGTGTTGTTCAGAAAGGGAACGACAAGCTGCAGTTCTATCTGCACTCGGGTGTGAAGCACACGCTCGACGTCGATCTGCCCGACAACTGGATAGGCAAGTGGCATCATGTAACAGCCACCTGGGACAGCAAGGAAATGAAACTCTACATCGACGGTGAGCTGAAAGGCACTGAGAAGACTGCTGCAGAGCCTGCCATGAACCGTCGTGGTCCCAGAGGAGGAGGCGGTGGCGAACGCGGCATGCTCAGCAATTTCCCGTACCCCATCAACATCGGTAGGTTTGCCGGTAATCATGCCCAGGACCCCCAAACCATCCTTACGGCTGATGCCGAGATGGACAATGTGGCTATCTACAACCAATGTCTGGCCGATGGCGAAGGAAAAGCCGACGATGCGGTGCTCTACCTCACGTTCGATGGTAATGGCAACGAAGGCACCTTCTTTACCATTGGCGGTAATATGCGTACCTATGGCTGTATCTGGCCCGACCGTACGGTGCAGCCCGAGATGAAACAGATGAAGTGGACCACACAGCCCATCAGCTTCCGTCTGCTCAATGCTGATACGGGTGAGGCAGAGGTTACCAACCGACTGTTCTTCACCGATCTCTCGCAATATGCCACCCATTGGACTCTGATGGCCGATAATCAGGTGTTGGAAGAGGGCGATATCCAGCTCTCCACAGCGCCGAACCAGAAACAAATCATCAGGATTCCTTATCATAAACCTTCTATCGTACCGGGAAAGGAGTATCGTGTCACCATTACCTCCATGTTGAAGAACGATGAGGTGTGGGCAAAGAAAGGTCATGAGGTAGCATGGGATCAGCTGGAGCTCTCGTCGTGGAACCTCCCTGCACCTGCAGAGAAGCTGTCTGCAAAGAATCTGCGTATGCAGCAGGACGACCAGCAGATCACGATCTCGGGCAAGGGTTTCTGCTATGTCATCAGTAAGGAAACCGGTAACCTGGAGCAGGTGGAGATCGAGGGAAAGCCTGTACTCATGGCGCCCCTCACGTTCAACCTCTGGCGTGCTCCCACTGCCAACGAGTTCGACTCATGGGATGCATTCCGTGTCAATGGCGGCTATGCTGAAGGATATGGCAACATGATTTCCACCTTGTGGTATTCCAAAGGAGTGAACCAGCTCAGCATCCGTCCTTCACATATTGAAGTCACGCACAACGACCGTGAGACTACCGTTACCGTGAATCAGCTGGTGCAGGTGGGCGCTTCGTCCTACGGGGCTCTCGACCTGTATATCCAAGGTGTGCAGCTGTGCGGATTCAACCTCGACTATACCTATCATTTCTACGACGACGGTACGGTTAAGATCGATAACCATCTCAGTCCGCAGGGCCGTCTGCCCGAGATGCTTCCCCGCATTGGTTTCACCACCTCTGTAGCGAACGATTTCGATGCCATTACCTGGTATGGTCGCGGACCTGAAGAGAACTATCCCGACCGTAAGACGGGCTATCAGGTGGGCGTTTGGACCAAGACGGTGGCTGATATGTACGAGCCTTACCTCCTGCCGCAGGATCATGCGCTGCGCACCGAAAACCGCTATGTACGGTTGTTGGACAAGGAGGGCAGGGGAGTGCAGATATCCATGAACGAGCCCTTCAACTTCAACGCCTATTCCTTCACCACTGATAATCTGACGAAGAGTCAGTTCACCTATCAGTTGCAGCCGCAGACCGACCGCTACACCCTGAACATCGACTACAACACCACGGGTGTTGGTTGCACCTGCGTCTATGTGCTCGATGAATACAGGGTAAAGCCGGAATCGTACAACAGGGTAATCACCATCAAGCCCTGTGGGAAATAAGGGGCGAAATACATAGCCTTTTCCGTTTATTTTCCGATAATTTCCGTTTCTTCCGTTATAAAAATCTTTGCGCCAATCACTTTGAGAATTATCTTTATCTATAACGGAAGAAACGGAAAAATAACGGAACCGACGAACGAGTGAGAACAAAGTTATACTTGTATGGACTTTGTCGAGCGAGGAGGAGGAAGGCGAAGCCAATAACGGAAAAATTTCTGTGATTTGACTATCGTCTTCCTCCATCGCGACTCAGCCATTCAAGCATGCTTGATGGCATTCGCTGCTCTGTCGGTTCCGTGCTTTCTGTGGGAGATTAAAAGTAGTCGGTTCTGTGTGAGATATTATAATTCTCTGCGTGAACTCTGCGTTCTCTGCGTCTCTGCGTGAGAACAAACATTTCTGTGAGATGGTAAATCTTTGGGGGTCTTAAAATTACATAAAACTAATCATAAAGTTCCATGTTCAATGCTCAAAGTTCAAAGAAAAAAACTATCTTTGCAGCAGAATCCCCGGTTCCCCTCCTTTGGAGGGGGTAGGGGAGCCTCCAATCTCAAAACTATCCGCTTATGAAACCAACATCCATTATTCACCGACTGGTTATCCTATTGATAACCTTGATGAGCGCCATTAGCGCTAATGCTGCCAAAGCCTATGCCTGCTATAACGCAGAGAAAACAACGCTGACGTTCTACTACGACAGATATAAGGCATTACGCCTTAACACATACGACCTGAACACTGACTACAACGATCCTGATTGGGAATCGGACGGCACCAGTGGCAATGTGACTAAGGTGGTATTTGATTCCTCGTTCGCTGACGCGCGCCCGACGAGCACTTTCTCATGGTTCTACAATATGAAGGATCTTGAATCCATCACGGGATTAAGCTACCTGAATACCAGTGAGGTGACCAATATGGCTTGGATGTTCGGTTACTGTAAAAAACTGACGAGCCTTGATTTAGGCAGCTTCAACACGACAAAAGTAACTGACATGGATTATATGTTCAATGGCTGCACCATTTTGCAAATCATCTATGTGGGTAGTGGTTGGAGAACGAGTACCGTGTCTTCCTCAACAGCTATGTTTTCTAGTTGCTGGAATCTTGAGGGCGGCAAGGGCACTACCTTCGATACTGACCATGTAGACAATACCTACGCCCACATAGATGGTGGTACGAGCAATCCGGGTTATCTAACCGACATCAATTTACCTGTGGCCTATGCCTGTTACACGCCGTCGAACACAACACTGACGTTCTACTACGACAAATTACGCAACTCCCGCTCGGGCACAACCTACGACATGAATAAAGGCGACAACGATACCGGATGGGACACTGACGACACCAAAGCCAATGTGACCAAGGTAGTCTTTGACCCCTCATTCGCTGGCGCCCGTCCGACGACCACTTACGGTTGGTTCTTTGGTATGAAGAACCTTGAGTCCATCACAGGATTAAGCTACCTGAATTCCAGTGAAGTTACCAATATGGGTTGGATGTTCAGTGACTGCTTCAAGTTGACAACCCTTGACTTGAGCAGTTTCAATACGTCTAAGGTGGTTTATGTGCAAGGGATGTTCTATGGAAGCACCGATCTGCAAATGGGCGATGGCTGGAGCACAGCTGCAGTGACTGAGTCCAACTTTATGTTCGATGGCTGCACCGAGCTTAGGGGTGGCAAGGGTACGACATGGAAAGATACCAACCCGAGTAACAAGACCTATGCCCACGTCGATGGCGGCCCCAACAACCCTGGCTATTTCACCGATATCAATTCACTTATGCCCTATGTGTGCTACACACCTGAAAACACAACGCTCACGTTCTATTACGACAAACAACGCGGCAGTCGCTCAGGCAGGATCTACGACCTGAACACTGGAGGAAACGAAACCGGATGGGATACTGACGGCACCAAAGACTATGTGACCAAAGTGGTCTTTGACCCCTCGTTTGCTGGTGCCCGCCCGACGACCACCTGCGGTTGGTTCGCTTTAATGTTGGAGCTTCAGACTATTGAGGGCCTGAGTTACCTGAACACCAGCGAAGTTACCAATATGTCTTTTATGTTTCTGAAATGTTATCAATTGACGAGCATTGATGTGAGCCACTTCAATACGTCCAAAGTGATCACAATGAATGGCATGTTTTTTGATTGTCGTGGACTGACCAGTCTTGACTTGAGCAGTTTCAATACGTCCAAGGTGAGTTATATGGTTGACATGTTTTGGAACAGCAGCAATCTGCGGACTATCCATGTGGGCAATGGCTGGAGCACTGCGGCTGTGACGGATTCTGATGATATGTTCACACTCTGCACTAACCTTGTGGGCGGTCAGGGCACGAATTATAACGACTCCAACCCGAAGGACAAGACCTACGCCCGCATCGACGGTGGCTCCAGCAACCCTGGCTACTTCACTTATAAGAAACCCTCAGCCATCGCCACAGACCTTCATCAAGTGACAAGTGATAAGTCACAAGTGATAAGCGATGAGTGGTACACGATTGATGGCCGAAAGCTCAACGGAATGCCCAAGAAGAAGGGAGTTTATATTCAAAACGGTCAGAAACAAATCATCAAATAAAAATCTAATTACAAAGAATAGAGGATGAGCAATCTCATCCTCTATTCTTGTATCCGTTTCATCCGTGCCATCCGAAGGTGACAGTATCTGTCCCCTGTCACCAGAGAAAAGAACCTTGAGAATTTGGAAATCCAAGAAGGAGCATGTACCTTTGCACCGCAAACCCTAAATATGATTGAACGGCTTTCCGCGGAGCCTATTCAAGAAATACGAGGGTTAAGAGAGAATCGTTCCGCTCGGCTTTGCCGCTTCGCTTGTCGAAGAACTTCTGCCAGGGTTTAGAATAAAAGATACCCCATGGCATTCAACCTATGGCAAGGTTAAGGTAAAAAAACATTCCGCTCGGCTTTGCGCTTCGTTTGTCGAAGAGCTTTTTCAGACGAACGAAAGGCACGATGTCAACGAAATCAGGAAAGAATCACGTTTATGTGTCAACTATTCTAGTATGAAAAAACACAAGATCTATGTATGGATTTACAAATTGAAAGCGATATAATACTAATGTTGCAAAGTGTGCGAATATCATTTTTCTCAATGTTTATCGATGTTTTCAGACAAATTTTGTTGCACGTTGCATGTTGCATGTTGCATTAAGGTCGTTCAAATAGGTAAAGATGAAGAAAATAGATATAGATTATAAGTATATATAATTTATATTTATATATAATATATATATATTATATATATAATATAACCTTTCGGTTTCCACATGTGGAAGGTGCTTAATGCAACATGCAACATGCAACATGCAACATTTTTGAGGCAGCTTGCAAGTTGGGCCGTTAAGATGATCTATGGCACTTTTCAGTGCAAACTATGGCACTTCCTGGCACAAACTATGGCAGTTTGTGTGTTTTGTCAAAAAATGCAGTATGAAGTGAAAATAATTGACAAAATATTTTGCCATGTCAAAAAATGTTCGTACCTTTGCAGAGCAAAAGCAAAGTGGTGCGAAAATCCGACAAATAGTGCGCAGATTTGAAAGATCTTAACACAACAAAGCTCAGCAAAACGTTAACCCTAATTATTAACTTTAAATCT
>OMXE01000043.1 GCA_900314935.1 uncultured Prevotella sp.
GCCTTCTACCTGCTGATGACGCAAGTGGTGTATAACATTTCCTATAATTCGTGTATCCCTGACAATGAGCGTGTGTTCCGATTTGAGACGAAGATGGGATCCGACTCTCCGTGGGGCATCAACTGCAATCGTCCTACAAACGCCATCCTTTCGGAGATGCCACAGGTAGAGGCCATGACTGAACTGGCCAGTTGGGGACAGAAACGTGAGTTTGTTGTTGGCGAGAGTGTGGTCGAACATCCTCGCTCCGGCTCAAATCTGACACCGTTCGGTGCAATATCTGCACATTGTCTTGACGGCAAGCTTAGTTGGGACGACTACGGTGAGCGGAGTGTCATCATACCGGCATCGCTGGCTAAGAAGATTTTCGGTCGGACGGACGTGGCCGGACAGCCAATCTATTCGAAGAGTGACACGCTAACCGTGCAGGGTGTCTATGAGGACTTTCCTGCCAACTGTTCAATGAAGAACGATGTTTATTATGCCACACAAAACAATCTGCAGGACTGGAGTGAATGGAGCTATATTGTCTACGTCAAACTTCGCGAGGGTGTCGATGCAGAGAGCATGCTGAAGGGGTTTGGCAAACAGTTTAAGGAACAGTTGTGGAAACTGCAGTGGGGCGGAGCACTTGCTGCTGGAGAGGTTACTGAAGCTCAGGAGTCGGAGGTGCGTGCCATGTTCGACAGGCAATTTGACAATCAGGGCTATCGACTGACGCCCATACGCGACACATATTTCTCTGGTGTTCATGGCGATGACAAGGGCAATCCCGCCATACTCTTCATCTTGGAGTTATCATGCGTGCTGGTAATCGTTATTGCAGCCATCAACTTCCTGAATTTCGTCTTGGCTGAGAGCCCTATGCGCATCAAGAGTGTAAATACTCGTCGTGTGTTGGGCGAAGGTGTGGCGAGACTGCGATTAGGAATGATTGCCGAGACAGTTCTGACGGCATTGATAGCATACGGCTTAGCATTAGTGGTTTGTGCATTAGTGGCAAAACAGCCTACAGAACTGCTATTAGGCTCGCTGGCCCTTGGCGACCATACTGTCCTTCTGGCTATTACAGCGTTGCTGGCTGTTGCCGTCGGCATTGTGGCGGGTGTCTATCCTGCATTCTTCGCTACGTCGTTTCAGCCTGCCTTAGTGCTGAAAGGCTCTTTCGGTCTCACGCCAAAGGGACGTAAGTTGCGTTCCACTCTTGTTGCACTTCAACTGGGCATAGCCCTGCTTATGGTGACCTATATCAGCATCTTGCTCATGCAGAGCCGCTACATCTATAACAGCGACTACGGCTTCGACAAAGATGAGGTGCTCTATGCCCCGCTCACAAATGAACTACGAGGTAAGAAAGATGCCGTCCGTGCCGAGTTGATGCAACAGAGTGGCGTTTCTGATGTCAGTTTCTCGCGCTTTGTGCTGGGTGCACAGGATGGCTATATGGGTTGGGGACGCGCTGACAACGACCACCAAATCACCTTCACCAGTATGCCCGTCGATTGGCACTATCTTC
Organism: uncultured Prevotella sp.; assembly: GCA_900314935.1. Classification (GTDB taxonomy): domain Bacteria; phylum Bacteroidota; class Bacteroidia; order Bacteroidales; family Bacteroidaceae; genus Prevotella. The sequence goes on from OMXE01000043.1 coordinate 1,517, forward strand.
GTACTATGGGCATCAAGGTTATAGAGGGGCGCGACTTCACAGAGCATGATGGCGACTGCTACATCATCAATGAGGCGGCCCGCAAGCAATGGCCCTGGGTGGAGATTGACAAGAAACTGTTGGACAAAGATTACCCTGTCATTGGTGTTTGCGAAGATATCCGATATGCATCTACTCGCAAGGACCGGCATCAGGAACCGCTGGCCTTCATTATCTTCGGTGAAAGTTTTTCTGAATGGGGCGACCAGTTGGGTATTGCCAACATCCGTGTGACTGCTGGCAATGACAAGGTCGCTACTCGCAAACAGATTAGCGATGTACTTACACGGATGGGCAGTGGAGAACAGGTGGAAACAAAGTTCCTCGACCAGAAACTCGAAGACCTCTATCAGGATGAGTTCCGTTTCATCCGTCAGGTGGGCTGGTTCTCAGGTGTATGCCTCGTCATCACCCTCATCGGTGTGTTCTGTATGACGATGTTCGAGACGGAATACCGTCGCAAGGAGATTGGCATCCGCAAGGTAATGGGATCTTCGACGCAGGAAATCCTCATGATGTTCTGCCGCCACTACGCCCTGCTGCTCGCTGTCAGCTTCATCATTGCAGCTCCGATAGCTTACTACATAGGACGTCAGTGGCTTCAGTCGTTTGCCGAGCGCACGCCCATCTACTGGTGGCTCTTCCCCCTGGCCCTTCTGACAGTTGGCGTCATTACCCTCACCACCGTCATTATCCAGAGTTGGCGCACGGCCAATGAGAATCCCATTAATAGTATCAAGAACGAGTAGAAACATGAAGAGTTATTTCAAATTCCTATCGCGTAACAAGGCCTACACCTTTATAAATATAGCGGGCCTGGTGGTGTCGCTGATGTTCATCATCCTGATGGGCGACTACACGTGGCGACAGTATAGCATCGACAGCTGGCATAAGAATGCCGACCGCATCTACCTGA
>OMXE01000028.1 GCA_900314935.1 uncultured Prevotella sp.
CGAGCACGTCATCAGTCATGGATCGGTGTACGACCGTGGTACGGTGACCGGTATTCTGACCCAGATGCTCGACTGTCTGAAGGAGCTGATGCTCGACTCGAAGAAGGTGAAGTTCGGGGAGTTCGGCACGTTCTACGCCTCCATCCGCTCGAAGGGTGCCGAGGGACTGGATAAGTTCAACGTAGGCGAGCACATCACAGGTGTGTGCATGCGCTTCCTGCCCGCCCGCAGCGAGGGTAACGACTCCATCTCGCTCCGCAGGTCCGCACAGTTCAAGTCAACCGCCGAGATGGCGAACGCTGAACAGCTGAATGCCGCGAATGCCCCGCAGGGCGGAGGCTCAGGCGAGTAGTTCTTCGCAAACGAAGCGGCAAAGCCGAGCGGACAGTTAACCGCACTGACCGAATGGTCGGTGCGGTTTAGACACGGCGCTTTTTCCTGACATTCTCAATATCCGCTACACCGCAGCGGATATTGGCAGAAGGAGTTGACAAGGGACAGGTTCCTATCACCCTTTAAAAAGGCAAATCATTATTGTCACTTGTTTTTGAATAGTAAGCATTGCTTTGATAAAACCGAATACGTTCATCGTAAGCTTTTATTGCTGATGCTTCATTAGTATGGTCACTTACTTTTTCATGTTTTATCTCCCCATTAATAACAGAGATTGTAACAACATGGTATGGCCAGAGTATCTTCTTTTCACTCGTTTCTTTAAGTAAAACAAGAATTCCATTTCTAAATATATCACATTTCTCAACAACTACCCAATGGCATTCCTCGTATTCAAATGAACCTATCAATTGTAAGTATTCAAAATATTGCTCAATTGTCCAGCATCTAACAAATGGTAGATCTCTCAATTGTGTAGGCTCTAGAATACTTGAAATTGGATCTATTGTTTTTCTCTTTAGTAGATTCCCGTTAGGTTTGTAATTGGACTCATGTTGTGTCTTAGCATCATCTATAGTCTTGTTTTGTGATTCTTCCTCTTCATCTTTTTGTCGTTTCAACACATCACATACAACGAAGTCAATTCCTTTGTAAGAAATAGACTCTATCATGTAGATGCATTTGCCATTAATAAGCCCATATTTACACTGAGAACTGCAGGCACCTTTGGTCTTTATTTCGAATGAAGAATCAGCTTGGTATTTTTGGCTTATTCCTTTTTCCCCGAATTCTATCAGCCTCACATAATTAGGATTGTTTATCCACTTACGTTCTTCTGTTGAATTGAGTAAAAATGATCTTAATAGATCTTTATCTAACTTTTGTTTTCTAACATCTATTTCAAGACAAGTAAGACCAGATTCAAGTAGTTTAGCTTTCTTTGATTCATCAACTTCACTTGTATTACGAATCTCTATATGCCAACGCAATCCATCATGAGTTACTCCAACTACATCTGGCTGAACATCATTTCGATCTACTCGTCGTTCAACTTCTGTATCGACGAATGATAGCTTTTGCGCCTTCATATCTTTATATGCAGGTGCCATCACCGCCTTCTCTTCTTCAATAATTTGCTCGGCCAGTTTGTGTAAAGCACTCATGTATGCTCCATGGCAATTATTATCTCCTTGATGCGCAAAATGCGGCTTACGAACACCGTGTCCTTGCTTTGCAATCAAGAACTCTTTACATTTAGGACAACGACAATTGCATGAAAGCCCCGTTTCGACGCTATCTATGCTGACCATTTTCCCTGCCTCGTTCAAAGCATAGGTTAACTTAGGTTCTTTTTGTTTGTCATTCATTTTAACCTTTTGATGGAAAGAAATCTTTCATCCAACCTTTTTTTAGCAAAGTATGATATAAACTTTTATCGTTAGCAAGTAGTTCACTAACGCTACTATATTTAGATGCAAGTTCTTTACATGTATCATAGTCAAGAACCCTCCGAAGAGGTACAGGATAAAAATCATCTAGCCATCCCTGCTTTCTTGATTGTGTATATGCTCCATATGAATGCTTGCCAAACTCATTCCTATTAGGATACTTCATGGCCTCATTTTTACAACTCTCATAATCCCAATCAGAATGAGCCTTATGATGAGAAAGCCATGTATAATCATTTAACCATCCCATCTCTTTTGCTTTGTCATATGCTCCTTTACACATCCTTCGGAAATCCTTTCTAGATGTGTATTTCTTAGCTTCCTCACGACAAACATCCTCTGTCCATTTTGTTGTCTTTTCTTTCCTTATTTCCTGCCCCCTAAACCAGTCAAATTTCTCTATCCATCCCTTCGCTTTTGAAATTTTATATAATTATCCGTATTCATCATTCATTTCTTTTGCAGAATGGAAACATTTTGCTATTTGATATGCCTTTTCAAAAGTCCATTTGCCTCTTCCTATAGCCCCTAAAGATCCACTCTTTACACCTGTGGCAGCTTTATTAAGTATTAAACAACCTTGGGATTCATAGTGCTTCCTCCAATGATCTTCCCGTTCTCTTCCTTGAAGAACAGTGAGTTTATCTTCGATTATTTGCATGGGAGGTATTTCAAGATGATTCTTCTGAGCATATCTGTAAACAGTATCGTTCTTCGTATTTCGATGATCTATATCTCTAATATGCTGACGATACATCAACGTTCTTCCTACATAAACAGCATTTTGTTCTTTAAAGTAATATCTATACACACTATCAACTTTTGAATCTACAGCCGTAATGTCTGGCATCCAAGTATAATCTGCCAGCCACCCATTTCTTCTTGCTACATCGTATGCTCTCGATCGTTTATTATTAAATTCACTTCGCGTCTTATATTTCTTGGCTTCAGCAAAGCATGTGTCATAATTCCATTTTTTGTTATATGGCTCTATAGGCTCCTTTATAAGCCAATCAAATTTCTTTAGCCATCCCCGAGAACGTGCAACAAGATATGCACGATGAGAATTAGAACGGAAATCATTAAAGTATTCATATTTGCGAGCTTCTGTCAAACAAACATCATAACTATAAAAAATCAATTTCTCTAGCCACACATATTCATCAAGCCAGCCATGTTTTCGCGCTACTGTATATGCAGTAACTGATTCCATTCTAAATTCTTGTCTTGAAGTATATTTTTGTGCTTCTTCAAAACATGTGTTATAGTCCCATTTCTTTGCATTCTTTGGTTTAGTAAACCATGTGCATTCTTTAATCCATCCGCGTCTACATGCAGCGCCATAAGCAGAAGGATTCCCTTCTCTAAACATACTAGAACTAGTATATCTGCGCGCTTCTGCCATTACGAGCTCTTTACTCCAATATCCGTTTGGGAGTTGCCTTCGTCTTAACCATGTGTAATCTTGTAACCAGCCATTTCGATGAGCAATAACATATGCTGCTTGACACTCTTTAATAAAAGAGTTTAGTTCTTTATACTGTCGTGCTGTTTCATAACATCTTTCCCTAGTCCAAATTCTCTGTTTTGAACTACTTGCAATGAACCCACATTTGGGACAGCCTACACCCCTTAAATGATTACTGGCTTGTTGCCAAAACTCGCCATGCTCAGGACAAATGATACATACCTTTTCTTTATTACCTTTATACTCTGTTTTTGAGTAGTCGTATTTGTCACCATGGACATTTTTGGCTCGCTTAACATAGTCAATAGTCCGCATTTTCTTACGGCCAGAGCAAATGGGACACCCATACCCACTTAGGTGATTCTTGGGCTTTTGCCAAAATTCACCATGCTCACGGCAGATAATACAGACCTCTGTTTTATTATAGACATACTGCACCTTAGAATAATCGTATCTATCCCCATGAACAGCCTTGGCCTTGTTGATAAAATCATCATTGGTCATTCTCATAGCAGTTCTATCAATACCACACTTAGGGCAACCTTGGCCTTGTAAATGTGCAGAGGGAGATTGAGTAAAATCACCATGAACTGGACAGATGATGACAACCTTTGTTCGATAGTTCACAAATTCTACTTTGGAATAATCGTACTTGTTGCCATGAACTCTTTTAGCATCATGCAGAAACTGTTCCAAAGATTTACTATGAAATTCTGCAGTTCTGTCTCTACCACACTTGGGACATCCTTTTCTCTGAAAATGAACATCTGGCCTTTGCCAGAACTCCCCATGTTCCTTGCAGATAATGCACACTTTAGTTTTGTTATCTACATAGTCCACCCTGGAATAGTCATACCTATCCCCATGCACCTCTCGGGCCTTTTTAATGAATTCTTCTGGAGATGACATATATTTAAGGTTTTCGTCAAGTAATACCTCATTAAGAGTCCTTATAAAGTGAGGACATTTCTACACCGTTCCTATAGATGTAAAAATGTCCTTTCCTTATATAGCAACGCTATTGCATCACTATCTTTACAGATTTGCTGCCAATCTTCACAATAGTTACTGTGCCTGCTGAGACATTCGTGTTAATTGATGCCACACCGTTTCTGCTGATAGCAGAGCCAAGTTGTACGCCATCCAATGTGTAGGCAGTAACAGTGGTGTTATCTTCTGCTCCCTCGATTGTCAGTTTTCCACCATTTGCCTTTATCAAGACTGCGACTGATGCAATCTGATTCACATCGGTGGTTATTCCCTCATTTTGTGGGTTAACTTCAATCCAACACAGTGTTGCTGTTGCCATATCTGAGTCAAAATAGCCATCCTTGGTAGCATAAACGCTTATGTTGTAAGTCACTGTAAGGTCAATCTCGTTGCCACTAAAGGATGCGATATCAGTATCTGTGATAGTAGTCTGACAGATAGCTCCCTCCGTTTCACAGTTATAAGATAGTTTGCCATTTTTATAGCTGATTGTAGGAATTGCGCACATATTACTGCTATTCAATTCTTCAATATGCAAGAATTGGTTCCAACCTTCTGTCGCTTGATACTTGTCAATAGTTCCCTGAGGTACATAAAGAGTAGTGCTATTAAACACGTTATTGGAGAAACAACTGTTATCAATACTACATGGATTATCCATTTTTGAGACCACGGAGGTTAGGCCGCTGCAACCATTGAAAGCATAAGAGCCGATTGATGTCACACTATTGGGTATGGTGATAGATGTCAGGCCGCTGCATTGATAGAAAACACTTTGTTCGATTGATGTCACACTATTGGGTATGGTGATAGATGTCAGGCCGCTGCATTTCCAGAAAGCCTGGAAACCAATGGTTGTCACACTATTGGGGATGGTTACGGAGGTCAGGCCGCTGCAACAATTGAAAGCACTTTGTTCGATTGATGTCACACTATTGGGTATGGTGATAGATGTCAGGCCGCTGCATTGAAAGAAAGCACTTTTACCGATTGATGTCACAGGATACCCATTGATAGTAGTCGGTATCACTAAAGATCCTGTTGCCCAAGGGTTTTCCCCAATGGTGGCACTATTGTCACTTACGGTATAATACCATCTATAACCCGTGTCAGGATCTGTCCAATTATCTGCTATTGTTGTAATGCAACAAATCATGCAGATCAGTAAAAACGATAATCTTTTCATATGATTTTTGTTTGTTTATTGACTATAATAGATGAGAATTCGTTAATTAAATTGCGGTATGGTTAGTACTGATTATGTCATTGATGCACAACACTCTCGACTGCAAAGATAGTCATTTTATTATAAAGGTTATCATAATTCTACCGTTTTTTTCGTGTTCGAGCTAACAATGATCATCCATCTTCTGCAATAATTACAAAAAATAACAAGAAGGACATTTCCACACCTTCACTTGACCGCCATCGCCACCAGCCTGGGAGTCACCAGCTGTATTGCGGGCTAAAGCCCAGGGAGGCCACCCCTAGCCCCTCCCAAGAGGAGGGGAATTAAGAAGAAAGAGGATGAGCAATGATCCTCTTTCTTCTTGTTTCAAATTACACCAAACATCATTAAACAGAAACAGCTATCTTTATCAAGTAGTTACGGCGATTTCAGTCAACGATATGGAAACATTGGCAGAAATGTAACATGTAATATGTAACATTAAGCACTGCATGTCTTCTTTCATAAGCATCGGCTTTTTCCCGAACTTATTTTTTAAGTTATTTTTTTTGTTGTTCCGAAAAAAGAATGTACCTTTGCGGCAGATAACTTAAAAGTTAAGAATTTGCATGAAACAAGAATACAGTATTGAATTACTGGAAGAACACGAGAAGGTTAATTTCTACAGCATCAAAATGGTTGGAGAAGAATTGACTGAAATGGAAGCCTTCTTTGAGAAATTCCCAATAGGATGCGATTATGATGACGAGATAGATGTGATTATTTCATGGTTAGATCAAATTGCTGAACGCGGAGCTTTAGAGCGTTACTTTCGGCCGGAAGGTAAATATGGTGATGGTGTTGGGGTGATTCCCATTGATGTAGGAAATAAACTCAGATTGTATTGTTTACGACTATCGGATAAGATTCTTGTATTTGGCAATGGTGGTGTGAAGAATTCGAAGACTTGGCAAGAAAGTGAAAGTTTGGCCCCATACGTCAGACTACTGATAGATACAAGCCGTTTTATCTCTTCAAGAATTAAAGACGGCACATTGGTGCTTGTGGATAAGGAAATTGTTGGAAACTTAAATTTTACAAGATATGAGAAGGAGTAAAGTTTTGGAGGAGAGGCGTAAGCAGGTGAATCCTGAAGTACGTGATTCTGTTGCATTGTCTTTCCGTATCGTTGACAGAATACATGATATTCTAGTAGAAAAAGGTCTGAAGCAGAAAGATCTTGCTCTTAGGCTGGGCAAAAGTGAAGCTGAAATCAGTAAATGGATGCGTGGAACGCACAATTTTACGATTGATACGCTCGTTTCCATCGAGAAGGCTCTTGATGCTCCTATTATACAGATATGTCATTCTCAGGTTTACCCCGCCCATGAATTCGAGCCTATAGTAGCTGCTGAGCCGTAAGGTGCCCCAGAGGGCAACAAGATCAAGCTCGACGGACTGTATGCGACAGGTACCAGGTTCCTGTCACTCTTTTTGATAGGGTATGGTTTTTGTTGATATTATTTGTATTTTTGCAAAAAAGAAAGGAGAGATGTATGGGACTATTCGATAAATTCCTTGTATTGCTTGGGGCACGGAGTGTCATCAAGACGATAGAGAAAAGGAAATGGGGTGATGTAAAAAATTATATATCTTTGCAGACGAAATATGAAAAACGATATGAAAAATCTATTTACAGTTATTCTGCTTTCATCAATAAATTCGACGAGCATCTAGCAAAGAACTATTTTATCACGGGAGAACGAGGTGGGGCAAAGAAGATTACCCTCCCTCGCGACTTAATCATCTGGGAATAATCGAACTCTCAAATGTTTTTGAGAGTTCGAAAGGAGGGACCCCTTTTGTTAAGAGCATTGATAACGACCTCTTATCATAAAATGGCGGCGATCTTTGGTATCTCCTTCAGGCGTTCAAGGAATGACTTGTTACGCTTGGCGGAAAGAAGGTTGTATTTCATCTGGAGTGCGAGTAAGGGTTCTGCTTCAATGTCAAGGGCATGACCTATAAGTAATGCCATTTCAGCACTTAGAGCACGCTTGCCATTCAGCAATTCGTTAAGCTGACTGGCAGGAACACCAATCTCTTTAGCCAAACGTCGCTGACTAATACCACGAAATTCCAATTCGTCTTTAATCACCTCACCTGGATGCGTCAGATAAAACGGCTCCAGGTTATTAGCAATCATGTTGTCGTTGAAACCTTCCAAATGCTCCATATACATACATTATTTATAGTGGTTAGACAATTCTGTTATACTTACTACCTCTGCGAAGACCTTTTCGCCTTGAATGATCTCACGAAACTCTATGCGATACTGGTCATTAACCTTAACGGAGGATATACCCTCTTTATCACCATGCAGATGTTCGTAGTGCAGACCACCGTATCGAGTCAACTCTTGTACATTCGTTTGTTCCATCATCAAGTCAATGACACGCGTGTACTTCTTGACTATCTGGGGTTGAAAGCGATGGCTTTTATCGCTTGATTGCCCTTTCTCATAGAGTTCTCTAAGGTATTCCTTTTCAAAGGTGACGATCATACATTTTACGATTTTGAGGCAAAGATACAATATATTCTTTATATTCACAAATTTGTGAACACTTTTTTTATGTTTGATACTAAAAATTACTTTTTCACAAGGCTTGTGATGCAAATAACCTTGGTTGCAAAGAGGTAAAAGCCTATCTTTGCAAACAAACTCTTTGTGTATCAAAATGAAAAGAATTGAAGTAACTGAATTATGACAAGCTTGAATGAGATGATGTATGTGACAGGTACCAGGTTCCTGTCACTCTTTTTGATAGGGTATGGTCTTTGACAACGTTGACGAATAGACGAAACTGAATGTTGTTTCATAACCGTTAGGCGTGAGATTTGGATCATCTGTTCCCAAGTCGTATGTTGAAACGACTGTCATGGAATAGGTCTCACCTTCTTTCAATGGACCAATCTCATAGTCAAGGTCGTAGGGACAAATGCATTTCACCATGACACCATCTTTAATCACATCTAATTCCGTCACCGTAATTGTCTTACCTTCTATGCTGGCCTTGGCTTCAAACTTATCGGATGCGCAGTTGAAGACAGCATTAGCATGCTTCACCAAAAGGTTTCCTGCCTGAGTTCCTTTCAGTTCGAAATACTCATTATCTCCGATGGATCGTGACTCCACGTATGACTTGCACCCAGAATAGTTGAGGTTCGTCAACGCGAACATTCTTTCAGGTTGTTCCTCGGGTGTTTCATCACTGCATGCCACCAAACCGAGTAAGGCGAAAACACCCCATAAAAACATGTACTTTTTCATCATTGCCTACATATTTAGTTGAACTCCTTTTTTATATAAACGCAAAGATTGCGAAATACTGCATCTACAAATGATAAACAATGTTAAGCACCGCTCATTTGGCTTCATTGCTTAAAGAGTAGTGCAAGGTTTGAAGGAGATGTGCCGCTAAATCAATTTCTTTTATCAAGTAATACTCCATAAGTTTTGTTTATGTTGATATTATATGTATTTTTGCAAAAAAGAAAGGAGAGATGTATGGGACTATTCGATAAATTCCTTGTATTGCTTGGGGCACGGAGTGTCATCAAGACGATAGAGAAAAGGAACTGGAGGACGAAATCGATGAGTTGCAGGACATCATCGATGAAATGGAGTGATTACAACATGAAGGATTTACCGATTTTATGGCTGATATTTAATACCAAGATTGGGAGGGCAATCGTTTGTTTTATCTTGGCTGGTGCTGATCATTGCCCTCTGCCTGTTGGCGATTGCTGCGGTATGGACGTTGGTTAAGTTCTCCTTTTATACATGGTCGTTTCCTGCGTTTTAGGTGGGTTGGTGGGTTAAAATGCGAATATTCCCAGCGTGGGAATAAAAAGAAAGGCTGTACTCGGGAATATAAAAAACCACTTTTTGTTTTGCTATTTCGCTCATTTTTACTATCTTTGTAACCAAATCAACAACAATCAACACTTATGAAAAGAAGACTACTATTATCAATGATGCTTGTGCTGGCCTGGATGGGCGCAGCGAGAGCAGACGAAGTGACGATTGGTAGCAAGACTACTACTATCTATACGCTACCCTTCAACACCTCTGAGCGCTATTCCCTGTCGCAGCAGATCTATACTGCTGATGAGATTGGAATGGCTGGAACCATTACTTCTCTCTCTTTCATGTACACTAAGGGGTTCATCGCGAATGGCATTAAGATCTATCTGAAAGAAGTGGATAAGACTTTCTTCGACTACAACCAAGACATGGTGCCCGTCACCGAGGATGACCTGGTGTTTAACGGTGGCTTCAGTGTTGCACAAGAAGACTGGACAACCATTACCTTGCAGAAACAGTTCGAATACAGCGGCTCCAAGAATCTGCTGGTCTGCTTCTACGACACAAATAACGAAAATTATGGCTCTACTTGCACAGCTTATACCATACAAGCTGTTTCAGGTCAAAACCGGGCAATCTATTATTCTGATGCCAGTTTTATCAGTTTGGATAACATCAACAACTTCAGCGGCAGTTATAAATACGTGGCGGGGTACCGAAACTACATCAAAATCGGCATCACATCGAAATACACTGAGCCGGAAACCCTAACCGTGTATGACGGAACGTCAATAAGCGAATACGTTCCTGCGTATATGTATTACTTTGACGACTTCACCAGAAGTCAATTCGTTATTCCTTCAAGCAACCTTGGCGACATGGCTGGTAAAACGATTACCAGCATGACGTTCTATACCCAAACAGAAGACATTCCATACACAACATTAGCAACCGTGGATGTCTATCTGAAGGAAGTGGATTACACCAGAATCAATGAATTCGAACCGAAGACCAGTGATGCCATTGTGTATCAGGGTACACTCAGCGTGGTGAGTGCCGAGGGTTGCGGAACGTTAACCATCGACTTTGACGAACCATTCCCCTATAGTGGCGGTAACCTTCTGATAGGTATTGAGAATACTACTAATAAAGGTTATAATCTCATCAAATTCTATGGTAAGGCTGTCACAGATGCTTCTGTCGCAGGAACAAATGAAAATAGTCTGGACGAAGTTACTGCAACCCAGTGTAACTTCATCCCCAAGACCACCTTTACCTATGTTGTTCCCAACAGCACCATTTGTGAGAAGCCCAAGAAGCTGACAGTAAGTGATATTACAGAAACCACTGCCAAAGTGTCTTGGGAGAGTGATGCAGACCGATGGGAAGTGGAATTCAAGTCTTATGCCTCTGATACATGGCTGGGACCGCTGACCGTGACTCAACCAATGTTCAACATCACTGATGGCCTTCAGACAGGCACCACCTATCAGGTACGGGTAAGGACCGTCTGCGATGCAACACATTCCAGTAAGTGGGCAGAGACCAGCTTCGTCACTGGAGTGATCTCACCTCCAGTCAATTCTACTCCTGTAACCTACTACTATAGAGGTGTTAGTTGTAATTCAGACGGCATAAGTGAAATCGAAACCCCTATACAGATAGTGAAAGATGGTAACACGGTCTATATCCAAGGATTGGCCAGTGATGGAAACGGGCATATCTTACCTGATGCTTGGGCAAGGGGAACACTTAGCGGCACAACACTCACCATTCCTACAGGACAATATATGGGTGAATACAAAGGACACCAGATTTACCTCTTGGGATGTGACTATGATTCTGAAAACATTGAAGACATTACTTTTACATACAGTGTTGAAAGCAATACATACACCCTCAACAACTACCTGTTTGTAAACGCCAAGATGAATGATCTTTACTATTTCTGCTACATACAATCTGGTGCCGTCATCAATACCGTTGCTCCTCCCTCACTTGTAGAGGTTCCCGATGGTATCACGATAGAGACCAATTGGAAGATAGATGGCAATTACTCTTATGGTAGCACCAAAAATCCTGTGGAAAAAGCCATTGAGGTGGCCTTCGACGGAAATGACGTGTATATCAAGGGTATTCCCTATTACTTCCCCGATGCATGGATGAAGGGAACCATCAATGGTAACACTGCTACCTTTGCCTCTGGACAGTTCGTAGGAGAAGACAACTATGGCAAGGAGTACATGGTTGGCTCTAATAATCTGGAAGATGTCGTGGATATCGTATTTAGCTTCGATAGCAGTACCAAGACATTTGTTCTTACCACACCATATCTTGTTGAGAATACCCAAGAATCGTTAATAACGAAATATTGGGGGTACTATGACAGGCTTACCGTTTGTCAGGGGGAGGCGTATGTACCTCAAGAAGTGGTAGTACCTGAGAACTTGGTGACGGAAGCATATGTGTGGACAGGCAAAACCGTGGAATACGATGATGACAAGAACCCTGTATATACTGAATTTACCAAATTTGTCAATATCGGCTTTGATGGGAATGATGTTTACGTGCAGGGACTCTGCAATGACATTCCCGATGCATGGGTAAAAGGGACGAAGAGCAATAATACCGTTACTTTCACTTCAGGACAGTATTATGGCAGTCGTAATTATTTGGGGGTGGACTATCCATACTACTTTGTGGGTTTCAATGGAACCACGAACTGTGACGTGTCGTTTACATATGATAGTACAACCAAGACATTTACTACTGATACTAATACTTGGATCTATCTGAATAAACATTATCAATACGATTACGCGTACGAAAGATATTCTGAAAACAAGTGGACATGTATTGTTGAGAAGGCTAGCAAACCCGCCGATCCGTCCTTCAAGGAGGTTATACTCGAAGGTACCAGTTACCCGTATGTCACACTCGATGTTCCCATATATGATGTGAACGATAATATGATGAATATTTACAAGTTGTACTATTGTCTGTATAGCGATGTTGAGCATGTAGTCCAGCCCATTGTGTTCACAAAAGACCTCTATAAATACCTTGACGAAACAATCACAGAGGTGCCCTATAATTACACTGATGATTATGACTTCTACAAGGGTGGCAGTAAGGTTTATCTCAACCAAGACAAGGACGAATTGGCTACATTCAACCGCATTGGTGTGCAGAGCATCTATTACGGCGGTCTGGCAGAAGGTCAGCCAGGCAATAAGAGTAATATTGTCTGGTACAATATCAAGGAATTCACCACCCCAATTAGCATCACCACGGGCATTGATAATGGTCAAAGGGATTCAGTCGAAGGTCAAAAGGATGACTGGTACACCATTGATGGTCAGAAGATGAGTGGGAAGCCCACGAAGAAGGGCGTGTATATTTATAATGGCAAAAAGGCAGTGGTGAAATAAGCCTACCCCAAGCCCCTCCCAAAAGGAGGGGTTTTTTGTTGAGTGAAAGACAAAATCGAAAAATACAAACAAAAACAAGCTTTTGTTTGGTATTTCGCTCGCTTATTGTATCTCTGGCTGCGCCGAAGATACTTTCGCTCGGAAATACAAACAAAAACAAGCTTTTGTTTGGTATTTCGCTCGCTTAATCGTATCTTTGCAGACGAAATATGAAAAACGATATGAAAAATCTATTTACAGTTATTCTGCTTGCTCTCGTTGCATTGACGGGGCAGGCCAAGATGAAAGATGTTGTGTGGGAGCAGCCCACAGCATTCATGGGAGCAAGTAACTCCACGTTCGAAATCACTAAGGTAGAGCTGAAGCAGGCGGAGACGGTGTTGCACGTCACGGCCATTTACCGCCCGGGCAGGTGGATTCGCTTTGCCAAGGAGTCGTTTGTGCAGACGCCCGACGGCAAGAAGTACGCCTTTACGGGTGGTGCAAAGACCAACGAGAAAGAGTCCGACCTGCAGCCCGACTCGCTGTTCTGGATACCTGAGAGCGGAATAGCCCATCTGGCGCTCCACTTCAAGCCTGTGCCTCAGGACACGAAGATGCTGGACTTCTCGGAGGGCGACATCGATGGGGCGTTCGGTTTCTGGAACATCTGCGACAGCAAGATGAAACAGAAACTGGTGCTGCCTGCTGAGTGGCAAGATGTGAAGTACGCGCAGGACGAGACGCTGCCTGCAGCCAAAATCAACAAGGGCGTTGCCACCATCAAGGTGAAGATGCTGGGCTACAAGCCGGGCATGAAATTGGATTTCTTTGTGGGCGGCTTTACACCACTGGGTAGGAAGGAGCGTTTTGAAAAGATGCTTCCGTTTGCCGACGACGGCACGGTGACGGTAGAGGTTCCCCTTTGGCTGACGCGCGAGGTGACGGTTGGCGTGTATGGATTGGCTTTCAGCAGCATCGTCATCGCCCCAGGTCAGGAAACGGAGATCCTCATGAAGATTTGTAACGACAACAAGCCGTTTGTGGCCTACAAAGGCTATATGGCCAAGACCAACATGGACCTGGTGAATATGAAGAAAGCCAACGAGTACTACGATTTCATCGGTAATGACGATGAGGTGTTCCTGAAGGTCAAGGAGTGTAAGACGAAGGAGGAGCGTATGCAATGCCTGCAAAATATCTTCGACCAGCGCGTGGCCACTATCAGGAAATCGAAATTGACCACAGCAGCCCAGGACCTTCTGTGCATGTTAGAAGAATCGAACTACATGGAATGGTTGCATCAGTTTAAATTCAAATATAGCAACTATTTTGTGGGTGAGGACGGAAAGGTGGTCTGGTCTCAACGCGATCTCTTTGAGAATATGGAGAAGAACAAAGACCTACTGACGCTTTCGGAGGAGGAAAAAGCCTACTCTTGGAAGTTCCTGAATGAGCCTACATCGCCCTGCAGCCAAGAGTTCTGGGAAGCCCTACTGAGCGTATACGATCCAAAAGCTGCTGAGAAGAATGACTATAACAACGAGCTCAGATGCATAGAGACGGCGAAGAATCCAGAGCTGGTGGAGATTGCGAAAATGCTTCTCGAAACCATGAAACATGAAGACTGCAAGAACGTCATCCGCGAGTACCTGGCCGAGCAGCAGCGCATTGCTGACGAGCTGTCCAATCAGCAGACCGTGTTCTATAAGGAACTGGACGACGTGGCCCCTGAAAACATCCTGCAGACCATCCTCGACCGTTACAAGGGCAAGGTGGTGCTCATCGATATCTGGGCCACCTGGTGCGGACCTTGCCGGGATGGACATAAGAAGATGAAACCCTGGAAGGCTACGCTTAAAAATGAAAACATCCAGTTTGTCTATATCACCTCACCCACATCGCCCGTCGCCCTCTGGCAGGAGATGATCAATGACATCGACGGCGACCACTACTACCTGACGGAGGAGCAATACAGTTACATCCTAGACAAGTATGAATCGGAGGGCATCCCCACCTACGCCATCTACGACAAACAGGGCAACCAGACCTTCAAACAGATTGGTTTCCCGGGTCTTGACATCTTTGTGCAAGAAGTGGATAAAGTGTTGAAAAAGTAATTTTATTTCGACAGGAAAGCGTGCACTTTCTGGGCGGTCTGCTTACCGCTGGCCATGGCCCTGACAACCAGACTGGCGCCATTGGCTGAGTCGCCGCATACGAACACGTTCTCGGGATATTCGGGGTGTTCGGGCTTCAGGAAGCCCATGGCCAACAGACAGAGCTCGGCCTTGATGATTTCCGGCTTACCCTTCTCGACCATGATGGGACGACCGCCGTTGGGATTGGGTTCCCAGTCGATTTCCTGTACTTTCACACCAGTCAGCTTCCCGTCCTTACCAAGGAACTCAAGGGTGTTGATATTCCATCTTCTTGTACATCCCTCTTCGTGCGAAGAGGTGGTCTTGAGGGTGCGGGGGAAGTTCGGCCAGGGATTCTTGGGGTCCACATGACCTTCAATGGGCTTGGGCATGATCTCAATCTGGGTAACACTCTTGCAACCCTGACGATGAGCGGTTCCAATGCAGTCGGAACCTGTATCGCCACCACCGATGACGAGCACGTCCTTTCCTTTGGCCGTGATGCGTTCATCTTTCGAGAACTCCATTCCGGCAAGCACACGGTTCTGCTGCGCCAGTAGCTCGAGGGCGAAGTGTACGCCCTTCAGTTCACGACCAGGTGCTTTGAGATCGCGGGCAGTAGGGGTGCCTGTGGCGATTACGACGGCGTCGTAATCAGAGGTGAGAGGTGAGAGGTGAGAGGTGAGAGAAATGTCTTGTCCATATTTGAACGCAATTCCTTCTTCCTCCAGCAGTGCGATGCGGCGGTTGATAACGGTCTTGTTCAGCTTGAAGTTGGGAATACCATAGCGGAGCAGTCCGCCGGCCGCCTCGTTCTTCTCGAATACCGTTACCTGATAACCCATCAGGTTCAGGTCGTTGGCCGCGGCCAATCCTGCAGGACCGGCACCGATCACTGCCACTTTCTTCCCGTTACGCTCCGGGTGATGAACGGTGATATAGCCTTCGCGGAAGGCAGCTTCGGTAATGGCACACTCATCCTCGCGGTTGGTAGTAGGCTCATGTTCGATGAGGTTCAGCACACAGGCCTTTTCGCAGAGGGCAGGACAGATACGACCAGTGAATTCAGGGAAGGGATTCGTGGCGTTGAGCAAACGATAAGCCAGCTCCCAGTCGCCCTTATACAGCGCATCGTTCCACTCTGGCGGTTTGTTGCCCAACGGACAAGCCCAATGACAGAAAGGTACGCCGCAGTCCATGCAACGGCTGGCCTGTAGTTTTCTCTCGCGCGTGTTGAGTGTCTGCTCTACTTCGCTGAAGTCGTGTATTCTATCTTGTATCGGACGATAGCCTGCCTCTTGGCGGTGTATCTCCAGAAATGCTTTCGGATTTCCCATCTTTTTAGAATTGAAGAATTGAAGAATTGAAGAATTGAAAAATTGAAGAATTGAAGAATTGAAAATTAATACTCTCGTTGCATGTCAGCAATCTTGTCGCGTAGCTTCTTCATCTGCTCTTCCTGCAGCACACGCTTATATTCGATAGGAACAATCTGGATGAAGTCCTCGATGTAGTGGTTCCAGTTGTCGAGCATGGTGCGGGCCAGTTTCGAACCCGTGTAGAGGTAGTGCTGACGAATGAGTTCGTGCAGTTCTTTACGTGATACACTGTCTTCCACCAGATTGATCTCCACCATGTCCATATTACAGAAGTAGTCGAAGTTGTGGTTCTTGTCCCAGACATAGGCCACACCACCGCTCATACCGGCGGCGAAGTTTCGTCCTGTCTCACCAAGCACAACCACCCGACCGCCTGTCATGTACTCGCAGCAGTGGTCGCCTGCGCCTTCCAGTACCGCAATGGCACCAGAGTTTCTGACACCGAAGCGTTCACCTACCTTACCATTGATATAGAGCTCACCGCTGGTAGCGCCGTAAAGACCCGTATTACCTGCGATGATATTGTCCTCAGCAGCGAAATTGGCACGTGTAGGAGGAAGAATGGCAATACGTCCGCCAGAGAGGCCCTTGGCGAAGTAGTCGTTGGTTTCGCCTTCGAGCTTGAAGCTGATGCCATGTTCCAGGAAAGCACCGAACGACTGTCCTGCGGAACCCTTGAACTTCACGTTGATGGTATTGTCGTGCAGACCAGCCAGTCCGTATTTCTTGGCAATGACGCCAGAGAGCATGGTACCCACGGCGCGGTCGGTATTCTTGATGGCATAGTCGAGATTCACCTCTTCACCCTTGTCGATAGCCTTTGAGGCAGCCTCTATCATCTGCTGGTCGAGAACGGTTCCCTGCATGCCCAGCGGCACAGAAGGCTTGTGAACATCGCCCGTGAAATGAAGCGTACCTTCTTCCTTGTAGAGCAGGCGCGAGAAGTCGAGAGCCGATTCGCGTGTCTCAATCAGGTCGGTGCGACCCACGATATCGTTCAGACTCTTGAAACCAAGCTCCGCCAGGTATTCGCGTACCTCCTGGGCGAGGAAGGTGAAGTAGTTGACCAGATATTCATAACGCCCCATGAAATGCTTGCGCAACTCAGGGTTCTGCGTAGCCACACCCATGGGACAGGTATTCAGGTTACACTTGCGCATCATGACGCAACCCAATACGATGAGGGCTGCCGTACCGAATCCAAACTCCTCGGCACCCAGCAAGGCCATCAACACGATGTCACGACCGGTCTTGATCTGACCGTCAACCTGCAGACGGACATTGCTGCGCAATCCGTTACGAACAAGTGTCTGTTGTGTTTCTGAGAGTCCGATCTCAGGTGATATACCTGCGAAACGCATAGAGCTGGCAGGAGAAGCACCTGTGCCACCCTCTGCGCCAGAGATGACGATCAGGTCGGCCTTGGCCTTGGCCACACCTGCGGCAATCGTTCCCACACCGCTCTCGGCAACCAGTTTCACAGAGATGGCTGCCGTGGGGTTCACGTTCTTCAGGTCGAAGATGAGCTGGGCCAGGTCCTCGATACTATAGATGTCGTGATGAGGCGGCGGCGAGATCAATGAAATGCCGGGGATGGAGTGGCGTGTCTTGGCAATTACCTCGTTAACCTTGAAGCCAGGAAGCTGTCCACCCTCACCGGGCTTCGCTCCCTGAGCCACCTTGATCTGTATTTCTTCGGCATTGACCAGATACTCCGTTGTCACACCGAAACGACCAGAGGCAACCTGCTTAGTCTTGCTCGACAGTGAGATACCATCGAAGGTGGCATGGAAACGATCAGCGTCTTCGCCGCCCTCACCAGTGTTTGAGCGGGCTCCCAGCTTGTTCATGGCCAGACAGATGGCCTCGTGGGCTTCTTTTGAGAGGGCTCCGAACGACATGGCACCAGCCACGAAGTGCTTCACGATGTTCTCAACAGGCTCTACCTCGTCGATGTTGATAGGATTCTTCTTCCAGCCGATGAAGTCGCGAATGAATATCGGCGCCTCCTTCTCATCGACGAGTTTCGAGAACTGCTTGAATTTCTCGTAGTTGCCTGTACGGGTAGCCAGTTGCAGTGTAGCAATGGTTTCCGGGTTCCATGCATGTTTGATACCATCCTTCCGCCAGTGGAACTGACCGAGGTTGGGTAAAAAGGTTGTGTCTGTGTTGTTATGGGCAAAGGCTGCCTGATGCATGGCTATGGCATCAGCGGCGATCTTCTCCAGACCAATACCGCCGATGGTACTTATTTCCGTGCCGAAGTAAGTCTTCAGCAGACTCTCACTGAGTCCGATACTCTCAAAGATCTTCGCACCGCGATAGGAGCGGATGGTAGAGATTCCCATCTTGGCCATGATCTTGAACAGTCCTTTCTTAACGGCCTTGATGTAGTTGGCTTCTGCGGTGGCATAATCCTCCTGAATCTTGTGGCGTTTCACGAGGTCATCCAAGATGGCAAACGTCATATAAGGACATAGTGCTGAAGCACCATAGCCTAACAGCAGGGCTGCATGCATGGTCTCGCGGATCTCACCGCTTTCCACGATCAGAGCCGTCTGCACACGCTTACCAACGGAAATCAGGTAATGATGCACGGCACTCACTGCCAGCAGGGAGGGGATGGCCACGTGCTCAGCATCGACATCACGGTCGGACAGGATGATATAGTTATATCCCTCATCTACGCTCTTCTCTGCCTGATGACACAAGGTCTCAAGCGCATCGCGCAGACTGTCGCCGCCTTTCGTTCCGTCAAAAAGTATCGGCAGTTTGATCGTATTGAATCCCTTGTAGCGGATATTACAAAGAATATCGAGCTGGGTGTTGTTCAGTATGGGGTGGGGCAGACGAACCATCTTACAGTTGGTCTCATCGGGGTTGAGGATGCCAGAGCCCACCCGACCGATATATTCCGTAAGACTCATCACCAGTTCCTCGCGGATGGAGTCGATGGCGGGGTTCGTTACCTGTGCGAACTGCTGACGGAAATAGTTGAAGAATGTCTGCGGTTTGTCGGAGAGCACAGCCAGCGGGGTATCGTTACCCATCGAGGCGGTAGGCTCCTGACCGTTGATGGCCATCGGAACAATCGTGCCATCCACATCCTCTTCGCCGTAGCCGAACATCATTTCCTTCTGTAACAGGTTGCTTACCCCGTTCTCCACATGGCGACCGCTCTTCAGTTTCTCCAGCTGGATGCGGTTGGTGGACAACCACTGACGGTAGGGATGCTCGTCTGCCAGCTGCTTCTTGATTTCACCATCGTAGTAGATCTTACCCTCCTGGGTGTCGATCAGCAAAATCTTTCCCGGCTGCAGACGCCCCTTCTCGGCAATCTCCGTGGGGTCGAAGTCCATCACGCCCACCTCGGATGCCACCACCATCGTATCGTTCTTGGTAATGGTGTAACGAGCAGGACGAAGTCCGTTGCGGTCGAGCATACCACCGGCAAACCGACCGTCAGAGAACAGGAGGGCGGCAGGACCGTCCCATGGCTCCATCAGGATGGAATGGTACTCATAGAAAGCTTTCAGATCCTCACTGATCGGGTTCTTGTCGTTGAACGACTCTGGTACCAGCACGCTCATGGCATGTGGTAATGACAGACCGCTCATCACGAAGAACTCCAATACATTGTCGAGTGATGCCGAGTCTGACATCCCCGGCTGCACAATGGGTGAAATCGCTTTCGCATCGCCCAGCGCCTCGCTCGACAATACGCTCTCTCTTGCCTTCATCCATCCACGATTTCCACGTATCGTGTTGATTTCGCCATTGTGCGCCAACAAACGGAAGGGCTGAGCCAAACTCCACGTAGGGAATGTGTTTGTGCTGAATCGTGAGTGAACCAATGCCAGTCCGCTTGTCAAATAGGGATTTGTCAGGTCGGGGTAGTACTGTCGTACCTGCATCGACGACAGCATTCCCTTGTAAACCATGTTTGTGTTGCTCAACGAACAGATGTAGAAGTCGTTGTTTGTGATGCGTTTTTCAATCTTCTTCCTTATTATATATAGCGTGCGCGGGAAGGTGTCCACCTTGTCATCCGACACGCCGGTGATGAAAATCTGCTTGATATCCGGCTCTGTACTTAATGCCGACTCGCCCAGACATTCGGGATTCGTGGGTACCGTGCGCAGATGCATCAGCTGTAATCCCTCGCGTTCTATCTCCTCGATCATCACGCTGAGAATCTCGCTCTGCGCCTTCTCGTCCTTCGGCAGGAAAACAAGACCTGTGCCATACTTTCCCTTTTCTGGTACAGGAATACCCTGCAACAGGATGAACTCATGCGGAATCTGGATCATGATACCAGCTCCATCGCCGTCTTTGCCGACTTCCGCTCCGCGATGCCTCATATTCTCCAGCACCTTCAGTGCATTGTCAACCAATTCGTGACTCTTATTGCCGTGGATGTTCACAATCATTCCCACACCGCACGCATCGTGCTCATAGTCGCTCTGGTAGAGTCCTTTTTGGTTTCGGGTTTGCTTGCTATTCGTCATATTATCCTTCTTAAATCTTAATTCCGTGGCAAAAGTATGACATTCTGCTATCAAAACAGTCATATTACTGACGTTTTTATCTACATTTTGAATGATTGTAACAAATTGTAATAATAAAGCTTGTTTTTGCTTACAAATTGAAATAATAATTTTCTTATGTTGTGCAGATAGTCATCACTCCTCAAACTCATCTATCGAATAACCTTTTCTTACGCGCATAAACTACCAGATTGTAGTATCTTTGCACCAAATTCTTACAGCATGGAGACGAAATACATTTTTATCACGGGAGGCGTTGCCTCGTCGTTAGGCAAGGGCATTATCTCGGCTTCGTTGGGAAAGCTGCTTCAAGCACGCGGTTACAGGATAACGATTCAGAAATTCGACCCCTACATCAACATTGATCCGGGAACACTCAACCCCTATGAGCATGGGGAGTGCTACGTCACAGCCGACGGTATGGAGACGGATCTGGACCTTGGACATTACGAGCGGTTTACGGGCATTGAGATGACTCGTAACAACAGTGTGACTACAGGACAGATCTACCTGAGCGTGATTGAGCGGGAGCGCAGAGGTGACTATCTGGGTAAGACCATTCAGGTGGTGCCGCACATCACCGACGAGATTAAAAGACGTATTCTTCTCAATGCTACGAAACGTGATCTGGATTTCGTGATTACAGAAATCGGGGGTACCATTGGTGACATCGAGGGTCAGCCGTTCCTGGAGGCCATCCGACAGCTACGATGGGAACTGGGTCCTTCAAGGGCATTGAATGTTCACCTTACCTATGTGCCTTATCTGGCAGCGGCAGGAGAGTTGAAGACCAAACCCACGCAGACCAGTGTGAAGCAGTTGCAAGGACTGGGTATTCAGCCTGAAGTCCTGGTGTTGCGTACGGAACATGAGCTGAATGAGGGAATCAGGGAGAAGGTGGCCCATTTCTGTAATGTGGATGTGGCCGCGGTCATCCAGAGTCAGGATCTCCCCAGCATCTATGAAGTGCCTGTCAATATGCAGCATCAGGGTCTCGACGCCATCATCCTGAAAAAGATGGGCGTGGAGGTAGGTGAGACTCCCGAACTGGGTCCTTGGCGCAACTTCCTGGAGTTGAGGAAGCAGTCAACGGAGATCATCAACATCGGTCTTGTTGGTAAGTACGACCTCCAAGATGCGTATAAGAGTATTCTGGAGAGTCTGGCACATGCTGGCACCTATAATCACAGAAAGGTGAAGACGCACTTCATCAACAGTGAGCATCTCACCCCAGAGAATGTAGCCGAACAGCTCAGCGGTATGAACGGCATCGTGATCTGCCCGGGCTTCGGCACACGGGGTATTGAAGGTAAGATCATCGCAGCCGAATATACCCGGACACATGATATCCCCACCTTCGGTATCTGCTTGGGCATGCAGATGATGGTCATTGAGTTTGCCCGAAACGTGTTGGGCTATAAGGATGCCAACAGTCGTGAGATGGATGAACACACACCACACAATGTTATCGACCTCATGGAAGAGCAGAAGAGCATCACGCAGATGGGCGGTACGATGCGACTGGGTGCCTATGAGTGCGAACTCGTGAAAGACAGTCGTACGTGGCAGGCATATGGTAAGGAGATGTTGATCAAGGAACGTCACCGTCACCGCTATGAGTTCAACAACCGCTATCTCAAGGAGTTTGAGAAGGCGGGCATGAAAGGGGTAGGGGTGAACCCTGCTGCCGATCTTGTGGAAATAGTGGAAATTCCCGAAAAGAGATGGTATATCGGTACGCAGTTCCATCCGGAGTATTCCTCCACCGTGCTCCATCCCCATCCGCTGTTCATGAGTTTCATTAAGGCAAGCTTGAAGAATTGAAGAATTGAAGAGTTGAATAATTGAAGGATTGAAGGATGGAAGAGTTGAAGCATGAGTGCGGTGTGGCGATGATTCGCCTGCTGAAACCATTAGAATACTACGAACAGAAATATGGCACGCGGTTGTATGCGCTGAACAAGCTCTATCTGATGATGGAGAAGCAGCACAACCGAGGACAGGAGGGAGCGGGTATTGCCTGTGTCAATATGGATGCTCCTGCCGGTACGGAATATATGTTCCGCGAAAAGGCCGAAGGGAAGGATGCTATCACGGAGATCTTCTCAAGAGGACTCCCTGAGGCGCAGCTGTTCATGGGACATCTTCGTTATTCCACAACAGGGAAGAGCGGACTGACGTTTGTTCATCCGTTCCTGCGCCGTAACAACTGGCGGGCAAAGAACCTCTGTCTGTGCGGGAACTTCAATATGACGAACATCGATGAGGTGTTCCGTTTCCTGACCTCACAAGGACAGTCGCCTCGTATCTACGGTGATTCGTATATCACATTGGAACTGATGGGACACCGCTTGGATCGTGAAGTGGAGCGGTTGTACGAGGAGGCAAAGGGTAAACAACTGGAAGGAACCGATATTACCGGTTACATCGATAACCATGTATGCATGGCCAATGTGCTGCGAACAACGATGAGTCATTATGATGGCGGCTATGTGATGTGCGGACTGACGGGTTCGGGTGAGATGTTTGCCGTGCGCGACCCCTGGGGCATCCGTCCGTTGTTCTATTACATCGATGAGGAAATCGTGGCCATGGCCAGTGAGCGCCCTGTGCTGCAAACAACCTTCAACCTGCATACCGAAGATGTTCAGGAATTACTGCCGGGAAAAGCATTGATTGTGAGAAGGAATGGCGAGAGTCTGCTGGAACAGATCCTACCGGCTCAGAAGCTGAGTGCGTGTTCGTTTGAACGCATCTATTTCAGCAGAGGTTCGGATCGTGACATCTATCAGGAGCGTAAGCGGTTGGGAGAACAACTGATGCAGCCCATCATGAAAGCCATTGATGGTGACATTGGGAATACCGTGTTCTCTTATATCCCCAATACTGCCGAGGTGGCGTTCTATGGTATGACCGACGGCTTCCGTCAGCAGGGTCATAACGTACGTACGGAAAAGGTGGTGTGGAAGGATATCAAACTGCGTACCTTTATTGCTGATAACACTGAACGCAACGACCTCGCTGCGCATGTCTATGATATCAGTTACGGCAGTGTGCGACCTTTCAAGGATAACCTTGTCATCATTGACGATTCCATCGTTCGGGGTACTACCCTTCGGGAGAGCATCTTCAAGATTCTCGACCGTCTTCATCCGAAGAAGATCGTGATGGTGAGCAGTTCGCCACAGATTCGCTATCCCGACTACTATGGCATTGACATGTCACGACTGGAGGAACTCTGTGCTTTCCGGGCGGCCATTGCCTTGATTCATGAAAGGGGGATGCATGAGATTATCTCGGAAACATATAGGAAATGCAAGGAGCAGATCCGTGCCTTGTCGCCAGAGGAACAAGGGGATGAATCGCCTGTCCGTGCTATCTATGCTCCCTTTACTGTGGAGGAGATCAATAAGAAGATTGTGGAAATGCTGCGCCCCGATGATATGCATGCTCCTGTGGAACTTGTCTTCCAAAGCATCGAAGGCCTCCACCATGCTTGTCCTGACCATCCAGGCGATTGGTACTTTACAGGTCATTATCCCACACCTGGCGGCATCCGTAAGGTGAATCAGGCTTTCGTAAGCTATGTGGAAAGTCCGACGTTCAAGAAACAAATAACCTTATTTTAGCCACTTCTCAATGCGCAGCAAGGCTTCGTCGGTCTGCTCATGACTGCCGAAGGCTGTGAAGCGCACATAGCCTTCGCCTGCAGGACCGAAGCCCACTCCCGGGGTGCAGACCACATGGGCACCATAGAGCATCTCCTCGAAGAATTTCCATGAAGGACTGTTCTCTGGTGTCTTCGCCCAGATATACGGGGCGTTCTCGCCGCCGTAGCACTCAAAACCTAAAGAACGGAGGGTGGTGAGCATTTTCTTGGCATTCTGCATGTAGTAGTCGATGGTGGCCTTTACCTGTTCCTTCCCTTCAGGGGTGTAGATAGCTTCGGCGGCGCGTTGAGAGATATAGCTGGTGCCATTGAACTTCGTACACTGTCGACGGTTCCATAATGGATTGAGCGGGATGCGCTCACCCGTCAGCGTGGCAGCAGTCACATCCTTCGGCACGATGGTATAGCCACAGCGAACACCAGTGAAACCAGCGGTCTTGGAATACGAGTGGAACTCGATGGCACACTTACGGGCACCACGGATCTCGTAGATGCTATGCGGAATCTTTTCATCCTGAATATAGGCTTGATAAGCAGCATCGTAGAAGATGAGCGTGTCGTTCTTTAGGGCGTAGTTCACCCACTTGCTCAGCTCTTCCTTGGTAATCACCGTTCCTGTGGGGTTGTTGGGGTAGCAGAGGTAGATCACATCCACCCGCTGATCAGGAATCTGCGGAACGAAGTTGTTCTCGGCATTACAGGGCATGTAGATCACATTCGACCATCGACCGTTCTCCTGAACACCTGCCCGCCCAATCATCACATTCGAGTCGATATAGACGGGATAGATAGGATCGGTAACGCCAATGGAGTTATCCCAGCGCACCAGTTCCTGAATGTTTCCCGTATCACTCTTGGCACCGTCGTTGATGAACACCTCGTCACGGTCGAGATGAATGCCGCGCGACAGGAAGTCGTTCTTCAGGATGGCATCACGCAGGAAATCGTAACCCTGCTCAGGACCGTAGCCTCGGAATCCCTGGCGGGTAGCCATCTCGTCGGCAGCCTTATGAATGGCTTCAATCACGGCGGGTGCCAGCGGTTGGGTAACATCACCGATGCCCAGACTGATCACATCAATCTTCGGGTGGGTGGCCTTGAAGGCATTCACCTTCTTGGCAATATCAGCGAACAAGTAGTTGTTCGGTAGTTTCAGGAAGTGGTCGTTTACTAAAGCCATATTTTCAAATTGAAAACTGAAAATTGAAAATTAACATTAACATTAGGGTTCTGCTTCGCCATCAAAGACGAATGCTGCAGGACCGGTCATATAGACATGATTGTCGCTCTCTCGCCATTCGATATCGAGGGTACCGCCATCCATGATGATGCTACTCTTGCGCCCCGCCTTACCTGTAACACATGCAGCCACAGCAGTGGCACAGGCTCCCGTTCCGCAGGCCATGGTAATGCCGCTGCCCCGTTCCCATACTCTTGTCCTGATGCTACCATCAGGTTCAACACGTGCAAACTCGATGTTGCAGCGCTGCGGGAAGGAAGGGTGGCATTCCAGTACAGGTCCTGTCTCACTCACCTGGTCGATGTCATCCGTAAAGATCACGTAGTGCGGATTTCCCATCGATACGAAGAGAGCCCCATCCATTAGTCCCTCCTTCCCAGGATTGAATTGTCGCTCATCTTCGAAGATGGGTTCACCCATGTCAACGGTGACACTTTCCACCGTAGTATGACTGCTGTCGAGATGCAGTTCCAGTTTCTTCACCCCGGAGAGTGTGAGCAGACGGATGTGTGTTTGTGTTGTCAGGGCCCTTTCGTAGAGGTATTTTCCGATACACCTTGATGCATTGCCGCACATCATGGCTTCCGAGCCGTCGGCGTTGAAGATGCGCATGGAGAAGTCGGCCTCAGGAACAGGTGACTTCCCAATCAGCACCAGTCCGTCGCTACCTATTCCTTTATGGCGGTCGCTCCAAGCGATGGCTGTCTTTTCTGGGTTCGGGATCTTATATAACAGGGTGTTGACGTAGATATAGTCGTTTCCCGCCCCATGCATCTTGGTGAATTCTACTTTCCCTTTCATGCTGCAAAGATACGACGATTTGTAAGATTTTACAAGAAATAATGTAATAAAACATCTTCATTTTGGCTATAAGTAACAATTTGTTAGTTATCCGCCCTGATTTTTCGACAAACTGTAAGTGAAGAAATCGAATATCTACACAAAGGATAAGAGAAAGATAATATCGTAATCAAAATGAACCATAAAGTGCTTGTTTTGCTTTCAAAATGTTTTAACTTTGCACTCGATAAGTGACAAAGTGTCAAGTAAAGATTGTTTTATTAAAGGAAAAAGGTATGAAAAAGATTGAAGCAATTATCCGAAAGACCAAGTTCGAGGAGGTGAAGGCTGCCTTGCTTTCATCCGACATCGACTGGTTCGAGTACCATGACGTCCACGGCATCGGACAGAGCCGTCAGGAGAGAATATACCGTGGCGTACAGTATAGTACAGATGTGATCGAGCGTGTGGCCATTACCATCGTATGTCGTGACATCTTCCTTGATCCTACCGTGCAAGTAATACTGAAGGTAGCGCATACAGGAGAGGTAGGTGACGGTCGTATATTCGTGAGCGACATGATTGACACCTGGTCGATCCGCACGGGAGAGAATGGTGATACGGTACTTAGAGATAAGAAGTAGGGTCACCCGACTCCTCCAAAGAGAAAGAACAAACAATACACAAACACAAAATTTTCAGGATTATGAACGAAATTGGATTATCACTCGATACGGTATGGATGCTATTGGCAGCCATGTTGGTTTTCTGGATGCAGCCAGGATTCGCCCTGTGCGAAGCGGGATTCACCCGTAGTAAGAACACGGCTAACATCTTGATGAAGAACTTTGTCGACTTCATGTTCGGCTCTCTCTTGTTCTTCTTCCTCGGCTTCGGTTTTATGTTCGGTAGCGAGGGAGCAGGCTTTATCGGTATGCCTAACTGGGGCGACCTCTCTTTCTATAAAGGTGATCTGCCCGTAGAGGGTTTCCTGATCTTCGAGACCGTGTTCTGCGCCACCTCTGCCACCATCGTCAGTGGTGCCATGGCCGAGCGTACCAAGTTCTCGATGTATTTGATCTATAGTGCTGTCATCTCCTTGTTCATCTATCCCATTGAGGGACACTGGACATGGGGCGGAGGTTGGCTCTGCAACGATGCAGCCGACAGCTTTATGATGACTACCTTTGGTGATGTGTTCCACGACTTTGCAGGCTCTGCCATCGTACATAGCGTGGGTGGTGTATTGGCTCTGATTGGGGCGATGGCTCTCGGTCCTCGTATCGGTAAGTATTCTAAGGAAGGTAAGAGCAATGCTATTCCCGGTCATAATCTGGCCATGGCATCTTTGGGTGTCTTCATCCTCTGGCTGGGCTGGTTCGGATTCAACCCCGGCTCTCAGTTGGCTGCCTCTGGGGAAGTAAACCGAATCGCCATCTCACATGTGTTCCTCACCACGAACCTGGCCGCTGCGGCAGGTGGTGCAGCCACCCTGTTCGTTACTTGGCTGAAATACGGCAAGCCTTCACTCTCTCTGACGCTCAACGGTGTACTGGCAGGATTGGTGGGAATTACCGCCGGTTGTGATCTCGTATCGCCCATGGGAGCAGTCATCATCGGTCTGGTATGTGGCGTCGTACTCGTCTTTGCCATTGAGTTCATCGACCATAAGTTGCATATTGACGATCCTGTCGGTGCTTCCAGTGTTCATGGTGTCTGTGGCATCCTCGGTACCTTGATGACGGGTTTGCTTTCCACCTCTAATGGCGCTTTCTACGGTTTTGGTTGGGGATTCTTCGGTGCAGAGCTGTTTGGCGTCCTCGTTATCGACCTCTGGGCAGCTGCTTGTGGATTCATATTATTCTATGGAATAAAATATATTCACGGTTTGCGCGTTGATAAACGTATAGAGGAGGAAGGTCTCGATGTTTACGAACATGGTGAGTTGTGCTACAACTAAGGAGACCCTCCCCCCTAGCCCCTCCCTCAAGGGAGGGGAGTAATTAGAATAATAATAAGTAATGTAAACATGAAGATGATGAAAACAATAAATAGAAATTGGCTGATTAGCCTGGCATTGATCGTTTGTTATTTAACAATGAGTCCTGTAAAGGCACAAGAAGTAAATGTTTCTGCTGATGTGGTCAGTCAGTATGTATGGCGTGGCTTGGAATGTGGTAGCGCATCGTTGCAGCCCACACTTGGCTTGGATTACAAAGGTTTCAGCGTTAGTGCATGGGGTAGTGTCGGACTGGTGGATACCAGCGATGCTAAAGAGTTGGATTTGACCGCTTCCTATACCATCGGTGGATTGAATCTCGGCATTACCGACTACTGGTTCAACACTCCGGAGGAACGTTATTTCCTCTACGACGCCCATCAAACAAGTCATGTGTTCGAAGCCAACATCGGCTACGATTTCGGTCTTGCAGCCATTCAGTGGTACACCAACTTCGCTGGTAACGATGGGGTGAACAAAGATGGTGACCGTGCCTATTCCAGCTATGCAGAGGTAAGCGTACCGTTCAAACTCGCATCAGTTGACTGGAGTGCTGCCGTAGGTGCTGTACCCTTCGCCACCACCAGTTACGGTACCAATGGCTTTGCCGTTACCAATGTTTCGTTGAAGGCCACGAAGGACATCAAGGTAACTGATTCGTTCAGTATCCCAATCTTCGGACAGATTGCTGCCAACCCGAGAACACAGAAGGCATATCTGGTCTTCGGTCTCACATTGCAGCCGTAAGCGAAACAACAGCAAACAACAACCAAATACAAAATATTATGTGTGGAATCGTAGGAATCTTCCAGATCAAGGAGCCTTCTGCCGAACTGCGGCAGAAGGCATTACGTATGAGTCAGAAAATCCGTCACCGTGGACCCGATTGGAGTGGTATCTTCTGTGGCGGCAGTGCTATCTTAGCGCACGAGCGACTGAGTATTGTGGATCCTGAGAGTGGCGGACAGCCCTTGTATGCGCCCGACCGCAAACAGGTGCTGGCCGTGAATGGTGAGATTTATAACCATCAGGATATCCGAAGGAAATATGCGGGGAAATACACTTTCCAGACTGGCTCGGATTGTGAAGTTATCCTCGCCCTCTATCGCGAATTGCGCCAGCAGTCCTCTTCCCTTCGGGAGGGGCTAGGCTCCTTACTGGAACAACTCTCTGGTATCTTCGCCTTTGCCCTCTACGATGAGGAGCAAGATGCTTTCCTGATTGCCCGGGATCCTATTGGCGTCATTCCTCTTTATATAGGCTACGATCACGAAGGAAAGATTTATGTGGCCTCAGAACTGAAGGCTCTCGAAGGACAGTGTGACTATTACGAACCCTTCCCTCCGGGTCACTACCTCTACGTTAACACTGAAGAATTGAAAAATGGAAAAAATGAATTATTGAAAAATAAAGGTAACTTCAATTCTTCAACTCATCAATCTTTCAATTTTACAAGGTACTATCATCGCGATTGGTTCGATTATCGTGCGGTAAAGGACAACCCCGCCAGTGTGGAAGCCATTCACGATGCTCTTACTGATGCGGTTAAACGACAGCTGATGAGTGATGTGCCTTATGGTGTGCTGCTCTCTGGAGGATTGGACTCATCGGTCATCTCTGCCATTGCTGAAAAGTTCAGTGAGCATCGTATCGAGGACAACTCGCAGTCGCGTGCCTACTGGCCCCGTCTGCACTCCTTCGCTGTGGGTTTGAAAGGTGCGCCCGATCTGGCCAAGGCCAAGATGGTAGCCGACCATATCGGTACTGTCCACCATGAAATCAACTATACCATTCAGGAAGGACTCGATGCCATCCGCGATGTTATCTACTTCATCGAGACCTATGATGTTACTACCGTTCGGGCTTCTACGCCGATGTACCTGTTGGCTCGCGTCATCAAGTCGATGGGTATCAAGATGGTGCTCAGTGGTGAGGGAGCCGATGAAATCTTCGGTGGCTACCTTTATTTCCATAAGGCCCCCAATGCGCAGGCCTTCCATGAGGAGACCGTCCGCAAGCTCTCTAAGCTTTACCTATACGACTGCCTTCGCGCCAACAAGAGTCTGAGTGCGTGGGGTGTTGAAGGTCGTGTACCTTTCCTCGACAAGGAGTTTCTGGATGTGGCCATGCGCACCAATCCGGAAGCCAAGATGTGCGGTCAGAAGAAATCGGGTGAACCGGGTTTCGAGATCGAGAAGAAGATTGTACGGGAGGCCTTCGCCGACATGCTGCCTGAAGAGGTGGCTTGGCGACAGAAGGAGCAGTTCAGCGATGGGGTAGGGTATTCATGGATCGACACGCTCAAACAGATTACAGCTGAGGCTGTGAGTGATGAGCAGATGGCTCATGCAGCCGAGCGTTTCCCCATCAATCCGCCAAGAAACAAGGAAGAGTACTATTACCGCAGCATCTTTGCCGAACATTTCCCCAGTGACTCTGCAGCCCGAAGCGTGCCCAGTGAAGCCTCTGTGGCCTGTTCCACCGCTATCGCCTTGGAGTGGGACGCTGCATTCAAGAACATGAACGAGCCCAGCGGACGTGCTGTCAAAGGGGTGCATGAGCAGGCGTACTGATTATTTGTAAATAGAAGAGTTGCTATGTCTTCGGTTGGAGACTATGGTGTGGCGGTCGATATACGAGGTAACACTATGGCCCGTTACACGCTTGATGGTAGCAGAGATTCTTCGTGTTGACCTTTACGGAACAAGTGTTCTGTTGGAAGAGTTCGGCAAAGTGATTGCAGAGGGTGGTTCAGGTGTGATTATCTCTTCGCAGAGCGGTCATCGTCTTCCTGCCTTACCACAGGAGCAAAACGATGCATTGGCAACAACTCCCGTGGATGAACTGTTGGAACTGCCGTTCCTGAAAGAAATCAATGATACGTTGAAAGCCTATCAGTATTCAAAGCGTTGCAATGTGCTCCGTGTGATGTTCGAGGCTACCCGCTGGGGCCGTCGCGGAGCTACCATTAACTCTATTTCGCCAGGTTACAATACCTAAAAGCGACACACTAAATCCGGTTGCCGAGTCAACTCGATTTCTTAAAAATAATAAGTCCCGAGGCTGTATCGTACGGCTTCGGGATTTTTTTCGTACATTTGCGAAAGCAATTAAACGCATTTAGTAACCATCTAATAACGTACGATTATGAAAGAAAAAGTATTACAGGGTAATATCCTCGCTGGTAAAAGATTATTTTCCCAAAAACTCACTGGGTGTAAGACCGGTGATTCGCTTAAAGAGGCGGGTGAAATGGTGAGGGAAATCGAAACCCAACAGGCGTGAAGTCTCGCTGATGTTTTGACCTTGCATCAGCAGACTTTTCGCTTGATTTATAATATAGTTGTGGATGTAGCCGATGGCTGTGCCGCCCGTGGCCTTATGGACAATATCACCGAAATAACGGGGCGAATAGGCCAGTTCGGAGGCACAATAGGCAACGGTGGGCAGACCGTACGATAGTTGACGGTTCTCTCGGAAATACGTTTGCAACAGGTTGTGAAAGCGTTTCAGCAGGTCGTCACTATCCTTGTCTTCTTCGGAAAGCAGGCGCAGGTAGATGCGGTTGCAGTATTCCAAAATCAAGCGCAGATAACCCAACAGGATGTTTCGTAATGACGGTGAATCTTCGTTGTTTTCCAGCTCTTGTCGCATCTGGGCAACCAACTGCGTAATGCAGAGCCATTCGTCAGGTTCCATTGGCAGCGAGCCGTCGAAGAAATACGAGAAGTACTGATAACGGTCTATCTGACGTTCCAAATCTGAGCCGTGCAATAACTCCGGAGACCACAGCAGTACCCATCCGCTCAGCGAGATACGCTCGCCATTATCCTCCAAACCGCCAATCTGTCCCGGTTCCACGGCAATAATCGAACCATCGCTCACCTGCAGTTTCCTCATGCCATACGAGAGGTTGTGGGGAAACTGGCGTTGGATGAAAAGTCCGTACACACCATAGTTGTTCAGACTGTGCCGGAAGGGGGCCAGCTCATCATAGTGGATGATGCTCACTAGCGGGTGCAGCACAGGGGCGTCCACAAAGCGGGCATAGTCGTTGGGATTGTCAACTTTCAGAATCTTCTTCATCATAACAACGCAAAGATAAGAAAAAACCTTCAATATAGACTAAAAATGGTTGAAAATTTGTAATATTTAAGCAAAATCTGCGAAATTGGTATATTATCAGCCAATATGTGTAATACCTATATTATTTATAATACCTAACTTTGCAATCGAATAATCATAGGAGACATGAAACAGATTCTTTTATTCTTAACTACATTGCTGTTTAGTTGTTGTTCTTCAGACAATGTAATAAAGGCCCAGAATATGGATAAAATGTATATCACTATCGGCGATCAGACGCAGAGCATTACACTTGCTGACAATGACGCCACACGGACGCTTATCGAAAAGTTGCCTGTTACCGTAACACTCAACAGTAGCGGTGATTTCGAGATTTGGGGACCGCTTGGTTTCTCGCTGCCCACGAGCAATCAACAGATTACTGCTCAGCCAGGCGACGTGGTTCTCTACAACGGCAGCAACATCTGTCTGTTCTACGGTTCCAATTCGTGGAGCTACACTCCTCTGGGAAAGATAGAAGGTCTCTCGGAGAGTCAGCTGCGCACTTTCCTGAAAGCAGGCGAAAGCAACATCAGCGTGACGCTGTCGCTCTCATCAGGTACAACAGCCATTGGAAACCTCACTTCTAACCCCTCTCCAAAGGGCGAGGGGAATATCTACTGCCTGGATGGTCGGCAGGTAAGCAACCCATCAAAAGGAATATACATCAAAAACGGTAAAAAAGTGATATTATGAAAAGAGTAGTTATAGCCGCATTACTGCTGGGCGGAATGCTCGCAGGTTGCACAAACAAAGAACAAACTAAAACAGAAGATAATATGACAACATTGAATCTGACGCAGGAGTGGGACAAGGTTTTCCCGCTGAGCGAGAAAGTGAACCATAAGAAGGTGACGTTTGAGACACAGTACGGACTGACATTAGCAGCCGATCTCTACACTCCTAAAGATGCGAACGGTAAGTTGCCCGCCATTGCCGTCTCTGGTCCTTTCGGAGCTATCAAGGAACAGTCGAGCGGTCTCTATGCCATGAAAATGGCTGAGCGCGGTTTCGTTGCACTGGCATTCGACCCGTCATATACAGGAGAAAGTAGCGGTGAGCCGCGACGTACCGCTTCTCCCGATATCAATACAGAAGACTTTATGGCTGCTGTCGATTTCCTGTCGAAACAAGACAATGTGGATGCTGAGCGCATCGGTATCATAGGCATCTGCGGCTGGGGAGGAATTGCCCTGAACGCTGCCGCTGCCGACCCACGTATCAAAGCGACTGTGGCAAGTACGATGTACGATATGACACGCGTTAGTGGTAATGGATATTACGATAGTGATGACAAGGAGGAGGCGCGACATGCTGCCCGAGAGGCGCTTGCCAAGCAGCGTCTGACCGATCCGATGGCAATGGCCGGTGGGGTTGTAGATCCTCTACCCGATGATGCGCCTCAGTTTGTGAAAGATTACTTTGATTATTATAAGACCGAACGCGGCTATCATAAGCGCAGCGGTAACTCAAACGACGGTTGGCGTACCATCGGTACACAGGCTTACGCCAATAGCCGTTTCCTCTATTACATCAATGAGATCCGCTCAGCCGTCCTCGTGATGCATGGAGAGAAGGCTCACTCTCGCTACTTTGGTGAGGCTGCCTACAAATACATGGTAGAAGGCAAGGCTGAGGGCTACAACGTGGTTGGCAAGCCCAATCCTAATCCGGCCAACAAGCAGCTGCTCATCATCCCCGGGGCCTCTCATTGCGACCTCTACGATGGTGGCTATACAGAGTTGGTTGGTAAGGGTGAACCGAAAAATATGATTCCTTGGGACAAACTGGCTGAGTTTTTCGCTCAGTATCTAAAATAAGAAAAAGAATATGTTAGGCAATTTCACATTCCACAATCCCACGAAGCTGCACTTCGGTGAGGATGCATTGAATAAACTGAGTGAAGAACTGAAAAACTACGGCAAGAAGGTGATGCTATGCTA
The DNA here is from genome assembly GCA_900314935.1 of uncultured Prevotella sp. GTDB lineage: Bacteria > Bacteroidota > Bacteroidia > Bacteroidales > Bacteroidaceae > Prevotella. The sequence continues at coordinate 34,570 of OMXE01000028.1, forward strand.
TGGTGGCTGGCATCTACGACATCATGAGTCATATCTTGGAGCAGTATCTCTCGGGAACCGACGACAACACCAGCGACTATATCGCTGAAGGACTGATGCGCTCACTCATCGTAAGCTCACGCAAGGCTTTGGTGAACGCCGAGGACTACGAGGCACGCTCGAACATCATGTGGACGGCCACCTGGGCGCTGAACACCCTTATCGACCGTGGTAAGGCTACCGACTGGATGGTACATATGCTGGGACAGGCTGTAGCTGCCTTTACCGATGCTACCCACGGACATACGCTGGCTGCCGTCAGCGGAGCCTACTACCGTCTGCTCATCAGCAAGTCACCAGATGCCGTACAGAAGTTCAAGCGTCTGGCTATGAATGTATGGCTTGTTTGTCCCGAAGGCAAGACCGACGAGCAAGTGGCCATGGAGGGTTTGGAGACGATGGAACAATGGATGCGCGAACTGGGACTGGCGATGAACATTACCGACTGTGGAGCCAAACCTGAGCAGATAGAAGGTATGGCCGATGCATGTCCCATCTGTCAGGGTGGCTACTACATCCTGAATCGCGACGAGGTAGTACAGGTTCTGAAAGATAGTCTTATCAGCAACACCTGAAAACCGACCACTTCCTGAAGTACAAGCAAGGTACGCTCCATATGGTGAAGGATCTGAAACTGCCCACTATGACACCGCTCGACCCGGAGACGATGAAAGAGATACGTTGCCGCAACAACTGGCACATTCACCATAAGCAGGTACAGGTCTTGATCTGTGTCGCTGGTCGTGGCTGGTATCAGGAGTGGGGCAAGGAAGCTGTTGAGATGACTCCCGGTACTGTCATTGCCATTCCTGCCGAAGTGAAGCATTGGCATGGAGCCGCCAAAGACTCGTGGTTCCAGCATCTGACGTATCACAAGGATGTGCAGGAAGGTGCTTCTAACGAATGGTGTGAGCCTGTGACGGATGAAGAATATGACCGACTGGACTTTGCAAAAGTCAAGTAGCATTTGTTCTGATGATGGTGCTTGATGTGGTGATGGGATCATCCAGATGCAAAAATAAAGGTATTTATTTTGTATTGTTCTCACTAATATGTACCTTTGTACCCACATAATTGCATCAATTCATGGATAAGCATCAATTTGAGGGACATGCCGCGATCATCACGGCGAATGTTATTTTCGGTCTGGGTGTTCCCGTGACCAAGTATCTTCTCGAGGAGTGGGTAACCCCCATGACGTACATGGCTACACGCTGTCTTGGCGCTGCGCTGATCTTCTGGGTGATTAGCTTGTTCCTACCGAAGGAGAAGGTGGAACGAAAGGATTTGCTGGTGATCATGGCAGGCGGTTTGTTAGGCTTCGTCATCTCACAGACACTCACAGCATGGGCGCTGGATTTCACCACTCCTGTGTATTTCTCACTGATTGCCACGCTGACCCCTGTGGCCACGATGCTCATGGCAGCGATGTTCCTGAAGGAACAGGTGACGGGTGTTAAAACCCTGGGTGTGATCATAGCCATCTTAGGTGCCGCACTGATGGTGTTCGTAGGCTGGCAGGCTGGTGCAGGTAGTAACGATCTGTTGGGCATCATCCTGGCTATCCTCAGTGTGCTTACATGGGTGGTCTATCTGCTCATTACAAGGAAGGTGTCGCAGAAATACACGGCGGTAACGCAGATGAAATGGATCTTCCTGGTAAGTACCATTGCCGTACTGCCCTTCTCATGGAAAGAGTTCCCCGCCACGGCTTTATACGGTGGACAGGCAAACTGGACCGGTATTGCCGCCATGGCCTTCATCGTGATCTTTGCCACGGTGCTGGGTTACTTCATGATTCCTTTTGCCATGCAGTACCTGAAGGCTACGGTGGTAAGTATCTATACGAACATCCAACCCGTAGTGGCTTCACTGGTGGCCATTGCCATCGGACAGGATATCCTGACATGGGATAAGCCCATTGCAGCAGTGCTGGTGTTGTTCGGTGCGTGGTTGGTGACACGAGAGAAACAATAAGTACGCTTTATGATATACAAGTACGATTTTCTTATTATCGGCTCTGGAGTGGCCGGTATGAGCTACGCCTTGAAGGTGGCGCGAGAGAAGAAGGGTAAGATCTGTATGATCTGTAAGACAAGTCTCGATGAGGCTAATACCAGTTTCGCACAAGGAGGAGTGGCCTCGGTGACCAACCTCGCCGTCGATAATTTCGACAAGCATATCGAGGATACGATGATCGCCGGCGACTATATCAGCGACCGTGCTGCCGTGGAACAGGTGGTGCGCATGGCGCCTTCACAGATCAAGGAACTGGTGAACTGGGGGGTGAACTTCGATAAGAACGAGCAGGGCGACTTCGACCTGCACCGCGAGGGAGGACACTCGGAGTTCCGTATCCTGCATCATGCCGACGATACCGGAGCTGAGATCCAAAGGGGCTTGATGGCTGCCGTACGCGCTTGTCCTGACATCGATATCAAGGAGAACCACTTTGCCGTGGAGATCATCACCCAGCACCATCTTGGCGCCAAGGTGACTCGTCGTACCCCCTATATCAACTGCTATGGCGCCTATGTGCTGAACCCTGATACCCAGAAGGTGGACACCTATCTGTCGAAGATCACGGTGATGTGTACAGGTGGCTGCGGCGCTGTCTATGAGACAACCTCCAATCCCGTCATCTCTACAGGCGACGGCATTGCCATGGTGTATCGTGCCAAGGGAACAGTAGCCGACATGGAGTTTGTGCAGTTCCATCCCACGGTGCTCCACCATGTAGGAGAGACACATCCCGCTTATCTCATCACCGAGGCCATGCGCGGCTATGGAGCCATCCTGAAACTGCCCAATGGCGAGACGTTCATGGAGAAATACGATGACCGTCTGTCGTTGGCTCCCCGTGATATCGTGGCAAGGGCCATCGATAAGGAGATGAAGATTCACGGACTGGATCATGTGTGTCTGGATGTGACGCACAAGAATGCTGAAGAGACACGCCACCACTTCCCGAATATCTACCAGAAATGTTTGTCTATAGGTATTGACATCACCACCGACTATATCCCTGTTCGTCCTGCAGCCCACTACATGTGCGGCGGTATCAAGGTGGATCTGAACGGCTGCACGAGTATTGAACGACTCTATGCGCTGGGCGAATGCTCATGTACGGGCTTGCATGGCGGTAACCGACTGGCCAGTAACTCACTCATCGAGGCAGTGGTGTATGCAGAGACGGCGGCCAAACACTCGGTGGAGCATGTGGACCTCTATGACTTCAACGACAAGATTCCTGAATGGAATGATGAGGGAACGATGACCAACGAGGAACAGGTGCTGATCACACAGAGTGTGAAGGAGGTAGGACAGATCATGTCGAACTACGTGGGTATCGTGCGCTCAGACCTTCGGTTGAAACGCGCTTGGGACCGTCTGGATATGCTGTACGAGGAGACAGAGAACCTGTTCAAGCGTGTGAAAGCCTCTAAGGATATCTGCGAACTGCGAAACATGATCAACGTGGGTTACCTGATTACCCGCATGGCCATAGAACGGAAGGAATGCCGCGGATTGCATTACACCCTCGACTATCCGGTGCACGCATATGATAAGGATTGAAGAATTGAAAGATTAAAGCTGCGAAATCATATTGAGAGACTGAAATCTATTTCCCTCCCTTGACCGTAATTTGTGGGTTGATGGATTGCAGCTGGCGGATGAATTCTTCCTTCCGTCGGGGTGAAATGACTACTTCATCATATTTGTTGTAGCTGATGCGCAGACGGTCTAAAGAGCTGGCTGGCGCACTGAGAATGGTGTGGGTGGGCTCGATGCTTTTGATGGTGTTGATGTCGATGATCATCTTGCCCATTGCTTGGTGAATGATGAGTTGCGAATCGTTGATTTCGTACTTGATGCTGAGCATCAGATATAGCACAATGGCGTAAACTAACAGATCGATAAAGAATAGAATCCACTTGCTGTTGATTATAAGTGGGATGAGGGTACAGCCCACGATGATGCTGATAATCAAGACGAGCGTGACGGATACCTTTGTGGGATAGACTGTTTTCATAATGGATAGGATGATCAGTGGATTTGAAAAATGGAATGCGCAGAAACCTGCGCATTCCATTTTTGTATGCTGTTGATTTTAAGCTTCGGCGCTCTCGGCAGCCTTGAAACTCTCAAGGTCTTCCACGCGGAAGTTCTTGATGTAGGCCGACTTGCCGCAAACGTCTTCTTCGGTCATGCGAACATACACATTGGCACTCTTCTCGAAGAGTTCTGGAGCCTTGGCAGCATCGCGGATGATGAGCAGGCTCATCACGAGCTCAGCAGTCATATCATACAGACGACGAGCCAGGAAGTCCTGAGCATCCTGATTCTCCAAAGCTTTCACGTTGGCAAGAGCCTCCTCGTAAACCGGAATAAGCTTCTCCACGCGAGCCTTCAGCGCCGCATTGGCATCAGCAGGCAGGGCAGCCAGCATATCCTTGATGTTGTTCAGCATCGTGCCGTTGGTGATGTAGCGGATAGCGGCCACCACTTGCAGCTGGGTAGTACCCTCGTAGATCGAGAAGATACGGGCATCGCGGAACAAACGCTGACTCTTATACTCCATGATGAAGCCTGAACCACCGTGAATACTGATAGCATCGTAAGCGTTCTGGTTGGCGTACTCAGAGTTCATACCCTTGGCCAGTGGGGTGAAGGCATCAGCCAGGCGCTGGTACTTCTTCAGCTCCTGCTTCTCCTCGGGTGTGAGCTTACGGTCGCGCTCGATATCTTCGAGGCACTTGTAAACATCCACGTAGCAAGCTGTCTCATAAAGCAGTGAACGACCAGCATCGAGCTTAGCCTTCATGCGTGACAGCATGTCATATACGGCAGGGAAGTTAATAATCTTGTCACCAAACTGCTGACGCTCCTTCGCGTAAGCCAGTCCTTCGTTGTAAGCCTCCTGCTCAACACCAACACTCTGTGCGGCAATACCCAGACGGGCACCGTTCATCAGCGCCATCACATACTTGATCAGACCCAGACGGGTGCTTCCGCAGAGCTCTGCCTTAGCGTTCTTGTAGGTCAGCTCACAGGTAGGTGAACCGTGGATACCGAGTTTGTGCTCGATGTGACGCACGTTGACGCCACCCTGACGCTTGTCGTAAATAAACATCGACAGACCGCGTCCGTCCTTGGTGCCTTCCTCTGAACGAGCCAGTACGAGGTGGATGTCGCTATCACCGTTGGTGATGAATCGCTTCACACCATTCAGGCGCCAGCAGCCTTCCTTCTCGTCGAAGGTAGCCTTCAGCATCACGCGCTGCAGGTCGGAACCGGCATCAGGCTCCGTGAGGTCCATAGACATACCCTCACCGGCACAAACGCGGGGGATGTACTTCTGGCGCTGCTCCTCAGAGCCGAACTCATAGAGGGTGTCGATACAGCTCTGCAAGCTCCAGATGTTCTGGAAACCGGCATCAGCAGCCGAAATCATCTCACTCAGCATCGAGAACACAGCGTTGGGCAGGTTCAGACCGCCGTAGCGGCGAGGCATACTTACACCCCACAAGCCAGCCTTGCGGGTGGCATCGAGGTTCTCGTAAGTCTTAGAGGCATAGATCATACGACCGTTCTCGAGGTGTGGACCTTCCAGGTCGACAGCCTCACTGTTCGGCTCGATGATATTGGCAGCCACGTCGCCGGTGATGTCGAGAATCTGCTTGTAGTTCTCGATGGCATCGCCCAGGTCAACGGGAGCGTAGTCAAATTCTTTCGCATCAGCGAAACCCTTTTCTTTCAGCTCAACGATACGAGCCATCAGGGGGTGGTTCAAGTAGAACCCGATCTCAGGATGATCGCTATAATCAGCGAGTTCCAAATTACCTTTTGTAGTAATGTAATAGGCAACACCGAGCAGTGCAATGGCACAGATAAGGAGAAAATAATCTAATGCTTTCATTTTGTTTAACATATAATTACCATTTAATTGTCCATATAATTTTCCGCATATACGGGTTCCATATTTTTGTTAAGCAGGATACATTCGTTTGTCACCTCATCGTATCCATAGCGTTCTCCCTGTAGAGAGGGCTGCCCAAAATTGATAAGCAAGCCAATGGGCTTTCGTGTCAGTCGCAAGTAGTTGAAGAGTTGTGCCCTATGAGCAGAGCTCAACTCTTCTACAGACTTGAGTTCGACTACGACATCGTCCACCACAAGGTCCATCTGGTAGAATTTCTCTAACTGATGGTGCTTGTAATAGCAAGGCAGATGCTTTTCCCGTTCGTTAGCGATATTGTTGTCAAGTAGTTCAAGGTGGAGTGCTTCGTTATATACAGGCTCCAGTAAACCCCAACTCAATTCATCGTGAACATTCATTGCTGCTCCAATGATTTGATATACGGTATCCTTATATTGCTTGAAATCCTTTACGAACATACGTTATAAATTAATGGATAATTCGTGGTAATTCGTGTTTAAAGACTACTTGCTATTCTGTTTATAATACTTGATGAGCTTGGGAACCACCTCTTCTACCGTACCCACAATCACGTAGTCAGCAATCTTGTTGATCGGCGCATCGGGGTCGTTGTTCACAGAGATGATGATACCAGAGTCCTGCATACCAGCGATGTGCTGAATCTGTCCAGAGATACCACAGGCGATATACACCTTCGGATGAACGGTAACACCCGTCTGACCAATCTGACGGTCGTGATCCAACCATCCTGCATCCACAGCAGCACGAGAACCACCCACCTCGCCATGCAGCACCTTTGCCAGGTCGAACAGCATGTCGAAATTCTCCTTCGAGCCCATACCATAACCACCGGCAACCACGATGGGCGCACCCTTCAGGTTATGCTTCGCAGCCTCCACATGGTGGTCGAGCACCTTCACCACGAAAGCCTCAGGACTCACATACTTCGAAACCTCAGGATAAACAACCTCGTTCCTGGCCTTTCCCTCGTAGAGCGCTTTCTGCATCACACCACTACGCACGGTAGCCATCTGAGGACGGTGGTCGGGGTTCACAATCGTTGCCACGATGTTTCCACCGAAGGCAGGACGAATCTGATAGAGCAGGTTCTCATACACCTTGTTGTTCTTCTTGTCTTCAAACGGTCCAATCTCCAGCTCGGTGCAGTCGGCCGTCAAACCAGAGGTCAGTGATGAACTAACACGAGGACCGAGGTCACGACCAATCACGGTAGCACCCATCAAGCAGATCTGCGGCTGCTCCTCCTTGAAGAGGTTCACCAGAATGTCGGTATGGGGAGCTGAGGTATAGGGGAACAGATCCTTGGCATCGAACACAAACAACTTGTCAACACCGTAAGGCAGAATCTGATCCTCCACCTTGCCCTTGATACCAGTACCGGCAACAACGGCGTGGAGCTCCACTTTCAGTTCATTGGCGAGCTTGCGACCCTTGGTCAGCAACTCCTGAGATACTTCCTGTACCAGGGTACCTTCAATTTCGCAATATACAAATACGTTGTTCATAATTTTCAAATTATGTTTTCTGTCGCGACTCAGCCATTCAAGCAAGCTTGATGGCATTCGCTGCTCCAGAAATTCATGTTAGCCAATGATTTTTTCTTCCAACAATTCTTTGATCATTCCCTCGATATCAGCATCAGAAGCCGTCAAAGTCTTCGACTCCTTAGCCTGGAACGCAATGTTCTTGATAGCCTTCACCTTGGTGGGAGAGCCACTCAAACCGCACTGGTTCACATCACCATCCACATCAGCCACGCTCCACTGGTTCAGTGTCAGCTCAGGACGCTCCTCATAGAGATAGTCGTATGCTGTACCCTCAGCAGGACGCTCCATCGGACAGGTAGCGCGCTTGTACTTCATCACCAGCTTGGCGTTCTGCGGGCGACAGGGGGCAGCACTTCCGTTCACGGTGATCACCACGGGCAGCGGAGCCTCTACGGTCTCCACACCACCGTCAATCACGCGCTTGATGGTAGCCTTACCATCCTTCACGCTGAGCACATCCTCGGCGTATGTCACCTGGTTCAGACCTAACTTCTGAGCCACCTGCGGACCCACCTGTGCGGTATCACCATCGATAGCCTGACGACCACCAATCACGATGTCCACATCGCCAATCTTCTTGATGGCTGTAGCCAGCGCATACGAAGTGGCGAGGGTATCGGCACCGGCAAACAGGCGGTCGGTTAACAACCAACCCGTATCGGCACCACGATACAGTCCTTGACGGATGATTTCACCTGCACGTGGAGGACCCATCGTGAGGATTCCTACTGTAGAGCCAGGATTCTGCTCCTTCAAACGGAGAGCCTGCTCTAGGGCATTCAAATCTTCGGGATTGAAGATGGCGGGTAGGGCGGCACGGTTCACTGTACCTTCAGCGGTCATGGCATCCTTACCCACGTTTCTTGTGTCTGGTACTTGCTTAGCAAGTACTACAATTTTTAAAGCCATATTTATTAGTAAATAATGTATTCCTTACGGACGCTTTTTCAAAAAGCACTGCAAAGGTACTGCTTTTTGCGCACACAGCAAAATAAAATGCACAAAAACACTTCAATTGTGCACAAATTGCGTTTTTTGTGCAGTTCTGTTCTCACGCAGAGACGCAGAGCGTGGTCGCTTTAGTTCTGAAAGAAATTATCATAATTATCATAATTATCCCAGAAATACTATTCTAACTTTTAATCTCACACAGAAAGCACGGAAATCACAGAAATTTTCCGTTATTCCGTTTTATTTCCGTTTCTTCCGTTATAAAAAATATCCTCGCGCCAATCACTTTGAGATTCAAATTTCTGCCATTTCTGCCATTTCAGCGGGACAAATAATATTATCCATATTAGTGGGAGAATTATTCACATTAGTTTCCAAGTAGATTGTAGGATTTTGTAAAATTTCCACGCAAAGCGTGTGAAATTCATTTCTTTTTCGTACCTTTGCCCTCTGAACTAAAAAGACAACTATTTTTTACATTTATGAAGTACTTAAGATCTATCAGTATGTTATTACTGCTGTTGTCACTACAAGCAACGGCACAGTACAAAACCAAGTCGCGCGCCAACACAACCGATGAGCGTGGCACTAAGACGCTGGTGCAGAAAGCCCATGCTGCCCAGTACGGCGTGAAAATCAAGAAAGCAGCCAATGCTGAAATCCCTGCAGGCTATGCTTCTGTCACGCTCACTGCCGGAGATGTATGGCAAGACGGCTCTGGTTACCAGATGCTGCTCGATAAAGATGCCAACACCTATGGATCAGTCATCCCTGAAGCTGGAGGCCTCACTAACGGGGGTGATGCATCAGATGAAGTCTATGCAGCATTTGAATACAAGATTCCAGAAAATGCTGATGGTGTTATGACTACCACCAACGTTGTTTTTGAAAACAGCGTAACCATCCTGATTCCTGCCGGCTATTACGACTGGTGTATCACCAATCCCTCACCAAACGACCGTATATGGATTGCAAGTGGAAATGGTAGTATCGGCGGACGCGCTGACAATTTCCGATTTGTTGAGGGAGTAGCATATGAATTCATTGTTTCTATGGGTGATAATGGTAACGATCAGACCGATTTGGAAACAAGTGGATTAGAAAACACATACTCTATCGGCAATGTCACACCCAATAGTGCTCAAGTGAATTGGGAAAGCAGCGCAGAAGGGAAGACGAATATTTCTCTCCGTTACCGCAAGGTAATGCATACTACACCTGTATTTGAGTCAGACTGTGAGAATGAAGAAGAATTTGACGATTTGCAGAAAGTGGACTTGGACGATGATGGGAATAACTGGTTTTATGGAGGGTATGAAAACTCGCACAGTGGAAACGCTGTTTGGGCGTCATATTCTTACAAAAACGAACTTGGTGCTTTAAATCCCGACAACTTACTCCTATTGCCGACAATGGATTTGAGTGGAAAAACACTCACTTTCTGGGCATCTTCAATTCACTCTATTTATCTAGATAAGATGGGAGTGTTCTTTCTCCCTGATGGTAAAGACATGGTAATTGAAGATTTGGAGCCGTTGATGGAATGGACGGAAGTTCCCGATGAATGGACAAAATACACCATAGACCTTGGTGATATAGGCGAAGGCCAGATTGTTTTCCGTCATTACGATAGTAATGATCAGTATTGTTTAGTGCTTGATGACATATTCGTCTTTTACTATGATGGCGTTATTAGTGATTATGATTGGGTGACAATAGACAATGTGACCGACCATCCTTACGTCATCACCGGTCTGAAAGATGGAGCCGAATATGAGGTTCAAATGAAGGTTGAACCACTGTCATGGGGTGCGAGCACTTACTTCACGACCCCAAATGGTATCAGCACCGACCTTCATCAAGTGACAAGTGATAAGCAACAGGTTCAAAGCGATGAGTGGTACACGATTGATGGTAGGAAGTTGAACGGTAAGCCCGCAGCCAAGGGCATTTATATTCAAAACGGTCAGAAACGAATCATCAAATAAAAAACTAATTACAAAGAATAGAGGATGAGAATTGCTCATCCTCTTTCTTGTTCCCCTCCCTTATGGAGGGGTCAGGGGTGGCTCCCTCTTTCTTGTTTATATCCGTTTGATCCGACCAATCCGTGGTCGTTTTACCTCTGAAAGAAATTATCATAATTACCATAATTACTCCAGAAATAATCTTTTTACTTTTTATCTCACACAGAAAGCACGGAAATCACAGAAATTTATTATTTCCCGCTGATAATGTTTTTTAGTCCCGCTGATAATGTTTTTTTTGTCCCGCAGAAATCACAGAAATGGCAGAAATTTTTCCGTTATTCCGTTATTTTTCTGTTTCTTCCGTTATAGATAAAGATAATTCTCATGGTGATTGGCGCAAAGAAAAACATGCCGCATGGCCTTTCTGTGATTTCCGTGCTATCTGTGTGAGATTAAAAAGTAGTCGGTTCTGTGTGAGATATTATAATTCTCTGCGTGAACTCTGCGCCCTCTGCGTCTCTGCGTGAGAACAAACATTTCTGTGAGATGGTAAAGATCTGTGTGAGTTTCTTTGGTGGTCTTAAAATTACATAAAACTAATCATAAAGTTCAATGTTCAAAGCTCAAAGTTCAAAGAAAAAAAGTATCTTTGCAGCAGAATCAATACAATTCTCTTTAGTTCGAATAATTCATTAACACTAACCGATATGAAACCAACATCCATTATTCACCGACTGGTTATCCTATTGATAACCTTGATGAGCGCCATTGGTGCTAATGCTGCCGAGGCATACGCCTGCTACACGTCAGGAAACACAACACTAACGTTCTACTACGACAACCAGCGCAACTCCCGTCCTGGCACGACCTACGACCTGAACACAGACTACAACGATCCAGATTGGTTGAGTTACAATGTGACAAAGGTAGTCTTTAATTCCTCGTTCGCTGATGCCCGACCGACATCCACCTACTCTTGGTTCTATAACATGGATAACCTTCAATCTATTGAGGGTATGAACTACCTGAACACCAGCGAGGTTACCAATATGGATTGGATGTTCGGTTACTGTAAAAAACTGAAGAGCCTTGATTTGAGCAGCTTCAACACGGCAATAGTAACTAACATGGATTATATGTTCAATGGCTGCACCAGTCTGCAAACCATCTATGCAGGCAGTGGTTGGAGAACGAATACCGTGTCTTCATCACTGTCAATGTTTT
>OMXE01000017.1 GCA_900314935.1 uncultured Prevotella sp.
TCCGAACAGAGAAGTTAAGCCCGTCATCGCCGATGGTACTGCAATGCAATGCGGGAGAGTAGGTAGCCGCCTTCTTTCATTCCGGAGAGGTTTCCCAAATGGGAAGTCTCTCCTTTTTTTGTGTCTATACATGCCCTTGTTTCTCGTCACTTTTTCCACTTCTTTATTCTCTTTTTCTCCATAGTCGGAATTGTTCTAAATCAATAAAAAACATTAAATCCGCAATTTTTCTACTCGATTATTTTTGTAAGTACCTGATTTTTTGTAACTTTGCACATGAAAAGGTGAAGAATCGCATTTTGTAATGCGTTCTTTCGCAAGTATTAACAGGGACCGAGACGTAGCCTGTTGCGATGATAGGTATCGTTGAGAGCATATAATGCATAGTGATTATGCCATGTTCAGGTTCCATAAATCATGTTGTATGGATAGACTTATTAAGGTATTATGTTTAATTACATGCATGACGATCCCTGCAACAGCATTTGCTGGTAATAAGGGAGACAAGAAATCTTCTGGAGTAAACTGGGAACCAGTGATGAATGCCATTATTCAAGTAGAGAGTGGCGGTCACAGTAAAGCAAAAAACGGTAACCAATGCGGAGCTATGCAAATTACGCCTATTTTAGTCAAGGAGTGTAATAATATCTTGAAAGAGCGTAAGAGCAAGAAACGTTTCACGTTATCAGATCGCTTTGATGTGAAGAAATCGAAGGAAATGTTTCTGTTGATCCAGTCTTATCACAATCCCAAGAATGATATTGAAAAAGCTATCAGATCATGGAATGGAGGTCAGCAGTACAGTGTAAAGAGGACACAGCGTTACTTCGAGAAGGTGATGAGTTATCTCTAAGAGGTACTAACTGTTAGGTATATCGGTTGCCAGAATTCTGGCAACCGATTTTGTTTTATAGGATGGAATGAAGGAATGATGGGGTTGATGGGCTTAATAGGCTTAATAGGCTTAATAGGCTTAATGGGCATGATAGGCTTAATGGGCTTGATGGGGTGGTCTGGAAATGAAGAAAGCCAGTCATTTGACTGGCTTTATAGTTGCGGAGGCAGGACTCGAACATGCGACCTCCAGGTTATGAGCCTGGCGAGCTACCAACTGCTCCACTCCGCGATATTTCCCACTAAAAAGGGAGGTCCCCTCATTAGCGAGTGCAAAGGTACTGCTTTTTTTGCGAACTACCAAACTTTTATATGCTTTTCTTCTTAAAGCTTGAGATAAAAGGGGCGGAATTGATTGATTTGTTACCTTTTTTGTTCAGTTTTACTATAATAATATGTAATACGCAGTTTTTTTATTGCTATATTTTTTGGTGGTATCAGATAATTATCTTAATTTTGCACACAATATACATTATGTGCAAAAGGAGGTATCTATGTCAATATCTAAAACCAGGCAGAAGTTAGTAGATGTGGCCCGTCAGTTGTTTGCGAAGAATGGTCTTGAGAACACAACCATGAACGATATCGCTGTGGCTTCTGGCAAAGGTCGTCGCACCCTTTACACTTATTTCAAGAGCAAGGAAGATGTCTATTATGCTGTCATCGAAAGTGAGCTGGAGCGTTTATCCGATAAGATGGACGAGGTGGCGGCCAAGAAGATCCGTCCTCAGGACAAGATTATCGAGTTGATTTACACCCATCTCAACATGATTAAAGAGACGGTGATGCGAAACGGTAATCTTCGTGCAGCTTTCTTCCGTAATATCTGGATGGTGGAGAAGGTGCGCAAGAACTTCGATGAAGACGAGTTGGAAATCTTCCGTAAGGTCTATACGGAGGGTAAGGCAGCTGGTGAGTTCGAGATTGACAGTGTAGAACTGGTGGCGGATATCACGCACTATTGTATCAAAGGTCTTGAAGTTCCCTACATCTGCGGTCGTTTGGGTCATGGCATGACTCCAGAGACCAGTAAGCCTTTGGTGGCCAAGTTCGTATATGGTGCTTTGGGAAAGGCCAATGGAAGAATATAATATTCAATTAATCAAATAGAAAAAACAATGGGATTATTAGAAGGTAAGACAGCCCTGATTACAGGTGCTGCACGCGGTATCGGCAAGGCCATCGCGTTGAGATTTGCTGCAGAAGGTGCTAACATCGCATTCACCGATCTGGAGGTAAACCAGGAAACTGAGAGTGAGATTGCAGCCATTGGTGTGAAGGCCAAGAGCTATGCTTCCAATGCAGCTGACTTTGCCCAGACCGAAGAGGTGGTGAAGCAAGTAAAGGAGGAGTTCGGCAGTATTGATATTCTGGTGAACAATGCAGGTATCACCAAAGACGGACTGATGCTCCGTATGACTGAGCAGCAGTGGGATGCAGTGATTGCCGTGAACTTGAAGAGTGCTTTCAACTTCATTCATGCCTGTGTGCCGGTGATGATGCGCCAGCGTGGCGGTTCAATCATCAATATGTCGTCTGTCGTTGGTGTTCATGGCAATGCTGGTCAGGCTAACTATGCCGCTTCGAAAGCCGGTCTGATTGCTTTGGCAAAGAGTATCGGACAGGAGATGGGACCGAAGGGCATCCGTGCAAACGCCATTGCTCCCGGTTTCATTGATACAGCCATGACACAGGCGCTGCCAGATGATATCCGTAAGGAGTGGATTAACAAGATTCCTCTTCGTCGTGGTGGTACTGTTGATGATATTGCCAACACCGCCATTTATCTGGCGAGCGATCTCTCCAGCTATGTCAGCGGTCAGGTAATCCAAGTAGATGGTGGTATGAACATGTAGTTCATACCACTCTCTTTTCACCTTATTTTATTTATAAACTATTACACCGCATGACGAGAAAGGTCATGCTTTTGCTAAACGGAATGAAAATGAAAAACCTGAACATGATTGTAACAACTGCGTGCTGTGCAGCGATGACCTTATCATCCTGCAGTCAGCAGACACAGACAACAGAGTCTAGTTTGACCACTGTTGGTAATCCGTACCTTCCCCTTTGGGAACATATTCCCGATGGAGAGCCCTATGTGTTTGAGGATCCCGATCAGCCTGGTAAGCAGCGCGTCTATATCTATGGTTCGCACGATAACCTAAAGACCGAATATTGTGGAAGAGATCAGGTGGTATGGTCGGCCTCTGTTGACAGTTTGAACAACTGGCGTTACGACGGGGTTATCCTCGTGGTTGACAAAAATGCCAAGGGCGAGCCCTTCGACTCGGCAGGAACGGCAGATGTGTTGTATGCCCCAGATGTTACCTTGGTGACCGACAGCACGGGTAAGAAAACCTACTATCTCTTCCCCAATGACCAGAGTGGTGGCAGGAACGGACTGATTGCTAAGAGCGACAGGCCCGACGGTCCTTTCGAGATTTGCAACTGGAGTAAGGAGAATCCCAACCTGGTGGATGGTGTGTTACAGTTCGACCCCGCTGTGTTTGTCGATGACGACGGTCGTGTATATGGCTACTGGGGCTTTGAACGTTCGTATGCCGCCGAGTTTGATCCCACCACGATGGCTACCGTGAAGCCCGGAACTAAGATTGTGGAGGACATGATACCTGGTCGTAAACAACCAGGAAAGTTCAAGTTCTTTGAAGCCTCGTCTATCCGTAAGATCAAAGATAAGTACGTATTCATCTACAGTCGTTTTACTGAGGAAGGCGAGTTCGGTCTGCCCACATCGAACTACACCTTAGCCTACGCCTATAGTGATCATCCCTTAGGTCCGTGGACCTACGGAGGAACCATCATCGACGGTCGGGCACGAGAGAAAGACGAACAAGGCAATGTGATAGCCTCGGCTGTACCCGATGGTAATACCCACGGTAGCATCTGCGAGATCAACGGTCAGTGGTATGTCTTCTATCACCGTCAGACCGGTACGAACGAGTATGCCCGTCAGGCCATGGTGGCTCCCATCAGTGTCAAGGTTGAAGAAGGCGAAGGTGGTAAGGTAGAGATCTCAGAAGGAGAATACAACAGCAATGGTTTTGCTCTCCAGGGTCTCAATCCCTTCGAGCGTCATTCCGCCGCTATCGCCTGTTGGCTTACTGGTCCGAAGCCAGCTGTTCATGCGTGGCCCGACAACACCTTCTTCGGTTCGTATGTTGAAGCCTCGTATGGTACCGATTCCAACTTCGACGAGCCCTACGACTTGAAGAATAACACCAACCGCGTGGTGAATAATACCGATGGCTCCATTGTAGGCTATAAGTATTTCCTGTTCGATGCCGAAAAGTTGACAGGCTCATTGCAATTGGCATTGAGTCTCATTCCTGAGGGAGTTGATGGCACCATTGAGATTATGAGTGATCGTCCTTGGATTTCACAAGGAGGTAAGTTGATTGGTAAGATCGACCTGAAGGCCGACATGCCGAAAACCTCCACTGAAGTGTTTGCCAAGATCGACAATCCCGGTCAGCTGGTTGGCTTGCATGCCATCTATTTTATCTTTAAGTCGGATACGAAAGAGAAGTCCTTGTGTACGTTGCAAGACTTCGTATTTGAATAAAAACAAAAAGTAAAGAGATTACACCTAAGTAATCTCTTTACTTTTTACTTTCTCATACCATGTTTATTTCTTAAGTGAATAGGTAATGGTGGTCACCACACGCAGTTTCTTGATATACGGTGTGTTCTGATCACGATCATCTATTTCGAACTGCCCTTGTCCAGCCGTCTTGATCTTACCCAGTTTCGACTTACTGGCTTCAGCAAACTGTTCAGCAGTCTTCTGTGCATTCTTAATGGCCTCGGCCATCATCTCCGGTTTCATCTGTTGGAACGAAGCATATTCATACCGTGCATCACTATTGTCGATGGCTACGCCCTGTTTCAACAGTTCAGCCTGTTTGAAGATAGCCTTGTTCACTTGGTCCACCTTGTTCGTTGCCACCGTGATGGTTGTAGAAACGATATAGCGGAAATTCTTATTGTTATCGCCCCATTCACGAGCCTCAAGGTCGCTGATTGAAGGGGGATTGACAGTAATCTCCTTCTCATCGAGTCCGTTCTGTTTCAAGAAATCCTTGATCTTGGTAGTCTGGTGGTTAATCCCCTCATAGAGCAAGGGAAGGTTATCACCTGTCACCTTCGTACTGATACTCCATGTCACCTTGTCGGCTGGCACTTCACGCTCAGCCAAACCTTTTACAGTCACCTGGCGGTCCTTATTGGCAAAGTCGTCAATACCAGCCTTGACGAACCAACCTAAGCAAAAAATGCCCACAGCAATAATGGCAGCTGCAATCAAACGGTTCTCTTTCATAAGCAATACATTTTTAAGTTATACGCTGCAAAGATGAGAAATAATTTGATTAGTTGTATAAGAAAATCCCTATTATTACGGATATTTTCCCTATTTTTGCTATTTTTGCATAAAAAGTTGAATGTTGGGGTAATTTTGCTTAGGAAAATGAAGTGTCCGATTGTATATAGGTAAAAGGCGGTCCCAAAATCCGCTCCTCAATGACAAAAGACAGATGATAGACAAACGAGAATTTGAAACGGTATTCAGACGTCATTACGACGGGATGTTCCGACTGGCATGGAGAATGCTGGGTGACGAGGCTGAGAGCAAGGATGTGGTGAGCGATGTGTTCACCTATCTGCTCAATAGGGTCTGTCGTGGCGAGTTTGAGATCCGTAACAACGACACACTTCAGGCTTATTTGCAGACAAGTGTCCGCAACCGCTGTATCAATCTGCTGGTGCACAAGCAGAAAGAGCAGCAGATGCAGCAGGCCGTGGTGGTAGAGATGACCACTCCCGAACAAACGGTCGAACAAGAGCAGCTGCAGATGCTTCATCACTACATCGACAGGCGCATGCCCAAGTTGTCGCAACAGATTCTCCGTCTGCGCTACCAGCAAGGCTTGAAATACCGTGAGATAGCCGATGTGCTGCAAGTAAGTGAAGTAACTGTTCACAATCATCTGTCGCAGTCGCTCAAACAATTAAAGGACCATTTTAAATCATTAGGTTATGGAATCAAATGACAATCTGGAACAACTTCTCAGGCAGATGTATGCCCAAGAGTCCCATCATGATGAGGACATAGACACATCAGACATCATCGACGAAGAGTGGACGAAGTTCGAAGCAGAGCACTTCAAGGATGGAAGAAACTCCAATTCTTCAATTCTTCACTTCTTTCATTCTACAAAGAAGATAGCAGCCCTGTTTATTGGCGTGCTGATATTGTCGGGAATCACCTATGCCGCTATCCACATGATCAGCAGCAATCCACAAAGTGAACAGGTGGATCAGACAGTAGCAGTGGACAATACTCAACCGTTAACCATCAACACTCAGCAATCAGAGACGGCTGATTCAACAATCATACAACCTGTGGTGTTCGAGAATGCCGAACTCGGTAGGATTCTCCAGGAGATAGCTTCTTTCTATCAGTGTGAAGTTGTCTATAAGAAAGAAAAGACCAAACGCGTTCGTTTGTTCTTTACATGGGACAAGAAGCAGTCGTTAGACCAGGTAGTCGAGACGTTCAACAAGTTCGAGCGTTTCCACATTGCCAAGGAGAACCAGAAACTGATTGTTGAATAAAAAACCGGAAACAATGAAAAGGATTATATTCATGATATTCCTGTGTGCCTATGTTGTCAGCATGCAGGCCCAGAAGATTACCCGCCATTATCAGAACGAGTCGCTATCAAAAGTGCTCGAAGACTTGAATACCGCTTATGGCGACCAGACCATCTATTTCATCTATGATGAGTTGGAGGATTTTACTGTGACCAGTCGGTTCAGTAACCTTTCCATCAGGGAGGCTCTTCGCGAGGTGATTGGCTTCTATCCCATCAAGGTGACTTACGATGAAGACCGTATCTTCGTGGAGTGTACGCAGAAGGAAGACACGAAGGTGATTGGACGAGTTGTTGATGAAGAAGGTAAACCTATCGAATTCGCCAATATCTCATTGCATACTGTAACAGATACTATTGCTAAGGTTCAATCCACTTATATTAACGGCAGTGTGAGCAATGAGAATGGCGACTTCGTGATACCTTGCAGCGCCAAGCGCGTTATCGCCAAGGTGACGTATATTGGCTACAAGACCGTTTCCCGAGAGGTGGGTGTCGGCCATATCGGTACCATTACTCTCCATTCTGAAACCTACACCATCAGTGGCGTGGTGGTGAAAGGTGAGATTCCGCAGTACAAGATGGTGCAGGGCGGTATGACCGTTGATGTTCAGCACTCTATTCTTCACGATGTGGGCACTGCCGAAGATCTGCTTTCGTTGATTCCTTTGGTGCAAGGCAAAGACGGTAAGTTTGAGGTGCTCGCCAAGGGAGAGCCTGAGATCTATATAAATAATAAAAAGGTGCGCAACCCCATTGAACTGAAACAGCTGAAATCACTGGATGTCAAGAGCGTTGATGTCATCACCGCCCCTGGTGCCCAGTATAATGCCGAGGTAAACGCCGTGATCCGCATCAAAACCCTGAAACCTCAGGGCGACGGCTTGAGCGTGATGGCTACCAGTGAGACGTGGAAGAACAACAAATGGAATAACTACGATGACCTGACCGTGAAGTATCGCCAGGGCGGACTGGAGGCATTTGCCAACGTGGCACTCGACAACGGGCATTTCAGTAACGACCAAGATGATTATCAGGAACTACATATCAAAAAAGACCTGTTCTGTGGTCAAGCAATGATACCCGTCAGGAGTAGTTGGACGCAGTTGCAGTACAAGGCTGGACTCAGCTACGACTTCAGCGCCGATCACTCCGTAGGACTGAGTTTCTCATCGCAAAAGAACCTGTATAGTTGTTTTAAGACAGATATGACGCAGCACTATCTGAAAAACGGTGCCTTTTACGGTGATGTTCGTCTGAAAACAGATATCCGCGAAAAAGACAAACCGGTATGGGAACTGAACTCCTACTATGTAGGCAAAGCGGGTAAGTTGGGTATTGATCTGAATGCCACGATACTGCGACGCGAATCAGAGGATAATAACAATCAACAGGAACTGAGTGAAGAACTCGGCGACCGCATCCTCACCACTCAGACAAAAGAGGAAAGAACCATGGCCGCCGGTAAGCTGGTGCTGACCTATCCCATCTGGAAAGGCGAGCTGAGTGGTGGCACGGAGGCTACATCCACACAGAGCCACGGCCATAACCGCAATCAGGAAAACATCATACCTGAAGCCGATACCGAGATGGATGAAAGGAACATCGCCGGTTTTGCCGAGTACGAGTTCCAATTAGGACAGTGGCACCTGAATGCAGGTCTGCGCTTCGAGCATGTATCAGCCGACTACCATTCGTTCGGCATCCGACAGGAAGAGCCCAGTCGTACCTATAACGATTGGTTCCCTAACCTCTCGGCAGCATGGCAGAAGGATAAGTGGGGTGCTCAGTTGAGCTATAGCAAGCGCATCACCCGTCCTTCATATAACATGCTGACTTCCATGATCATATACGACAGTCGTATGTTCTACGAGGGTGGCAATCCCCTGTTGCGCCCATCAGTACGACAAAGTATCGATTTCAACCTGACCTATTCATGGCTGAACTTCGTGACGGGCTTTACACGAGAGAACGACATCGCCAGTCATGTGGGCAATGTGTATGATGAGGAGAAGGAGATCGCTATATTCCAGCCCGACAACTTCGACCATCAGGATCGGGTGTACGCCACGCTCACTGCCTCTCCCAAGTTCGGATTCTGGCAGCCGCAAGTCACGCTGCACTATTATCAGCAGATGTTTGATGCCGAGAAGTACGGTGTACCGAAGAAGCTGAACAAACCCGAATTCAGTTTCAGTATGAACAACTGGTTCGTCATCAATCCCACAACCAAGGCAATGCTTCAGTCCAGTTATACCGGGAGCAACCACTGGGCATTCATTTATCGCGGCAGCACCTTCATGGTAAATGCCCGATTGCAGAAGACTTTCCTGAAAGGACAGCTGTCGGCGGTGCTCTATGCCAACGATATCTTCCGCACTGCCAAGACCAAGATAACCACCTACTATGCCATCGGCAAGACGGCCCAGGAAGTCTATACCTATACGCAACAGGTGGGAATCACCCTGAGCTATAACTTCAACGCCAGCATGTCGAAGTACAAAGGTACGGGTGCCGGTAATGAAGAAAGGAACCGATTGTAAAAAGACTATAAAAAGCGTTGTGTCATATAAAGAAACCGTTTTTTTACATGTTTTTATGTAATTATTTCGTACTTTTGTACTCAAATAAGATGAATATGAAGAAAATAATATTTCTCTTGCTTGCTCTTGTCGCGCTGACGGGGCAAGCCCAAGTTCAATCTACAACAGCCCTGCTGGGCACGTGGTCGGGTAAACTGAATGTTGGTCCTGCATCGCTGACGTTGGTGCTTCACTTGGAACAGGCCGACGGCTATGTAGTGATAACACTCGACAGTCCGGATCAGGGTGCTAAGGGTATTGGTACCTTTAAGGAATTCCTTTCTGATGACTCGCTGGCCATCAAGGTGGAGCAGATCGGGATGACTTACCGTGCCAAGCTGAAAGACGGAAAGCTCGACGGTACGTTCTCACAGAACGGTGTGAAGATCCCCTTGGTGCTGACAAGAGGTGATGTGGCAGAGGTGAAGCGTCCGCAGAATCCACAACCACCATTTCCTTACGAGACAGAAGAGGTGACGTTCCGCAACGAGAAAGATGGTGCCACCTTGGCGGGTACGCTTACTTACCCTGTTGACTATGACAAGCAGTCGAAGAATAAACCAGTGGTTGTCTTGTTCGTCTCGGGTAGTGGACAGCAGAACCGCGATGAAGAGATTTTCAATCATAAACCGTTTTTTGTGATAGCCGATTATCTGGCTCGTCAGGGTATTGCCACATTGCGTTATGACGACCGTGCTACAGGCAAATCAACTGGGGGCGATGTGAAGAATGCCACCTCGGAGGATTTTACGCGTGATGCCTTAGCTGGTCTTGAGTTCCTGCGCCAACAGAAGAAGTTCAGTAAGGTGGGAGTGCTCGGTCATAGCGAGGGCGGACTGATTGCCTTCATGTTTGGTGCAAAGAAACAAACCGACTTCATTGTTTCCCTGGCCGGTCCTGGTGTGAAGGGTGATACGCTGTTGACAGCACAGAACAACCGCATCATGTCGTTGTCGGGATTACCAGCCACGATGACGGTGGAGAAATGTCGCCAGCAGCAGGATGTTCAGGAGATGCCGTGGTTGAGATGGTTCATCGACTACGACCCGACAAACAATATCCGCAGCACCCGCTGTCCGGTGTTTGCCTTGAATGGCGATCTCGACTGTCAGGTCATTGCCTCGCAGAACCTTACTGCCATCCGACAGCTGCTGCCCAAGTCAAAGAAGAATCTTGTGAAGGAATATCCCGGTCTTAATCATCTCTTCCAGCATTGTACAACGGGTATTCCCACCGAATATGGTGAGATTGAGGAGACCATCTCGCCGGAGGTGTTACAGGACATTGCCAGCTGGATCAAAGGACTATAACCATTCCACTATGCAAGTACTCTACGAAGACAACCATATCATCATCGTGAACAAGGAGAGCGGTGAGATTGTACAGGGTGATAAGACAGGGGATATCCCCCTGTCTGAAACCGTAAAGGCATATATCAAGGAGAAGTATGCCAAGCCGGGCGAGGTGTTCTTGGGCGTGGTACACCGTCTCGACCGTCCTGTCAGCGGACTGGTTGTCTTTGCCCGTACATCAAAGGCCTTGGCGCGTTTGAACGATATGTTCCACAACAACGAGGTGCACAAGACCTACTGGGCACTTACCCAGGAACGACCGAAGGAGATGGAGGGCACACTCACTCACTGGCTGGTGCGCAACGAGAAACAGAACAAGAGCTATGCTTACGACCGCGAGCGCCCACAATCAAAGAAAGCGATACTTCAGTATAAGGTAATCGGAGCGTCCGACCGCTACACACTCATTGAAGTGAACCTGCTTACAGGTCGTCACCACCAGATCCGTTGTCAGCTGGCCAAGATGGGCTGTCCCATCAAGGGCGACCTGAAATACGGGGCAAAGCGGAGCAATCCCGATGGCAGCATCTCGTTATTGGCGCGAAAGATCGAGTTTATTCATCCCGTCAGTAAGAAACAGATCACCGTTGAGGCTCCTTTACCCAACGACAACCTGTGGCAGTCGTTTAAATAGTACGGGTGTCTTCATTCCGCAAATTTGTATAATCTTAGCGTTTCAGCAAACAATTATTGGTGTTTTCTTCTCACTTAATTAGATTTTTCGTATCTTTGCCGTCAATAAGGTGAAGAAGAGGCACCGAAATGAAGAAAGCGTTGAAATGGACGGCCTTGGCCGTCGCCATTCCTATTCTGCTGATTGTACTATTGGCCGTACTGCTTTACTTGCCCCCTGTACAGAACTGGGCAGTGAAGCAGGTGGCTCGTGTTGCCTCAGAGAAGACCGGTATGGAGATCACCGTGGAGCGTGTGAACCTGGAGTTCCCGCTGAACCTCGGCGTGGAAGGACTGCGTGTGTTGCAGTCCAACGACTCTCTTCCTGAGCAGAAAGATACGGTGGCCGATGTGCGCAAGCTGGTGGTCAACGTGCAGCTGTGGCCCTTGCTGAAGAAACAGGTGGAGATAGATGCCTTGGATTTCACCGATCTGACTTTCAATACCACGCATTTTGTTCCTGAGGCCAGGGTGAAAGGTAAGGTGGGCAATATGCACCTTGCCAGTCATGGCATCGACCTGAAAGGACAGCTTCTTCGTGTCAACGAGGCTCAGTTGGCCGACGCGAAGATAGATGTGCAGCTGAGTGATACCGTTCCTCCCGATACGACGAAGAGTGAGAACTTCTGGAAGATCAGTGTCGACCAACTGAATATCGACCGAAGTGATGTAACCGTACGCATGCCGAACGACACCTTACAGGTGGCGGCTCATCTGGGAAAGGTAGAGGCCAAAGAAGGATTCTTCGATCTGTACAAGGGTGAGTATAAGGTGAAACGACTCGATTGGAACGATGGTGCCTTGGCTTATGATGATCGTTTCGCACCCAAGGTGAAAGGTCTTGACTACAACCACCTGAACGTACGGGATATCCAGTTGGGAATCGACTCCCTTTCCTATAGTTCCCCCAAGCTTAGTCTTAACGTGCGCTCTTGTTCCTTGAAGGAGCAGAGTGGATTGGAGGTGACGGAACTGAAGGGCGGGTTTGCCATGGACGACAAGAAGTTCTATTTGCCTGATCTGAAACTGCGCACACCGGAATCGAGTCTGGATGCACATGTGGTGATGGATCAGAACGCCTTTGCCGAACAGCAGCCTGGAAAGATTCACGTTACGGCCGACGGCTCCTTGGGGAAACAGGACATCATGCGCTTCTTAGGTGGTATGCCTACCAAGTTCGTCCGTCAGTGGCCGAACCAGCCGCTAACCGTAAAGACCGTTCTTTCTGGTAATATGAACCGTATTGAGTTCACCGGACTGAACGCCAAACTGCCCTCTGCCTTTAATATCAATGCACGGGGCTATGTGATGAATCCCACAGATCCTGATAAGATGGTGGCAGATGTCACCCTTGACGCCAAGACATATAACATCAACTTCCTGACGTCGTTAGTCGATCCGAAAACGCTGGAGGGAATCCGCATACCGCAGGGTATCGGTGTAAAGGGAAACTTTAAGGCTGACGGTAATAGGTACCGTGCCGACTTCACTGCTACCGAAGGGAAGGGTAGTGTGAAGGGAAAGGCTGATATCGATACGAAGACCATGAGGTATCAGACCAACATGACGGTGAATAATCTTCAGTTGCGCCATTTCCTGCCAGGGTATGAGATGGGGGCCTTTACCGGTGATATCGACCTGAAGGGACAGGGTACTAATTTCCTCTCACCCAAGACGAACCTGCAGGCTAAGGCACGCATTAAGAAGTTCCAGTATGGACAGTATAACCTGGATGGAATGAATGCCACGGCCATGGTGAAGAACGGTAGGATGAAGGCCGATATAGATTCGAACAATCCGTTACTGAAAGGACAGTTCACCGTTGACGCACTCACCAACAAGAAGAATATCAAGGCCACGATAGCTGCTGATGTGCTGCATGCCGACCTTTATAAGCTGCATCTTACCGATGAACCGATGACGGTAACGATGTGCGGACACTTCGATGTGGCTACCGACATGAACGACTTCTACCAGGTGCAGGGAATGGCTTCTGACATTACCGTGCGAGACATTAGGGAGGTATATCGTCCTGATGATGTGGTACTGGATGTGCTGACACGTCGGGATACCACTCATGCGGTGGTTGATTGCGGTGACTTCCATCTCGACATGGATGCGAAAGGTGGTTATAAGCAGTTGATGAAGGTGGGTGACCAGCTGATGACAGAGCTGAGTAAGCAGACTAAGGAGAAGCATATTGACCAGATGGCACTGCGACGTAAGTTCCCCACGGCACGTATCCGACTGCATACTGGGAATGATAACTTCTTTGTACGAATGCTGGAGCGTGAAGGCTACACGTTTGCGAAGGCCGACATCGATATGGTTACCTCTCCGCAGGAGGGACTGAACGGACAGATGAAGATCCTGTCGCTGATGGCTGATAGCGTGCAGCTGGATACCGTACGACTGAACTTCGTGTCAGACAGTACGAACATCACCTTCAACGGTCAGGTGCGCAACAACACCAAGAATCCGCAGTTCGTGTTCAATACCTTGTTCGACGGTTACCTGTTGGAGAAGGGTGCCGGCGTGAACCTGCGGTATTATGATTCCAACGACAAGCTGGGTGTGCGCCTCGGTGCTGAGGCAGCAATGGAAGATAACGGTATCCGTCTGCACCTGCTCTCGAAAGATGCCGTCATTGCCTACCGTCCGGCTCGCATCAATGATGATAACTATGTGTATCTGGCTGACAATAAAAGGGTGTCGGCCAATCTGGAGATCTTGGCCGACGACGGTACGGGTTTGAAGGTTTATTCAAACGACGAGAATCTGGATGCCTTGCAGGATATAACGTTATCGCTGAATAAACTGAATCTCGAGGAGTTGGTATCGGTGATTCCTTACATGCCTGATATCAAGGGATTCCTCAATGGTGACTTCCACTATGTACAGGAGGGTGATCATTTTACGGTGTCTTCATCGATGGAAGGCAACGGCTTGTACTACGAAGGTAGTAAGATGGGTAACCTAGGTACGGAATTTGTCTATATGCCGATGGACGATGGTTCACACTTCGTGGATGGAACACTGGCCGTGGAAGGTATGGAGGTGGGAACGATATCGGGTACCTACCAGCCGAAGGGTAAGGAGAACATGGACCTGGTGGTGAATCTGGACCGACTGCCTATCTCGCTTGTCAACGGCTTCATTCCCGATCAGCTGTTCGGCTTCAAGGGTTATGGTGAAGGTGAGCTGACCGTGAAGGGTTCGCTCGACAAGCCCAGGGTGGATGGAGAGGTATTCCTCGACTCCTGTCATCTGGTAAGTGTACCCTATGGTATGGATCTGCGCTTCAGCAACGACCCGGTACGCATCGTAGGCAGTCATCTGCTCCTGGAGAACTTCGAGATGTACGCCCATAACGAGAACCCGCTGAACCTTGCGGGAAACATCGACTTCTCTGATCTCAACAGAATGAATATGAACGTCAGGATGCGGGCGGACAACTACGAGATTATCAATGCCAAAGAGCAGCCTAACAGCGTAGCCTTCGGCAGGGCCTTCGTGAACTTCTTCGGAACATTGAGCGGACCGCTGGAGAATCTGAGTATGCGCGGTAAGTTGGATGTGCTGGGAACCACCGACCTAAGCTATGTGCTGCGCGATTCACCATTGACTACCGATAACCAGTTGGATGAACTGGTGAAGTTCACCGACTTTACCGATACCACAGAGACCATCGTGAACCGTCCGCCACTGAACGGATTCCGCATGGATCTTACCATGGCCGTGGCCAAGGGTGCTCATATCATGGCTTACCTGAATGCCGACCACTCGAACTATATCGACCTGATGGGTGGTGGAAACCTGCGCATGCAGTATAATACGGCAGATAACCTCCGACTGACGGGGCGTTATACGTTGGATAACGGTGAGATGAAATACTCGCTCCCCATCATCCCGCTGAAGACCTTCACCATTCAGGATGGAAGCTATATTGAGTTTACGGGCGACCCGATGAATCCTACGCTGAACATCACGGCCACGGAGAAGACCAAGGCCACGGTGTCGAATGCCAATGGGGTGGGGCGCGGCGTGAACTTTGAATGCGGTGTGATTATCACCAAGACGCTGAACGACATGGGACTGGAGTTCACACTCGATGCACCGGAGGATATGGCGCTGCATAATGAGCTGCAGCAGATGAGTGTGGAGCAGCGGGGTAAGTTGGCGGTAACGATGCTCACTACGGGTATGTACTTGGCCGACGGAAACACCAGCGGCTTCTCGATGAATGGTGCCCTGAGCAGCTTCCTCGAGAACGAGATCAACAATATCACAGGTAATGCCCTTCGCACACTCGACCTCTCCATCGGTCTGGATAATGCTACCGATGCTTCTGGTACCATGCATACCGACTACTCCTTCCGTTTCGCCAAGCGGTTCTGGAATAACCGGGTGAAGATATCGGTGGGCGGAAAGGTGTCGACAGGTGCACAGAATGCCTATGGCAACGAGTCGTTCTTCGACAATGTAACTCTCGAATACCGTTTGGATGATACAGCGAACAAGTATGTGAAGCTGTTCTTTGACAACAACAGTTACGACTGGTTGGAGGGCTATACACAGGAATACGGCGGTGGTTTCATCTGGCGACGCACACTGCAGCATTTCAAGGATATCTTCCGTTTCAAGAGCGATACTCAGGAGATACCTGATCTGGTTCCAACGGAAAAGGTAATCATTCCTGACTCCATCGTAGTGAAAGCGGTGGAATACAAACAATGAAAGGTTGACAATCATGGATCATAGACGCAACATATATAATAAGGTATCTACGGGAATCAGTCTTTTGACGATGTTCCTCTGTTCCTGGGTATGTTTCTCTTGCTCAACTACCAAGGGAGTGCCCGAGGGTGATCAGCTGTTTGTGGGTCTTACCAAGATTGATTACCAGGACTACGAGCGCAATTCCAATTTCATCGATACGCAGGTGGAGGTGGAGGCGGCACTGGCTACGGCACCTAACGGAGCCCTGTTCGGTAGCAGCTATTATCGTACTCCGTTCCCTTACGGCTTATGGATATGGAATGCTTTCAACGACAAGGAAAGCGGCTTTGCCAAGTGGATGACGAAGTCGTTCGGTAAACAGCCCGTGCTGATGAGTTGGGTAAATCCCGCCTTGCGTGCCTCCGTGGCACAGTCGGTATTGCGTAAGTACGGCTATTTCCGTGGCTCCGTTTCTTACGACACCATCCCTCGTCGGAACCCCAAGAAAGCCAAGATCGGCTATACGGTGAAGATGGGTCATCTGTTCACGGTTGACAGTATCGACTATGTGAACTTCCCTGAAGGAGCCGATAGTCTGATCAGCTCTACCATGAACGAGGCCATGATCCGTACAGGCGATGCCTTCACCGTTCCTGCCCTTGATGCAGAACGCACCCGTATCACCAACCTCTTCCGTAACAACGGATATTTCTATTTCCAGAACGGCTACGCCTCGTATCTGGCTGACACACTCGCGGTTCCTGGTAAGGTGCAGCTGCGTTTGCAGGCTGCTGATGATCTCCCTGAAGAGGCAACGCATAAGTGGTATATAGGTAAGGTGACCATCGACTTACGCCGACAGTTCATGCAGGAGCTGACCGACTCCATGGGGCGTCGCTCCTTCAAGGTGCGTTTCCATGGTCGTCGTCCGCCGGTACGCCTGAGCGTTATCATGAACAACATGAAACTGCGGCACGGTCAGCCGTACAGCTATGACAAATACTTGGAGTCGGTGGCGAAGATCAACAGTACGGGTATCTTTGGTATGGTCGACTTCACTTTCACACCCCGGGATACAGCTTTCACCTCTCATCCGGACACCCTTGACTTGAATCTGAACTGCGTGCTCGATAAACCGTACGACAGCTATATTGAGACGAACCTGAAGAACAAGACTTCCGGTAGGTTCGGTCCTGAGCTGGTGTTAGGTTTCACCAAGCGTAACGCCTTCAGAGGTGGAGAGCTGCTGGACATCAACCTGCACGGCTCTTACGAGTGGCAGCGGGCACAAGGCAGCTACGGTAGTAAGCGGTTGAATTCGTACGAGTATGGTATCAGTGCCTCGCTGGAGTTCCCCCGTATCGTGTTACCTTGGCGTGAATGGCTGGAGCAGCGGGCCAGCAGAAGGAGGGAGGCGGCTCTGAGAGACACCACCATGCATCACCAGCGAACGCACCGCCGTCCTGTGCAGCGTTACTACAGTACGCCGTCAACCCTTGCCAAGATGTCGCGCAACACCCTGAACCGTCCCAGCTATTTCAAGATGGTGAACTTCAGTGGTGAATGGACCTACCGTTGGCAGAAAGCGCAGAACCGTCGTCATGAACTGAGTCCGCTCACCATCACCTACCAGCATCTGGTGCACACCACCCATGGCTTCGACAGCATTGTCAGCAGTAATCCTTACCTCACCGCGACGATGCATGATGTGTTCATCCCCAAGATGCGCTATACCTATTATTATGTCAGTCCACCATCCCTGCACAGTCCTGTAACATGGGAAACAACGGTGTCTGAAGCCGGAAACCTCTCGTCGTTGGCCTATATGGCTTTCGGTAAGAAATGGAATACCGAGGACAAGGAGATGTTCAACAATCCTTATTCGCAGTTTGTGAAGATTGAGACCGATTTCACCAAGCGTTGGCGATTGAGTAGTACCTCGCAGTTGGTGGGACATCTCAATGCTGGAGTGATTTATGCCTATGGCAACAGTGGAAAAGCACCGTTCAGCGAGATGTTCTATGTGGGAGGCGCCAACAGCATCCGTGCCTTTACTGTGAGAAGTATCGGTCCTGGTAACTTCAAGCCGATGGAAGAGGCAGGCTTCTCGTATCTGTTCCAGAACGGTGATGTGAAGCTGCTGGGGAACCTTGAGTACCGCACCCGACTGTTCAATGGATTGTATGGTGCCATCTTCCTCGATGGAGGAAATGTGTGGACCATGAAGGAGCACTATGGGGATGCCGCCACCGATGCCGCTATGGATGGATCTGCCTTTAAGTTCGACCGGTTCTATCGTCAGATGGCGTTGGGTACGGGTATCGGCTTGCGTTACGACCTCGATTTCCTCGTGCTCCGTCTCGACTGGGGTATCGGTCTGCACGTGCCCTATGATACAGGTAAGAGCGGATTCTATAATATCCGCCGCTTTGGTGACGGACAGGCCTTACATATCGCTGTGGGATATCCCTTCTAATGAATGTTAATTCGGAACGGCGATGGCAGATTCTGCCCAAAATGTATTACTTTTGCAGCAACAATACAACAGATAAACAATAGAAGATGATGAAACCGACTCTTTTTTTGCTCGCTGCTGGCATGGGAAGCCGTTATGGCGGACTGAAGCAGCTCGATGGTCTGGGACCAAACGGCGAGACCATCATGGACTATAGTATCTACGACGCCATCCAGGCCGGATTCGGTAAGGTGGTATGGGTCATCCGCAAGGACTTCGAAGAGCAGTTCCGTACCCAGATCCTGTCGAAATATGAGGATAAGATTCCCTGTGAGCTGTGTTTCCAGGGATTGGATGCGCTGCCCGAGGGATTCAGCGTTCCTGAAGGACGTGTCAAGCCATGGGGAACCAACCATGCAGTGCTCATGGGCAAGGATGTGATCAAGGAGCCCTTCCTGGTTATCAACTGTGATGATTTCTACAACCGTGATGCTTTCATGGTAATCGGCAAGTACCTGAGCGAACTGCCTGAAGGTGCCCGTAACCAGTATGCTATGGTGGGCTTCCGTGTAGGCAACACCCTGTCGGAAAACGGTACCGTAGCTCGTGGTATCTGTTCCAAGGATGAGCACGACCATCTCACAACCGTGGTAGAGCGTACGGAGATTGTGCGCTGTGCCGAGGATGGCTCCAACGCTGGTGCTGCCAGCGAGCCGATCCGCTACAAGGATGAGAACGGTGCATGGGTGTCTGTAGATGATAACACCCCTGTGTCCATGAATATGTGGGGCTTCACACCCGACTATTTTGAGTACTCTGAGGCATACTTCAAGGAATTCCTCAGCGATCCGAAGAACATGACGAACCTCAAGGCAGAGTTCTTTATCCCGCTGATGGTGAACAAGCTCATCAACGAGAAGACTGCCACAGTGAAGGTGCTCGACACCACGAGTAAGTGGTTTGGTGTTACCTATGCTGCCGACCGTCAGACAACGGTTGACCGTATCCAGCAGTTGGTTGACGAGGGCGTTTATCCAGCAAAGCTGTTCTAAGCTTCGCTGAATTGATAATTGATAATTGACAATTGACAATTGGAGATAGAGATTCTTTCTGCAGCACAATGTGAGCAGCTGCGGCAACTGATAGCTGCGGCTGAGCACATCATGGTATGCTGTCACCAAAACCCCGACGGCGATGCTATCGGTTCTTGTCTGGCCTTGGCCGAGTATCTCAGGATGCACGACAAGGATCCGATGGTTGCCGTACCAGATAAGTACCCCGACTTTCTACAGTGGATGCCAGGAACGGAGCGTATCGTGCGCTACGACAAGCATCCGGAACAAGTGGAGACAGCTTTCGCCCAGGCCGATCTGGTATTCTGCCTTGACTTCAACCGTCCGGAGCGTATGGAGAAGATGGGGGAGGTGATGGAGGCCTCGTCGGCCAAGAAGGTCATGATTGACCATCACCCCGATCCTACCATCGATACCGTTCTATGCATTTCTCATCCAGAGATGAGCAGTACCAGTGAACTGTTGTTCAGGGTGATATGGCAGCTGGGTGGCTTTGAGGAGATGACGCGCAAGATAGCCGTTCCTATCTACTGTGGTATGATGACCGATACGGGTGGCTTCACCTATAACTCCAACCGTCCTGAAATCTATTTCATCATCAGTCAGCTCCTCACCAAAGGGTTCGATAAAGACAAGATCTTCAGGAATGTGTATAACAACTATAGCGAATGGCGTCTCCGTCTGATTGGCTATGTGCTGTACCAGAAACTGAATGTGATTCCTGAGAAACATGCCTCCTACTTCTGTTTGACACGCCGCGATCTGAAAAGCTTCCACTATCTGAAAGGTGACGCCGAAGGACTGGTGAACATGCCGCTGCAGATCAAGGGAATGAAACTGAGTATCTCTCTCCGTGAAGATACCGAACGTGACAACCTGATCTGGGTGAGTCTGCGCAGCGTGGATGATTTCTCTTGTACAAAGGTAGCAGAAACTTATTTCAATGGCGGTGGACACTTGAATGCTTCTGGCGGTAGGTTGAACTGCTCGATGGAGGAAGCTGAGAAGATTGCGCAGCAGGCCATTAGGGAACTGGAAGGGTGAGGGATTTATTAAGTAATCCTAATTTCTTATATCTCCTTCCTTGTTTCTCGTTTTTTATCCTTACCTTTGCGGACGAATTCGCGAATAAACAAAAATGAAGATGAAAAGAACGATTATAGCAGTGTTCTCGTTGGTTGTCCTTCTGCTCGTGAGCAGTTGCAGCCATTATGAGACCTATGCCGAGCAGACCGAGAAGGAACGTGATGCCATACGGAAGTTCCTCACCGAAAAGAAGATCAATGTGATCAGTGAGGCTACCTTCAAGGCACAGAACTACACCACGGATGTCAACAAGAACGAGTTCGTGCTCTTCGACAACACTGGTGTTTACCTCCAGATCGTTCGCAAGGGCTGTGGCTCTCCTATTGCCAATGGTGAGACGACCAGTGTGCTCTGTCGCTTCAAGGAGTATAATATCCTGACCGACTCGCTGATTCTTACCAACGAGGTGATGAAACTGTCGTACCTGGTGGATAAGATGAACGTGACGCGTACCAGCGACTCTTTCACTGCTTCGTTTGTAGAGGGTGTGATGTTTACGCAGTATCAGAGTGCCTCTGTACCCGCCGGCTGGCTGGTGCCGCTTCTCTACATCAACGTGGGACGTCTGGAGAAAGAGGAGGATGAGATCGCCAAGGTGAACATCATCGTTCCACATTCACAGGGACATCAGTCGGCTGTGACCGGTGTCTATCCCTGTTATTATGAGATTACTTACCAAAAAGGAAGATAAACCATG
The DNA here is from genome assembly GCA_900314935.1 of uncultured Prevotella sp. Taxonomy (GTDB): domain Bacteria; phylum Bacteroidota; class Bacteroidia; order Bacteroidales; family Bacteroidaceae; genus Prevotella. Next base: position 21,206 of record OMXE01000017.1, read on the forward strand.
ACTTTAATCAAATCCATATCAGGCATCCGCGGAACCATCGGCGGACCCACCGGTGATACCCTGAACCCATTAGACATTGTCAAGTTCGTAACGGCGTATGCCACATTTATAGAAGCAAGAAGCAAGAAGCAAGAAGCAAGAGGTAAGAAGACCATCGTGGTGGGTCGTGACGCCCGCATCTCTGGCGAGATGGTGAAGAATGTGGTGTGCGGAACACTGATGGGCTACGGCTTTGATGTGATCAATATCGGCCTGGCCACTACGCCTACTACCGAGTTGGCTGTCCGCATGAGTGGTGCCGATGGCGGCATCATCATCACCGCCAGTCATAACCCCCGTCAGTGGAATGCCCTGAAGTTACTCAACAGCGAAGGCGAGTTCCTGAACAAGGAGGAGGGTAATGAGGTGTTGGCCATTGCTGAGGCTGAGGATTTCCAATATGCTGATGTGGATCATTTAGGTCATTATACCGAAGATAGCACGTTCAACAAACGGCATATCGACAGCGTGCTCGACCTGAAGTTGGTGGATGTACCCGCCATCAAGAAGGCCAAATTCCGCGTTTGTGCCGATACCATCAACAGTGTGGGAGGTGTTATCCTTCCTGAACTGTTCCAAGCGTTGGGTGTTGACTATGAGATCCTGAACGGGGAGCCCAATGGCGACTTCGCCCATAACCCCGAGCCATTGGAGAAGAATCTTACGGGCATCATGGATAAGATGCGCCAAGGCGGGTTCGACTTAGGTATTGTGGTGGATCCCGATGTTGACCGTTTGGCTTTTATCTCTGAAGACGGTACTATGTTTGGTGAGGAATACACCCTTGTCAGTGTAGCAGACTACGTCCTTTCTAATACCAAACTGTCAACTGTCAACTGTCAACTGTCAACTGTTTCTAACCTCAGTTCGACGAGAGCTTTGCGTGATGTCACCGAGAAGCATGGCGGAACATATGCAGCAGCTGCTGTGGGTGAAGTTAATGTCACCACCAAGATGAAGGAAGTGGGCGCCATTATCGGTGGAGAAGGTAATGGTGGAGTGATCTATCCTGAGAGTCATTACGGCCGTGATGCCCTTGTAGGTATTGCCCTTTTCCTCTCATCCCTGGCACAGAAAGGCTGCAAGGTTTCAGAGCTGCGTGCCACCTTCCCCAACTATTTCATTGCCAAGAACCGCATCGACCTCACCCCCTCAACTGATGTGGATGCTATCCTGGTGAAGGTCAAAGAGATGTATTCCGGTCAGGAAGGCGTTACCGTGAACGATATCGACGGTGTGAAGATCGACTTCCCCGACCAGTGGGTACACCTCCGCAAGAGCAACACCGAGCCTATCATCCGTGTCTATAGCGAAGCTTCCACCATGGAAGCAGCTGATGCTATCGGCAAGAAGATCATGCAGGTGGTGTACGATATGCAGTAATTATTTTCTGACAATTACGCTACCGCTGGCCTGATGTGTGGCCAGGATGAGTACCTCGGCAATCTGCACGTGGGCAGGTGCATTGGCGGCATATACAGCCACATCGGCAATATCATCCCCTGTTAGTGGCTTGATTCCCTTATATACAGTGGCGGCACGATCGTTGTCGCCATGGAAGCGTGTGTTACTGAAGTTCGTCTCTACCAGTCCGGGTTTCAGGTTCGTCACACGTACCGCTGTAGGAACCACATCAATGCGCAATCCGTCGCTCAGTGCTTTCACGGCTGCCTTGGTGGCACAATACACGTTCCCTCCTGCATAGGCAGCATCGCCGGCCACAGAGCCTACGTTGATGACATGACCGCTGTTACGCTGTACCATCTTGGGTACGATAAGACGGGTGAGGGTGAGCAATCCCTTAATGTTCGTGTCGATCATTGTATCCCAGTCGTCAAAACATCCCTCATACTCAGGCTCCAAACCCAAAGCCAGTCCGGCATTGTTCACCAGGACATCGATATCCTGCCAATCGGCGGGCAGCGTATCCAGGCATTGCTTTACCTTCTCGCGGTCTCTCACATCAAACACCAGTGTCAGCACCTTCGAACCTTTGCCAGTCAGTTCCTGACAGATTTCCGTCAGTCGCTGTTCGTTTCTACCCGTGAGAATCAGCTTGTCACCATTCTCTGCGAACTTCCTTGCACAAGCCAGTCCGATACCACTTGTGGCTCCCGTAATCAATACAATTTTGTTCATTGTCTGTATCTTTTGAAGTAAAGAGATTATTTCTTAACCATCTTCATCACATCCTCTGTGGTGAACTTACCGGAGAATACGACGGCTGTAACACCATCATTCTCTTCGACCAGCATGACTACTGCTGATTGCTGCGGACCTACATTTTGGTAGATATCAGCCTTGTTGCTGTCTTCTTTGACCTGCATCAGTAAATCATACTTGTCTTTTTTCACAATGCCCTTCACTTCACTCTTCAGCTTCGTACGCATGTTGTTCTTCTCTGCATGGATGAGTTGTATGCATGACAGTTTATTGACCAGTGCTTGTGCGTTCACGTTGGGCATGGAAGGCATGTTGTTCAGACGACCGGATATCGCCGAAAGCATGGCCTTGGAGATATACACATAGGTGATACCGTTCATGTCTGCATATTTCTCGAATGCCTTTACCTGTGCATGGGCATTGAGAGTGGTGAGTGCCATCACTGCACAGAGGATGGTCTTAATCATTATCTTTTTCATGTTATTCCAATGCTTTTAATTGTTCGTTTAATGTACGTTCTGTCTTGTCACTTAGGGCCTTTGCCTTCTCCAGCTGTTGCATACCTTTGTTCAGGTTGAGGGCCAACAGGTTGAGTGCCCGTTCTGCCTCCTGTTGCGCAAGAACCGGATCCTGATAGGTGTCCTGTTCTGCAGGGTTCACGTATTGATCACGATTATACCAGTGGAATCCCACACCTGCAATCAGGGCAAAGGTGGCAGCGATGGCCGTATAACGTAGCGCTCTCGGCAGTCGTATATGACGGGCGGTTTGTTTCTCCTCCTTTTCCCATTCATCGATCTTTTTCGAGAGCCGTTCCTCCAGTCCTTCCGGAATAGATATTCGCTCTAATTCTTTCATATTCAATTCGTCCATGTCTTCGTGAGATGTATAAATTGTTGTTTGAGTTTCTTTTTCGTTCGCATCACGATGATGCGGATATTCCCCTGTGATAGACCTGTATCTTGTTCTATCTCTTCGTACGAGCGTTCTTCCATCAGGTGCATCTTGATGATGCGTCCATCCCTTTCGGGAAGCTGTTGGATGAGTCCTTCCATCTGCATCGCCTCATCGTTTGAGTCGATCTGGTGGTCAAGGCTCCGTTCTTCCGACGGTTCTGCTACCTTCTCCAGTTCTATGGAGGTGTCGATACGTTTCAGTCGCCGCTGGTCGCGGAACAGGTTTCGCATCATGGTCACGAGATAAGCCTCGTTCATGGCCTCCTCCTTCAGATCATTGCGCTTCTGCCACAACTTCAAGTAGGTATCCTGAAGCAAGTCTTCGGCATCCTGCGCATTCTCTGTCAGGCGATAGGCTACCCGATAGAGCAGTCGGTGGTAGGGAATGAACCGTTGCTTGAACTCCCGTGCATCCATGTGGATTACTCTGTTCTAACCTATTTTATGCTTTTGATGATCTCCCCAGCATGTTCCATCATTTGTAGGATGCCGAGCGCTCCTTCAATGACCATCAGCTTCGTGTCATCTTTATCTGAACCGAAGATCACGCTGGTCTTCTTGTCGCCTGTCTCGTTCTGATAGATCTTCACAACCTGACCATCATCGCCCTTGACGTCAATGATCGCCTCCCATCCGTCACCTTTCAGGATTTCCACGACCGACTTCTTCAATGGCTCCACCGCTTTCTCCTCTGTGCAGGAAAAGACCATCAAGTCATCCATATTGAGGATTTTCGCAATGTTATTCATGATCTCTACCTTGTCGAAGGAAATTCCGTTGGCCTCAACGTCATCAAGAAGACCCTGCTTCTGCTTGACGGCTTCACTAATCGCTTTCTTGTCGAGATGCTGATACTCGATGCCATCGATCTTGGCCAGCTCCTCAAAATCTTTGTTTTGTGCAGAAGCATGGACGCACACGATCATCAACATGGCGCAAACGGCCAATCTCTTCATCGTCCTCAAAGGACTGTTCTTTTTCAATAGTTTTTTCATGACTACATTTAAATTTTAAGTTTTTAATGATGAAGTAGCTCCTTCTATCTGTACGAACGTGATTTCTTTCAGGTTTGTTACAACGCGAAGTAAGATTTTGTTGCGAAGATACAAAAATAAACTTAATATTTCAACCAAATAGTGGATAATTGATGAAAAATGCTTACTTTTGCTGTTGAAATCAATTAAAACATAACCATAAACATCAGACCGGTATGAGAAAAGTTGTTTTAAGTCTTATGGCTGTAGTAGGAATGCTTACAGCATCAGCACAAAGTGTGTATGATTTTACAGTGAAGGACGAGGCTGGAGAGGATGTGTCGCTCGCTGCGTATAAAGGCAAAGTGCTGCTTATAGTGAATACAGCTACCCGCTGCGGTTTCACTCCCCAGTACACCGAATTGGAGGCGCTATACGAAAAATATCGCGGTGATGGCTTCGAGATCCTTGACTTCCCCTGCAACCAGTTCGGTCAGCAGGCTCCAGGTTCTATTCAGGAGATTCATCAGTTCTGTACGGCCAACTTTGACATCCAGTTCCCGCAGTTCGATAAGATAGATGTCAACGGCGAGGGTGCGCATCCGCTCTACACTTGGTTGAAAGCTCAGAAAGGTTTTGGTGGCTTTGATGTAGAAGACCAGCGTGGCAAGATGATGGACGGGATGCTGCGCAGGCAGGATGCCGATTATGACAAGAAGAGCGACATCAAGTGGAACTTCACCAAGTTCCTTGTGTCGCGCGACGGAAGGGTGTTGAAGCGTTACGAGCCAACAGACAAGATGACTGATGTAGAGGCTGATGTCCTGGCGGAGGTGAAAAACGTGAATTAAACATCTCCAGATGTATCGTACAAGCGGTTTACCTAATACCCGTATCGATGTGGCCGATGCCTTGCGAGGCATTGCCGTGGCGGGCATCATACTCTATCACTCCGTTGAGCACTTTGATATCTTTACGCAGGATCCCATAGTTCATACACTGGCATGCGATCAAACAGTAGGGGATGTGTTAGCATGGCTCCTTTCCGGTAAGATGTACGGCATCTTTGCCATGCTTTTCGGATTGAGCTTCTTTATCATGAACGACAACCAACAGCAGAAAGGGTGTTCGTTCTCAGGTCGCTTTGCCTGGCGTATGTGCCTGCTCTTCATCTTCGGACTTGTCAACGTAGCCTTCTACGATGGCGATATCCTGATGCTCTATGCCGTCTATGGTCTGCTACTCATCCCCATCAGCTACCTGCCGTCAAAAGCCGTGTGGTGCATCATCGCCTTGCTGGCCATCCAGCCTGTAGAGCTGTACTGTCTCATCACGGGCACTACCATCGACCATTCCACGCTCTTCGAAATATACAATAAAACCATTGCCTTGCACGAACATGGCACGTTTTGGGAGAATGCAGTGAACAATCTGCGCTATGGTTTCGAACTGAACTTGCGGTTCAACGTTTTCAGCGGTCGACTTACCCAGTTGCTTTGCCTCTTCATCCTCGGTATGCAGTTAGGACGCCAGCGAATGTTCTATAAAGAAGGAAAGAACCTGAAGATATGGCATATGATCCTTTGTATATCAGCAACGCTTGTCATTGCCTTAAGTTTTGTTGACTTTGGCGCACTTGAGATGTGGCTCAAGCCGATATACAGTCTTTTCATCCTGTTGATGATTGTTTCGGGTGTTGTCTCTACATGGTATGCTTTCACGAGCGTGCGCAGTGTGTTACACCATCTGTGTATATTCGGTCGTATGAGTCTTACCAATTATCTGCTCCAGTCCATTATTGGTAGTTTCATCTTCAGCGGCTACGGTTTTGCCTGCTACCGACTTGTTGGCACCACCTACGCTGTGCTCATCGGACTGGGTATGGTCATCTTCCAATATCTTTTCTGTCGTTATTGGTTTAGTAATCATTCACGCGGACCGCTGGAAGGATTATGGAGAAAACTGACGTGGATGAATTTCTTTACTCACTCGTTATTTCGAGAAAAATAGTTATCTTTGTCAGCAAAAACAGGTAGTTTATGATTAGGACAATCAGAGAGGCGAGGACCACGGACATGGCCGACATTATGCAGGTGATGGAAGAGGCTAAGGCTATCATGCGACAGTCGGGTAACATACATCAATGGGCTGATGGCTACCCGTCGGGGTCGGTCATAGCATCCGACATGGAGAAGCATGGGGGCTTTGTGATGGAAGAGGAGGGTAGGATAGTTGCTTACTTTGCTTTCCTGCCATCGCCTGAGCCTACTTATGCAAATATTTACGAGGGGGCTTGGATAGATGATACTCTTCCGTATCATGTAATTCATCGCATCGCCAGTGTTCCGAATGTGCATGGGGTATTCAAGAGCATCATGGATTTCTGTTTTTCAAAGGAGAGGAATATCCGTATCGATACGCATAGGGATAACCTGATTATGCAGCATAACATCCTGAAACATGGTTTCACTTATTGTGGTATCATCTATTTGGCATCAGGAGACGAGAGACTGGCGTATCAATGGTCCAAGGCTCATGGCCAATGATTATCATCCTAAAACCACGTCAAGTACCATCATGAGGACAAAGCCAATGGCGAAGCCGATGGTGCTGAGGTTAGAGTGCTGACCGCTGGAGGCTTCGGGAATGAGTTCCTCGACAACGACGTAGAACATGGCTCCTGCGGCGAAGGTGAGCATGTAGGGGAGGACGGGCATGAGCAGCGAGGCGAGTAGCAAAACGGCCAAGGCTCCGATGGGCTCTACGGCTCCACTGAGAGAACCTATGAAAAACGACTTCCATCTGGAATTACCCGCTGCCCGCATGGGCATAGAGATAATGGCGCCCTCGGGAACGTTCTGGATAGCAATACCCAATGATACGGCAATAGCACTGGCCAACGAGATGTTCGACAGTCCGTTTTCTGCTCCTGCAAACACTACGCCGACGGCCATTCCTTCAGGAAGGTTATGAATGGTAACGGCCAAGGCCAGCATGGCGGTTTTGGAGAGGTGAGAGCGCATTCCTTCAGGCTTATCGGTACCGATATGCAGGTGGGGCGTAAGTTCATCGATAAGTAGCAGGAACCCCATTCCCAACAGGAAGCCGATGGCTGCAGGCATGACCGACCACGCTCCTTTCGTTTCTTCCATCTCCATGGCAGGGATGAGCAACGACCAGACAGAGGCGGCTACCATCACGCCTGATGCAAACCCTAACAATGATTTCTGCAGGCGCAGAGGCATCTCGTCCTTCATCAGGAAGACAAAGGCAGAGCCGAGCATGGTACCCAGCAACGGAATCAACAAGCCTATAACCAGTGTTGTTATCATACTTCGACAAAGTTATAATGCATTGTGCATACAGTGCAAAGATACGAAGAAATACCTGAAGAACCAAACAATTAGTCCTATTCTTTACGACGAGCCCTGAAATACAGCATGGCTCCCTCTACATGGAAATCAAGAATATCATAGTACGGCTCCAGTCGGCGGCGCACATCATCAGCCGTGTCGAATGGAGGTGTGAACCACCCCATGCGCGTCATGACGGTCTTGGCCAGCCAATCGGCCACCTTCTGTTCACCAGCAATATAGAAACAAGCTAATAGTCCGCCACCTAGCTTCAACGTCCGGCGGATCTCGGCATACGCCTTATCCTTATCGGGGAAAACATGGAGTCCATTCATGCAGAGCACCTTGTCGAACGTTTCATCGGCATAGGGCAGAGCCCCCACATCGCCCTGGGCGGTTTTGATATGGGTAATGCCTGCCTCGCGGAACCTTTGTTCAGCCTGTTCGAGCATGTCCTGACTGTAATCAAGACAAGTAATGTCGGCCTGCGTCATGCGTTGGTATTTCTGAGTAGTAAATACGGCTGTACCAACGGGAACATCAAGTAACTTTCCTGAGAAATCATCAGGAATCCACGAAAGAACCCTGCGGGCTATCTCATTATCATCGACACCACCCCAGAGCAGGTTGAAATACAGACGACTCCACCATTTACCCTGGGTAATGGCGTCGTCGTAGAAATGTTTGCTGAACTTGTACGATTGTTTAATCTTGTCTGCCATATATCTTTTATTTCTTCTAATCTGGGTGCAAAGGTAAGTGAAAAGGCATGCAACCAGGTTGCAAAGTTACGATGATGCAATTGATGGCACAATACTTAAATATGAGGGTTTTTGTTGAGTTCAAAATCATTCGTTTTGAGTATTGCAAGTATTGAACTATCCCCGTAATTTTGCATCCCGAAAAACCTGTACTGATAAACGATTAAAAAATGAAGATTGAAAGGATTAACGAATGGTTTGGCTTATATGCCGACAAGATTCTGAAGAAACGCTGGTGGATACTCACCACGTTTGTACTGGTCATGGTATTGTCTGTCGTGGGCATGAAACGCATGGTAAAGGAAACATCGTTCGACGACTATTTCATTGAGGACGATCCCATGCTGGTGAAGACCGAAGAGTTTAAGTCGCATTTCGGTAATGATTATTACGTAGGAGTGCTGACACAGTGCGACAATCACTTTACAAAAGAGAACCTAACAACCCTGCGGGCACTCTCCAATGAATTGCTTGACAGCTTGTCGTATGCCGACAAGGTGACCTCCCTGACGGATATTGAGTTTATGGTGGGCAGCGAAGACGGGATGACCATTGAGCAGATTGTGCCAGAAGAGATTCCCGATAACGGTTCAACGGGAATGGATAGTATCAAGGCAAGAGCTTACAGTAAGCCGCATGTGGCACGTAAGCTGGTATCGGAAAAGGGTGACCTTTCGTGGATCATGGTGAAGCTGCGCGCCTTCCCCAAAGACAGCGTATGGAAAAAGCAAGGTACTGTGGCTCCTGACATTATCACAGGAGAAGAGGTAGAGCACATCATCAAGAAACCTGAATATGCCTCATTGAATCCCCGTGGTGCGGGTATGCCTTATGTTACCCACTGCAAAACCGTCTATATCGGAAAGGAGATGGGGCGACTGATGATGATAGCCACCCTGATATGTATCTTGGTGATGCTTTGTATGACACGCTCTTGGCGAGGTGTGGTGGCACCGATTGTTTCCGTTGTGGGTGGATTGTTCATGACTTACGGCATAGCAGGTTACACGCAGATGTATGTTGATTCAACCGTACTGATGATTCCCACCATCTTGTCGTTTGCCGTAGCCATCGCCTATAACATACACCTCTTCTCGTATTTCAAGGGTCGTATGCGCATACATGGCGAGCGCCGCAAAGCCATCGTTGAGACCATCAAGGAGATAGGCTGGTCGGTGTTCTTCTGCGGCTTCACCACCTTAGTGTCGTTGTTGTCATTCTTGGTAATCCCCATCCGTCCGATGCATTGCGTAGGTGTTATCAGTTCGCTGAGCGTACTCTTCGTGCTGCTTACTTCATTGGTAATAACACCTATCCTCCTTTCGTTCGGTGGTAACAAACAGCCACGGCAAGGTTTTACCGAGGATAGCGACACACGGTGGACAAAGATGATGGTGCAGTTGTGCGATGCCGTACTGCGCAATCCGAAGAAGATAGGTTGGTCGTTTATGCTGATCTGCATCCTGCTGTGTATCGGTTTGTGGAGGATCGAGGCCGCCTTCGACATTGAGCAGACCATGGGTACAAAGGTGCCCTACGTGAAAGAGGTAGTAGATGTAGGGCGTTCTGAACTGGGTTCGCTCTACTCGTATGATCTCATCGTGGAACTGCCCAACGACGATGAGGCAAAGGAGCCTGAAAACCTGCGAAACCTGGATGAACTGCAACAGCAGATTGCCCACTATAAACTTACCAAACGAACCACCTCGATTCTCGACATCCTAAAAGATCTGAACCAGACGCTGAACGATGGTGATACGACTTATTACCGTATTCCCGACACAGAGGAAGAGGTGGCACAGATGATGGTGCTCTATGAGAATGCCGGTGGTACGGAATCGGAGTATTGGATGGACTATGACTATCGGCGACTGCGACTGATGGTGGAGATTTCTGATTTCAACTCTGCACAAGTGGAGCGCGAGATGGCGCAGATTCAGACTGATGCCCAGAAACTGTTCCCTGAGGCGAAGATCACCGTGGTGGGCAATATTCCGCAGTTCGTCACTATGATGCAGTATCTGGTGAGAGGACAGATGCTTTCGTTTGTAATCTCCATCCTCATCATCGGTGTAATCCTGATGTTTGCTTTCCAGAGCATCCGCGTTGGTCTGATAGGATTGATACCTAACATGATGCCGGCCATCTTCGTGGGAGGCTATATGGGATGGGCAGGCATTCCGCTTGATATGATGACAGCCACGTTGCTGCCTATGATGTTGGGTATGGCCGTAGATGATACCATACATTTCATCAACCACTCAAAACTGGAATACGATCGTACCATGCATTATCATAGTGCCATACGACGAACCTTCCGCGTGGTGGGTGTGGCCATCGTCATTACCTCTATCATCACCTCGGCAGTGTTCGCCAGTTTCTGCTCGTCGGAATGCACCATGTGCATCAACTTCGGACTGATGGCTATCATAGGTATCCTATCGGCATTGGCAGCCGATTTGCTGATTACTCCTATTCTTGTGAGTAAGTGCAAAGTGTTTGGAAAAGGCAAGGAGTAAAGAAGTTAACGTAATTAAGAAGATAAGTTAAGAAAATATGAAAAAGATTGTTTTGTTATTGGCTGCATGTATGTTGGCAGCAGGAGAGATGAACGCCCAGAAACTGTCTGGCCGTGAGATTATACAGAAAGTAAAGGATCGTCTTGATGGTGATACGCGCTATGCGGAGATGGAACTGACACTGCGCAAGAAAAACGGAACCACCCGTCAGCGTAAGGTTAATTCCTGGGCGTTGGACGAGGGTAAGGACACCAAGAAGATGATGTTCTTTACCTACCCAGGTGACGTAAAGGGCACGGGATTCCTGACGTGGGACTACGATCAGATAGGGAAGGAGGATGCTAAGTGGCTCTATCTGCCAGCCATGAAGAAAACACGCCGCATCAGTGGCGCATCGTCAAAGACCGACTATTTCATGGGTACCGACTTTACCTATGATGACATGGGCTCGCGCCATGTTGACGAGGACAAGCACAAACTCCTGCGCGAGGAAATGAAGAACGGTCATAAGTGCTGGGTGGTGGAATCTGTACCAGTTGACAAGCGTGAAATCTATAGTCGCAAGGTGTCGTGGATTCGTCAGGACTGTCTGACGGCGGCTTATGTGGAATATTACGACAAACTGAACAAGCTGCATCGTGTCCTTACCGTCAGTGACGTGAAGAAGGTGCAGGGGTTCTGGACCATCCACAAGATGGAGATGAAGAATGTTCAGACAGAACACAGTACGTTGATCATCGTGAAGAACCCGCAGTATAATATCAAGATAGACAAAGCACTCTTTACCGTTGCAAAACTGGAGAAAGGCTTATGAAATCTGTAATGATGATCGCAGCGCTCTTATGCGCTTTTCCTCGTCCTGTCCAAGCTCAGGACGAGGATTCTTTGCAAATTGGCGTGAAGGGGTTTGTGGATACCTATCATGCCTTGCGCACGGATGAACCGAACGACTGGATGTCGTCGAGAACCCGGGTGCGGAGTGAGGTGACGATAGAGAAAGGACATGCCGGTGCATTCGTGTCGGCCAACCTGGTGTATAATGCCATTCTGAAAGACCGTACAGGGTTGCAGCTACGTGAGGCGTATGGGTATTATTCGGATGATCGGTTTGACCTGAGGGCTGGTCGGCAGATTATTGCATGGGGCGTGGCCGATGGTCTCCGACTCACAGATATCATCTCTCCGATGGACTATACGGAATTCCTGGCGCAAGACTATGATGATATCCGCATTCCTGTAGGAGGACTGCGTGTGCGCTATTCGCAGGAAAAATGGAGCTTGGAGGCGGTAGCCGTACCCGTGAGTAGTTTCTTTGAGCTACCTACCGATGACAAGAATCCTTGGTCGGTCGGGAAACTGCCCATTGGTGATGAACCCAGTCACCGGTTTTGTAATATGGAATATGGTAGCCGACTGTCGTTCTTCCTCAGTGGTATAGACTTCTCGCTATCAGCCCTTCATACGTGGAATAAAATGCCAGTAATTAGTCAGGGCATTGGCGTGTATCGGCGTATGACAATGCTGGGCGGAGATGTCTCGGTACCAGTTGGCAAGTTCGTGGTAAGAGGTGAGGTGGCTGAATACCTGAATGAGGCGCAGCCCAACCAGACATCGATGCTTGAAACGGTTCCCAGAGCAGCATCGACGAATGCACTGATAGGATTAGACTGGTATGCAGGTAACGATTGGTCGTTATCTGCGCAGTACGCCCACAAATATGTGGCATGGGGTGAACATCGCAATACGGGGCTGGCCACCATACGCATCTCCAAAGAACTGCTGCACAACACCCTTGCCTTGCAGAGCTTTGCCTATATCGATGTCACCCACGGCGGCATTTACAACCGACTCAGTGCCGATTATGCCCTGAACGATCAGTTGCATGCCACCTTGGGGTATGATTTCTTCCATGCTGACAGAGGAATGTTCACGGTCTATGACAAGAACTCGGAAGTATTCTTGAAGTTAAAATACAGCTTCTGAACCAGGTCTGTTCAGAATGATATGAATATAGTGATATTGCTCCACTGTTCATCATAATATAAAGGTGGCTGGTCGTTATGACCAGCCACCGGCAAAACTAAACAAATACTATATGAACTATTGTCTGTGTTTACAATGCTGGGGTGATGTCGGCAATCCAGGCTTCGATGCGTGAATCGGTCTTGTCATCCTCGTTCACATCGTCGAGAGGCAGACCGATGAACTTGCCGTCAACAACTGCTTCCGAGTCGTCGAAGGTATAGCCGTATGTCTCTACGGAACCGATGAAGGTGGCGCTGCTTTCCTTGATACCATTATATAACTCACCGATACCACCTACGAAGGTGTCGCTATACGACTCACAGTCGCCGCAGCCAAACAGGGCGATGGTCTTATCGGAAAGATCAGCCTCCTGCAGAACCTTCAGACCGTCGTACCAGTCGTCCTGCAATTCTCCTGCGCCCCATGTTGAGGTACCGAGAATCAGGTTTTTGTTGTTACTTACCACATCGGTTGTGAGGTCTTGAACGTTGATGACCTCACAACCTAACTTCTGGGCTATCTTCTCTGCGATAGCCTCGCAGGTTCCAGTTGAAGAACCATAAACTACAATCGTTGCATTCATTATTATTATATGACTAAAAAAGACTTTAAAAACGACGGTGCAAAGGTATGGGGAAAAATAGAAGTGTGCAATACCTAAAAGTGAGTGTTTTTTTGGCGGATTCCGCAACTCTTTGTACTTTTGCAACGTCAAATATTCATTACTAATCAAAAAAACAATGAAGAAAGCATTAAAGATTGCGCTGTTTAGCGTTTTGGGATTGGTTGTCGTAGCCGGAGTGTTGATGTGGATGGAGTTCGGTGCGCTGATAAAAGGTGCCATGTCGTGCGAGAAGCTCGACGAAGGACTGTACTATATGGAGTACGAAGGCGACGACGGGTTTGCCGGTCTGATAGAAAGGGGCGGCTTTGAGAATGCCGACCAGCTGGCAGGCTATGCCATGGAGTTTCTCTCGAGAGGTCATTACAAGCCGGAGGTGAAGACCTCAACAGAAGGCTATGGCTGCTCGGCCATTACTGCCAAAACGCCTAAGGGCAGTGTCCTGATGGGGCGCAACTTCGACTTCCCTTCTGCAACAGGTATTGTGCTTCATACGATTCCCAAGCAAGGTTATGAATCCATCACCACGTTCAATGTGGAGTTCTACGGATTCGGTGATGACTTCAAGCCGGAGGGATTCAAAAACCAATATATGTGTCTGACAGGTTTGTTCTTCGCACTCGACGGTATCAACGAGAAAGGTCTTGCCGTTGCCGATCTGATGGCGGGCGACTCGATTGAGACACATCAGCGTACCCGTAAACCCGACCTAACCACAACGACGGCCATCAACTATATGCTGAAGAATGCAGCCAACGTAAGCGAGGCGTTGGAACTGCTGGGCAGGATAGATATGCACTCTGACATTGGTTCAGCTCATCATTACGCCATTGCTGATGCTTCAGGAAGAAGTGTGGTGGTAGAATATGTGGACAATAAGATGGTGGTGACGGAATCGCCGGCCGTGACCAACCACTACCTGTGCGAGGAGAAGCATAATGTAGGATTGGTTGAGGGTGATGACCGCTACGACCGTCTTTGCGACCAGTATAGTAAAACGGGTGGTGTGATGAGCGAGAAGCAACTCACCAAGGCCATCGAGGACGTATCGCAATCACAGAAAGATGGTTTCTTGGGTACTGCCTGGACGATGGTGATGGACCTGAAGATTCCGTCGGTAACCTACTACTCCCGTCGGCATTTCAACAAGCCGTTCCATTTTAAGTTATCAAGAACAAATTAGTGAAGCGTACTTTCCCCTCGCAGAATCGCAGCCTTGAACTTCGTTCGAGTCTGCTTACGCTCGGGAAAACTTGAGCAAGTTCAGCTTTCCCCTCGCTTAATCGCAGCCTTGAACTATGTTCGAGTCTGCTTACGCTCGGGAAATCTTGAGTAAACTCAGTTTTCCCCTCGCTGAATCGCAGCCTTAACTTGTGTCATGTTGCTACGTGAGACGGGGAGTGATTCGTGGCAGTTCTTGATGAGCAACTGAGTGGAGCCGGAATGTGAGATGATTTGCTCTACCTGACCGAGGTTAACCAGGAAGGCGCGATGGCAGCGGACAATCATCGGATAGTCCTTCAACGTTTCCTCCATCTGTTTCATAGTGGCACGAAGCATGTCAGTACGCACCTGTCCGTCGCGCAGATGGCACACCTTGACATAGTTGCCAACAGCCTCAATAAATAATAGGTGGGAAATCTGGAGCGTCACAGTTTCGTTGGTCGTGCCACGAAGAGTAACCTCACCCCCAACCCCTTGATTACTATTGTCCCTTGAGCTTTCATCACTGGATGTATATTCTCCCCTCTCTCTGGGAGAGGGGTCGGGGGTGAGGCTTTTTAGTTGTTCATTCAATTCCCGTATCTCTTCCAATTCCATCGCCAGATACTTGTTACGGAACTTGAAACGCCAGTAGAGTCCGATAGCGAAGGAAAGGAAGGCAATAATAGCCAGCGTTTCAAGATAGTTGCTCAGCGAGAACTGGTTACTCTTCACAAGACTGCTCATCATAGAGTGGCGATACAAACAGATAAACAGTGCCACTAAGGGAGTGTTGATGAGCTGAAAGCGCAGATTGCGACTGATGATATAATTGATGCCACGTTCATAGGAGCGAGGCATGCGTACTATGTATCGCAGAATGACCTCTGTGATGAAACAGCTGAACAAACCCAACACAAAAAGACATAGCAGATGAAGATAGGACTGCCATTGCCCTACTTCGAGTCCGAAGGGCTTGAAGATAGCAATCGCCAGAATCATGAAAGCAGTACTGATGAAACGAATGCTGATGGTTTCTTTGTGACTTTTGTTCATACGTTGGCAAAAGTACAAAAATAAAGTGAATAATTTGCTCCCGTTCGTCACTTTTTATTCATTTCGTCCCATATTCACGACTGTTCGTCACAAACCCGTGCAGAATATCCCAGATATTTGGAAGGATAAGTCATGAAGCCTACCTTTGCACTCAGAAATCTTTTATTTAACTGAATGAAGAAATGAATACGAACATGAAACCAAGAACAATTATCGGTGTTATTTTTGTTGTAGCCAGTCTGTTGAAACTCGCTACATTGTGGGGTATCCTCCATTGGAGTTGGTTTGAAACAATATCGGAAGGCCGGTGGACCATGTATTTCTGCATCTTCATATTATTATATGTGGGTGTACACCTGATTATCGACAGCTACCGTCGCGACCCCGACCAATGGCTTCAGCGCCCACTGCCCATTGACGAGGACGGAAAGCGAATCTGCTGTTCTGTTCATTACGGCGGTGACGAGTACGTGTATCGCGGCGAGACGTTCCACGGTGCCCGCCTCGACGCCTTCTGCGGCGGCATCCGAATGGATCTGCGCGAGGCTGTCATCACAGAGGACGAGGAGATTGACATCCACACCTTCTGTGGTGGCATCGAACTGTTTGTACCCACTCACGTAAATATCGAGGTAAAGAGTCGCAGCTTCATCGGCGGCGTAGGTAATCATGCCATACATGCTGCCGACCAGAAGGCTCCAACCATCCATATCATCGCCAGCAATTTCCTCGGTGGCGTGGATATCAAGAATTGAAAAATAAAGATTAATATGAAAAGAATGTTTTTAAGATTTGCAGTGCTGATGGCTGCAATAGTGATGACAATGACAGCCCAAGCTAAAACACAGGACTGGGGCGGACGGGTGATTGACGAAAAGGGTGAACCGATGCCCTTTGTGAATGTGGTGCTACTGTCGTTACCCGACTCGACATTCGTACAAGGTGCAATGACCGACGAGCAGGGCATGTTCAAGATTGTGACGAATGTTACCAATGGCGTGTTCAAGGTGAGCAGCGTGGGCTATCAGACTTTGTATATAAACGCAGGTGAGGGTCTGACCATCCAGATGAAGGAGGACACGCAGATACTCGGCGAGGTAGTGGTGAAGAGTCAGCTGCCCAAGACGCACGCCAAGGGCGACGCCATGCGAACGACGGTGGCCGGAACGATTCTGGAAAAAGCAGGGACGGTGAGCGATGCCTTGTCGAAGATTCCGTCGCTCGAAGCAGAGCGCGACGGTGGCGTGAAGGTGCTGGGCCGTGGCGATGCCGAGGTATATATCAACGGGCGCCGTGTGCAGGATGTGAAGGAACTCTCCCGGCTTCGCTCCGACCAGATTCTCCATGTCGATGTAGTGCAGAATCCCGGTGCCCGCTATGCCGCTGCTACAAAAGCCGTAGTCCGTATCACGCTAAAAAAAGCGAAAGGCGAGGGTTTCAGTTTTCAGGATTATGTGGACGGCATGTACCAATATGGACACACACTGACGAATAATCTGGATGTGAACTACCGCACAGGCGGTCTCGACATTACTGCCTCGTTCTGGGCTGGCCGCTATGGCCATGGCAAGTCGTTGCAGGAAAACACCATCACCTATTTTGCAGGACCAGACAAAATTGAGGGCGTCAGTACTCAGGAGTCGAAGAACATCTGGAAAGGCTGGTCGCCGCAGTTGCAAGTGAACTACATGGTAAATGAAAACCACAGCTTTGGCGCATACTATAAATACGACCGCCATCCGAATGGCAAATACAGTAGCATGTTCTTTACCGACAACTACGAGAATGGTGTCTTTTCAGAACGCTCTGAGAGTAACATCACTCAGGAGGACGAGTTCAAGAAGCACATCTTCAATGCCTACTACAATGGCAAATTGGGGCAACTGAGTGTTGACCTGAACATCGACGGCTTGTTCGACGACACGCAGTCACCGGGCAACACAAAGGAGGTGACGACAGAGGCTGGTGGTAGTCCTACGAACCGCAGCATAGAGAGCAACACCATTAGCCGCAACAACTTCTGGGCATCGAAGCTCATTTTCGGGTATCCTGTCTGGAAAGGCAACCTGTCCATCGGAGGCGAGTACAGCTACAACCACCGTACAGATGCCTACGACTTCTATGCCACCGATGCCGTACCTGTGAAGACTACGGACACGGAAATCAATGAGAAATCCAGCGCAGTCTTTACTGAGTATGGTCGCTCTTTCGGCAAGGTGTTCGCACAGGTTGGCTTGCGCTATGAACACCTGACGAACGACTATTTTAACTTCGGAAAGAAAGAGGAAGAGGTATGCCGCGACTATGGTGACTGGTTCCCATCAGCCGTCATCTCAGCTCCTATAGGCAAGGTGCAACTCTCACTGTCCTATCGACATGACATCGAACGTCCGAACTATTCCAACCTCACCAGTTCCACGGTCTACATTAATAGATATACCTACCAGAGTGGCAACCCCTATCTGAAACCGACCTACACAAACAGTCTTGTGATGAATGCTGCCTACAAGTGGATGAATCTCACACTGAATTATGGTCGTGTGAAGGACGCTGAAACGATGTCTACAGAGCCTTACCCTGGCTCCACCGATCCACTCGTCAGCCTCGTGCGTCCCATCAACAGTCAGAAGGATTACGACCGCCTTACTGTTATCGCTTCCGCACAGCCAACTTTCAACTTTCAACTTTCAACTTTCAACTGTTCGTGGCATCCCACATGGTCTGTCGTGGCCATGTTCCAGAACTATGTTTCTCCTACCGCCGCTGGTGAAATGATCAAGCTAAACCAGCCTTGGTTTAACAACTCTTGGAGAAATACCATCGAACTGCCTCATGACTTACGTTTGAATGCAGACATGGAGTGGGCTACGAAGGGTGAGTACAACAACTTCCACATGACCAAGCCACGCTTCGTTGGCAACCTCGGAGTGCAGAAGGATATCAACCTGCATCGCCTTGGCACACTGACTGCCGATTTACGATGCTACGATGTCTTTAACACCAATAAAACCGATGCTATCGTCTACGGCTATCGAGACCTTATCGTACACAACCCCGCCCGCCGCACCTTCGTACTCGATGTGACGTGGAAGTTCAACGAGGCACGCTCAAAGTATCGTGGCTCCGGAGCTGGCGACAAGCAGAAGGCCCGTATGTAAATTTGGTGTATTCCGCAACTATTTGTACCTTTGCAACGTCCAATAAAAAAGAAGCAACAATGAATATCAGATTGGAAAAACCGCAAGACTGGCGTGAGGTAGAGAACCTGACACGTGAATCGTTCTGGAATGTTTATCGCCCAGGGTGCACTGAGCACTATGTACTTAATCAGTATAGAAATAATCCCGATTTCATTCCGGAGCTTGACTTAGTGATGGAGGAGGATGGGCGTATCATC
This sequence comes from uncultured Prevotella sp., assembly GCA_900314935.1. Taxonomy (GTDB): domain Bacteria; phylum Bacteroidota; class Bacteroidia; order Bacteroidales; family Bacteroidaceae; genus Prevotella. The sequence continues at coordinate 40,274 of OMXE01000017.1, forward strand.
GGCCATGTGATGTTTTCGAAGGCAGAAATCGTTCTTGATGATGGTAGCGTCTTTCCTTCATGGACTTTCGGCCCCATCAGCATCCATCCCGACTATAAACGCAAAGGTTATGGACTCAAATTGCTACAATATGCGCTAAAGAAGGCTAAGGAGATGGGAATCGGTCTGCTACAGATGGAAGGCAATATCGAATTCTACAAACATGCAGGTTTCGACCTCGCCAGCAAACTGAACATCCACTATCATGCAGAGCCAAGAGAGTCTGAAGTGCCTTATTTCCTTGCCCAGGAACTGATACCTGGCTATTGGGGCCATCGCGAGGGAACTTACTGCCCTCCCAAGGGCTACTTCGTGGCCGACGAGCATCCCGAGGCCTTCGAGGCTTACGAGGCAACCTTCCCGCAGAAGGAAAAACTCCGTCTGCCAGGACAATTAGGATATGAAGAATAAAAAGGTTCATAAATGAAACACTTGTTTTTAATCTTGGCGTTTCTGATTGCTGGAGCCATTCCCCATCAGGCGCAAACACCAATAAACGACAGCAATAAGCTATCGAAAGAACAGGTGTTGGCACATGTGGACGAACTTAAGGAACTGATAGATGAGAAAATCTGGCCGACATACAATGATCCTGCCTATAGCATGGAAATGAACTATTACGAGGAAGGTCCTTTCCGCATGCATTTGAATCAGGCAGAAGACGATACGCTGGCTCGGATGGAGTGCAGTTCGCCTGAGATAACCATACAGGCTGTTCCAAGTGTAAAAACATACGAGGAATGGTATGCCATGCTGATGCATGAGTGCTTCCATGGATTCCAGTACAAGCACACGGATTTCTGGAACAAGATGTTGGCATCCACTCCAGAAAACTTTATTTCAAGCGACTCTCTAAAGACCCTCAGACGGAATTATGAGTGGTATCGCGACATGCTTTCGAAAGAGAACGCTCTCCTCAAGAAAGCATACGAGGCATCCGGCATCCATGAAGTCCGCCATATTCTCTCAGATTTCTTTTCTATTCGCGACGAGCGACTCAAAACCGTCCAAGACAGATTAGGGCTTGATATCATAGAATTCTACCCCATCATTGAGACAGTGGAAGGTTCCGCACGATACATCGAATACTGTTTGGCGCGTGAGCAAGGTATAACAGACACAGACTGGATGACCAATCTCGATAGTAATTCCTGTTATTATGCCTCTGGTCTTTACCTGATGCTTATCATGGATAAGTTTGGTATTCCGTATAAGGATGAACTGTTTCAGAAATGCTACACGTTGACGGAACTGATTCAAGAAAAGATCCGATTCTCAACGGAGGATATCCAGATACTGATAGAGATTCACCCGGAGGTAAACTATGTGACGCATCTCTACACACTTGCTGAGCTGGGATTCTCTGACCCAGCTTATGCTGCGAAATATGGTAATTCGCTTCCAAAGGCAGCGATTGACACATTACAGAAATACAAAGAGTATCTGACCTTCGGACAAGGTGAGAATGCTCCTTATTCCTGGTTCTTTTTTAAGGTCGCTCAAGAAACATTTTCTAATGCTGACGAACTCAAAACCATCATGGATGACTATCGCGAAGAAGCGATAAGGATGGGGGCGCCTGCCAATGAAATGGCCATTCCTACAACTATCGCCAACGTGTATGTGGAAAACTATGACAATTATCTCAAAAATGTCTATCCTCAAGTGAAGGCTGAAATGGAGGAGCGCCAGCAACTGCTGAGCCAGAAGATGCAGGGGCAGTCATTCGTCAGGGACTGGGAACGAGTGACGGGATATGCTTGGCATCGGGGCGATTATCACTGGCTGCTGTATCGTGCTGGCCAGAAAGGTCCCTCGTACAACAATCTGAACGACAGTACCAACACTGTATGGTACAATCAGAATATCGACTACCAGTTAGCGATGTTCAGTCATGAGTTTGGCATCTTCCTGATGCAGGATAGCATCGACCCAATCGAAGATGAAATGAAGGAGTACATCAAGAAGTTAGACTCAAAGCGAGATCTGACTTACGTGCCCTGGAGCGCCTTCGAGTCTCTGGCCTGTTGGTACAACTGCAAGATTGCTGGCCGTAAGACAGCCGATTACCATGCTTTCGGCGAGGCCGATGTGCAGACGTTCTGCCGGATATTCGACCGTTTGTCAAACTTCGGCATCAGCGATCCTGCAGAACTCTATCGCAAGGGTATTATGGAATATCTGAAAGGTGATGGATGAAAGGTGATGGATGAAATAAATGAATAAGAAACGACTTTTTTATCTGGACAATCTGAAGGTATGTCTGACGGTGCTGGTTATATTCCACCATGCTGGTCAGGCATACGGCGATGGTGGAGGCTGGGCCTATACGCCCAGTAATCCTGCTGAGGTGATGCCTTGGATTTGGCATTTCTTCTCAGTAAATGCCGCCTTCTTCATGGGCTTGTTCTTCCTGATATCGGGCTATTTTGTTCCCACAAGTTACGATAAGCAAGGAGCCTCGGTATTTGTCCAAAAGAAACTGATACGCTTGGGCATTCCCCTGTTGGTGATGGGCGGATTGCTGAGTGTGCTGTCAGGTAAATTAGAGATTGGCCACATGTGGTATATTGAAAGTCTGCTTGTGTTCTGTCTTCTCTATGCCTTGATACGACAGTTTTGTAAGCCCATCAATGGCGAGTGCTCATCAAAACCTACCATCATTGGCTTACTGATATTCGGTGGCATCATGGGCATTGGCAGTTATCTGATACGTTTGGTCAGTCCGCAGGATCATTGGATATGGCCTTTCGGCATCATCCCTTTGCCGATGGAGCCTGCCCATTATCTGCAATACGTCATGATGTTTGTCATTGGTGTTCTTGCGCGTCGTTTCAATTGGCTTGTCAAGATGAGCAACACCACGGGAGTCTTGTCGTTAGCGATAGGATGCCTCTTGGCATTAGGTATCTATTTGCGCGATGGCGGTGAGTGGAACGCCTTTGTTGCTCAGTGGTTCGGCATCTACGAGTCGTTACTCTGTGTGTTCATTAGTTTCGGACTGCTGTGGCTGTTCCGTGAATATGGAAACTGCCGGAGCAGCAAGAGCCATCCGTGCTTGCACAAAGATGGCCGAGTCGCGACGGTAGAAGACGGAGTCAACTGGAATAACAAGTTCTGGAAGTGGTGTGCATCTCAAGCTTACGGAGCCTACATCTTTCATCTACTGTTGATGCTCGTTCTGCAGCATGCGGTTGATGGCATCTGGATGGGTGCATTCGGCAAGTTCATGTTCATCGGAGTTGTCATCACCATCGCATCGTTCGGGTTTACCTGGCTGCTGCGGCTGATTCCTGGTGTAAAGAAGGTATTATAATTAAAAGATGAAAAAGGAAATCAATCCCAAAGAAACGAATCGGGCCATCGCCTTCGAGCTGTGGATGAAGTCGCCCATGCCGATGGTGACATTAACAAAGACCTTCGACGTGACGCGGCTCTGCAAGGTGAGTCGGCGGCGCGGTATGAAATTCAACATGCTGCTCTGCTGGTGCATCGGCAAGGCTGCATCAGGGATAGAGGAGTTTTACATGTTGCCGCATAACGGGAAACTATACAAATACGACCGTATGGCCATCAACATGATAGTGGAAAACGTAAAGGGCGGGCTCAGTTTCTGCGATGTTGCCGTCAGCGACGATCTGGAACAGTTTAATGCCAATTACATGCATCTGACAGAGACCATCATCCAGACCTGTCAGGACATATTAGACGATGAGGCTGTGATAGTCGGTACATCGGCAGTGACAGGCACGGAACTAGACAGCATCGTCAACCAGTACAGCGGCATCTACACCAATCCTTTCCTCGCATGGGGCAGATATCGCAAGCATTGGTTTAAGGTAACTTTGCCCATCTCCTTCCAGTTCCATCACGCCCAGATGGACGGTTCACACGCTGCCCGGTTCCTAGAAGAACTTCAATTTATTATCAACAGGATATAAATGTGAAACAATGAAGTTGGAATTAGCAACACAAAACGACTTCGAAGCCGTTATTGCCTTCTATGATGATGTAATGGAACGCGCGCCTGGTACAGCGAAGTGTCTGGAAATCACCGAGAAAGATAAACAGAAGTGTCGTAAAGCAATAGAAAGACTTAATTATTTGATATGGCGATAACAAGCGAGAGACTAAGTCAAACGTTTAGCGAGGGTGGCGCGCAAGACATATATCGGGAAGTCAGGGCTACAGGCGATTTCCTCGGCTTTGCACGACGATATGTGTTCGATTCGGACTATCGCGTGGCGAGGAGTGCCTTGTGGGGACTGACTAAAGCCAAGGACAATGAGTTGCCAGAATTGCAGGTGATACGCAATGAACTGATTGACCAGGCCATGCAGACGGAGAACTCGTCCGTGAGGCGGCTGACGCTGAACATCATTGAGCGATTGAAGATGGACAAGGATGATTTGCGGACTGATTTCCTAGACTTCTGCTACGAGCACATGGTCAGCATTGAGGAGTTCCCTGGAATCCAAACGCTCTGCATGAAGCTCGCTTATCGTATGTGCAGTTTTTATCCAGAACTGATGGATGAGTTGAAACGCACCCTTGAAGCGATGGAGATAGATTATTACAAACCCGCTGTAAAGTGTCTTCGCAAAAGGATTCTTAGTGGGAAATTCAAATAAAACAAATATGGAAAATGATCGTATTATATTGCGCCCTTGGCGAGATAGCGACGCGGAGACGCTATTCAAATGGGCTTCTGATCCGGACGTCGGCCCTCGCGCTGGATGGGCACCACATAAGAGTGTGGAAGAGAGTCTGGAGATTATCCGCACAGTATTTAAAGATGCGTTGCACACATGGGCTATCGAGCTGAAAGAAACTGGTGAGGCAATAGGTGCTATGGGCTACGGTCCATCGTGCGAGTGTAACCTGCCGGCCCGCGAGGGTGAACCGCTCATCGGCTATTGGGTGGCAAAGCCCTATTGGAATCATGGTATCTGTACAGAAGCATTGCAGCTGATGTTAGACCACATCCGAGAAACTACTGATATCAAATCGCTCATTAGCGGTCACTTTGTGGATAACCCCGCCTCAGGCCGAGTGATGGAGAAGTGTGGTTTTGTTCAAACAGGTGAAACCTGCATCGATGCGACACAATATCAAGGTGAGAACAGGCCAATCAGAGTATTGAGATTAGAAATTAACAAATAAAGATAAAATGGAACAAAGATTCTGTCAGAGCTGCGGCATGCCGCTCACAAATGATGTTCTCGGCACCGATGCCGACGGAAACAAGAACGAAGATTACTGCATGTACTGCTACAAGGATGGCAAGTTTTTGCAGGACTATACGATGGACGAGATGATTGAGCATTGCGCCCAATTTGTGAACGCCGTTAATGAAGGCTTGGAAAAGCCGATTACCAAAGAGGAATATATTGGCATGATGAAATCGTACTTTCCCCAGTTGAAGCGTTGGCGCCAAACGTTGGATGTTAGTAACGATGAAGTCATGAATGTTAACCCCGCTTTGGCAGGTGTTAAAAAACTCATTGCACAGATGGCCGACAATCAGCCCATCGCTTACATCTCATCAGTAGACCAAGAAGGTTTTCCTTGGACCAAAGCCATGCTGGCACCTCGAAAGCGCGAGGGTATCAAAACCTTCTACTTTACCACCAACACCTTTTCAATACGTGTGGCTCAATACAAGGCCAACCCCAAGGCCTGCATCTACTTCTGCGATGTCGAAGGTTTCAAGGGTATGATGCTTCGTGGCACGATGGAGGTGCTGACGGATGCCGCCTCGAAAGAGATGATCTGGCACGATGGTGACGAGCAGTACTATCCTGGTGGTGTGACCGATCCTAACTACTGCGTCTTGAAGTTCACCGCCACCGACGGTCGCTTCTATAGCGATTTTTATCCAAGAAGTTTCGTAATTGAGTAAAAGGAAACAAACATAATACAACCTCGAATTTATTCGGCTTTACACTCGCTTAATCAAACCATTCGTCACAAAAAGTTGCAATTCATCCCAGAAATGGGGTGGATTGCATCTTTTTTATGCTTGTGTGGCATCAAACTGGCAAAACATTTAATAATTAGTAAAATGAAAAAGATCAGTTTGAAAATGGTAGCTTTGATTGCTACAATGATGATGTGTTTAACAGCCGAGGCTATGACTGAGGATGTAGGTGGACGAGTAATTAACGAGCAGGGTGAGCCCTTACCATTTGTAAGTGTGGCCCTGCTTACGGCCGACTCTACTTATATACAAGGTGCAACGAGCGATGTGGATGGATGTTTCCAGATTAACACAACTGACGCCTGCTGCATTCTGCGATTCTCGTGCATCGGTTACCGTACCAAGTATGTGAACGTTGAAGGTTCGGAAATAGGAACCGTCCAGATGGAGCAAGATCAGACAATGCTGAATGAGATCGTGGTGAAGGGACAGATGCCTAAAACCAAACTGACAGGCAACTCGATGATTACCACCATTCAAGGTACCGTCTTAGGCCATTCGGGTACTGCTAAGGAAATGCTGGCCAAGGTACCAGGAATGACGTTGAAGGGCGAAGAACTCGAAGTGCTGGGCAAAGGCACACCTGTCGTCTATATCAATGGTCGCAAGATGCAGGATAAGGACGAACTGAAACGACTGCGTTCGGAGGAGATTCAGAGCGTAGAGGTGATTACCAATCCTGGTGCGCAGTACGATGCAACCATTTCGGCAGTGGTACGTATCAAAACTGTTCGCCGCGAGGGAACTGGTTTCGGCTTCGACTTGATGGCTGCTAACAACCAGGATCTGGCGTTTGGCTTCAGTGACCCCAGCACCACACTGAACCTGCGTTATCGCCACAACAACCTGGACCTATTTGGTATGGTGAACTATTGGACGTGGGATAGTCCTAACGACCTGCATGTTACGCAATCTACATTCCTCCAGGCCGATGAAGGTATCAGGAATATTCTTCAGGACAGCCACATGCGTAACGACTGGCACGGAGAGGGCCTGAACTACAACCTGGGCTTTAACTGGCAGATTAACGACAAGCACTCGTTGGGTGCCAGAGTGGAGCGCCACAACCAGTTTAAAACGTATAATGACATGTGGGTGGATACTGAAAACAATCTCACAGGCCGCGACCTTTCGCATCAGGGTGGTCATACACGCTACCCCTATAACTGGCAAGGCAATGCCTATTATAACGGTCAGGTGGGTAAACTGAACATCGACCTAAATGTGGATTTCCTGACGGATAAGGAGAATGACGATAACCAGATAAATGTGTATTTGCCAGAAACCCAGACCATGCAACAGAACTCGCATATATGGTCGCGACTCTGGGCTACCAAACTGGTGCTGAGCTATCCTGTATGGAAAGGACAGTTACAGACAGGAACAGAGATGAGTTTTGTAAAGCGTCAGAGCAGTACGTCGATTACCAACTATCCTCTCCCCTCTACTGATACGGATGTAAAGGAGAACAACGTGGCTGCTTTTGCGGTTTATAATGCCAACTTAGAGGAATATGGAACTGTAAGCGCCGGACTGCGTTACGAGCATGTAGGTTTCGACTATATGGACAACCTGGATGCCGAGAACAATATAGCGCGCTATCAGGACGAGTTTTTCCCCAATATCACATGGTCAAAGCAGTTTGGAGCCATCCAGACCTCGCTGAGTTATACCATGAAAACCGTGCGTCCTAACTACAGCGTACTAAGCGACCATATTTACTATATGAACTCGTTTACCCTATCGCAGGGCGACTCGAAACTAAAGAATGCTATCATGCAGGAGGTGAGCATCAATGCCCGTTGGAAATGGATCAACCTGTTTGCTACCTACGAACGTCGCGATAACACCATTACACAGGTACCAATGGCCTATAACAACGAGGGTATCATGCTGCTGAAGCAGGCCAATCTACCTGATCCCGTTCGCAATCTGGCCATCTTCCTTTCGGCTAATCCTACTTGGGGCGTATATAGCCCAAGCTGGACGATTGGCGGACAGAAGTTCTGGAATACGATGACATTCGACGATCCTCATAGTGCTACCGGTAAGACGGATGTTACCTTCACCAAGCCCATCTTCTTCTTCGACCTGAACAACACCTTCCGATTTAAGCACAGCTGGCAGTTGGAGGCCAATGCCAACATCCAGACCAAGGGTGATGTGCTGAACTACCGTATTCTCTCGCCTTCATACGACATCCGTTTTGTGGTACAGAAGTGCTGGCTGAAGAACGATGCCCTGTGCCTGCGTGCCAGCATCAGCGATGTGTTCCAGCGTAGCGTACAGGATATGGCTCATGATTGTGGTTTCTTCTATACTGTGCAGAAATCACGAAGCCGTAGCCACCGTTTGGATATCTCTATCCGCTACACCTTCAACGCCCAGAAGAGCAAGTATAAGGGCACTGGTGCCGGACAGGCAGAACGTCAGCGAATGTAGAAAATATGCTTTTCATCACATAATTGTGCAGAATATCCCAGATACTTGGTAATATTCACAACTCTTTGTATCTTTGCAGCGTTAAACTTTAAAGATATGATACAAGAAGCTATTCCAAGAAATATGAAACACGAGATTATTGAACTGCATGATGTGCAGATTATTGGCATGGCCAAGAAAATTGTCTTCAACGAGGCGAAAGAAGAATGTCCTAAGTTTTGGGGTGAGTATGTGGAACGCATTATAAAACCCGTGTTTATGGAGCACAAGGCTCCCAATGCCTTGACCAATCGTCGAGCCTGCTCACGCTCGGCAGAGTCGGAGCAAGCTCCACTCTGCTCTCACTCAATCTCAGCCTTTCAGCAGGCAGCCCGAGAAGGGGTGGCAATACAGACATACAAGGAATATGGATAAAATGATTGGTTATTGTGGCATTAACTGCGAGAAATGTGAAGCTCGCATAGCCACTATTAAAGATGATGACAGAATGCGTGAAGAGGTTTCTCGTAAATGGTGTGAGATATTTCATACAGATATCATTACACCTGATAAAATCAACTGTACGGGATGCCGGGGTAATGGCGTGAAATATTTCTTCTGTAGTGAGATGTGCGAAATCAAGCCGTGTGTTACCAGGAAGGGCTATGAGTCTTGCGCAGAATGTGCTGAAATGGATTCCTGTGCAAAACTTGCCGCTGAGATAGGTAATAATGAAGAGGCAAAAGATAATCTGAAGAGAATAAATGAAACATCTGCCGAATAGTCTGTCGTCGCTCCGAATGGTGGGAGCTGTTGCTCTGCTGTTAAGCGATGTGTCAGGCGTTCTTTTTGGGGTGCTTTACATCGTTTGCGGCCTCAGCGACATAGCCGACGGGTGGCTGGCTCGGAAGCTGAGGTGCGTTACCAGGACTGGAGCATTGCTGGATAGTCTGGCAGACATCTGCTTCGTAGCGTGTTGTGCCTGGAAGCTCCTGCCGAAACTCGAACTGCCGCAATGGTTATGGCTGTGGGCAGGAGTAATTGTCGCGATTAAAGTTGTGAATCAGCTTTCGGCACTTGTGAGGTACGGGCGTTGCTGCTTCCCTCACACCACAGCGAACAAGTGGGCGGGTTTCCTGCTATTCATTGCAGTACCCATGACATTTTGGTCAATCATTCCCATCACCATTGTGGCTTCCGTCGCCACGTTTGCAGCGATTCAAGAGGGTCATTTCATAAGGACAAGAAATAATATGAGAAAGATAGTAACACTGGTTTATGCATTGGTTGCTACATCGTGTTTGGCTCAAGAGCCAACGTACGGAGCAGCGAGAGTCATCCGAGCTCGCTCGGAGATGGCCGAGTCGTGTCGGACGAAGGCGAAGCCAATAAGCGACAGTACCAGATATGGTGCATGCATCATGCGCAATGGCTCTATTGTTGGCATTAACGAAAACGAGCGTTTTGCGATGCATAGTGTGATGAAGTTCCCGCAAGCGTTATACGTTGCCAATTACCTGAGTCGGAAAGGATTGGATCTTGATGACACAATCGTTGTTGATAAAGCAGACCTGATGCAAGACACCTGGTCGCCAATGCTAAAGCTATTTGAAGGCAAAAAGGCCTTTTCGTATGCGGAACTGCTGGAATTATCTCTCGTTCAAAGCGACAACAATGCCAGCGAACTCCTTTTCAGGTTTTGCGGTAAGCCCAAAGCGGTAGAGAAGTACATGAGAAGACTTGGATTCCACGATATTCATATCCGCATGACAGAGGAACAGATGCACAAGAATCCGGCAAAGGCCATCGAAAACAATTCCACCCCCGCCGAAATAGTTCGTTTGTTCGGGTGGTTTTATCAGCATAAAAATGACAACCCATATCTGACGTTCATCTGGAAGGCGATGGTGAACTGCTCAACGGGACTGAAACGAATCCCTGCTGCGATACCCGTAGATGCCCGTATCGTACATAAGACAGGTACGGGATTCCCATCACCTAAAGGAGAGCAAGACATGAACGATGCAGGTATCATTTTCATGCCTGATGGAAGCCATGCCATTATCGCCATTTTCACGATGCACTCACCATCTGAGGAAGTGGTAGCAAATATTGCCAGGCAACTATTAGCACAATAAGTTATTGTTTTAAAGCAAAAAGAAAATCGATTTTCTTTTTGCTTTTTTTCTTGTTTATTTGTACCTTTGGCGGCATGAAACGGAAAATGTTCTGCGAGATTTGTCCTTTCACCTATCGCCTGTCGATGGAGAAGGAGATTATGAAACGGTGCCTGAAGGACACGTTTCAGCATACGCTTTTCGCTAAGGAGCGGACTGACACTGCTTTGCCCGTTCTGGTTTATCGGCATAACTCCCTGATCCGTCGCCGACTGGGTAACGTCAACATGCAACTGCAGGAGAACAAAGCTACGAACCTGGCCCTGGCGGTTAAACATATCGACGGACTGCTCATTCATCCTGGCGAGACCTTCTCGGTGTGGAAGCAGGTAGGACGAACCACAAAGAAGAAAGGTTACAAGGAGGGACTCACCATTGCTAAAGGTCAGCCGGCACAGGGCATTGGTGGCGGATTGTGCCAACTGTCGAACCTGATTCACTGGATGGTGCTGCATAGCGATCTGACCATCACCGAGCATCATCATCACGACGGGTTGGATCTCTTTCCCGATTTCGGTAGACAGATTCCTTTCGGCACGGGAACAAGCATTTCGTATAACTACATTGATTACCGGGTAAAGAACAATACTTCCAATACCTATCAGCTACGACTGTGGGTGGACGAAGAATACCTGTGTGGTGAACTGCGGGCAGAAGAAACACTGCCGCATACTTTCCATATTCATGCGGAGAACGAATACTTCTCTCGTGAAGGAGAAAATGTCTTTCGTAACGGAGAGGTTTACCGTGATACGATTGATCGTGTTACCGGCGAATGCATCAACCGTGAGCTTATTCGTACTAACCATGCCAAGGTGATGTACGAATGTCCTCCCTCTGTAGTGATCAGGGAACAGAATGAACAATGAAATGAATGGATGATATGCGGGAGATTTGGATGCTGATCAATCAGATGTCGCCGTATCTGCTTCTGGGATTCGGTTTCGCAGGACTGCTGCACGCTTTTGTGCCGGCAGTGCTCTATCGGCGTTATCTGGGGGGAAATGATTTCCGGTCGGTATTGTGGGCGGCGATGATTGGTGTACCGCTGCCGCTCTGTTCTTGCGGCGTGATTCCTACGGCCATGTCTTTACGTAAGGAGGGAGCTTCGAAGGGGGCTACCACCTCGTTCCTGATTGCTACACCGCAGACGGGCGTGGATTCTATTCTTGCCACTGCCTCATTACTTGGTGTTCCCTTTGCCATCCTCCGTCCTGTGGCTGCGCTGGTTACTTCCCTAGTAGGGGGCGAGATGGTGAATTTCGCCAATCGTAATCAGCCGTCGGAAAACGTTAGTCAGCAGGTGGAGCAATCTGTAGAGAAACTGTCATTCACTCAACGACTGATGGTGGCCTTGCGCTATGGTTATGTGGATATGGTGCAGGATATTGGGCGTTGGCTTGTGATGGGACTCATTATCGCGGCGCTGATTACGGTTCTTGTACCTGACGATTTCTTCCTGCGCTTTGCTGATACGCCGATGATAGGGATGCTCTTGATGATTGCCATCTCGATACCGATGTATGTATGCGCCACAGGATCTATTCCCATTGCCGTTGCCTTGATGCTCAAGGGAATCACTCCTGGTGCTGCCCTCGTGCTACTCATGGCTGGTCCGGCGTGTAACATGGCTTCTATATTGGTCATCCGTAAGGTGCTGGGCAAGAAAACACTGTGGTTCTATCTGCTCTCCATCACACTCGGAGCTATCGTGTTTGGCTTGGGTATCGACTACCTGTTGCCGCGGGAATGGTTTACCTCGCACTTGACACAATCGCATGCCTGCTGTCATGAGGCGCCTGCTTTCTTCAATGTCGTATGTAGCATCGTACTCGGTGCCTTGCTTGTGTATGCGCTCATCAAACGTTTGATACCTACTAAAAACAATCATACAATGGAAAAAAGACTATTCAAAGTGGAGGGCATGATGTGTAACCACTGTCGTGCCAATGTGGAGAAAGCGCTCCAGCAGTTGGAGGGCGTTACCAGCGTAGAGGTTGATCTTACAGCAGGAACAGCCGCAATAGAAGGTTCTGTGAGTGATGAGGAAGTCATCAACTCGATTACCGGAATCGGTTATTCTGCAACCAAACTGTTGAATTAGGATTATTCCCACGTTGGGAACACTTTATTCCCACGTTGGGAACATTTTATTCCCATGCTGGGAACATTTTATTCCCAACGTGGGAATATTTTTATCGACTTCTGTAAAATTTCACTACAAATTTGCTTTAGGAAATGCTGCCATTTTGTGTATTTCCGAAAGACCTAACATTAAAAAACCTTAGTTGTTTGATTATGAGTAATTTAACTTCAAAAACAGGTCTTAAAGACCTAACATAAGACCTAACAAATACCTAACATAAGACCTAACATGACACCTAACATTTTGATCTGGTAAAAGTTTTCGGTTTATTTTACAAAATAATTGTACTTTTTTAGGGTGAAAATTTGGAAATCGCGCAAAAATTTTGTACCTTTGCACTGCGAAATTTGAAAGGCCCGACGCTATGAGAAACACCCATATGCCAATCCCGCCTAAACTTAATAATCTTTATTCAATGACCCAAAAAACAATGATCAATGGAGAATCTATGTCTCCTCTCTTGGAGACAACGCTCGTAGTGGAGCAGTTCCTCAATGAAAACTACTGTTTCCGTCGCAATGTGCTGAACGGGAAGGTAGAGTTTGCAACCAAGTCGGATTCGCTCACCTGGCGGCCTCTGACTCAAGAGGCGATCAACAGCATCATCCGCCGTGCCAAGAAAGAGCAGGTATGCGAAAAAGGGAGTCCGAAGACGGAAATCATGGAGTTTGTTTACTCTGAGGATGTACCTGTGTATAATCCTGTTGGCGACTACCTGAAACAACTGCCCCAATGGGATGGTAAGAACCACGTTGCCCAACTGTTCGGTCGACTGCCCGGCATCACCTCCGAGCAACAGGGATTCCTTTCCACCTGGCTGTTGTCTGCTGTGGCGCACTGGCTTCAGATGGATACCCTTCATGGTAATGAGTGTGTACCTACCTTGATTGGTGCTCAGGGATGTGGTAAGACTACCTTTTTCCACCGACTGCTGCCTGCCGATTTACGGGAATACTATCTTGACCATCTGAACCTGTCGAACAAGTTCGATAAGGAGATGGCTCTGACGAACAATCTCTTGGTGAACCTGGATGAGTTGGATGCCATTCGCCCCAGTCAGCATGCTGCCTTGAAACAGACGCTCTCGAAGAGTAAGGTGAACGGCCGACCTATCTATGGGGCCTCTCAAGAAGACCGTCCGCGCTTCGCCTCATTCGTGGCAACGACCAACAATCCTCATCCGCTGACTGATCCCACTGGTAGTCGCCGATATATCTGTCTGCAGATCCCCGAAGGACAGTATATTGACAATACGGGCGAGATTGATTACGGGCAGCTTTATGCGCAGGTGGTGTATGAACTGACAGTGGCAAAGACTCCTTATTGGTTCACGAATGATGAAGTGGCACGCATTCAGCAGATGAACCATAATTATATGCAGCAGAAAGATATCGGAGAGATGGTTGAAATATGCTTCCGCAAGCCCAAGGAGGGCGAGGTTGCTAAGCTGATGAACACGAAGATGCTACTGAGTCATATCCAGAAGGAATACCCTTCAGTGGATATCAATCATGGTAACAAGATTCGTGTAGGGCATGTCATGACAACCCTCGGCTATGAGTCGTCAGATCATAGCAATGTACCCTTCTATAAAGTTATCCCTTTACGGGCTGCATAGACTAAAATGTTAGGTCTTATGTTACCTTTTTGTTAGGTTTATGTTAGGTTTTTGTTAGGTGTTCTAAGTATACTATTTAAGTTAACACATTTAAATTCAATAAGTTATCAAAATTCAATGTTAGGTCTTATGGAAAATCAACTAAAATACGAAAATATCC
>OMXE01000036.1 GCA_900314935.1 uncultured Prevotella sp.
ATTGACTTTCAGCGATTATCGTCACGACTCGGCCAAATTGATACAAGTATCTTTGGCGCTCACTGCTCCGACAATTCGTCTAATTTGTCTAATTCGTAGCGAAAAAAGCGGGAGGCGTCTCACGACGTCCCCCGTTTCTCATGAAAAACTATTTACTTCTAAATACTAACACTATAAATGAAACCTATTCATTTACTTTATCCTAATTCTTTTTAATTCCAAAGATCGTTGGGATCCTCATTCTCGGAGCCCCAGATGTCGCCGAAAGCGTCATCGTCTTCATCGAAGATGAGGTTATTCTCCTTGGCATCACCACCGTTTGTCCATTTGGACCAGTTTCCAACAGGCGTACTAGGATCATCAAGGATTGTATTGTACAACTTTACGTTTACTACCTCTGTATTGGGTGTCTTATATATCTTTTTCATTGCTTTATCCTCCTCTCTGATTATTTAACAACAACCTTCTTGCCATTGATGATATAGAGACCATTGGTTGATGGCTTGCCATTCAACTTCTGACCATTCAAGTTATACCATTCAGCGTTATTCTCGTTGACATTCTCATTTGAAGAAGCATTGTCAATAACCGTAGTGATACCTGGGTTGATACTATTGAACTCGTCTTCGAAGATGATAGCGAATGACTTTGAGAAACTTGCATCTGTTGGCCTCACTTTTTCTGTGAGCAGCTGCAGGTAGGCCTTGTTGTTTCCAAGACTAGCACTTGAGCCTGCGCGATAGAAAGCTTCCGGACCTTCATGCGATCCGTATTTATCATTATAGATGTAGTTCATCAGATAGTTGGTGTAACTAACTTCATCTATAACTTCGAACTGAGGAATTGAGCCACCTGTGTAACACGATCTCAGGAAGTTTTTACCATTTTCAACATCAAGATTTGACTTCTTTGAGCCAGACACACCGTTCTTGTCGTGCATATCAGGAACAAAGAGGTGGAAGCCATTGTCTAGAATATTCACAGCCTTTGTATCATCGGTATTATAGATGATGTAGCCTCTGTGATCTCCGTCTGTTGCTTCACCCATCACATTTGTCTTAGGAATTTCCGTCAGTGTGATGGAAGGAATATCGCCAGCATTATCGCCATAGACAACCTTTGTCACGGTGTAGGCCTTCAGACCAGTACCCGTCATATAACCCATCAATTCCGGGTCAATTTCCACGTTGCGGCTCTCTGTGGCATAACCCAACTTATTCACAGTCTTGGGATCCTGAGAAATGGCAATCTTCTTGATGATCAGGTTGTTGAACATGAGTTTCATGTCCTCGCCCGTACCCTTTACAGCATAGATCTTATCTCCTGTGCCGTCGTTAGCCGTACCCTCGTAGGTGAATGAGGTGCTATTAAGAGCATCGCCGACAGCGGCATAAATAGCCTGATTGCCAACTTGCTTAGCCCTAACATAGACAGAAGCAATAGTACCAACCTGAGGAAGTGTAATGGTCCAGTTTCCGCCAGTTAAGCAGAGACCCTCATTACAGATGCGAACACCACCATTGTGGTTTTGATTAACATCAGGTTCTATTTTACCATCTTTTATGACCTCAGGAACTTTGATGCTGAGAAAAGACGCTTCGTTTAAGAGCCCATCACCCGCATAAAGTTGACCGTTGTACCACATTACACCTCCGTTATAAGGTTCGTTCCTGACTTGCAGACCATATCCTGCAGGAATGCCTCCGTCTGCAGCATACTCCTTCCACTGCTCGATGGACTTCACGTTCTCTCCAACAGTGTTGTTCATAAACTCGATATCATAGTTGCCAGTTACCGTTTTGGGTGCATAGTTATTTACATTTGTACGCTCCTTCTGAATACGGGTGCTAGTATTAGCATAATCCATCAGGTCCGTGAAGTCCCATGTGTAGGGATAGTTCTTTTTCTCAAGATAGCCTACAGCGACGTTTTGGAGACCATAATCGGCCACGTATTTATATCCCAACTCATAGTCTTCGATACGCATTCTGAACATACCATACTGTTCCTTCTCCGACTTAAAGAGGATGTAGGGCGCTCTATTATCTCCAATCTCGGCATACATCAAATGGTCTTCATCTGTGTTGATGTCTCCACTTTTATAAAGGACGACAGGAGTTTTAAGTCTCTCACCTTTACCACGGAAGTGCATAGTGTAGGCACTGCGAGCTGGTGTTACTGTACGATAATCGTTAAAAAGCCACCATGAGTTATTTGCGCCAATGTATTCATCGTCATTGTAAGTTAAATCATAATTAATTTTCGTAGCATCGTTGGTAGCCGACTTTACACCAGTATAAATCTTGATGGAGTAGAGTTTGGTCATTGAGCCACCGTTCATTGTGAACGTCATGTCACCGCCTGTGGAAATGAATTGGTAAGCACCGTGATAATAATACTCACCTCCGCTCCACTTCCACTCTGAGCCACCGCCATTGTAGATATCATTGGAGGAAATTTCCTGTCCAATGGCGTCGAGGGCGCCAGTAATGTTGAATTTGCACGCATTGTCGCCGCTACCATCGCCGCTGCCCATAAAGATAACCACACGGTCACCAGCCTTCAACGCAGGAATGGTGAATGAACCGCCTGGCAGGATGCCCACATAGCGGTCGGGGTCAGTCGATGATGTATGATTGGCAGCACTACCGTACTCGTTATAGATACAACTCTGATTAGAAGCGGTTTTAAAAATCAGACCTTCGGTGTCCCACATCATGTCAGCATTGTCGCCCTCCATATCCCAGTTGTTGAGGAATCGTGGATCGTGGGTCGTGCCATTACTTGCCTTCACACGGTAGTTGAAGGTCCAGTCGCCCTTAGCGATTTCTCTTGACAACAAAGAACTAGAATTCTGGCTTGTGCCAAAATCTGTTACTGTTGCCTCTTGTGTATCTCTGTTCGTCCACTCCAATCCATTCAACGAATATGTTGAGAAGTCCCATGTATGACCTTCGCTTCTGGCTGCTCCCTCGGGCTTGTTGAAGCTTGCATCATAGGCAATGGTGAGTGCAAACACTGGGTCTGCATCATTGTTTTTGTCACCGACTTTGATTAGGACGACACCGCCAGGGTTAGTGCCAGTTTTATACGAGATACTCGTCACCTTCAGTTTGCCATTATTATCAATGGCAACTGTACAAGACTCGATGTTGTCGGACTTCTTCTTGACACAAACGTCAGTATAGCCTATTACTGTGGCCAGGTCACCCAACTTGTCTACAGTTGCTCCACTCTCTACCCACTTAGCTAGCGGATAGACGTATTTACTAGGTTTAAAGGTGACATCAATCAGCTCAGCAACACCACAATAATAATTCTGCAATTGACCAGCGTCAGTTCCGTTTTGCCACCAACCATAGATATAATAGGTTTGTCCTGCTGTTACTGCTATATCTGAGAAAGTAAGGTCAGCACCATTGCTCTTAGTCTGGGTTGAGATTTGCTGTGGAGTATTTCCGTTCTGCAGCATCAGATAATAAGGACAACCAACATTACTGGTCACCTCGTTAGGTGAACCCCATTGGTCATAAGCTGCATTACCTGCTATACCGTAATTATGGTAGGTGATGCTGTTTGCCTTGAACCTGACAGTCATTGTTCCTGAAACTTCAGGAACAAACTTATAGTATGTTCCGGTTACGGGGAGTGCGTCCCATACATTGACACTTCCCCAATTGCTATGTCTCGCCATCTTAAAGTGGCTTTGGTCATAGACGAAGGAAACAGGGCCTTTGTCGGACATCACCACTTCTGCATGATGAGCCTCATCCTCGTTGCCCACATATACATGCAATCCACCGGGAACGATATGATGCTTGGCTTCTAATTGTCCAGTAGTGTCAAAATAGGAAGTATTGCCATCGCCCGGGGTATTACCATATCTATCCACCATTCTTGCCTGATGGTCACCATAGATGGTAATCTTGAAAATCCTTGAGCCATCAGCGAGACCTATGTCTAAATGACCGTCTTCAGTGACAGTGTATGCATAGGTTATGTATGAGTCGGTTCCGATGTTGTAGTCATAACCTGTAGATTTTGCATCCAAAGTCATTCCCTTATAGATGTTTGCGTCTTGACCGTTGAATTCTCCATCGTTTTCTATATCCTTAAAAGCGGGACAACCATTGTAACTACCATCTTGTCCTTCGCTTGAGAAAGTGGCCTGTCCAGTGTATTGAATAACGACACGATCGCCTTCTCTTAGGTTGCAGACGCTTAGGTTGTGCCAAGAATACTGCGATTTCAAACCATAGTCGTTAAATACCCAGTTATAAGTTCCACCATCGCTTGTTGTGCTGATGGCAATTCTATTGTTGAGCGCCATGCCACTCTGAAGATTAGTGATATATTTGGCTGTACGACCATTTAAATTAAAGTCAGCATCGGAAGTTCCATAGCTACCTGTTACATTATACAAATCGTAAATTTCAACAGCTGGGTCATAAGAAAAAGATGCAACATCGTCGTGCTGGATGGTAATAGAATAAATCCATTGTGTACCAGCAAGACTTATTCCCAAAGCTCCTTTCCCTGTCATAGTAAATTTATTGCCATCGGCAGTTGCATTTCCTGATGTTACAGAAAAAGTAGTACTTCCGTTTATCGTAACAACATCTCCTGCAAACAAATTGTTAATTGCAAATGTGCGATATTGGTTAGTACCGATACCTGTTTCACAAAGACCATAAGAGGTACCACTGCTACTGGATGCCGATCTCAAAATCATTCCTGTGTTCTGAGATGCAAATCTACCAGGATCTTGCACATTGCCAAGGGTTGTAAAAACTGTACAATTAACGCCGCCAACTTTGATTGTTTCAGTTGAATATTCTGTTGTAGAATTTCCATTTTGCACTGAAGCGGCAAAGTCATACGTAGTAGTCACGATTTCTGCCTTCACCCCTTGTGGCACCATCAACATAATGGCTATGAGAGTAAGCATCGAGTATATGAAAGATACTCTACGATGATTGAAAGAAATCCCTACTGAGTTGTTGTTAGCTCTTGATAGGAAAGTAAAAAGCTTTTTCATTTTGCTCTTTGTTTTTGTTTATTTATTGTTTTATGTTATTTCTCTGCGAATTATGTCACATAGAACTCTCTGTTGTTTATCTTGAGTCGCCTAAGGCGATTTGTACGTCAGCTTTATTGTCGGGTGCAAAGGTACACCTTTATTTATTAAGTGTATTTATTACAAGTAACACGAATTTTGTGTATCATCCCCCTGAAGCTTTTGTTACATCACGTAAAGTATTTGGGAGATTTTGTATCCGCTATAAACCTGTTTTGTACACTCTTGTATTTGTTTTCGGGTGCAAAATTAGAAAATTTTATTGAAACCGCAATGCTTTGACACACATTTTTTTACGTTTTTGTGGAAATACATCAGGGGAGGAAATAGATACATTGCTACGTAAACGTTTGCGGAAATTGTTTTAGACAAAAGAACAGATATAGACATAATAACATAAGAACATATAATTGTTTTAGACAAAAGAACAAAAGGACAAAATGGATTGATGATGACAGTTCGTTGAACTGCTTTATTTCAACATCGGAAGAATCGGACAAAGAAACGGAAACACGGAAAATATCTGTGGAATCAATGGAATCTGTGAGAGACAATGATAACTTGAACACGGATTGCTCGGATAGAACGGATAGACCTTAGACAAGATGTATAGTATCCGTAGGATCTGGTAGATCCGTGGTTGTAAAAGGAATAAGAATAATTACCAGAAATTTCAACAATACTATAAATGAAAAAGGAGGTATTACCTCCTTATGTTCTAATCCTGAAAAATGACATTCTCTGCTATAACTTGTTTCGCGGGAATACGTCGGATTATCTGGTCAGCCCCACAAACAACCACATCCTGATCTCTTAATGCTTTTTCCTGAAGCATTCTCTTTTCTGCGATCTCTAAACCTCGACGTAGTTTCTCATTAAACTCTTGTATTTCCTTATTTGACATAGCTCTTCATCTTTAAGTACAAAATATCTTCATCTACTACAGTATCGGCATTTCTACCACCAGAGGCAATCTGTTTGCGAGGATTCTCGCTGTTGTCAAATATAACCCATGAGTCAACTTCCTCCATATATAAATTAAACAAGTTGCGAATACCAGCAACGTATCTTCTACTTATGACATTTAGAGGGATATTGTGCCCACCATTAGCTACACGTTCAGCAACACGTAACTTGGCCAACTCAGGAGAGTTCAGCCAGAAGAACAATACTTTTACACTATATCCCTTAGCCTGAGCTTGACGTACAAGATTGATGTATGACTTTGTGGCAAGGGTTGTCTCAATAGAGAAGGTCTCGCCCTTATCTAATAGATCATAAATACGTTTTAACATCAATCGCCCAGCCTCTATAGCTACACTTTCTGGATTAAAGGGTGATAGACCTCTAGCAATCTCATCAGCATTCACGAACTCCTTACAATCAAGGATTTCGGGAAGAACAGTATATGACGCTGTTGTCTTTCCAGCACCATTGCAACCGCTGATAATATACAAGTTCTTATCCATATCGGTGGCGAAATTACAAATATTTTCTGATATAACAAAGGAAACGACAGGATTATAACGTTTTCCTCTTTCATCTATCTGGAATCTGTGCGATCTGTGAGAGGTAATTATATTCACAGCGGAAGAAACGGAAGAAACGGACAAAGAAACGGAAAAACGGAAATGGTTGCGAGCCTCACACAGATCTTAACCATCTCACAGAAATACTTGAACACGGATTGCTCGGATTGAACGGATAGTCCTTGAAGTCCATAGAGTCCTTAGACTATATATTAACAACGGAATAAACGGAAAAAGAAACGGAAAAACGGAAATGGATACAAGTATGCATAAAATAGTAAAGACCAAGGAACCAAAGGACAAAAAGGATTTAATGTTTAATGTTTAATGTATAAAGACCACAATCAGGTATGTGTGTAAGATCTTACTAAATAAAAAAGTGTCGAAAATTTGGCGGTGTGACTATTTTTAGTTACTTTTGCACCGATGAATAAGAAAGAGAAATTAGTAAAGAGGTTCAAGACTCTTCCCAGAGATTTCACTTTTGAGGAAGTCGTAAGCCTTTTCCAAGTATATGGGTTTGAACTTACGAACAAGGGGGCTACTTCCGGTTCGCGTGTCAAGTTCTATAATGCGAAAGATGAGAATGCATACATCATGCACAAACCCCATCCGAGCAACATCATCAAAGGATATATTATGCGTGACATTTTGAATTTCCTGTTAAAGAATCATTATATAAAATAGGAGGAGAGATATGGGATATTTAAAGTATAAAGGCTACACAGGAAGTGTAGAGTATAGCGAGGAAGACAAGTGCCTTTTTGGTAAGGTACAAGGAATGTCTAAGGACAGTATTACCTACGAAGGTTCTACAGTAGAGGAGTTAACAGCCGACTTTGAGGGAGCTGTTGATGATTATCTTGCATTGTGCAAAGAGAAGGGCATAGAACCAAGGAAGCCTTATACAGGTGTTCTAAATGTGAGACTTACTCCTGAGATTCATAGTGGAGTAGCGATTGCAGCTCAGAACGCTGGCATTACCATCAATGCCTTTATCAAGAATGCCGTTGCTAAAGCATTGGGAATCGTTCTTTAGACAATAGTTTACACAGATCTTAACCATCTCACAGAAATACTTGAACACGGATAAAGAAATCTGGGATCAGTGGGATCTGTGTGCGAAACTCTTTGAATCGCCTGCAGCGAGACATCTAACAAAATCTGATTAGCTAGCATAAGGCATTGATGATGAAAGTTCCCAACGTGGGAATAAAGTGTTCCCAACATGGGAATAAATTGTTTGGTGGCGGTTATAATTTTGTGATTTTTGCAAAGACCTAACAGTTTCACGGTAAAATGCCCTATATAAAGGTGTTTCACGATTTTCAGACCTAACATAAACCTAACATCAGACCTAACATAGACCTAACATTGGGGGCCACCCCTTACCCCTCCATAAGGAGGGGAAATGGCGTTATAATGAGATTTCGAGATGTCGTAATATCGTGACAACGTAATAACGAAAAAGGAAGATGTTAGGTCTATGTTAGGTTTATGTTAGGTGTTATGTTAGGTCTTTAAGACCCTGTTTTGTTCCTAAGTTGCTTAATATTAGGTAATTATGTTTTTGTGATGTTAGGTCTTGACAAAACATGTGGTTTTGCGTTCTAAAACCATAGGTTTTGGAGCCTGAAACCATAGGTATTGGAGCCTAAAACCATAGGTTTTGGAAACAGGCTTAAAAACAGAGCATAAAACTTCGGAAAAATGTATAGAAAAATGTACTTTTCTTTGGTTTTTCGCTCACTTAATCGTATCTTTGCCCATCAATATGTTAATAACCCAAACTGCTATATGAAAAGGTATTATTTATTACTGCTAAGCGTTATGGCGATTTTTTCTTGTAATGCCACGAAACCTGCTGAGACAGAGGGCGTGGACGTGTTCAAAACACCTACCGGGAAAGAGGTGGTGTTCCACTGTATTAAGCACGGTAGCATACGGATATGCTACGATGGGAAGGAGATAGAGATTGATCCTGTGACGAACATCCCGCCTGCTACTGACTATTCCACGATGCCGAAGGCTGACTATATCTTCGTGACACACGAACATGGCGATCACTTTGATAAACAGGCGATTGCCGCGCTTACCAAGGAGGGTACGCAAATGATTACAAACGCGCGGTGCGCGGAGATGCTGGGCTACGGGAAGGTTATGGCTAACGGCGATAAGATGGACGTTGCTGCGGATATTCATGTAGAGGCGGTGCCGGCGTATAACTATTCGGAAGGGAGAACGCAGTTTCATCCGAAAGGTCGTGACAACGGGTTCATCATCACCATCGACGGACTGCGTATCTACATCGCAGGTGATACGGAGGATATTCCGGAGATGGCAGATATCAAGGATATCGACGTGGCTTTCCTGCCGTGTAACCAGCCTTATACCATGACGCCGGAGCAGGTGGCTAACGCGGCTCGTATCATCAAACCGAAGGTGTTGTTCCCGTATCACTACTCGACAACGGAGATTCAGAAGGTGGCCGACCTGCTGGAGGATAGTAGTACGGAGGTGCGCATCCGAAATTATCAGTAATCTCACACGGAGAATGATAATTAATCTCACACAGAAATCACGGAAATCACAGAAAGGCCATGCGGATAGAGAAGATATAAGCATCATATAATGCAAACTAAAATTTCTGTGATTTCCGTGATTTCTGTGTGAAATATAAAACAAGTGATTTCTGTGTGAAATAGAATAAAACCAAAACGATATAACAATGAAAAGGAACATTAGAAAGAGTATTTTGATGGGGATGGCCGTGATGGCGGTGGCCCTGCTGACCGTGGCTTGTGGAAACAAGAGCGACGATGGTGTGAACAATTTCCGTATTAAGAGGGGTACGAACCTGAGTCATTGGCTGTCACAGTCGGAGGCCAGAGGTGAGATGCGGCGCCTGCATATCCAGGAGGATGACTTTGAACGACTGGAGCAGCTGGGGTTCGACTTCGTGCGTATCCCTATCGACGAGGTGCAGTTCTGGGATGAGCAAGGGAACAAGCTACAGGAGGCTTGGGATCTGCTGACGAATGCGCTCGACTTGGCGCGGAAGCATAACCTGAGGGCGATTGTTGACCTGCATATCATCCGCTCGCATTACTTCAATGCCGTGAACGAGGGGGATAAGTCGGCTAACACGCTGTTCATTTCTGAGAAGGCTCAACAGGACTTGATCAATCTGTGGTATCAGCTGTCGGATGTGCTCAAGGGATACAGTAATGACTGGGTGGCCTACGAGTTCATGAACGAGCCGGTGGCCGAGGAGCATGAGCAGTGGAACCAGTTGGTGGCTAAGGTGCATAAAGCTCTGAGGGAACGGGAGCCGCAGCGTACACTCGTGGTGGGCTCGAACCGTTGGCAGGGATTTGAGACGATGAAATACCTGAAGGTACCCGAGGGCGATAAGAATATCGTGCTGTCGTTCCACTACTATAACCCGATGATTCTGACACACTACGGTGCATGGTGGACACCCATCGGACAGTATAAGGGTAAGGTGCACTACCCGGGTGTGCTGGTATCGAAAGAAGACTATGAGGCAGCTCCCGATTCACTCAAGCCACTTTTGGAGCCTTACACCAGGGAGGAGTATAACATCGAACGAATCAAGTCTGACTTCAAGGATGCTATCGCGGTAGCTAAGAAATACGGTCTGCAGCTGTTCTGCGGTGAGTGGGGTGTGTATGAGCCCGTTGACCGTGAACTGGCTTATCAGTGGACAAAGGATATGCTCTCGGTGTTCGACGAGTATGATATCGCCTGGACCACATGGTGTTATGATGCTGACTTCGGTTTCTGGGACCAGCAAAGGCATAGCTTCAAGGATAGGCCGTTGGTGGAACTACTGACAGGGAAATAGGGGGCCACCCCTTGCCCCCCTCTCCAAAGGGCGAGGGGGAACTCCCCTCCCATCGTAGGGGAGGGGTGCGCGAAGCGAGGGGTGGGGACAGTAGTTTCAACACCCCGCCCCCCTTGCCAGGACCCCGCCCCTTAAAGGGGCTTTGGCCTCTCTTTTTGTGATCCGTTTGTGATTCAAAAATTGAAATACCGTGAAATAATTTTCAACGGCTGGCTCGTAATATGGAATCGCTTTTTCACTTCACTATACTTTCTTGAACCTTGATATTTCTTCATTGGTGCCAGGCTTGTTCCAAATCATCTGTGTGCTGGTGAGGCGGCGGATGTCGCAATCCACGGTGAGGGCTTCTGAGGTGTCATCGGGCTTGGGAGAAATCAGCAGATGCCCGGCGTCGGTGACGGTGTAGATGCGATAAACGGTGGTGTCGCCTGCAGCCCAGTCGGAGGTGAATATATCAACGGTGCCGTTATTGGTAGTCTGCGGATGAAATGTGTACTGTACCGTGCCAGCATCGGCCACGCCTTCGTCATACACCTTTTGCCATGTGCCACCAAGCTCTGCTGCTTCGTAAACATTGCTGTCATCGTCGCTGCTGCAAGAGGCGAGGGAGAAAGCAGCAAGCATCACAAAAGCGATTCTCCAGAGTTTCATAGTTTTCATTTCTTTTGATATTGATTTCGTTATTATTTCTTTTTCGGGTGTTGTTGTGGCTGTGGTTGCGGTCTGAAGCGCATGGGATTGTCACGGTCGCCCCAAACCGCG
>OMXE01000038.1 GCA_900314935.1 uncultured Prevotella sp.
CCACGTTCTTGATGAAGCAGAGGCTTGGAATCTTCGGATTCGGAAAAGCCTCATTGGGGTTGGGTCTATTATTGATTTCCATAAATTCCGATTTATCTGTCTTTTATCTCTATCTAGACTTACCGCTGTATCTTCTTCGCGGGCCAACCATAGTCTTGATACATGGTTACTGACAAGCCATGGTTCTTAACATAATTGCCCAACACTTCGGCCCTAAGACTCTCACGATTCTTTTCATCGCTGTTAATAGCTTGGAAGACGTCATACTTGTCACCGAAGATCTTCTTGGCCGTAGGTAAGAAGTTGGAGCCGTCCTCCACCTGTTCGAAGGCCTTCACCTTGAAGCCGTTCTCGGTCTGAGCAACATGCATCAGTCCGGGATGACTGCCCCCTGCGACGCACTTCAGCGTATCTCCCGCCTGATTGTAGTTAAACACCCAGAAATCGCCCCAGATGAGAATGTCATCTGCGTTTCGCTCATCAACAGCTACGATATGGTGGAAAGGCACGCAGTGTTCGCCCTTGGCATATTGCTTTCCTATTTCATCCACCAGATAGCGGTCTATAGCAGGGAAATAGGTGATTTCCTGCTCACTCACATTATTTTCCTGCTCACTCACATTATTCGTGTCGTTTACTTCTGTAGCGGGAGCTACTTCTTGTTTGTTTCCACATGCTGCAAATGTTAGCAGGGCAGCAAAAGCAATGATCATCTTCTTCATAATCCTGTTACTTGAAATATATTGTCTATAACGTTCTTTTTACGCTTTTATTGCCATGTATTTTCTCGATAAAGTTTGCAGGTTTGGAAAATAGTGATTATTTTTGCATACAAAATAATTATGATACAGCAATTTGAATTAACTTTGAAACCGAAACGTAGGGAGTAGATTTATGAATATGAAGATACTCTTTCTACACGGCTTCTTTGCCAGTGGTCAGTGTGTGCCGGCAATAGCATTACGCGAGTCTTTCGAGGGTCGTGCAGAGGTACTTACGCCTGACCTTCCCATGCACCCCAAAAAGGCAATCAGCTTTATCCGTGAGTTGATAGACCACGAAAAGCCAAACCTGTTGGTGGGTAACAGCTGTGGTTCGTTCTATGCCCAGATGATTGCTCCTGTAGTAGGCATACCTGCCTTGCTGGGTAATCCACACTTTCAGATGACAGATTTCCTGATATCACGCATAGGCGCTCATCAGTATAAGGCGCCAAGGACTGACGGTAACCAGGATTTCATCATCGACGAAACACTAATAAAGGAGTTTGCTGAACTGGAGGCTATTCAGTTCAACCACTGCAATCCGAGTTTTAAGGACAAGGTTTGGGGATTGTTTGGCGAACATGACACACTGGCACATTTTGAACCCGTTTTCTTGAAGCATTATAGCAAGTCGTTTCACTTCCCAGGAGGGCATACTCCTACTGCTGAAGAAGTACGCACTTGGTATGTCCCCCTGATTGAGCAGCTGCTACATAATGAATTGAATAATAAAACAAATATATGAAGAGAATTTTGAGTTGCTTATTGGCTGCCCTTGGGCTTACTACAGCCTGTGGCCAAGCGAATTTTGAGAATATGGAAGTGAAGGAGTTTGCCGAATTGATTGCCGACTCCAACGTGGTGATCCTTGATGTGCGTAAAGCTGAAGAGTTTGACGAAGGACATATCAAGGGAGCCGTCCTTATCGACCAGTTCCAGAGCGACTTTGTGGAGCTGGCACAAGCCAAACTGCCTAAAGACAAAACCATAGCCATCTATTGCCGCAGCGGTCGCCGCTCTGCAAACGCAGCCGCGAAACTGGCCAATGTCGGTTATAAGTGTGTGAACCTAAAAGGAGGTATCCTCGCATGGAAAGAGGCAGATATGCCTGTAGTCATTAATCATCAAAGTTATTGAATCAAATATACTTATAGACGTATGCCGAAGAATCCGCGCATGCGCCATTTCTGGTTATGCAAGGCCAGACTCTCCTCCTTGCCGATATTGGTGAAGTTATACACCATCGACATACCGTAAAAGATGTTGCCCTTCTGACGAACCAGCGCACCCCTACTCGTGATGATTACCTCAGGAAAGTGGTAGTGCAGCGGTACGCGCGAATCGCCGAAGGTCATCGACGTGTTACTATATACGATGAACGTAGGAAGCGCAGAGATATGAAGCAGCCATCCTTGAGCAGGAACGTAGTTATAACCATAGCCCGCCCCTATACCGATATTCGTCGTCTTCAGATCCATCTTCTTATCCCAGTCGAGCGTGGCATGTTGCCCCATTCCCGACGCAGCTAACATAAAGCTACCCGCAGAACGTCGTTGGATATAGCTCTGCGAGAAAGCCGCAGGATAGGAAAAGCGCCTGTTGTTGAAGGCATAGTAAGCATTCAGGTTCAGTGTCTTCACCTTAAGAATGTCGGCAGGCAGCTCTATGCGGTCCATACCCTCATGATCGTGCCACCCCGTGAAGTTATGCGCATCTTGGTAGATAAAGTCCCACCCGAAACGGTTACCGTACGAGTTGATGTTCAGTTCATAGTCCTTGTACTTCCCCAGCAGCTTGGCAGGATTCAGCGCCATGTTGAGCGAGAAGCCCAGATACGTAACACCCATGCTCAGCGTCGATTTATAGTCGGCAGTCATCTCCGACTTGAAAAACTGTCCGTTCTCCAACCCCTCCGATTCAATCTTCGCCCCCGACACGTTCAGTCGGGCCTTGATGGTCCACTTCGTCCTCGGGCGCGTGATAAACGCCGTGTCGATATTCCCCTTGCGGTAGTTCTCGGTCAGCACACTGTCGAACCGGTGCAAGACACTCTGCGCCGACAATGGCAGGCCCATACAGCTCATCACAACGATGAGCAAGGCCACCACCCCACTCCTACGCATTGTTATATGTGTTACATGCTGTCTTACCATCACGCTTCATCTACCCTTTTACAGCGCTGGGAGTCCAGTTCTTGAAGAACCGCAGCACCTTCTCCTGATTGTAGCCTTCACCCTCCTCCAGGAAGCTGGAATCCTGAATATGCAAGATCTTTCCCTCCTCGTCGAGAATCACGAATACAGGGAACCCGAACCGTCCGGCATTGTCCAGCCGTTTCATCAAGGCTTTCCCCTGCTCCACCTGCTCGGGTCCTTGCGACTTACGAGGATTGTAATTCACATGGATATACTCGAAGTTCTCGTCAATCACCTTACTGATGGCCGTGTCGTTCGTAATGAAATCGGCAAACTTCAGGCACCAGGGGCACCAGTTGCCGCCTACCTGGCATACCACGAACTTCCCTTCGGTCTTCGCCTTCGCAACAGCCTGATCAATCTGCTCAATAGGGTTGATTTCCTCATTATACACCTTCTTCAGACTCTTTGTGGGTTGTTCTGTCACTTCACGTTCCATGCCCGGGCCATCCAGTATCTGACCTCTTACATGAATGCAACACACAATGGTTGTTACCACGAGCAATACTGCTGCCATAAGAATGATGACTGTCATTTTTCTCATACCATTCATCAATTATAATTACTTTTATTGATGCAAAAATACGAATAATTGGATAAAAAGAAGTATATTTGCACACATAATTTACTGATTTTAGTTATTTTGATGAGAAATAATATGAAACAAATCGTTTATTCATTCGTATTCATCGCATTACTCCTATGTTCCTGCCACCCCAGCTCACCCAAGAGCGAGATAACGGCAGAAATGGCCTACGAAGGCGTCAACAACTATTGCCACAGTCAGTTCGACTGGAGTATCGCCGAAGAGAACCCTTCCATCATGTACGTCACGATGGGAGAAGAAACCGATTCAACCTATCAAGTCATCTTCCGCAGCTATACGGCTGCCATGACCTATTTCTACGTCAATAAAGCCAATGGCTCCACACGCATGGTGGAACAAGTCCCTGCGCTTAACATCGAAAACGAAGCTGGAACCATTAACTTATTCGATTACCTGAAGAAAGAATAGGCATGTAGGGATTCTCAACCACTATTCTTCCAACAGCTGCTCCACCGTCACGTCTTCACGCACCCTGCCCTGTTTATCGACAAACACCACAAAGGGTATGGCTGTAAAATTGAACTTCTGCTTCAGATAGCCCCATTCTGAGCGAGTGATATGGATGTGCTCGCCCTGGATGTTGTTGGGTTCAAGGAACGACTTACATTCCTCTGGTGTGTCATCAGTCACGTAGAGATACTTCACGGGCTTGTCCTTGTTCGCCTTTACCTTATCGCGCATGGCCAGCATACCTGCACGGCAGGGGCCGCACGACATCTCCCAGAAATCCACATAGAGCACGTTACCTTTGTACGGTTCGATGATGCGTTGGAAGATGCTGTCACCCTTGGTCAACGGCTTGTCTTCCACCACCTTGATCTCGTTCTCCTTAATGAATTCACGAAAGCCCAGAACACCCTGTCGAATCAGTTCAGGATGAGAGACAAAGTTCATGGTGCAAGCAAAGTCATCAGCAATCACATCATACTGTCCCTTGTTCCATCGTGTGTCGCCGAAAAAGTCGAGCAACATCACCACCTGGACACTAAAGTCGGTAGGACTGATGTGCAGTTTTTCCTGTAGCAAATCCAATGTATATTTCCTGTTCTCGCGACGGAACACCTCCTGAACCTCTGCCATATGCTCAGCTTTCTTGGGGTCGTAATCAAAGGGGATGTAATTTAGCACTCTATATTTTGTAGGGCGGAAGACCTGAAACTGCATCCTGTTGAAGAAGCTCCAGTCACCAGCGATCATCAGTAGCGGATTGTCGGTCAGGTATTTCTCACGTGGTGCCACAAAACTGAAGAACTGCTGCCAATAGTCATCGCGGGATATTGTGTTATCATTATCCAGCAGGTCCTCTGCCATCATAAAAGTGCCACAAATATTACTCATATACTCTCCAAGAATAAAGGTTCGCAAGATGTCGGAAGCCAAAGGCGAGCAGTCAGCCAGCTCCGGCAGTCCGTCGTTCATTTTCCTGACCAGCTCGTCCATCTCTGCCACTTGTCTGTCCTTCCACATCATCAGCGAGTCAAGATTATTCTCTGCCTCACCACTCGGTCTGGAAATCAGTAGGTATTTTTCCCACATCTGCTGAAACGTTCTGGAAACCTCCCCGCCAAGGCCTGTACCGTCAAACGTCACACCCTCTTGAAGCGATGGCTTTTTCATATCAAGAGTGATGTTAATGGTATCGCCAGGACAGCCATAAGCCATTCCTAACGGATAGACGAGTAATGGCATAGGGTAAGGCACATAGACGTTGAGCGAGAAGGTGCCGTCGTCCTTGAACTCGATAAGAGATTGCTCCTCCTTGTCCACGATATAGTTGCGCACGACAACCGAAAAATAACCATTTATCTTGTCGAGTACCTCCTGAGGAATCTTCTCTCCCTTCGCTTCATCAGGTAATTCAAGGTGTCCCTGTAGCACCACGTTGCCTCCATGCAGCCGATACTCACTGATCTCTGCACTGGGATAGTTCAGCAACTGAGGAACCTCTACTTTCTCTACTTTCTTTACTTTCTTCTTTGCCGCCATGCAAGTAGGTGCAATAAGCAGGGCGAGCAAGATGATCAAAGTGTTTTTCTTGTTCATTGGAATCGTTTTTCAATTTATAGTGAATAAAAACGCAACAAAGGTACAAATTATTACTGATAGTTCCAAGCAATTAAGATAAAAGTTGAGATTAGACGAAAAACAACCGCCACGCGTATCTCTACGAATGGCGGAATAACTGAATATATAAATAGTCAAACCCTAAAACTATTCATCATTTCTGCGTGAGATAAAAATATGTTCTTATGTTCTTCTAAAACCTGTTCTTCTGTCAAGATCACCGTTTTGCCCGCTTATACTTACGAAGTTTCAGCATCTGCTCGGCATAGCGGTAGCCCAAGGTGCGCATACCTTCGGTACTGAAATGGAACTGGTCGCCAGTACTCTCGCAGTCTTTCGAGGAGATGATGTACGAGTTGGGGAGCGTCTTGGGCAGGTTGGGCAGAATATCCACATTGAATCGCCAGCACACACCACCCTGCTCCTGATGTTTGAGCTCACCAGCAAGCAGAGGGACATCCTTGGGATTAAGACCCAGGTCGGTGCAAAGATCATGATAAATCTTCGCCACCCGTTCCGGCCACTTAGGGTCGTCAGAGTTCGACTCACCCTGATGAATAAGGATACCCTTGATTACCCCATCCTTCATGGCGATACGAGCCATATCAACCAGTCGCTGGTAGGGATTGCCGTCGTATTGTTTAACGATAGCCTTCATCCAGTCACGCTCGTTGTCGATATACTCCTTGTAGTCGTCCTTATCCCAGAGTTCGATCTTGGCACCAGCTACAGACACGTTGATCACACCAATGCGATAGCGTTTGTCGATGCTTTCTATCATCTTACGACCAAAGAAATCCACAGGCCCCATATTATTACCCTCACGACAAATCGGCGGAATAGCGGTGTACCAATGCCCCATCTCACGTTCCTTGCGAGGCATGTTGACCGCAGCGAGGAACTGGAACCGCGGGTCGTTGAAGTCCTTATCCTGTTCGGCGGGACGTGCACCAGCTTCCATGTTCGACTGCCCGAAGCAGAGGAAGATATGGAAGTTCTTATCGGGCTTCTGTGCCTGTGCCATCAGTGGCAGACAGACCAGTAGCAATAACGTAAACAACTGTCTTGTCTTCATATCGAAACACTTATAATTGCCATATTCTTTTTCCAACTTTTAGGAAAAAGGTGGCCAATCCTCACGAACTAACCACCATAACATGTTTAACCAAAATTGTGCATGTTATGAACACACATCTTTGGTTGCAAAGATATGAATTGTTTTTGAAAGTTCCAAGTAATTAAGATAAAAGTTGAGAATAAACTGAAAAAGAGGATGCTCATCCTCTTTTTCTTGGTTCCCCTCCCTTATGGAGGGGTCAGGGGTGGCTCCTACAAGCAGCTGGTGACTCCCAGGCTGGTGGCGATGGCGGTCAAGATGGCCGCAACTGTCTGAATGATGAATTTCCAAGTTTCCTTCTTCATGGTTCTTTCTTTTTAAGGTTATTACTTTTTTGTTTTCGAGGAAGGAGGAAGGACGAAGGAGGAAGGAGATTAGCACTATGCGCCAGTGGTTCTATCCTGTATATAATGCCTGTATCTCAGTAGTATTCTCCTTCCTCCTTCCTCCCTCCTCCTTCCTCCAGAAGGCGTGCGGCGAGCGGCTTATTCGCCGCTGCCTTCGCCGCCCTCCTCGCCCGGCTCTTCTTCTGCGAGGGAGCGGAACCGCGCCTTGTTGGTGAGCATCTTGGTGGCGTATTCGCTCTCCTTACCCTGGTCGCCGATGAACTT
>OMXE01000029.1 GCA_900314935.1 uncultured Prevotella sp.
GGACATCGTGAAGGGCGTGGTGGAGAAGTTCATCAACTGCTTCGAGGAGCTGCTCCTGGAGGGCAACAAGATCAAGCTCGACGGACTGGGCACGTTCTACCTGAGCGCAACAACCGAGGGCGTGGCCGACGAGAAGGACTTCTCAGCGAACAACGTGAAGGCCATCCACGTACGATTCCTGCCCGACCAGAGCAAGGAGAGCGAGTACACGGCCAAGATGCTCACCTCAAAGGCTCGCTTCCGCTCAGTGACCGGGGAAGCAATGCCGGGAGCCGAGGAGGGCGGCGAAGGCAGCGGCGAATAAGCCGCTCGCCGCACGCCCTCTAGGGTGCCCGCAAAGCGGGCAGAAATTGAACAGAATTTGGAACAAAATTAAACAATATAAAAGGGTTTTTGTAAGATTTTGATTTAGATTTTGATAAATTTCTGCCCGACAGGGCACTCCATAAAAACAAAGGTAATCATAAAGTTATATCACTTCGTTCTATGACTTTTGTCACGACTCAGCCAAATGTACAAGTACAATGGCCCTCGCTGCTCCAAAAGTTCAAAGTTCAAAGTTCAAAGTTCAAAGTTATGAAGAAGGATACTTGGAAATTCATCATTCAGACCGTAGCGGCCATCTTGACCGCCATCGCCACCAGCCTGGGGGTTACCAGCTGCATTTGCTAAAGGGAGCCACCCCTGACCCCTCCATAAGGGAGGGGGACCAAGAAGAAAGGGGAGCCCACCCCTAGCCCCTCCCAAGAGGAGGGGGACAA
The DNA here is from genome assembly GCA_900314935.1 of uncultured Prevotella sp. GTDB lineage: Bacteria > Bacteroidota > Bacteroidia > Bacteroidales > Bacteroidaceae > Prevotella. The sequence continues at coordinate 762 of OMXE01000029.1, forward strand.
GAGAAGAGGATGAGACAACTGCTCATCCTCTTTCTTTGTTACTACTAGCGCGTGAAAGACGTATGTTCTTATGTTATTATGTCTAAATCTGTTCTTATGTCTTAAAGCACCACGGCCCTACCATTATAGATATACACGCCCTTCTTCGTGGGCTTCCCACTCAGCTTCTGTCCATCAATGGTGTACCACTCATCACTTGTCACTTGTGACTTATCACTTGTCACTTGATGAAGGTCTGTGGCGATGCCCGAGGGTTTCTTATAAGTGAAGTAGCCCGGATTGCTTGGGCCGCCGTCGATATGGGCGTAGGTCGCGTCCACATGGTTGGCATTATACGTAGTGCCCTGGCCGCCCACAAGTTTGGTGCAGCCATCGAACATAAAGTCGGACTCCGTCACGGCTGCAGTGCTCCAGCCATCGCCCACAAAGATGGTTTTCAGCTCACCGCAGTCAAAGAACATAGTAGTCATAACGGTCACATTGGACGTATTGAAACTGCTCAGATCAATGCTCGTCAGACTCTTGCAGCCAGAGAACATCCAACCCATATGGGTCACCTCACTGGTGTTCAGGTAGCTCAGACCCTCAATGGTTTTGAGTTTCCCCATTCCAAAAAACCAATCGCATGTGGTCGTTGGGCGGGCACCAGCAAACGAGGGGTCAAATTTCACCTGGGTCACTTTGGATTCGGTGCCGTCGGCGTTCCATCCTGGCTGAGTAGAGCCTGTATTCAGGTCGTAGGTTGTACCCTCGCGAGAACTGCGCTTGTTGTCGTAATAGAACGTCAGCGTTGTGTTCGAGGGGGTATAGCATGCATAGGCTTCGTTTGTGGCGGTGAAGTATCCAGGATTGCTGGATTCGCCGTCAATACGGGCATAGGTCTTGTTCACATGGTTGACATCATAGGCTGTGCCCTGGCCACCCACGAGAACACGGCACCCCATAAACATATTTGAAGAACTTGTCACGGCTGCAGTGCTCCAACCTTTACCGACAATGATTGTTTGCAGCTTTAAGCAGCTATAGAACATGTTTTTCATATCTGTCACCTTGGACGTATTGAAGTTACTTAAGTCAAGGCTCGTCAACTTCTTACAGTAACCGAACATATATGTCATATCTGTTACCTCGCTGGTGTTTAAGTAGCTCAGACCCTCGATAGTTTGAAGGTTCTCCATTTGATAGAACCAACCATAAGTGGACGTAGGCCGAGCATCAGCGAACAAGGGGTCAAATACCACCTTGGTCACATAAGCATTATTTCCGTCATTTATCCAAGAAGCAAGATCTCCGACTCTGTTTAGATTGTAGGTTTTGCCCTCGCGGGTATTGCGTAAGTTATCGTAGTAGAACGTTAGTGCTTTATTCGTCGAGGTATAACAGGCATAGGCCTCTTTCGGTTTCTCAGTGAAGTAGCCAGGGCCTCCATCACCGTCAATATGCGCATAGTTGCCATCATCATGGTTTTCATTATAGGTTGTGCCCTTGCCGCCCACAAGGCTGGTGCAGCCCGTGAACATACCTGAGAAATAATAACTTTCTTGCACAGCTGCCGTGCTCCAGCCTCTAGTCACATAGATGGTTTGCAGGTTGGTGCAGTAAAAGAACATCTCATTCATATTTGTCACCTTTGCTGTATTGAAACCACTTAAGTCAAGAATCGTCAGACTACTACATTCATAGAACATTCCGTACATTTCAGTCACCATAGACGTATTGAAGTGGCTAAGGTCAAGGCTCTTTAGATTCTTACACTTAGAGAACATATAATACATATTGGTCACCTCGCTGGTGTTTAGGTATTTCATGCCCGTAATGGACTGAAGTTTGTACATGTAGTAAAACCATTCGTAGGTGGACGTGGGGCGGGCATTAGCGAACGAGGAGTCAAAAACCACCTTGGTTACATTGTGACAGGTAGCGCTGTGCCAACCAGGTCTATTTTTACCCGTGTTCAGGTCGTAGGTCGTACCCGTTCGTGTACTGCGCAAGTTGTCGTAATAGAACGTCAGTGTGGTGTTCGTCGAGGTGTAGCAGGCATAGGCCTCTATCGATCTCTCTGTGAGGTAGCCCCGGTTGCTTGTACCGCCGTCAATGTGGGCATAGGTTTTGTCTATATAGTTAGCATTATACGTCGTACCCTTGCCACCCACCAGACTGGTACAGTTATAAAACATACTTGAGGAACTCGTTACGGCACTTGTAGTCCAGCCATCACCCACATAGATAGTTAGCAGACTGGTGCAGCCACTGAACATGGCGGTCATTTTAGTTACCGAAGCGGTATTGAAGTTGGTCAGTTCAAGGCTTGTCAGTTTGCTGCAGTACTGGAACATAAAAGACATATCGGTCACATTGCTGGTATTCAGGTTGTAAAATCCCTTGATGGTTTGAACTTTTGTCATGTTACAGAACCAAGCTAAGGTGGTCGTTGGGCGAGCACCAGCAAACGAGGGGTCAAACACCACCTCGGTCACGTCGGCATTGGTGCCATTATTGTACCAACCAGGATAACTAACGCCCGTGTTCAGGTTGTAGGTGTTCGAGCGGGTACTGCGCTGGTTGTCGTAGTAGAACGTCAACGTGGTGTTCGACGGGGTATAGCAGGCATAGGCCTCTTGGGCATTGGCGCCAATGGCGCTCATCAGGGTTATCAATAGGATAAACATCCTATGGAGTGTAGTTTTCGATTTCATATGCGTTAGGGTTGATGATTCTTTTATGTTGAGACAAATAGATAGCAAAACTATTTATTCAGTTGCAAAGATAGGTTATATCTTCGAAACTTCCAAATAATATAACAAGTTTTGATGCGCTACGCGGAGAAATCGTACTTTATTCTCACGCCGAGGCGCAGAGATTTTGCGCTCGACTTTCGTACCTCTGACTTCGCCGAAGGTACTTTCGTTAACTTCGTTTTCCTCCGTCACGACTCTGCCATTCAAGTAAACTTGATGGCCCTCGCTGCTCCGTCGGTTCGAAAATAAAAATAAATCTATATTTATTTTGTACTTCGCTCACTAATTCGTACCTTTGCAATCAATTTGAGAGGATAGCCAAGAAATTGGGAAAAAGAATGAAAAAAAGTTTTTGGATAGTCGTCATTTCATGCGTCTGCATGATGCTATGGACAACAGGCTGCACCGACAAAAAGCCTGTGTCCATGGAAGATAGTATCATGGTGGATTCCCTGGCAGACACGATAGCTATGGACACGTTGGAGGAACTGATCTCTGAACAACCCATACCTAAGGCGGCGGATGAGCTCTTCGACGATTTCTTCTTCAATTTCGCCAGTAACCGGAAGTTCCAGATGAGTCGTATCCAGTTCCCGCTGATGGGCGAGGGACAGAAACCGGTGGCTCGCAGCAAGAAGGAGTGGAAGATGGAACGGTTCTATTTCCCGCAGAATTTCTATACGCAGATCCTGGATTCAAAAAAGGACCTGAAACTCTCGAAGGATACAAGCATCAACCATGTGTCGGTAGAGAAGATCTTCCTGGATGAAAAGAAGGTGATGTGCTATCACTTCGACCGACTCAACGGTCAGTGGATGCTGACATCGGTGGTGCAGAACGATATCAACATGAACGGAAATGCTTCGTTCCTGAACTTCTATGAGCATTTCGCCACCGACAGCGCCTTCCAACATGCCAGTCTGAATGAGACCATGGAGTTCAGAGGACCGGATCCTGATGATGACTCGAAGGAGATGCACGAGAATATCACGCCCGACCAATGGGAGGAGGTATCGCCGGGGGAGTTGCCCTCAGGTACCTTATATAATGTGGTATATGGCGAGAACTTCACCAAGGGCAGTCAGAAGATCCTGCTGTTGCGCGGCATCTCCAACGGACAGGAACTGGAGATGACGTTCAAGATGATTGGCAACGCCTGGAAACTGGTGAAGCTGGTGGAATAACAACGACTGCATGAAAGATTTACGCAACTATAGCTTGAAACACCATAACACCTTCGGCATGGAAGCGAAGGCGAGCCGGTTCATGGAATATGCCAACGTGGAGGATGCGCAGCAGATAGCTGCTGTGTTGCGTGCCGGGCAGGAGCCTTTCCTTATCATAGGCAGTGGGAGTAACCTGCTGCTGACAGCCGACTTTGAGGGAATCGTGGTGCATTCGGTGATCAAGGGTATCGAGAAAAGAACCTGTGAGGATGGTGCCACTGTGGTGCGCTGCGGCAGCGGAGAGCTGTGGGATGATGTGGTGGCTTGGTGCGTTGGCGAGAGCTTAGGACACTTGGTGAACCTGTCGCTGATTCCTGGCGAGGTAGGTGCTTCGGTGGTGCAGAATATCGGGGCCTATGGTTCGGAGGTGAGCGAGTTCGTGGCTTCGATAGAGGCGGTGGACATTGCCTCTGGCGAGCAGGTGACGATTGCTCCTGCTGATTGCGACTACGGTTACAGGAAGAGTAAGTTCAAGACCGTTTGGAAAAACAAATACCTGATTACGGCTGTGGAATATCTCCTGCCGGCGGAAACGCAGTTGAACGTGGCGTATGGAAACATACGGGCGGAGCTGGAACGGAGGGGGATTGATAAGCCAACGGCCGACGAGCTGCGCAGCACGATTATCGGGATTCGTCGGAACAAACTTCCTGATCCTGCTGTGGAAGGGAACGCTGGTAGCTTCTTCATGAACCCTGTGGTGCCTCGTGCGAAATACGAGGAGCTGGCCGCTCTGTATGAGGGTATGCCGCATTATGATGTGGATGATGAGCATGTGAAGATTCCTGCCGGCTGGATGATTGAGCAGTGCGGATGGAAGGGGAAGTCGTTAGGACGTGCCGGCGTTCATGCCAAGCAGGCTCTGGTACTGGTGAACCGCGGCGGTGCAACGGGTGATGAGGTGGTGCGACTATGCGAGGCCATCCAACGGGATGTGAAGGAGAAATTTGGAATCAGTATTTACCCCGAGGTAAATATTGTTTAATTGATAATTGATAATTGAAAATTGAAAATTACGTTCTTAGGCACGGGAACATCGGTGGGCGTACCAGCCATTGGGTGCACCTGCAAGGTGTGTCAGAGTAAGGATCCACACGACAAGCGCTTGCGGGCTTCGGCCATGGTGGAGACGGAGCGGACACGCATCCTGATTGATCCGGGACCCGACTTCCGCCAGCAGATGCTGGGGCAGTCGTTCAGGAAGATCGATGCCGTGCTGGTAACCCATATCCATTACGACCATGTGGGCGGTCTGGATGATATCCGACCCTTTTGTCAGTTCGGTGAGGTGAATGTCTATGCTGATGAGATTACGTCACGGGCACTCATGAACACGGTGCCTTATTGCTTTGCTGAGAACAGGTACCCCGGGGCGCCCAAGATCAATCTCCATACCTTACAATACCATCAGCCTATTCAGGTGAACGAACTGGAGGTGATACCTTTCTGCGTGTATCACGATAAACTGCCCATCACCGGGTTCCGAATCCAGAACCTGGTGTATATCACGGATATGAAGACGATGGACGACAGTGAGCTGCCCTTTGTGATGAACCCAGACATCCTGGTGGTGAACGCCCTGCGTTTCAAACCTGATCATCACTCGCACCAGAATGTGGACGATGCCGTGAACTTTGCCCGTAGGGTAGGGGCCAAGAGAACGTTCCTGACACACATGTGCCATGATATAGGACTCCATGAGGAAGTGAACCGGATGCTGCCCCCCGATATCCAATTGGCATACGACGGGGAGGTGTGTGAGATGAGAGATGAAAGATTAAACATTAAAGATTAAACATTAAAGATGAGAGATGAGAGTTACTTCTTGAACTTTCGATAAAGCTTCCATACGAGAAGGAGACCGTCGAACACACCGGCACTGGTGCTCATCAAACCCTGCACACTCATCTTCCTGCCTCTACGCGTGGTCAATGCCGTAGGCTTCGCAAACAATTGCTTGCGTAACTTGTTGATCTGTTGGTTGTCTTTGCGGATTTCCTTCAGCAACTGCAGCTTACGTTCCTCGATCGACCGTAAGGTGGTGTAGGCGGGGGTGTTCTCGTTCTCTATCATAAACCGTTATTTTTCCATGAGCAGACTGGCCAGGAAGCGCACCAGCGGCTTCTCTACCCACGACTTTCTGAAAGCAAGGAACAACAAGAATACCAAGATGTAGAATGCCGCTACGATGAGGAACGCCACGGGATGCCCCACATGGGGCGCCAGGGCGTAGGCAGCAGCAAACGACAGGTAGATGAAGATAATCAGGATGATGAGGAAAGTGACGGCGGCAATGGCCAACGCCGTTATCAGGCGCACCACCTTCTCAATGACATCCAGCCGCAGATACTCGTTTTGCAGACCGACGTAATGCCTGATCACCTCGACCAACTGTCCGATGGTCTCGATATTCTTGTCGCTCGAAAACATGTGCCTAATTATTCTGCAATGTCAGCAGCCGCATCCTTGATGTCATCAGCGAGATCAACGATCTCCTTGCGGCTCAGGTTGATATTATGTTTCTTGCAGAAGTCGTCGATGGCATCTGTAATCTTTTCACGAGTGTCGGAACCCTTTTCGGGGGCTGCCAACAGACCAAGAGCAGCACCTGCGAGGGCACCGCTGATGAATGCACCAATAAAACTGATTGTTTTCATACGCTTATTATTTAATTGTTGAATATTCTAAATCATTCGCAAATATAAGCATTCTTTTGCATTCTACCGCAAAAAATACACTGATTTTTTGTTAAAATCTATGTATTTATGTCATTTAACAAACTTTATGCACGTTTTTTCCTTGATTTTGCGCGATTTTGTGTAATTTCGCACAATCAATTACTAATTTTGCAAATAACTAAGTTCAATATTAAACAACAAAGAGAAAGTTATGAAAAAGTACATGTTAGTTTGCGCAGGTTTAGCTGTTGCATTGGCTTTTACAAGTTGTAAATCTTCTGAGAGTGCCTATCGTAAGGCTTATGACAAGGCAAAGGCTCAGGAAGAGGCCAATATGGCCAACAACAATTACGAGGAGACTCCTGTCGTAGCTCCGGTACAGACTCGTCCTTCAACAGAGACGGTAGTCGTTGATAATGTTGACAATGTTTCTGTACGCCCGGAGAAGCTGCAGGTGGTTGATGGCGCCGGTTTGAAGAGCTTCAGCGTGGTTGTAGGCTCCTTCTCAGTAAAGGCAAATGCCGTTGGCCTGGCTCAGCGTCTGCGTAATGCCGGTTATCCTGCACAGGTTGCTTTCAACAGCAGTAACAATATGTATCGCGTGGTGGCCACCACTTTCGATGATAAGGCAAGTGCCGTGCGCAGCCGCAATGACTTCCGTGCTGGCGAATATGCTGATGCATGGCTGCTGTTTAACCAGCAGTAATCAGCTGTGGCACGCATTCTATCGATAGATTACGGAAAGAAACGTACAGGTATAGCAGTCACCGACCCGTTGCAGATTATTGCCAATGGGTTGGCGACTGTTTCTACTTCTGAGCTGCTGAGCTACCTGAAGGATTATCTCTCACGCGAACAGGTGGAGAAGATCATTATCGGCCGACCGATGCAAACGAACGGACAGCCGAGTGAGAACCTGCAGCGTGTGGAGCAGTTCGTGAACAGGTGGAAGAAGGAAATGCCCGACGTTCCCGTGGAGTATGTGGATGAGCGGTTCACCTCAGTACTTGCCCACCAGGCTATAATCGACGGCGGACTCCGTAAGAAGGCTCGGCAAGACAAGGCGTTGGTTGACAAGATCAGTGCCACCATCATCCTCGAAGACTACCTTCGCTCCAAAAACCAACGAAGTTAATTCTTTAATTCTTCAATTTTTCAATTCTTAAAGTGATATTACCTATTTATATATATGGTCAGCCAGTACTCCGCAAGGAGTCGGTGGATATTCCCAAGGATTATCCCCAGCTTGACGAACTGGTTGCCAACATGTTTGAAACGCTGACAGCCAGCGAGGGCGTGGGATTGGCAGCTCCGCAGATCGGTCTTAACATCCGCGTGGCTGTGATTGATCTGGATGTGCTCTCGGAAGACCTGCCCGAATACAAGGATTTCAGGAAGGTGTACATCAATCCGCATATCCTTGAGTTTGACGATAGTGAGACGGAAACCATGGAAGAGGGCTGTCTGTCGCTTCCTGGCATTCATGAGAGTGTGACCCGTGCCAAGCGCATCCGTGTGAAATACGAGGATGCTGAACGTAACGAGCACGAGGAGTGGGTGGACGGCTATCTGGCTCGTGTGATGCAGCATGAGTTCGACCACCTGGATGCGCATATGTTCATCGACAGGATATCACCGCTGCGACGACAGCTCATCAAGAACAAGCTAAAAGCACTTACACTCGGTAAGTATCGCTGCTCTTACCGCACAAAGCCGGTGAGAAGATGATGATCAGTTGACAGTTGATAGTTTAGATGTGAGAGGAAGAGGTTGCAGGAAGACAGTGAAGGACCGGAAAAGGGGTTGGGGTAGTGGAGGACTTCGCTACCTTTTGTCGTTTGTGGCTTTCTGTCTTGTCTTCGCGTTTCCTCTTACTACACATGCGCAATACAATATCGACCGGGTGTTGAATGCGGGTAGGGGCGCTCTTTACTATGAAGACTATGTGCTCTCGATGCAGTATTTCAACCAGGTGATCAATGCCAAACCTTATCTTTATGAGCCGTGGTTCTATCGTGCCGTGGCCAAATACTATCTGGATGATTTTCAGGGAGCGGAGATGGATTGTAGCGAGGCCATCAACCTGAATCCTTATATTTCGGGCATCTACGACCTGCGTGGCGTGTGCCGTATCCGAATGAAGAAATACAAGGAGGCGGCCGCCGATTACGATATGGCCATCCTCCATGATCCTACCAGTCAGGCACTTTGGTTCAACCGCGCCCTCTGTCGAATTCAGGACAAGGATTACGACAAGGCGAACTTCGAGCTCGACTCGATGATGAACCGCTGGAAGACCAATGCGAAGGTGTATCAGCTGAAGGCGGAGGTGTGCATGCAGCAGAAAGATACGGTGAAGGCTTCCACGTTCCTGGATAAGTCGTTGGAGCTGGATCCCTACGACGGAGAGGCTTGGACGGTCAGGGCAATGATCAGTCTGAGCCGTAAGAAATGGAAAGATGCTGATGAGCAGCTGGGGAAAGCCATTCATCTCAAGCCATCGGTGGTGGGGAACTACGTGAACCGTGCCTTAGCACGCTACAATATCAATAACCTGCGGGGCGCCATGGCCGATTACGACAAGGCGATTGAACTGGATCCCAACAACTTCCTGGCACATTACAACCGCGGTCAGCTGCGTGTGCAGGTGGGTGATGACAACCGGGCTATCACTGATTTCGACTTCATCATCAGTAAGGAGCCGAACAATATCATGGCTATCTTCAACCGTGCGCTGCTGCTCGACAGGACAGGAGATCTGCAAGGGGCCATACGCGACTATACCAGGGTGATTGATGAGTTCCCGAACTTCTGGACGGGTCTGCAGTACCGTGCCAACTGTTACCGTCGTCTGGGTATGACGGCCAAGGCGGAGCTGGATGAGTTCCGTATCCTTAAAGCGCAGATGGACAAGCATCTGGGTATTCAGCCGCGCTGGAGCAAGAGTAAGCAGAAGGAGGTGCGCAAGCAGAGCGACATCGACATGAACAAATACAACCAGCTGGTGGAGGCCGACGAGAACGAGGTGGAGCATGAATATGCCAGTGCCTATCGCGGAAAGGTGCAGAACCGTAAGGTGGACGAAGACCTGATGCCGATGTATGTGCTCTCGTACCGCCGACAGTCGGAAGGGGTGAAGTCGTTCAATGCCTTCGACAGCGACGTGGAGCACTTCAACACCACGGCCCATCCTTCGCAGCCCATCTATGTACGTACGCACGACAAGGCGCTTACGCAGGAGGAGACACAGGCTTTCTTTACCTTGATAGAGAACCTGTCGGAGCGGATTGCAGGGATCAAGGACTTCACCAAAGACCGTTCGCTGCTCATTGAACGGGCCGTGGCCTATACGGTGGTGCAGAACTTCGATGAGGCCATCAACGACCTCTCTGCCTATATCCAGACTGACAGTACTTCGTCGGTTGCTTATTGGCAACGGGCTGTGTGCCAGGCGCTGATGAACGAGTTCACACAGTCGCAGGGCATGGAAGCCAACCTGAAGACCGCCCGTACCTTGTCGGATTTCGAAGAGGCCATCCGAAGGAATCCGCAGAATGCGTTCCTCTACTACGACCGTGGTAATGTCTATGCTGCCCGGCAGGACTATCAGCATGCGTTAGACGACTATTCCAGGGCGATTACCTTGGAGCCGAATCTGGCGGAGGCATACTATAACCGCGGACTGATCCTTATCCGCACAGGGAAGAGGAAAGAGGGTATAGACGACCTGAGTAAGGCGGGCGAACGCGGACTGTATGATGCGTATAGCGTGATCAAGCAATATAGGGATAAGGAGTGAGGCTTCCCCGAAGGTACTCACACGCTTAACAATAAAATAAATCCTTATTTATTTTGTATTGTCCTCGCTTAATCGTACCTTTGCAGGCAAATTCAATTTAAACAACGATAAAATGATTAACATTACATTTCCAGACGGCTCTGTTCGCTCGTATGAGCAGGGCGTGACAGGATTCGAAATTGCCGAGAGCATCTCTCCAGCCTTGGCACGTAGCGTCATCAGCTGCGGTGTGAATGGGGAGACAGTGGAGTTGAACCGTCCCATCATGGAGGATGCTACCTTTGCCCTCTACAAATGGGAGGATGAGGAAGGTAAGCACACCTTCTGGCACACCAGCGCACACTTGCTGGCTGAGGCTTTGAAGGAGCTCTATCCGGGCATCCAGTTCGGATTCGGTCCGGCCATCGAGAACGGCTTCTTCTATGATGTGCTGCTGCCCGATGGTGAGCAGATCAAGGAAGGCGACTTCGCTAAGATCGAGAACAAGATGAAGGAACTGGCTGGCAAGAAGGAGCCGGTGGTGCGCCGCGAGGTGGCTAAGGCTGATGCCTTGAAGGAGTTTGCTGCCGACGGTCAGACCTACAAGTGCGAACATATCGATCAGGACCTGGAAGACGGTACGATCACTACCTATACACAGGGTAACTTCACCGACCTCTGTCGCGGTCCGCACCTCGTGAACACAGGTGAGATCAAAGCAGTGAAGCTGACCAGCGTGGCTGGTGCTTTCTGGCGTGGTGATGCAACCCGTGAGCAGATGCAGCGTCTTTATGGTATCTCCTTCCCCAAGAAGAAGATGCTCGACGAATACCTCGTGATGCTTGAGGAGGCCAAGAAACGTGACCACCGTATGATCGGTAAGGAGATGGAGCTCTTCATGTTCTCCGAGAAAGTGGGTAAGGGTCTGCCTATCTGGCTGCCGAAGGGAACGGAGCTGCGCCTCCGTCTGCAGGATCATCTGCGCAAGGTGCAGAAGCGTTTCGGCTATCAGGAGGTGATCACTCCGCACATCGGTAGCAAGAACCTCTATATCACTTCCGGACACTATGCTCACTATGGTAAGGACTCCTTCCGTCCTATCACTACTCCTGAGGAGGGTGAGGAGTATATGCTGAAGCCGATGAACTGTCCGCACCACTGCGAGATCTTCGCTTCCAAGCCGCGTTCATATCGTGACCTTCCCCTCCGACTGGCTGAGTTCGGTACGGTATATCGCTATGAGCAGAGTGGTGAGCTGCACGGACTGACGCGTGTACGCTCGTTCACGCAGGATGATGCACACCTGTTCTGTCGTCCCGACCAGGTGAAGCAGGAGTTCCTGAACGTGATGGATATCATCAATATCGTGCTTACCGCCTTCGGCTTTAACTTCGAGGCACAGATTTCTTTGCGCGATCCTAACGACCATGACAAGTATGTGGGTACCGATGAGGACTGGGCATTGGCCGAGAAGGCTATCGTGGAGGCCTGCGAGGAAAAGGGTCTGTCGGCCAAGGTGGAATATGGCGAGGCTGCTTTCTATGGTCCGAAGCTCGACTTCATGATCAAGGATGCTATCGGTCGTCGTTGGCAGCTGGGTACTATCCAGGTTGACTACAACCTGCCGAAGCGCTTTGAACTGGAATACACGGATGAGGACAACACCAAGAAGACTCCTGTGATGATCCACCGCGCACCGTTCGGCTCCATGGAGCGATTCACCGCCGTGCTCATCGAGCATACCAGCGGTCATTTCCCCTTGTGGCTCACGCCTGATCAGGTGGCTATCCTGCCGCTGTCGGAGAAGTATAACGACTATGCGAAGGAAGTGGCTAAGAAGTTCGATGCACAGGGTGTTCGTGCCACACTCGACCTGCGTAACGAGAAACTGGGACGTAAGATTCGCGACAATGAGATGAAGCGCGTTCCCTACATGGTGATTGTGGGTGAGAAGGAACAGCAGGACGGTACCGTAGCCGTTCGTCCGCAAGGTGGCGGCGAGCAGAGCGTGAAGACCATCCAGGAATTCATCGATGAGGTGAACGCCAAGGTGGCTGAGATGACGAAGGACTTCTGATATTAAACTTTGTTAAAATTACATAATAGTAATCATAAAGTTCAAAGTTCAAAGCTCAAAGTTCAAAGAAAAGTAGTACCTTTGCAGCCGATTTCGAAATAAGAAGAACTAAAAACAGTTAATGAGGAACGACAAGAAAGGACAGCAGTACCGTGTGAACGAGCAGATTCGGGTACGCGAAGTACGTATTGTGGGTGATGGTGATTCAATGGTTCTGCCAACAAGACAGGCCTTGGACATGGCGCGTCAACAGGGTGTGGACCTTGTTGAGATTTCACCGAATGCCAATCCCCCTGTTTGTCGTCTCATCGACTATAGTAAGTTCCTCTATCAGCAGAAGAAGCGTGCCAAGGAAATGAAGGCCAAGCAGGTGAAGCAGGAGGTGAAGGAGATCCGTTTCGGACCCCAGACCGACGATCACGACTACAACTTCAAACTGAAGCATGCAAAGGAGTTCCTGGAGGATGGTAACAAGGTAAGGGCTTATGTGTTCTTCCGTGGACGAAGCATCCTTTTCAAGGAGCAGGGCGAGGTGCTGCTGCTGCGTTTTGCCAACGACTTGGAAGAGTATGGCAAGGTAGAGCAGATGCCGAGTCTGGAAGGTAAGAAGATGTTCCTCTATCTGTCGCCGAAGAAGGCGGGCGTGGCTAAGAAGAGTCAGCAGAAGATGGACCGCGAGAAGCGCGAAGCTGAGGCCAAAGAGGCTGCCTTGCAGCAGAAACAGACTGAACAGGAGGAGGTTGCAACCAACGGAGGCTTGTTCGCTAACGTGAAAGGTGGCGAGGACATCCTGAAGAAGCTGAAGGAAAATAAGGATTAAAGCTTGTGCGTAACGTCTGGTATATACGTTGCCACGGCACAATGATAGTAATAACCATTTAAAGTATTCAAAAAATGCCAAAAGTAAAGACAAATTCCGGTGCCAAGAAGAGATTCCGTTTCACCGGTACAGGCAAGATCAAGCGTCATCACGCTTATCACAGCCACATTCTGACAAAGAAGACCAAGAAGCAGAAGAGAAATCTGGTTCATCAGGCGATTGTAGACAACAGTAACATGAAGCAGGTGCGCGATTTGCTGTGCCTTCGTTAATCATTAATTAGGAAAGGAAAAGAATTATGCCAAGATCAGTAAATCATGTTGCTTCAAGAGCAAAGAGAAAGAGAATTCTTAAGCTTACCCGTGGTTACTTCGGAGCTCGTAAGAATGTGTGGACCGTTGCCAAGAATACTTGGGAGAAGGGTCTTACCTATGCATATCGTGATCGTAAGAACAAGAAGCGTAACTTCCGTTCATTGTGGATCCAGCGTATCAATGCTGCTGCCCGCATGGAAGGCTTGAACTATTCACAGCTGATGTGTGCACTGCACAAGGCCGGTATCGAGATCAACCGTAAGGTGCTCGCCGACCTCGCCATGAACAACCCTGAGGCTTTCAAGGCCATCGTTGACAAGGTGAAGTAAGATTCAACAACCAAAAAGATTCATAGGATTGTCTCACACTCGTGGTGAGACAATCTTTTTTTTGTGGTTATTCCAAATCAACAACGGTGATTCCTGCTCCTCCAAACTGCACATGCTCGTCGGCGAAGTGGGTGACATTGGGAATGGCGGCCAGGTATTCACGGATGAGCTGACGCAGAATACCTGTTCCTGTACCATGGAGAATGCGTACTCTGCTGACTCCCACCAGAATGGCGTCGTCGATGAAATAGGTGACGGCATTGATGGCCTCGTCGCCACGCATGCCCCGCACATCCAGGTCTTGCTTGAACTGACTCCTGCGCTTATCGATGGTTTCCCGGGTAGATGTGGAGTAGGAGGGGGAGAAGGTCTGCAGACTACCGACACCTGAGCCGCCGCTGTCCTGCTTCTTCTCGTTCACAGTAGCGGGTTCCAGACGTTCCAGTCGCATCTTCGTTCGCATATCACCGAAGATTACGGTGGCCATCTTCCCGTCGGTGGCTTCAATCTTGCCAACGGTGGTAAGACCCTTGATCCTGACGGTGGAGCCAACGGTGAGCACGGGCTTGGCGGCAGACTGTGAGGGTGCTGCTGTCTTGTTCGCATCTGCCTTCGCTGCGGCAGCTGCTTTCTCTTTTCTTCTCTTTTCCTTCCGTTCCTTCCTTTCCTGTATCTGCTTGATCTTACGGGCGATCATCTCGTCGTTCGCCGTGCTGTCCACCTCCTCTATCTCCTGTTTGAAGGTGTTCAGCTCCTCACGGATGCGCTTGGCCTCTGCCTTTTCAGCCTGTGCCTCACGGATCTCGCGGATGGTGTTCTCAATTCTGCGGTTACTCTCCCGCAACAGTTCTGCGGCCTGTTCCTTGGCCCGCTGCAGGATTTCCTTGCGCTGCTCCATCACTTCTTTCACCTCTGCCTCATAGCGGGCGATGGTCTGCTGCATGTTCTTCTCATGCTGATGGATATTCTGTCGTTTGCTCTCCCAGTACCGCTTGTCGCGAACAATATCCTGCAGGTACTTGTCGCTTTGGATATAGTCGCTGCCCACGATGTCGGAGGCATCTTGGATCACCTCTTCGGGCAGACCGATCTTACGGGCAATCTCAATGGCAAACGAGCTGCCGGGCTGACCAATCTGCAGCTGGAACAGGGCCTGCATCTGATGACGGTCGTAGAGCATGGCGCCGTTGACAACGCCCGGATGACTGTCGGCGAAGTGCTTCAGGTTCTGGTAGTGGGTGGTAATCACACCCCATGCCTGTTTCTTACAGAACTGGTTGAGCACGCTCTCGGCAATGGCTCCACCGATTTGCGGCTCCGTACCTGTTCCGAACTCGTCGATGAGGATGAGCGTCTTGTCGTTGGCGGCCTTCATCATGTTCTTCATGTTGAGCAAATGACTGGAGTAGGTACTCAGGTCATTCTCGATGCTCTGCTCATCACCGATATCTATCAGGATATGGTTGAACACGCCGGTCTTACTGTTCTCACGCATGGGTACCGAAAGACCGCATTGAAGCATGTATTGCAGGAGTCCGGTGGTCTTCAAACAAACCGACTTACCTCCGGCATTCGGTCCGGAGATAATGAGGATTCTCTTTTCTGGGGTGAGCAGGATGTCCAACGGAACCACCTTCTTTCCCTGTTTCTCCAAGGAGATCTGCAGCAGGGGATGAATAGCCTGAACCCAGTCGATATGGGGCTTGGAACCCACTGTAGGTTCTATGGCTTTGAAATGCTGGGCCATGACGGTCTTGGCGCGGATGAAGTCAATCTTTGCCAAGAACTGATAAGAGAGGAGGATATCCTGCACATGCGGTCGTACCTGTTGGGCAAACTCCGTGAGGATGCGGATAATCTCCCTTCGTTCCTCACCCTCCAGCTCACGGATCCTGTTGTTTGCCTCCACCACCTCTGTGGGTTCAATGAAGACCGTCTTACCCGAAGCCGACTCGTCATGGACGATTCCTTTGATCTTCCTTTTCATGCCGGGTAATACAGGAATCACCAACCTACCGTCACGCATGGCCGGTGTAA
Source organism: uncultured Prevotella sp. (assembly GCA_900314935.1). Classification (GTDB taxonomy): domain Bacteria; phylum Bacteroidota; class Bacteroidia; order Bacteroidales; family Bacteroidaceae; genus Prevotella. The sequence continues at coordinate 16,759 of OMXE01000029.1, forward strand.
CATCCTTTTCCACCAGTCCTTCGCTCTGCGCTGCCCGCAGTATATTATATAAGGTGCGTGATATGCTGCCTTCCGTCTTACTCAGTTCCTGTCGGATTTTAGCCAGTTCCGTTGAGGCGGAGTCTTTAATCTTACCGAACTTGTCGAGAATCTGGTCGATACGCTGAATCAGCTGCGGGAACGTCATCACCTCTTCCGTCAACCGCTGCAGGGCAGGGTAGAGTAATTTCTCGTCGGTGCTCCTGTTCAGGAAATGGACAATGGCGTGAATGGTTTCCAACGAACGTTTCAGGTCGAACAGCTCGTTCTCCTCGAGGTGCGTACCCTCCAGGCGCAGACGACTTACCGCTTCCCTTACATCAAAGAAATACTGTAGGGGGAAGTCGTCGCTCTCCTCCAGAATTCTCCTGAACTCCCTGATGTGTGTCAGTTGTTCGTTGATTTCCTTTGCCTGGGTGGAGAACTTGAGCGCATCCACCTCGTCCTTGCCCAAGGTACTCATACAGTATCCTTTGAGCAAGGTTCTGATTTCGTCAAAGCCGATTTTCTGTTCGAAAGTGGCAGGATAGACCATTGTTGTTAGAGCAGTTCGGGTAAATGACTATTTGCCTTGCGCAGTTTCCTCACTGCCTTGTCACGGATCTGACGAACCCTTTCGCGCTTGATGCCCATTGTCGTGGCAATCTCGGCCATGGTGAGATGGTCGCATTCGATACCGAAGAAATGCTTGATCACGGTCTGCTCCCGCTCATCGAGCACATCAATCACCTTCTTCAGCTCAAGAATCAGCGCCTCCTGCTCCGTATGCTGGTCGGCCCGGGGTGCGTCTTTGTCCTCCAGGACGTTCAGCAGACTGAAGTTGTTCTGACTGCCTAAGGGTATCGGTTCATCCACGGAAATGGGCTGACTGCTTCCTTCCTGCTTGTCGATGGCCTCTTCAATGCTTTTCCTGATAAAGGGGGCGGCAAAGGTTACGAAGCGCTTGCCCCTGGAAGCATCGAACTTCTCGGCAGCCTTCATCATACCGATATTCCCTTCGCTGATCAGGTCTTCCAATGCAACGCCTCTTCCGGTATATTGCTTGGCAACCTTGACCACATAACGCAGGTTGGCACTCGTCAGCTCGTCCAGGGCTTCTTTGTTGCCTTTCTGGATCTGCTCTGCTAATATCTTCTCCTGCTCATCGGTGAGCAACTCTCCTTCACTGATCTCGCTCATGTAGGCATTCAGTGATTTGATATCCGTATTATCCATATCCTTTAGTTGATCGATTTTTCAAAATGCTGGTAATCCTTCCTGTCGCGCCAGGCTCCTCCCCATGTGAACCCATGCTGGATGAACAGACGGTAGCAGAGGTCGCCTCTGACAATCTTGTAGGGGAAATTACCCTTGCGGTTGACATACCGTCGGCCAGTTGCAGGTTGTACCACAACGGTACCGTTGGCACGTTTCTTATAATAAGGATTATATAAGGTGTTAATATCTACCGCCGTGCCTCGGGCATGGTGGGATAGTTTCTTACTGCCTGCGATGGTGCGGTAGTTGAAACAGCTGGTGTTGTTGGCCCGCATGGAGGTCTCGTCATCGGCATTGTAGTCGTCTATCAGTACCATCCGCTCAATGGGGTAGGATGCCTCATAGAGTTGACGGAAGATCTCCACCAGGTCGTTGGCGATAGCCACATTGCACACCATCTCGCCCAACAGGATCTGTCCTTTGTTGTTCTTGTGCAACAGTCGCAGGTAGCGCAGCTGACTCCGGGGAATGGTACAATTCTTCTTATACGATTTCCCCTGCATGCGTTCAAACAGCGCATCGCTGATCTCCTCGGCCACGAAGCAGTTGTCGATACCGTATGCCTCCACCTCGTTCAATGATACAATACTTCCTGCCTTCCATTCCTGCATGCTTGTCGGCTGTTCACCGGCAAATGTTACAACCGACAAACAGAGTAGTAGCGTGATTATCATGTATCTCCATCTCATAACCTTTCCTTTTTTGCAAAGGTACGAATAAGCGAGCACAAAAGCAAATAAAACGTGTTTAAATTTGCTTTGTCGAGCGCAAGTACCTTCGGCGCAGCCAAAGTTACAAATAAGCGAGCGAAAAACCAAAAGTTTTTGATAAAGTTTCATATTATAATGTTTATGATACATCTCGAAAACTCCGAATACCCGATTTTTGTTACCTTTGCATGCGTAAAAAAAATAATCTAACGTTTCATTGTGCCTATTGGCACGCTTATTACCAATTTTATAATTATGAGAATCAAACTATTTGTCATGATGGCCGGATGTATGGCATGTCTCTGTGGAAATGCACAGAAGCAGGCACCTGGCTTGGACGTGTATTTTGCACAGCCCTCCGGACAGACGATGTCGCCTGATGGTGAGGGATTCGTACACCGTTGGCTCTTGTTGGAGCCTATTTCCAAACCCAACCGTAGTAACACGGTGTTCACGGATACCTATCTGAAAGCAGCGTTCGACACGGTGTATTTCAAAGGTCAGTTCACCGACGTGCCCAAGGCTGGTCAGAAGGTGAAGGTGGGTGAAGAGACCCTGCAGTGGCATGCACTCGACAGCAAGCTGTATAACGTGAAGCTGTTCCGTTTCGCCACAGGTCTGGAAAAGCAGATGTACGGTGTGCTGTTCTGGGCGGTAACTGTAATCAACTGTTCAGAGGAGATCAAGAACGTACGTCTGGCCGTAGGTTCCAACTCAGCTTCCATGTGGTGGCTGAATGGCGAGAAGACACTTCTGCTTTCAGGCGACCGCCGTATGGTGCGCGATGATGCCGTTTCTCAGCGTGTTACCCTGAAGAAGGGAAAGAACATCCTGCGTGGTGCTGTCATCAATGGCCCCGGCATGAGCGATTTCTGTGTACGTTTCATTGACGAGAAGGGACAACCAGTCAAGAATTATTCTGTAAGTTTTAAATAAGATAAGGTGATGAAAAAGAATTTCAGATATACATTGGCTGGCGCTGCCTTGACGGCAGCAGTAATGCTGGCCCAGTCGGCACAGGCACAGATCGGTCGTCCTTATATCCACGACCCTTCAACAATCGCAGAGTGTGACGGTAAATACTATACTTTTGGAACAGGTGGTGGCGGTCTGATCTCTGAGGACGGCTGGACATGGAACTCTGGCGCAGAACGTCCCGGTGGCGGTGCTGCTCCTGATGTACTTAAGATCGGTGATCGCTATCTGGTCATCTACGGTGCCACAGGTGGTGGTCTGGGCGGCGGCCATAACGGTCGTATCCTTACCATGTGGAACAAGACACTCGATCCGAAGTCTCCTGATTTCAAGTATTCTGAGGCAATCCAGGTAGCAGCTTCCGACGGTTTGGAGGATGCTGACGCCATCGACCCGGGTCTGCTGCTCGATCCTACAACGGGTCGTCTGTGGGCTTGCTATGGAACATATTTCGGCTTTATCCGTATCATCGAGATCGATCCTAACACAGGTAAGCGTGTGGAAGGTAACATAGAGAAGGATATTGCTATCGACTGTGAGGCAACCGACCTTATCTACCGTGATGGTTGGTACTATCTCTTGGGTACGCACGGCACTTGCTGCGACGGTGTGAACTCTACCTATAATATTGTGGTGGGTCGCTCAAAGAATGTAACTGGTCCGTTCATCGATAATGTGGGTCGTGACATGCTGCAGGGTGGCGGTAAGATGGTGATTGCCGCTGGCGACCGTGTGGTTGGTCCTGGTCACTTCGGACGTACCGTTATTGATGAAGGTGTTGAGATTATGTCTTGCCACTATGAGGCTGACCTCGATCAGGGTGGCCGTAGCGTATTGGGCATCCGTCCGCTGTTGTGGAAGAACGGCTGGCCTGTAGCTGGCGACCGCTTCAAGGAGGGTACCTATGAGATCGAGTCAGAGCGTCGTGGTTATGCACTGGAGCTGGCAGTTGACTTCGTCCGCATGCAGACTGCACGTCGCGGATTCTGGGGTCGTCAGGATCCTAACGAGAAGATCGAGCCCGTTGCTAACCAGCCGCTGAGCGCAGTAATCGGTACATGGCCGGCAGGAAACATCGATATCCGTATTGGCGACTATATGTTCCGTCCGCATCAGAGATGGACTATCACCGCAGCTCCTGATGCTGGTGGCTACCTTGGCGGTCCGTACTACAAGATCGAGATCGAGGGTACACATCGTGCACTGGCTGCTACTGCCAATTGCGAGGTGACATCTGTTCCTGAGTTCACAGGTGCTCCTGAGCAGCTCTGGCGCATTGAGCAGCTCATCGACGGTACCTTCCGTATCATGCCGAAGCAGATTCCTGGTCAGGAGGGTGTGAACACCAAGATGGTGTTGTATTCCGCTGCTGACAGTACGCCTACACTGGCAGAATACGACTTCAACAGTGACAACTCTAAGTGGAACTTCCGTAACCACTAATCCTTAAATAATCAGAGGGACCGGTTTTTGATTGAATGACCAAAATTCAATCGAAAACCGGTCCCTCTTTTTTCTTTATTTCTAAAACCTATGGTTTTGCGTTCTAAAACCATAGGTATTGGCTCCTAAAACCATAGGTATTAGACCCTAAAACCATAGGTATTAGATCCTAAAACCATAGCAAATGTAACTGACCAAAAATCAGCGTCTTAACTGTTCCAGGTAATCAAGGTGAGTGAGGTCGCAATCCAACAGAATCCCTCCAGAATCAAACACAGCATAAGAAATCCATTATCTGTGACTTAATACATGGTTCGCATCGCATTGAGTACGGCCAGTACGGTGACACCCACATCAGCAAAGACGGCCATCCACATGGTGCTGAGACCAAAGGTGGCGAGGATGAGTACGGCGATTTTTACGCCGATGGCGAACCATACGTTCTGTCGGGCAATGGAAAGGGTACGACGGGCGATGCGGATAGCCTGGGCAATCTTAGAGGGTTGATCGTCCATGAGGACTACGTCGGCTGCTTCAATGGCAGCGTCACTACCCAATCCGCCCATGGCAATACCGATATCAGCACGTGCTAAAACGGGAGCATCATTGATGCCGTCGCCCACGAAGGCTACCTTTGTGGACTGAGAGGTGAGCTCCTTTTCAACAAAGCTTACTTTATCAGCAGGGAGCAGTTCAGCATGGTATTCAGTGATACCCAACGCCTTAGCCACATGGTCGGCCACCTCTTGACGGTCGCCCGTAAGCATCACAGTTCTTTCCACTCCCAACTCCTTCAGCTGTCGGATGGCTTCAGCACTGTCGTCCTTGATCATGTCGTTGATGACGATATGACCGGCATATTCCCCGTTGATGGCCACATGGATGATGGTTCCAGGATGATGACAGTCGTGCCAGTCAACACCCAAACTGTCCATCATCTTCGTGTTTCCCACACTAACGATGTCGTTACCCACCCGGGCCTGAATACCATGTCCGGCGAACTCCTTGATATCACTCACCTCGCAATCGTCATGAGCTGCTTCTGGGAAAGCCTCCCGCAGGGCGGCAGCAATGGGGTGAGTAGAGTGATTCTCCACGTGAGCAGCCAAATGCAGGAGATGAGAGATGAGAGATGAGAGATGAGAGTCTGCTGCAGTGTTACTACATGACGACTCTCCATGATTCGGATGTACGGTTTCCACGGCGAACTGTCCGTGGGTGAGGGTACCGGTCTTATCAAAGACCACGGTCTTCACCTTGGCCAGGATATCCATGTAGTTGGCGCCCTTGATGAGAATACCCTTGCGAGAGGCACCGCCGATACCACCGAAGAAGGTAAGGGGAACACTGATGACCAGTGCGCAGGGACAAGACACAACGAGGAACATCAAGGCACGGTAGAGCCAAGTGGAGAATTGAGAATTGAAAATTGAGAATTGAAAATTAAATGGGGAAATGGTGATGGCTGCCAATAGTGGGGGCAGGATGGCCAGGGCGAGTGCGGCAAAGACCACGATAGGCGTATAAATGCGGGCAAAGCGCGTGATGAAGGTCTCGCTCTTCGACTTATGCTCGCTGGCGTTCTCCACCAGATTGATGATCTTTGATACCGTACTCTCACCAAAGCTCTTGGTGGTGCGCACCTTGATAACTCCCGAGAGGTTGATGCAACCAGAGATCACCTCGTCGCCAACAGTAATGTCGCGCGGCAAGCTCTCACCAGTCAGTGCCACCGTGTTAAGGGCTGAATTACCCTCCAGAACCACACCGTCTAACGGAATCTTCTCACCAGGGCGGACCAAGATAATGGAACCCACTTCCACTTCCTCAGGACGCACATCCTTCACATCCCCCTCCTTTTGGGAGGGGTTAGGGGTGGGCTCCAAGTGCGCCACATCCGGACGTATATCCATCAGATGGGCAATGCTCTCACGACTCTTCCCTTCGGCGTAGCCCTCAAACAGCTCGCCCACCTGGAAGAAGAGCATCACGAAGACGGCTTCAGGGAACTGCGTCTCTGCTCCAGGCAGAAAACCGATGAGCAGGGCACCAATGGTGGCGATGGACATCAGGAAATGCTCGTTGAACCAGTCGCCTTCTACAATTCCTTCGGCTGCCTCTTTGAGGGTGTCGAAACCTATATATAAATAAGGTACAAGGAAGACCAGCAGCAGTTGCCAGGTGGACAGACTGCTGTATTTCTCAATGAGTACAGCAGCAACGAGTAAGACGGCAGCAATGACAATGCGTATGATCTTACTTTTCAGCGATCCCTCATGATGATGCTCGTGCTCGTGATGATGCCCATGATGATGCTCGTGACAGCATTCGTTGTCGTGATGATGATGTGCCATATCTTTTTCCTTTCTTATTGATGTATTTCAAATTACTGCTGCAAAGGTACTGCAAAAAAGATGCAACCCAGTTGCAAAAGACCCAATCGGTTCTTTTTGCAACCAGGTTGCATACATGGGATAGACTTATTCTTAATAATTACTTTTTCCAGAAACGTGCGGTGATATCCTCAAACTCCCCATTCCCGACATGCTTGTACAGTCGTTGGTTGGTAGTGGGTTTACTCAGCGGTCCGAGGTGTCGGATATACGGTCCGATCTTGATATAGTCGAAATCCGCCTTGTTGATGAGCGAAGAGATCACGGTGCGCCCACTGTACCACGCCACCTTAAACTGTGGGTGATCCTCGTGGATATATAACGCCAGCTGGTTCACCCCCTTCGGGTCACTGTCACCACCCATGAAGGCAATGCAGGTGATGTCGTTACCATATTTCTCCACGAAGGCATCGATGGCATCAGTGTCTAACGGCAGACCGATATCTTCCCACAGGTAATGACTATGACAACCCGGACAGTGGCACGGACAATTGGAGATATTGATGGCCAGTGTCACCTCGTCAGGAATCTCCTGGAAGACAATGCCCGTATTGACGTACTTCAGCATTTGGCTGTTAGCTATTAGCTATTGGCTTACTCAGCGTGGGCATAGAAACGGCGTGCTGCCTCCTCCTGGCGAGCCTGTGAGAAGTTGCTCACACGCTTCAGGTAACCGATGATGCGCGTCATGTAGTCCACATCCTTTGAATGACAGTGGGGGCACTCCTTCAGGTAGCGCTTGTCGATATGACCGCACTCGTTACAAACCGTATTGGGGATGTTGAAGGTGAAGTAGTTACAGCCTTCCTTGGCAGCCACCTTCAACAAGTGGGCATACTGCTCCTTCGAGAGATGCTCGTCGAGGTTCATGTGCAGGGCGGAACCACCTGTGAGGTGCTCGATATACGGTGCGCCGTGGAGCTTGAACTTATCAATCACGCTAAGCGACTCGTCCTCCACCACATAGAAATAGCTGTTGTAGCAGTCGCGTGGCACGAAATAGCCGTCCTCACGATCCCACTTAGCATGCTTCACACCCACGTTCTCTGCCGGAATCATCTCACAGTTGAACATCACATCCTTGGTGCGGTACTGCTTGTTATACTTCTCGATGAGTCCTAAGATGCCCTGTACGAAGTGCAAGTAGTCATCGTTCGGTGTGATTTTCAGTCCCATGAACTCAGCAGCCTCCACCAGACCGTTGATACCGATGGTGAGATACTGTCGTCCGATATTGATATAACCGGCATCGAAGAGCGGCAGCATACCGTGTGCCTGCAGTTCCTTCAGGTTCTCGTTGTAAGCCAGCTGCACCTTGTGGCACAGGTCGATAACCGTTCCCAGATACTCCAGGTAGTCGATCTTATTGTTCACAGCATACTGGATGCAGCGGTTCAGGTTGATGGTGAGCACGCTCTTGGAACCTGTTGACACACCACCAGCACCGAGTGTGTAGCTGAAACCATTGTCGGTAATCTCGTTGCGCAGACGGCAGCAAGAGCTGAGCGAGTCGGCATTGTCACTCATATAAGTGAAGAACGAGTGTCCTTCTGAATACATCTCTGCGGTGAAGTCGCCCCATTCGGGATCCATGGGCTCGCCCTCCTTGGTGGTGAGCAGTGCCATTGTCTCCACGGGGAAGGTGAGGAGTGTCTTGGTGCGCTCCTTGTTGAACCACTTCATGAAACGCTTCTGCAGCCATGACAGACTCTCCCAGTCGGGCTTAGAGCCATCAGGGAAGTAGAAGTCACCGAAGATGCTCTCAAAGTAGTACTTATCGTAGTAGGCCACGTTCCAGAACACAGCCTGGTAGTTACGGGCACCTGTAGGCTGGTTGAGTGAATAGACGATCTGCTCGAAATAGTCGGTAATCACCTTGTCGATGGTGCGCTTCTTCAGACTCAGGTCGGCCTGGTCGTTCACGCGCTTATAATAATCCTGTCCGTATTCCTTGCCGATGAAGTAGTTCATGTACATCAGGAACTCAGGAGTGGCGCAAGCACCAGAGAGCATACTGGAGACCATGAAGACCATGTTGACGAAGCCGCCGCAGAAACTCTTCAGGTTGGTAGGTGCTGTGGAGTTACCACCGATGGAGGCCGTACCGCCAATGAGCCAGGGGTACATGGTGATGGAAGCACAGTAGTTGGCCAGACTCGTCTCGTCGTTCTTATAGATAAAGTGGTGTGTCAACTTGTCGATATACTCATCGGCCAGCTGCTTTCCATACATCTTCTTGATACGGTCGGTGAGCAGGCGGCGGTTCAGTCGGATGAAGTTCGATTTGGGTAACTCTCCAATCAGCGTGGCGATATTTTTGTGCTCCACGTTTGCATTTGCGTCATACTTTGAACCAGTTGCTGCATTTACCGAATCACAATATTCGGAAAGGAACTGCAGCTTTGCCAAGGTCTCGCGATCCTCGCTATGAGCCTGACGATAGAGCATGAACGACTTTGCCACTTTATAGTATCCTTCGCGCATCAGAGCCTCTTCTACCTGATTCTGGATATCCTCCACCTTGATATCATCCTTCATATCTAAGTGGCTGAGAATCTTAGAGATAGTTCCAAGTTCAGCAGGTTGTTGAACACTGTCGAATGCCTTCACGATGGCATTCATGATCTTGTCGAGCGAAAAGCGGTCTTTTGATCCGTCGCGCTTGGTAATGGTAAAGTTCTTGATCTCCATTGTATGGTCCGTATTTTTAGTTATTGACTTCTTTATGCAAGGAAAAGTTTTCCGTTTTGGACAACTTTTTGTTTTCTAGACTGAAAAAAGTTTCCCGTTTTGGAAAACTCTAACCGCTTGCAAAGATACAAAAAAATCATTTAAGCCATACAATCCATACATTAAAATTTTCTTAAAAATGAGATTTCTTTCAAGTGGAACATGCTATAGTCGAAAAGTTTTTTTATAAGGTTCTCCCTCTATTCTTGTTTATATCAGATATTTTTTCTATTTTTGCACATCATATAGAAAACCATTCTATATTTTGTAGTTATTACTACCGTTCAGAAAACATCAATCAACAGAAGATGGAAATATTAGATGAAACCGATTTGCAGATTTTGAGAACGCTGCAGAAGAATGCGAAGTTGACCACCAAGGAGTTAGCCGATAAAGTGCACCTGACTCCAACGCCTGTCTTTGAACGACAGAAACGACTGGAGCGTCGCGGCTACATCAAGAAGTATGTGGCTGTACTCGATGCAGATAAGTTAGGGTTGGGACTACAGGTGTTCTGCAAGGTGAAACTGAAGCAGATCAACCATGAGATTGCCGATGCCTTCACCCGTCGTATTCTTCGTATTCCCGAAGTGACGGAGTGCTATAACACGTCAGGTGCGTATGACTATTTATTAAAGGTACGCGCGCGAGACATGAAGCAGTATCAGGACTTCGTGCTCAACAAGTTGGGCGATATCGAGAGTCTGAGTTCCATCGAGAGCACGTTCGTGATGAGTGAAGTGAAACAGGATTATGCCATTAGTATTTAATTGAATAGTTATGATGAAGAAAAATGTATTGACCCTGTTGCTGGTCATGACGAGTCTTGCAGGCTGGTCGCAACAGGTGAAGATTGAGTTTGTAACACCCAGGATTGTTCATGTAGTCAAAGGACAACCCACCAAGACCCTTGTGGTGACGGCCAAGAAAGAAGACGTGAAGGTAACGAAGAAGGGAAATGAGCAGTCGAGTGGGGAACTGACGGTACGTCAGGATCCCAAGACAGGCAGTTTGACGTTCCTTACTTCCAAAGGACAAGTGCTGTTGCGCGAAAAGAGTCATGATGTGACAAAGGTGCGCCAGACATTCCTGCTCGACAAGGATGAGGCCATCTACGGACTGGGTACCATTCAGAACGGAAAGATGAACCGTCGTGGTGAGCACAAGCGCATGGAGCAGTCGAACCTGGAGGATTTCCAGAACGTGCTGCAGAGCATCAAAGGCTGGGGACTCTACTGGGAGAACTATTCGCCCACGCAGTTTGATGATGATGCCAGCGGAATGTCGTTCACCTCGGAAGTGGGAGAGGGCATCGACTATTATTTCATGTACGGCGGATCGGCCGACGGCGTGATCGCCCAGATGCGCCATCTGACAGGTGATGTGCCGATGTTCCCGCTCTGGACCTACGGTTTCTGGCAGTCGAAAGAGCGTTACAAGACCGCTGCTGAGACGGAGAGCATTGTGGATAAATATCGTGAACTGCAGGTGCCGCTCGATGGTATCATACAAGACTGGCAGTACTGGGGAAGTAACTATCTGTGGAACGCCATGGATTTCCTGTCAGAAGACTTCTCCAACGGTCAGCAGCTCATCAAGAACGTGCACCAGAAACATGCGCACTTCATGATCTCGATATGGGCCAGCTTCGGTCCGCAGACCCGTCAGTTCCGTGAGCTTGACGAGAAGGGTCTGCTCATGCCTTTCGAGACGTGGCCGCAGAGTGGTATCTCACATGTTTGGCCGCCTATGAGGGAATACCCCTCGGGCGTGAAGGTATATGATGCCTTCAGTCAGGAGGCCCGCGATATCTACTGGAAATACCTGAAGAAACTATACGACTATGGTACGGATGCGTGGTGGATGGATTCCACCGATCCCGACTTCTTCAATCCTCGCGAGTCGGATTACGAGCATCCTGTGACAGGAGGCACCTGGCGTTCCTTGCGCAACGCCTTCCCGTTAGAGACGGTCAGAGGCGTCTATGAAGCACAGCGCCAAGCTCCCCTCCCTATGGAGGGGCAGGGGGTGGCCAAACGTGTCTTCATCATGACCCGCTCTGCCTTTGCCGGTCAGCAGCACTATGGTTCTAACATGTGGAGCGGTGATGTGAACTCATCGTGGGACATGCTGCGCAAGCAGGTACCGGCTGGTCTGAGCTTCTCGCTCACCGGTAATCCTAACTTCAACACCGATATCGGTGGCTTCTTCTGCAGTTCCTATAACACCAGAGGTCCTGCCTCTGCGCCCCGCAACCCGCAGTTCCAGGAACTCTACATACGCTGGATGCAATACGGACTGTTCTGTCCGGTGTTCCGCAGTCATGGTGCCGACGCGCCCCGTGAGATCTGGCAGTTCGGTAAGAAGGGTGAGCCTGTATATGACGCCATCGAGAAGATGATCCGTCTGCGCTACCGTCTTATACCTTATTTATATAGTACGGCCTGGCAGGTTACCAGTAATAACGAGAGCTACCTGCGTCCGCTGTTCAGCGACTTCGCAACCGACAAGAAGGTGTGGGATATGACCGATGAGTTTATGTTCGGTCGTAGCATCCTGGCCTGTCCGATCCTCGATCCACAATATACGGAGGAGAAGATTATCCGTACCAATGCCATGACCGGATGGGATAGACAGTCGGCCGTTGACAATTCACAGTTGACAGTTGATTTTACGTCGATGAAGACGGCTACGAAGTATTTGCCGAAGGGAACTGACTGGTATGACTTCTCCACGGGTAAGCGCTATAAGGGCGGACAGATGGTGAAGCTGACGACCTCCCTACAGGATGTACCTATGTTTGTACGTGCAGGTAGTATCCTACCTCTGGGTCCTGTGATGCAGTATGTTGGAGAGAAGACGTGGGATGACCTGGAGATCTGTGTCTATCCTGGAGCCGATGGACAGTTCACGCTTTACGAGGATGAGGGCGACAACTATAACTACGAGAAAGGTGTGTACAGTACGATCACCTTCCAGTGGAACGACCGCACCCGCACACTCACCATCGGTGCTCGCCAGGGCTCATACCCTGGAATGCTGCAGAAGCGTCAGTTCACCCTTGTACTGCCTGACGGAACCACAAAGACGGTTAGTTACGATGGTACAGAGGTGGTGGTTAAGCCTTAGTGGAAAGAATGAATCACTGCAAAATAAAACGGGGAGCGAAAAATGCTCCCCGTTCTCTTTGTATGAAAGATAACCCAGTTAAGGGTACCGTTTTGATTACTGATAGTATTCGATCTTACGAGACTGCTCCATGTCCTGACCCATCATAGAAGTCTTGCGACTGATCCAGTTGCCATGATCGTCGAACTTGTAGTCGGTGTAAGGAGTTTCCATCTCCTGTCCCATCATATCCATTGTCATAGATGCGGGAACACCCTTCTCGTTGTACTTGTAAACCTGAGTCATAGCACCCTGACCGAAGTCCATTGACTGGCTCTTTACCTTACCGTTCTCCCACTTGTAGGTGGTAACGATCTTCATGTTGCCCTGAGGAGTCTCAACTGATCTCTCAGCCTTCTGCAGGTAACCGTTGTCGTCATAAACCAGACCACTCATACCCTCAGCTTCCATCTTACCGTCCTGAGAGAATTTTACAACCTGCTCACCGCGGCCCATCATACCTGCCTGGGTAATAGACTTTACAGGACCAGTAGCCTCATTCAGTTCAACATCGTGGAACTTTGTTTGTGCCTGCAGAGCGAAAGGTACTGCAAGCAGGGCAAGCATCATACATGCTTTCTTCATAGATTTTTTCATTGTTGTTAAAAAATTAAGATATAATAAAAAGTTAGATGTCTCTATTAATCTCCAACCCCTTTTGTGAAGATTGAAGGATGCAAGACATCCTTTAGACGAAGAACAAGTAAAATGGTTTAATCAAAAGCTAAAAAAATTAATCATTTGTTGATAATTTTTCTGTTTTTTCTTACTTTAACTTCGTTTTAGGTACTCACGTTTGGAAAATTGCAAATAAATTTGACCTTTGGTCTTATTTTGTCACGACTCAACAAATGAAATGCAAGCATTTCTTTGTTTTCGCTGCTCCAAAATTTGCATCAACTATTATAATATGAAAAAACTATTGGTATTCAGTCTGTTACTGCTCTCAATGGCAGTGCAGGCGCAGACAGCGAGACAATTTACAATCGACCTGACCGAAGACGGGAAGGCGCAAATGGTTTGTTTCCTTCCGGAGCAATCTTCCGGCAAGGCTATCGTGGGTGTGCCAGGCGGTGGCTATTCAGTACTCTCCAACACCCACGAAGGAACACAGGCATCGGGATGGCTGAACCAGCAGGGCATCGCCTATTTCGTGGTGAACTACCGTATGCCCGAAGGCGACCGAACCAAACCTGTGGGTGATGTAGAGAAAGGTATTCGTATCGTACGCGACTCAGCGGCTGTCTGGGGCATCAATCCGCATGATGTGGGTATCATGGGCTTCTCGGCAGGTGGACACCTGGCATCTGTGATCTCCACGCTTTCCCCTTATGAGGTAAGACCGGATTTCACCATCTTATTCTATCCCGTGATCTCCATGGACGAGAAGGTTTCGCACATGTGGTCGTGCCGTAACTTCCTTGGTGAGGACCAGAAGAATCCTGAGATGGTACGTAAATACTCTACGATGAATGCCGTACAGCGCCACCTTACTCCGCCTGCCATCATCATCATGTCGAGCGACGATAATCTGGTTCCGCCAGTAACCAATGGTGTTGAATACTACAGGGCCATGCGCAATGCAGGTAATGAGTGCGCCTTGATGCTCTATCCTTCAGGCGGTCATGGCTATGGCTTCGGTCCTTGGTTCTCTTATCGTGACGAGATGCTTTCCACATTGGGCAAGTGGCTGAAGGCCCGTCAGGTTCCCAAGACAGATGCCATCCGCGTGGCTTGCATCGGTAACAGCATCACCGATGGTCATGGAATCGATCTGGCTCCTCAGCGTGGTTATCCTGCTCAGTTGCAGCGCATGCTGGGTAAGGACTACTGGGTGAAGAACTTCGGTGTGAGTGCTCGTACCATGATGAACAAAGGCGACTATCCCTATATGAACGAAACAGCGTGGAAGGATGCCTTGGCTTTCCAGCCTGATATCGTAGTCATCAAATTAGGAACAAACGACTCAAAGCCTTATAACTGGAAGTATGGTGATACGTTCAAGGGCGATCTGGAGCAGATGATTACTACCCTCCGTCCCGACTTACTGAAACCGGCTAAGAAGAAGGGAAAGAAATCGAAGGTGGCTCAGCCAGCTAAGCCGCGTATCATCCTCTGTACACCGATCCCAGCTTTCAAGTCAACTTGGGATATCAGCGACGAGGTGATCAAGAACGAGATCATCCCTATCCAGCAGGAGGTGGCCGCAAAATACGGTCTGGAGGTAATCGACCTTCATACCCTGTATGCTAACGATGGTGACAAGATGCTCGACGATGGTATTCATCCCGACGAGAAGGGAGTACGTCGCATCGCTGAGATCGTTGCAGGAACGTTAAAGGGTAATTAAAAGAAAAAGACAATAAAAAATGGGAAGCAAGAAGCTTCCCATTTTTTGTCTATGTGACAAGGACTTACTGGTTCTTTACCAGTCGTACCTCATAGATCTCTCCGATCTGCTTACGCGGTTTAGCCACAAACTTTACACGTACTTGCTGCTTCCCCTTGAGTAGTTCGGCAGGGATGGGGTAGGTCTCGTACTTGAACTCAGAGATACGGTACTTACCCGTGTTGTTCACTTCCTTCACCAACACATCATCCACAAAGATGTCGAACTCGTGGGTCTTCCATTCTCCCACGCCCCAGTATTTGAGTCGCAGGGAGAGATCGGTCTGTCCACCGGTTTGCATCAGGTAACTGAAGAAATGACCGTCGCTGGCATCACGGAAGAAGACATCGTTGGAGTTACCCGTCTGTGAACGGTCGGTCTCCATCTTATGATCGGTCTCGGGCTGCTGTTCGCCGGGCTGCACCTTATCCACCGTCCTTGCCTCCAGCGCCTGACGTTCCTGTTCCTCTTTGGCCAGTCCGTCAAGATAAGCCTTGTAGCTATCCTCAGAAAGGGCCAGCCAGTACATCATGTAACGACTGTCGTGAATCTCAAAGAAGGGCTGCAGTTCGCTGCGGATACCATTCTCCATCTTCGTGCTCAGCGTGAAATGCAGCGGCTTACCGGTAACGGCAGTCAGCTGATTGGCAATGTCGTTGATATTATCGTTGATGAGGATCGGTGCCTCGTTGATGGGCAGCTTCTTACCGCTGGCATACTGTCCGAACCTACTGTCGTCAGCAATCAGGTGGGCCAGATCCTCTGTGCCCGTCTTCATTCCGAGCAGGATAGGACCGTGCATCAAGGCGATGTACTGCGGTACGTTGGGCAGGTATTTGATGCTGTTGTGCATGGGGAAGGTGATGTCAACGACGTCGCCCTTCTTCCACTGGCGGTCGATGGTGACATACGATGACGGACCGCTGATGATCTTGACCGTCTGTCCGTTGACCTTCACTGAGAACTGTCCGGGCTTCACCCATCCTGGATAGCGCACCAGCAGAGGGAACTTACCCTTTCCTTGTACGATGGTGATTCTGCTTGTTTCTGCATAGGGGAATCCTGTCTCCTGACGCAGTGTCAACCCCTTCTCTTTCCAGTTCAGCTCAGATGCCACGAAGAGGTTCACATAGAGGGCATCATCCACATGGGTATAGATAAACTGTCCGTATTTACTGTGGTTCTCCATACCTGTTCCCACGCAGCACCACATGGCTTCGTTGGGAGCCGAGTAGTTACGGTAATGACGAGGACGGGCTGGGGTGAAATACACATAGCCGCCATGCTCAGGATGCTGCGACGAGAGGATGTGGTTGAAGGTAGCCAGCTCGTAGTAGTCGGCATAGCGTGCCTCGGGATTGCGGCGGTGCAGGTCTTCCGTCAGCTTCAGCATGTTATTGGTGTTACAGGTCTCCGGACCGTCGATATCGTTGATGAAGTCCGTGCAGGCTTCCTTGCTGGGGAAGTGCTCGCGGCGTGAGTTACCACCAAAGGCTAATGAGCGTTCACCGGTGACGATGTCCCAGAAGAAATCGGCTGCCTGGTGATAGGTCTCGTTGCTGCTCAGCTCGCTGATACGCTCGAAACCCACTACCTTGGGTACTTGGGTATTGGCGTGCATGTTGTCCAGGTTATCCTGGCGCTGCGACATGGGTGTGAGCAGTCGGCGGTGCGAGAACCGCTTGGCCACGTCAAGGTACTTTTTGTCCTTGGTAATGGCGTAGGCATCGACCAATACTTCGTTCATACCACCATGCTCGTTGCCCAGCATGTTCTCCATCTGGGCGTCAGAGAGTCCTGCGGTCAGGTCGATGGCCCAGTCGCAGAAACCCAGAAAGAGGGTCTTTGCCTGTTCGTTACCGCAGTAGAGCCACGCATCGCGCAGTCCGGCATACATCTTATGAATATTATAGAAAGGAGCCCACGAACCGAAGTAAGTCCTGAATTCCCCTTTCTTGAAGGTTGACCAGATGCGCTCGCTGTTAGGCATACCGCCCACATAGCCCTTACCCCAGTCGGGATGGTTCTTCACGTTCGCATCGGCACATTCCTGTAGCTCACTGATCATATACAGCATGCGCTTACGGCACTCCTCATTGCCCGTGGCGGCATTCATGGCCATAGCCGTGAGGTAATGACCGCCCACATGACCGTCCAGACCGTCCCAGTTGGGATAGGCCTTGGCCTTCGGGGTGAGTCCGGCCTCCTTACGATAAGGAGCTAACAATCGGTCACAGTCGTACTGCAACAAGGTCTTGATATTCAGGTCGCGTGCCTTTTTCAGCGGACCGTCCAACAAGGTTACGTCGCCAAGGGGGAACTCATCGGTATAGAGCTTGTCTTGTGCCCTGGTTATCGTACCAACGAAAAGCAGTGCGGTGAGGATAACGAGTTTCTTCATTGTTCATTCTTTTTTTAGCGTACTACCTGTGTGAATTCCGGCTTGGCACCTGCTTCCTTACCCACGGTAACGTAGATGGTTGAGATGGATTCCGATCCGTCCATGCCACGACCTTTCACAATGAACTTATAGTCTTTGCTGTCTGCCGTTTCACGCTTTCCAACGGTAGAAGGGGTGCCCAGCGGGAACTGATAGCTCGAGCAGGCAGCATCGAAGATGGCCTTGTCCTCATCGGTTACGGGAACCTGCTCTGAGTAGTTGGGCAGCTTCTCCACTGTTCCCTCCTTGTAGCCGTTCTCCTTCAGGAAGCGATCTACTTCCTTAGCCACAGCAGCCACTCTTGCTGTGCGAACGCCATAGCCTTCCACCACCTTTGCCTTGGGCAGTGCTTTCTTCAGAGCGTCGGTTGAAGTGTTCAAACCGCCGCTGCCGAACGAACAGAATGGTACGATGGTCTTGCCGGCGAAGTCATTCTCTTTCACCAGTGTAGCTATAGGCATGGCATAAGTGCCGAACCAGATGGGGTAGCCCAGGAAGATCACGTCGTAGTCGGCAATCTTCTTCTTCAGCGGTTTCAGAGCAGGCGTCTCACCGCTCTGCATCTCGCGCTGTCCGCGCTGCATGGTTTTCTGGAAGTCACCTGAATAGGGTTCCACTGCCTCAATACTCTCGATGTCTGCACCCAGTTGCTTCTGCAACTCCTGTGCTACTGTTTTAGTTGTTCCGGTCTCAGAATAGTAGAGCACCAGGGTTTTCTGTGCATTGCATGCTGTAAATAATGCCATAACCGCAAAAGATAATAATAGCTTTTTCATAAGATGATGTTATTTAATGATTCAATTTGATTGCAAAGATACAACAATAAATCTTAACAGCCAAATCTTTCCATCAACTCTTTTGGGCGGGTTTCTGGCAAAGGAGCGGTTATTTAATAATTATACACTCTTATGCATATAAATACCTGGTGCCTTAAACGCTGGGAGAGAAAACGTCAAACGCCGGGAGTGATCAAGGCATTTACTCCCTCCAAATGCCATACTCTCTAAATGCCCTGTTTTTGTACTGTATAAATATGCATTGTTATTAGTGGTTCAATGGGTCACATGACGCACATTTGTTTCTAAAATACCCCAACATCTAACCTAACATGCCTGAAACGCCCTACCACAAAGGGTTTGACACAGGTTAGATGTTTAAGCAACATGTACCTAACATCTAACCCACATCTAACCCAAGTTCCACTTGAAAAACACAAACAACGGGATATCTACGGGATATGTAGGTTAGATGTTGGTTAGATGTTTGAACACCATCTAACCCTCGAGAAACCCTTTGCACATCGATGTTTCAAGCATTTTGGGTTAGATGTTGCCCTATTTTTTACGAATGTTCATAAAAAACTACGAGTCTGCAGAATCAACGAAACTGGTAGCATACCTGACACATCTGAAGAAAGAACACATATGTTTGATGGAGGTTGCTCTGAAAAAAGTGAGAAATCTTTCTTTTGTCAGTCATCTAAATATAAAAATTGCAAAAATCATGCAGATTTTCAATATAAAAGCACAAATATTAGAATTTTATTTATATCTTTGTGGCATAAAAGCTAACAGTATGATACAAGAGATTAAGATTAAGAACTTTCTGTCGTTTAGAGATGAAGTAAGATTTAGCTTTGAGGCTACTAACGATAAGTTTGCAGAGGATTCTCAGGTTGTTACGATCAATGAGAATACAAGACTTCTACGTTTTGCTATCATTTATGGCTATAACGCCTCTGGAAAGTCTAATCTGCTGAGTGTTTTGGACTTCTTGTCATTTTTCTGGTCTGTAAAGCCCAAAGATTTGGATGCTACAACAGGAATAATACCTTTTAAACTTGACAGTGTCTCGAATGATGCACCTTCAAGTTTTGAGGTAGTGTTTTTTGTAAAAGACACCAAGTATTGGTATCAATTGGAATTGGATCAGCACCAGGTGTATTTGGAGAAGTTGTCATATTATAAAACCACTCAGCCTATTATGCTGTTTGAAAGGACACTGAAGGATGGCCAGTCGGATATTCAGTTCAATCCCAAGGCAGAAAAGATTAGTGCCGCTGCAAAAGAGATGATCAGTGTGAACTGCTTGAAGAACACCTCTTTCTTTGTGGCGCGTAATCAGGTTAACGTGAGTCTTCCAATAATTGACGCGGCAAAAGACTGGATGAGAAGCCGGTTGATGCCTGTGGTTTTCCCTACAACAGGCTTAACGTCATACGCGCAAAAGAAGGCTTCTGAAAACAAAGATCTGATAAACTACATCGTAAAGTTTCTACACGAGGCTGATTTCAACGTTACAGACATTTCTACCAATGTTATTAGTAAGCAGCTTACAGATGAGGCTATCAAGTACCTGACAGAAGACAGTGATAGCAGTGATGTGGATTCTGCAAGGGAAGTAGAACGAATCAAGAAAGAACGGACCATCAAACAGATACAGACGGTTTTTGAGCATACTGTAGAGAACGAAAACGGAACAGAAATCTACCAGATGGACAAGAAGTACGAATCTACTGGTACGATGAGAACATTTGGAATCGAAACGGTCTTGTTTGAAGCGCTTATGAGTGAAGCCGTACTGCCTATTGATGAGTTAGAAACATCACTGCACCCCAAACTGCTGGAGAAAATTCTTTTCGACTATCTGAAGACACATTCAAGATCACAGTTGATTGTCACTACACACAATGACGGCTTGCTGGATCTGCTTGATGACTTAATAAGGAAAGACTCAGTATGGTTCACGGAGAAAAAGAAGTCAGGTGTTACTGAATTGTATAAGCTTACCGATTTTAGAGGCATTAATCGTCTCTCGTCCATCAGGGAAGCTTACCGAAACAAGCGCTTTGGTGCAACGATGGGATCATGATGGAAAAAGAATTAGCAGAGAGCATAGAGCGGCAGAAGTATTTTGAAGATGTTGCCACTTCTTCGTCTGAGCAGGATGATGGGACGAGGGAAATGGGTGAGCTGTATCCTTTCCTAATCTGTGGTGGCACGAATACAGAGCGCTTTTATTTCACTCACATCAACGATACGACAGATTACAAGTTCAACATCAGACCAAGATACTTTGGTGATGAGTCAAACTACACAGAAGCTTTCCCCAAAAGAATAAATGATGTGTTAAGCACCAATAATGATGCAAAGATATTCTGTGTATACGACTGGGATACAATATATGGTAATGAAACAAATCTAAAGAAACATAAGGACTTTGAGAAGCAATTCCAGGAAGAAATATCAAATGGGATTGTTGCTTTATGTCCAAGTATGCCCTGTATTGAGTATTGGTTCCTGCTTCATTTCGTTGACTATACTAAGCTACTGAAGAACTACAGAGAAGTATCAGCTGTGTTGGGGGAGCATATTAAAGCTTGTTTCACAGACTCTTCAAAGCCTTTGAGGAAATTACTGAAGAAAGAGAAATATCTGAAAGACTCAGCATGGGTGGAGAATCTTTGTACCGATGGGAAACTTGCTTTAGCCATAGAACGAGCAGAGAAAAATATCAAGGCAGCAGTGGAAGCAGGAGAACTTGAGAAACAGTCGTACTCGTATGTGTATAAGGTGTTCAAGAAATAAGAATAACATGAAATTCTTAAGGAACTTGCTACTAACACGCAAGTTTAGTTGAAGTTCCCAACCTGTTTACCTGCAAAATCCTACAAGGCTTCTAACGCTCTCTAACCAGCCTAGTTAGTGCCTCCAACCAGCCTAGTTTCTATGAGTAACTAGCCTAGTTGAAGAGCGTTATAAGCCTTATTATCGCTACGGATGGGAAATAAAGAATGCTCCGCTATTACGCCTAATTGACTTATGATCAGCAGGTTGATAGCGGAGCAATTTTATTATAAGGTGTGTCATCATGCTCCCCAAACTATTGGTGGTTACACCCTTTCCGATACATAAGCCCACAAAAATCCTCCGCCACGAATCTTCTGGTAATCATGCAATTACATTGATTTGGCGGAGAATTGTGGATTACTATTGTATCCATGATGAAGATCAAACCCATTACCGATTATATACAAATGTTTCATATAACTTGAATTGTCATTGTTGTATACTTATTACCATCTTGAACTACATTCGAGTTCGTTCACGTTGACTATGTCTTCGTTTGTCACGACTCGGCCAATCATGCAAGCATGGTGGCACTCGCTGCTCCAAACGCTCGGCAGAGTACGAGCAAACTCGACTCTGCTCTCACTTAATCACGACCTTCCCGTTTTGTATATACACTCCCCTCTTTGGCGTACCCTGCACTCTGCGACCGATGAGGTCGTATGAATGTTCATGAGCATACTATTTGATAATTTTTGTGGAATATGACTTCTTCCCATTACTGAAGACAACGACATAAAAACCCTTTTGCAGATCTGAAATATCTATGCTTCCACTCGTTTGACAAGAACCTATTGTTTTTACAGCTTCGGGATACAACACATTTTTAATAGTGCACGTTATATCTTTGGCTGAATCTTTATCATTTATGTCATATTCGATAAAGTTCCTCCTCAATGTTACTGACATAACCAATTCGCCCGCATCATAGTCAGACAAATCCACAACCAAGGGATTCCCAATTGTAGAGCCGTTTGAATTTATGTAATGAAGCGTAAAGGTTGAGGAATAATCCCTGTTCATGATGGCAGTGAAAACACCGTCCTCTGGCGATACGTAATAATACGTTGGATAGGGGTAATCATCGTCAAGCTGCTCAACCAGAATGTTCGAACATCCCTCAATGTTGGTGAACCCTATTTCAACCTCCATGTATTCATCGTTGTCTCTCATAATTCTATTGTGGAGAGTTGTATTCAACCCATACAGATCGTATGGTGTGGCAGAAATGAATACGGGAGTTGACTTCTGGGGCAGGTATTCATACAGCGAATACCTCACAATACTGTTCATTCCGCTCTGTGTCACAGTCTTTATTATCAAGTGTCCGTCAACTTGCCTTGCATTTATTACGCTGTCGTTCTCGATAATGCTGCTGTAGCTCGTGAATTTTCTCCATGTACCGTCATTCAGCATCACAAAGTTACCAAACCCGCCATAAGTTTCCTTAAACTGTGCCAGATATTGTGCAATTCCGTTTTCAACTCTGTTTCCCGCCATGTCAGAAGTAGCAGATAGCAAATTATTCCTCCCCTGATAGGATATGACGGGATATGTGCAAGATGTGGTGTCGCTTATGACACTTCCAGAAGAACCGACAGCAATGAAGCTTATGAACCACTTTGGTTCAAGTCTGTCGTACATACCGCTACCGAGATATCTCACCACAGTGTTTTTGTCCAGCTGTGACTGAATTACGATGTCTTCGGGATCCGTTATGTCCCTGTTTACCCCTTGTCTCTCCTCCACTGAATCTCCAATGCTTCTCGACTGAAATAAATAGTCTGTTGATGATAAAGAAACAGCTTTGTAGAAAGCCTGTAGAGCGACAGTTACGAAATCGTACTTACCGCTGCTCGTGTTTCCAGATATACTGTAGTCAAACACATTCCTGTTGGTGAATGTGATAATGACATCTGGACTGTCCCTGAAATAGTCAAAGGTATAGTTGCAGTCTGGAATCTCCGAAAGAGGGTACATATACCACTTTTTGAGATAGAGTTTGCCATAACTGTAAGAGCTGTCATTCCCATCAATGGTTTCCACCCGTGCAAGGGCAGTACTGCTGGCTATAGTCCCCATTCGGACAGCAATCTTCAGTGGGTAGCATGTCGGCATCTGCTCTTCCCACAAGTGACAAGCCTTGGCCACTGCATTTTGGAGCTTTGTGTTCCTCAACACATTGCCTCCTTCGAAGGAAACATTTATTATGGAGCCTCCGTAGATTCTCCTTGTCTGAGGCTGTGAGAACAATACAGGATTGCTCGTACCGGTTTCATATATGTATGAAACTGAGTTCTGTGAATATACCATGAGCATGTACATGGCCATAAGCATAATTAATGTCGTTCTTTTCATCTTACTACGTATTTTAGTGTTTGACTCTTTTTGTTATGAAGTTTTACCTGAAGGAGATAAACTCCTTTTCCTGGGATTTGCGGAATTGAGGAGTTCTTTCTTCCTTGATAGACAACTGCCCCTTTGGCATTCAGTACCTGCACAAAGTCAGGAGCGGAACCGTCTGATGTGACTATCCTACCTCCCTCAATCCTAATCCTCTCGTCAAAGGAGAAAGGTATGTCCATTCCAGTCAGGCAGTCCTTCATGTTCAGCGTGTCGGAGTTCATCTGCCCGTAGCCGTTAGTCGCGGATATGTAGAATGATTCCGTGTCGAACAATTCAACTTGAGTGTCTATCAAACCGTCTGTGACATCTAACAGCCAGCGGCTGTATCCGTAACAGACACTATCCTGGGAGAAAAGTACCGCATGATTGCCACACCTTTCCGCTAGAGCCCTGACAGTAACCCAGTAGGGTTTCTCCCCCTCAATTGAATAGGGTATTAGTTCTGTGTGAATGGAGTCTATGACAACTTCCTGTATCAATGGCTTCTTGGGTATCAGTTCAAGCCTGACAGGCATATCCTGTGCCTGGACGAGCTTTCCGTCGCGAATGATTTCGCATTTTACCAACATCTCATTATATGCAAGACCGTCTGGGTCGTGTATCAGTGAAGAACGGGAAAGGTCAACTCCCTCAAACAGTTCTGGAACTATAGTGGCAGACAATGCCTTGCTGGCTTCCGTCCTTTTCCACCATTTTTCGTTGCCATCGCTGTCAATGAGGTATATAGTCAGTGAGAAGGTGCATTCTTGCAAAGGAGAGGATGTATCATCTGCGGAGACTGGATAGATGGAGAACTGATCCCCGTCACGCAGGACAACATTACAGCTAGACGGGGATCCGTTCACCTGCATAATGAAACGTATATCACCGGTTGCGTGAATGAAAGCCACGCATACTAGGCTAATGAAAGTCACGCAGAATAATCTTTTCATGATATCTATTATTGTCTTTACCCTTTTTGATAATAGGATAGCCGTTGCAACGAGATGAACCATGACGGATTGTCGCTCTTCCCTCGCTTTCGACCGTTGTCGGTAAACCTTGTTGTATTGTACTCCCTTGCAAATCTATAGGTATATACCTGAAAGCTGTTCCGTATGAGTTCTCCATCGTTAAGTCCAAATAGGTATCTCCAACCAGAGGGATTCCTGTCACATGGATATACGACGGGGTGCTGACAGGCATTAAGTAGCTTTGCGACATCATGAAGTCGTTGCTAACATATAATCGTATCAAGGTGGAGCCGTACTGACTTATGATGAAATCCATCTCATAAGTGTTGTTCGTTGAATTGTATGTCACATTACTAATTTCGTATGAATTGAGCCAGGGGGCAAGATCAAGGAACAATGGAAGGGAGTGCGTACTGGTACCCTCATTGTCAGTAAGGGTACATCTAATCCTTGCCTGGACACAGTTGAACTCATCCACATAAGAACTGGAAGCACTATAGTTTACAGGGCTGAATGTTTGTCCGTAGCCTGCTTCTACGTCTTGATACTGGTGCGTGCTGTTGTTATAAAGCTGTAACACCCAACTGTTTACAGTTGCTCCTTCAGGAAGTATTCCAAAGGTATGGTTTGGATAATAACTGCCGTATCCGTCTGTGTCCAAGTTTGCCCCGTTTACTATACGTGTCCTGTCATCGATTATCGTCCATCCGATTGCACCCAAGACTTCTATGACTTTTGAATCAATATTCAACAGGTTTCCTACATTTATATATGGATATTCCATAATGGTTTCCTCGCCTGAAGAGAAATAGTTTGCAGTTCTATATGTAACATATCCTTGCTGGGAGCTGAAGAGAGGATACTTGTGACTTCCTACTTTAAGATATATATCGTTCGACAGGAAGTTGCCCAGATTGGTATTAAGCGCAAGAGCGTTCTCATCTTCATCGACAATCATCATGTCAAAAGAGGAAGGGAACCTTCCTGTAAATGTGAGATTGTTTCCACGGTAGCCTAATGAGGAGCCGAATCCTAACAGATGGGCAATATGGCGCAGCATGGCCGTTGTAAACTTGTCAAAACCATACGGACTATCGTATCCCCAAGAGGAATCCCAGTCGATGTTTGCATTTACAGTAATAGTGCCAGCAAACAGATTCCCTGCCAAAGGTATCTGGCTCATTAAACTGTGTGGTATGCAGGTCCTGTTTATCCTATCTTGGTTATATAACACAACTGTTTCCATTTCATCCTGATCATCCATGTCATCATCAAATAGGAGATCAAACACAATAGGATTTGTTATGCTGATGTATTTTCCCATAGGCACATTGCCTCATACACACAGCGTATGATACCTTCTGTAAGGTAATAGTCATCATATATCAGTGCGATGAATTTCCCTTGCCTAGATTTGAGTGAGTCAACTGGTGTTCCTGTACTTTGAGCATTCGGATTCAATGCGGTAGGCATGTTTGCGCGAGCGGATTCAACAAAAGTCACGGTAAAGGTGGAGTCCACATTTTGAGCATAACAATTAAATGTTGCAATGAATATCAATAAAGAAATAATCCGTTTCATATAACGTCAATAATTATTTACTAGTCTCCTTTCATTTGGCCTAATTGTTTACAGATAGATGAACCCATAGAAACAGATGTTACCTTGAATAATCTGAATCTCGTATTCACCTGAAAGGGATGAGGGTAAAACCAAGCTGGTTGTGCCTGTGGCAATAACAGTGGAATAAACAACATTGTCATTTTCATCCAATAAACGCAAAGTGCAACCGTCGCAAGGAGTAATAAAGAACAAGGTGTAGCCTTCAAGGCCGATCTCGGGAATAGTGATAGGGGATTTAGTCTGACCAGTATCACCATATTCTGGATCAATATACTGTAAATCTACACCATCAGGAATGGCATAAACACTCATACAGGTGAATGGCATCATTACCATCACCATCAATAAAACAGTTAATAGTCTTTTCTTTGTCATAGTTTTACTTTTTTGTTATTGCTGCAAAACTATAACAATCTAATCTTTTCTGCAAATGTTTTGAAACCTAAAAGTACATCAGAGTACACATTGAAGTGTTGTCAATTGTTAAACAATGACGTAAAGCACCGATTCCATCGGTGTTTTGTAAACAAGCAAGAAAAAGTACACTAAAGTACACATTGACCCTTTGTGAACTAGTCATGAACCTTTAAACCATATACATTGTACCGTACTGACAAGTTCCTGCTGAGTGTGCGGGAGGATGGTTCATTGAAGAGGGCGTTGTTGAGGGAGGACCTGATGTTGGATATTCGTTGCTTCGTGGTTTCCAGCACATTTGCCTGTTCGTTGTTACCGAACCCTAAGACGGTCAGGATGCATACACGGATACACTGTGGGGTGTTGCAATGCTGACACAGGTCGCGGAACAGGACTGGATAGCTGCGGGCAAACGTATCAGCCAGTTCCTTCCAGTCCTCTTCCGTTGCCTTCAATAATGGCCGACTGGCTATTTCATGGAATCGTTTGACGATACGTTCTTCGGCAAGCGTGGCAGAAACGGCCAGATACTTAGAGATGGGCTCTTTCCGCTGCAGCTCTTCAATTCGTTCCTGCAACACCACGTTTTCATCCAAAAGCCTTTTCCTTTCACTCTCGTTTTCATGCTGGACGGCTTCCAGCAGCTGCAACTCATACAAATTCTCCTCATATTCGAATGAAGCGTTGGCATAGTCCGTCTTTAGACGCATGATCTCCTGCTGATATCTCCTGCGGAAATACTTCCAGATAAGGAAAGCTGTCACGAAAGACAGAACAGCAATAATAGCCATGATAATGAAGCCAAACTGTATCTTGTATGCCTTTACCTCATTCCTATGTGCCTCCTTTTGCAGACGGCTGTAATTGTAGGTTGCGGCCATCTGGGCCACCATGTCTCGATCTTTGAGGGCGATGGAGGAGTCGTTGGCCATGCAATACAAACGTGCATATTTGGCAATGGAATCTGCCTGATGACGCTTGGTAAATACACTCAGTAGCCCTCTGTACATGGGATCTTGAGCAATATAGGGCATCCTTGGGTGATATATTTTACGATAAAAGAATTCTGCCGAGTCGAGATTGTTGATGCCCTTATAATAATTGCCTTTATAATAATAGTATTGATGTTGTGAGGGTGGGAGTTCGTGGTGTTCGTCAAACAACTCAGATTCTGATTCAAACTGATCCATTAATGCCTTGGCCTCAGCCAAACGTTGAGGAGGTTCGGTATAAAGGTACATTAGTGTTTTTGAATACCGCAATGCTTGTTGCGTATCTCCACTCTTTTGAAATTGCCCGATTGCAGACTTTAGGATAATCTCAGCACTGTCATTCTTGTTCAACAAGATATAGGCACCAGCGGATAAGGCTTGATTATAAATGCCCAACTTAGGTCGGTTGGCACGGTAGGCATAGTAGGTCGCTTTCTTCCGTGACTCTATTTCGTTCGACAAAAGAAGTTGATAATGAAATACGTCTGCCATTTGGGCATAGACACAGAGCATGGTGAAGAAATTGAAATCGGCAACAGTAGTATCAGCCGCACTGATGGCATCCTGATAACTGCTGATGGCCTGCGGGGCGTCACCCATGTCAGTGTAGGCACGCCCCAAAAGGTAATGGGCGAGTACGCGCTCGTTAACGGTGCCGTGGCGGTCGAAGTAGCTAACAAGCACCTGGCAAAGGGAATCGGAAGTGAACTTATCGCTGGTCTTGTTCACGGCGTTCTGCCGATGCAGCTGATACTGCATGCGGAAGTGGCGGGTGAACTCACTCTCGTGCTGTCCAAGACTGTCGAGGATCAGCAGGGCAGAATCGGGATGTTCGTCCATGACCGTTTCTGCCCGCAACAGGGCATCTTTATACTCCTTCCTAGTTCCGCAAGAAACAAGGAGGAAAAGGATTAAAGCGAAGAAAGCAATTCTTTTCATCTCCATTCTTTTTGTCTGTGAATGTAAAGATATACAATTCTCCGTGATCTCATTCCTTTTTCCTGAGTCGCTCAATTCGTGAACGTATCTCGGGTGTCAGGTCTGGAACAAGTGCCTCCTTTGCCAATCGGTCGATGTCATCGTAAGTATAGTCACCTTTCTGTTTCTTCTCATCCTTGTATTCCTCTTTCGTCAGATATTCCGCCTCCACGGGATATAATTCCCTTATGTAACACCCTTTCTGCTCACCGTCATCACCGTAAATAACAAAGTCGAAACTCTCGTTATATGCAATAAGAGATGAGATGGGAACCTTGGAATACGGAGTCATCCGAAAGACATTCTTTATATGGTCCTTGCCCTTCCTAAGCTTCATGCTGATCTTCCGACCTTGACTGTCATACGCATTTCGCACCTTCCCCGATTGAGCCATTCCATCCACGTAATCGACATAGATGAGAGATGACAGGCTATCCCGTACTATGGTTGCCTCCCAGACAAGAGAGTCCTTCTTCTTCCGGTACGCGGTTGTCACATTCCCCTCCTCTGTAGTAACGTACATCTCTTTGTTCTTTACG
>OMXE01000001.1 GCA_900314935.1 uncultured Prevotella sp.
GGGGTCCCACCTCTTCCCATTCCGAACAGAGAAGTTAAGCCCGTCATCGCCGATGGTACTGCAATGCAATGCGGGAGAGTAGGTAGCCGCCTTCTTTCAGATGGAGAGGTTTCCCAAATGGGAAGTCTCTCCTTTTTTTATGTCTTGAAATGAAAGATTTTAGGTAAAATACTTTGTCGTTTGGAAAAAATAGTGTTACTTTGCAAGAGGAAAAGATATTATTCATTAATTAATTCAGTAAAAATATGAAGAAAGTATTAGTTGCAATCGTTGCACTGTTCTGCTCAGTGAGCAGTTTTGCACAGTACAGCAGTGGCGGTTTCTCACTTGACGAAGAGAACCTGTATTGGGGTGTTCGTTTCGGTTTGACAGGAGCTTCTATTGGAGGTGACCTTGATGTCGGTATGAAGACAGGTATGACATTGGCTGGTGTTGTAGGTCTGCGTGCATCTGATAGTACACCGGTATTCATCGAGAGTGGACTCTATTACACCGAGCGTGGTGGTAAGGACGGAAAATTCAAGGTAGGATATAATAACCTTGAGGTTCCTGTTCTGGTAAAATATGGTATCAAAGCTACTGATGAAATCGCAATCCTTCCTTTCCTCGGACCGTATTTCTCATATGCTTTCAGTGGTAAGACTAAAATTGAGGACATGAGTGGTAAGATTGTTTCCGTAGGAACTTTCGATGAGAAGAAATGGGAAGGTCTGAAGCGTGCCAATATGGGCTTCAAGATTGGTTGCGGCGCCGAATATAATAAGGTATATTTGGAGGTTGGCTATCAGATTGGTGTTACCAACATTTGCAAGAAAGACGAAGTTACTGCTCACAGCAACGCATTGTTCGTGAACTTCGGTGTGAACTTCTAATAGGAGTTTTCTTCCATACAACCGCATCAGAAACAGTTTCCTCAGGATCATTTAGATCTATTTATAGGAACTGTATCTGATACGGTTTTTTATTGAATAAGGTATAGTTAGGCAATAACCAGCCAGAAGATGCGTTTATATAACATGCATTGGACCGACCAGATTCGCAGGGTGAAGATTCTGCTTGTCATTGCTGCCGTCATTATCGCGGTGGCCAGTCTGGTTGTGTCTCATTTTCTGGTACGTGACTTAGCTATTGAAGAGCGTAACAAGATGGAGGTGTGGGCCGAGGCGATGCGTACATTGAGTCAGCCCGAAGAGAATGTGGACTTGAACCTCGTATTGAAAGTGATAGAGGGAAACAACACCATTCCTGTTGTTGTCCTTGGCGCAGATGAGCAGGTACAGACTTTCCGCAACATCAAGTTGAAAAGGACGAATGCTGAGGATAGCATCCAACAGGCTTTGGCCATGGCGCAAAGAATGAAGCATTCCGGCAGGAGCATTCGTATTGCCCTTGATGACGCCAATGACACCAATGATTACATCGATGTTTGTTACGACGAATCCCTGATGATCAAACGCTTGAACCTGTACCCCTATGTTCAGTTAGGCATTGTGATGATTTTCGTGGTGGTGGCCATCTTTGCCTTACTTACCTCCAAGAGAGCTGAACAGAACAAAGTATGGGTAGGCCTTTCCAAAGAGACTGCCCATCAGTTGGGAACTCCCATCAGTAGCTTGATGGCCTGGACAGAGATCTTGAAGGAAACCTATCCCGACGATGCTCTATTGCCCGAGATGGACAAGGATGTCAAGCGTCTGCAGCTGATTGCCGAACGTTTCTCCAAGATCGGTTCTTTGCCAGAACCCGTTCCTTCCAGTTTGAACGAGGTCATGATGCATGTGATTGACTATATGGATCGTCGTACTTCGCAAAAGGTGCGTATGATCCGTTCATTCCCTGATCATGATGTCATTGTCACCATCAATGCTTCCCTGTTTGAATGGGTCATAGAGAATCTCTGCAAGAATGCGGTAGATGCGATGGAAGGAGAAGGTCAGATTACTTTAACGGTACAAGAGGAAACCGACAAGGTAGTGATAGAGGTATCTGATACCGGTAAGGGAATTCGGAAGAAAGATATTGCAAACGTCTTCAAACCCGGGTTCACCACCAAAAAGCGCGGTTGGGGATTAGGTCTTTCTTTGGCCAAACGTATTGTTGAAGAATACCACAAGGGCAAGATCTTTGTGAAGAGTTCAGAAGTGGGCAAGGGCACCACTTTCCGGATAGAACTGAAGAAATAACTTTTCCTTGCACAAGGAGAGAAAGAGTGTGCAATATCATGTCCTCTTTGTAACTGATTTACAAGTAAAAGCATAAAAAAAGTAAATCTTTCTGTTCTAAATCGAAAAAGTTTTGTACCTTTGCAACCCAAATATGCTTTGAAATGTGCAGTTTAGAGTCTTTTAAGATAGATCTGAAAGGGTTGAAAGAGGACGTGACAGTCTTGGAATACAACCTTGATGAGCAGTTTTTTAAGGCGATGGACAGCGCGGAAGTGAACGGTGGAGACGTGCAAGTGTCAGTGTCTATACGCAAGGCTACTGGCTATTTTGAGCTTCATCTTCATGTTCGTGGCACAGTAGCTGTTCCTTGTAATCTTTGTTTAGACGACATGGAGCAGCCGGTCGAGGCGGATCACCGTCTCGTGGCAAAGTTTGGAGCAGAAAACTCAGAGGAAGACGATGTCGTGACAGTGGATGAGGACGAAGGAATACTCGATCTGTCATGGCTTGTCTATGAGTTGATAGTATTGGCTATCCCCATCAGGCATGTACATGCACCTGGCAAGTGCAATGCAGCTATGATGCATGCTCTGGAAGAGCACTCAACTGACCGAAGCAGTGATGAGGAGTCCAACCAGTCTATTGACCCCCGATGGGAAAAACTGGCAACTTTAAACATTAAAGATTAAACATTAAAAATTAAAGTAATAGAATTATGGCACATCCTAAAAGAAGACAGTCAAAGACTCGTACAGCGAAAAGAAGAACTCATGACAAGGCAGTAGCTCCCACATTGGCTATTTGTCCCAACTGCGGTGCTTATCATATCTATCACACCGTATGTCCGACATGTGGCTACTATCGTGGCAAGATTGCAATTGTAATGGATGAAGTAGCTGAATAATGGAGAGAATCAACGCAATAATCACTGGCGTAGGTGGATACGTTCCCGAGTATGTCCTTAACAACGAGGAGTTGTCTCGGATGGTTGACACCAACGACGAGTGGATTATGTCGCGTGTAGGCATCAAAGAACGCCGAATTCTTAACGAAGAAGGTTTGGGTACCAGCTATATGGCCCGCAAGGCAGCCAAGCAGTTGCTGCAGAAAACGGGTGTGGATCCAGATACGATAGATGCGTTGATCGTTGCTACCTCTTCAGCAGACTACAAGTTCCCCTCAACCGCCAGCATCGTGCTGGGCAAGCTCGGACTGAAGAATGCTTTTGCATTTGATTACTGGGGTGCCTGCTGCGGTTTCTTGTTTGCCCTCGATGTGGCAGCCTCGATGATACAGTCTGGCCGATACAAAAAGATTATTGTGATTGGTGCAGATAAGATGTCGTCGATGGTTGACTACATGGACCGGCAGACTTGTCCGCTTTTTGGTGACGGTGCAGCTGCAGTATTGCTGGAAGCAACAACGGAACAGAACATCGGCGTGATGGACAGCTATCTTCGGGCAGATGGAAAGGGTCTTCCCTTCCTGCACATGAAGGCGGGTGGAAGTGTTTGTCCTCCCAGTCATTTCACCGTGGATCATCGTCTTCACTATCTTTATCAAGAGGGTAGGACGGTATTCCGCTATGCCGTGACAAGCATGAGTGACGACTGTGCGCTGATAGCTGAACGCAACGGTCTGAATAAGGACAATATCCGTTTTGTCGTTCCCCATCAAGCCAACATCCGTATCATCGAAGCAGTGGCAAAACGCTTGGAACTGACCATGGACAAGGTGATGGTGAACATTGAACATTTCGGTAACACAAGTGCTGCATCCATACCACTCGCTCTTTGGGAGAATGAAAGTTTACTAAAGAAAGGCGACAATCTGGTCTTAACAGCCTTCGGTGCTGGCTTCGTTCATGGTGCCAGCTACCTGAAATGGGCTTACGACAGTAGTGAAAAGTGAAGCGTTAAAGTAAAGAATAATGCATAAGGCAGGATTTGTCAATATCGTTGGCAATCCCAACGTAGGTAAAAGTACGCTCATGAACCAGTTGGTTGGTGAGCGTATTTCAATTGCGACGTTTAAGGCGCAAACGACTCGTCATCGTATCATGGGAATCGTGAATACCGATGATATGCAGATCGTGTTCAGTGATACGCCTGGTGTGCTGAAGCCCAATTACAAGCTTCAGGAATCGATGCTTGCCTTTTCGGAAAGTGCATTGGCTGATGCTGATGTGCTGCTCTATGTTACCGATGTGGTGGAGAACCCCGAAAAGAACATGGACTTCCTGGAGAAGGTGCAGAAGATGAAGATTCCCGTTATCCTGCTCATCAATAAGATTGATGAATTGGGCAACCAAACTGGCGATGCTAGTAATACTAGAAAAACTAGTTCTACTAGTCAAACTCAATTGAATAGTTTGGTAGAGAAGTGGCATTCGCTATTGCCCAATGCGGAAATCCTTCCTATTTCGGCCAAGAACAAGTTCGGCGTGGATGTGCTCCTGAAGCGCATTCAGGAACTGCTGCCTGAGAGTCCTGCTTATTTCGATAAGGATCAGCTCACTGATAAACCCGCCCGGTTCTTTGTTTCAGAGATCATCCGCGAGAAGATCCTGCTATATTACGACAAGGAGATACCCTATTCGGTGGAGGTAAGTGTGGAGAGTTTCAAGGAAACTGAGAAAAATATCCACATCAGCGCTATCATCTATGTGGAACGCGACTCGCAGAAAGGCATCATCATCGGACATCAAGGCATTGCCCTGAAAAAGGTTGGTGCCGAATCGCGCAAGGCACTGGAGAGATTCTTCGGCAAGCCCATCTATTTGGAAACCTTTGTAAAGGTGGATAAAGACTGGCGCTCATCGCAGCGTGAACTCAATCATTTCGGGTATAATCCTGAATGAACGTTTTCAAGGTGGGATGAGATATAACCATTTTGTTTACACTCAAAAAGTATTATTATGGCATTAGTAGCAATCGTAGGACGCCCGAATGTGGGTAAGAGTACGCTTTTTAACCGCTTAACCAAGAGTCGCCGCGCTATTGTTAGCGAGGAGGCTGGAACCACGCGCGACCGTCAGTATGGCAAGTGTGAGTGGAATGGTAAGGAGTTTTCCGTGGTGGATACTGGCGGATGGGTTGTGAACTCTGATGATATCTTTGAGGAGGAGATCCGGAAGCAGGTAATGGTAGCCACAGAAGAAGCTGATATGGTGCTCTTCCTTGTGGATGCTCAGAACGGTCTGACCGATTGGGATGAGGATGTGGCAGCAATCTTGCGCCGTTCCAAACTCCCTGTCATCCTGGTCGTCAATAAGGTTGACAACAACAACCAGTACTACGATGCCTACGAGTTCTATAAGTTAGGATTGGGTGATCCGCAGTGCATCAGTTCGGCTTCTGGTAGCGGAACGGGTGACTTGCTCGACCTGGTCTTGGAAAAGCTTCAGGGTGTAAAAGATGAGGATGATATTGAGGATGGTATTCCCCGCTTTGCCGTAGTAGGACGCCCGAACGCCGGTAAGAGCAGTATCATCAATGCCTTCATCGGAGAAGACCGTCATATCGTGACAGATATCGCAGGAACCACTCGTGACAGTATCTATACCCGTTACGACAAGTTCGGCTTCGATTTCTATCTGGTTGACACCGCAGGTATCCGCAGAAAGAACAAGGTGTCGGAAGACCTGGAGTTCTACAGTGTGATGCGTTCTATCCGTGCCATTGAAAACAGCGATGTTTGTATTCTGATGATTGATGCCACCCGTGGTATTGAGACGCAGGACATGAATATCTTCCAGTTGATACAGAAGAACCAAAAATCATTGGTGGTTGTGGTGAACAAGTGGGATTTGGTGGAAGATAAGAGTCAGACAGCCGTGAAGTTCTTCGAAGAGGCTATTCGCAAGCGTATGGCACCCTTCACCGATTTCCCTGTCGTATTCGCTTCTGCCGTAACCAAACAGCGTATCTTCAAGGTGCTGGAAACAGCCAAGCAGGTGTATCTTAACCGGAAGGTGAAGATTGGAACGACGAAGCTCAATGAGGTGATGCTGCCTCTTATCGAGGCTACACCGCCGCCTTCCATCAAGGGTAAGTACATCAAGATCAAGTATTGTTCCCAGATTCCCGACACGCAGATACCTTCTTTCGTGTTCTATGCGAATCTGCCACAGTATATCAAGGAGCCTTACAAGCGTTTCCTGGAGAACAAGATCCGTGAGAACTGGGAACTCACAGGCTCACCCATCAATATTTTCATCCGACAGAAATAATCCATGCGCAAACTCATTGTCATCACCTTCTGCTTCATTCTTGCAGCGGTCATTTCATGTTCGCGCGACAAGAAGGTTGATTTTGCAGCAGCTCATGCGGCGAAAGGCTACTATGAGCTGTTGGTCAAGGAGAAATACGATGAGTTTGTGAATGGAATGAATATGCCCGAACAGATTCCCGACAGTTACCGTCAGCAGTTGGTGGACAACGTGCGGATGTTCGTGGGAGAACAGAACCAGGAACATGGCGGCATACGTGAGGTGCGGGTTGTGAACTGCGTGAATGATAGTGTTCAGCCCACCGCCAATGCCTTCCTCATGCTTTGCTTCGGCGACAGCACCATTGAAGAGGTGGTTGTACCGATGGTCAAGCATGAGGGGAAATGGCTGATGAAATAACCTCTTAGTTCAGTTCCACGATAAGCGTCTGCCTCGGTTGCAGAACCACGTTTTCCGACAGGTTGATCTTCTTACCCGTAATCACGTCCGTGGCAACCTTCTTATTTCCAATTACTTCCTGATAACGGGCTATCTCAAGGGTGCCTTCTTGCTTCCTGCCATTGATGATGGTCAGCACCGTGTTATTGCGATATTGCCGTGCAACGACATACACCCCTTTGTAGGGAATAAACTGCGTCATCTTACCTTTGATAATCGTCTCGTTCCCCTGTCGCCAGTGCAGTAAGCGGGAGAGCCAGTTAAACATCGCATTCTCCTCTTGAGTCCTTCCTTCTTTCGTAAACGCGTTATGTGTGTCACCAGGGAAGCCACCGGGGAAGTCCTTGCGCACATTCCCATCCGTCACCTCTTTCGTTCCGTTCATCAGAATCTCCGTACCGTAGTAAAGCTGCGGGATACGTTTCACGGTAAGCAGCAGGGCCAAAGCCTGTTTCAGCGCCAATGTGTCCTTCCCATTCCCCAAGAAACGGTCTGTGTCATGGTTCTCGATGAAAGCCATCACGCTCGAAGGGTTCGGGTAGAGATAATCATAGCAGAATGAGTTATACAGGCGGTTCATCCCGTTCCACCAGTCATCCGTCTCCTCATTCTTCGCCGAATTCAGTCGGTCGAAGAAAGCAAAGTCCATCACGGTCTTCAGATAGCTATTCTCATCACTCAGCTTACTGTCTTTCTGCCATGATGCCGTATAGGCAGGCTCTGTTACCCAAGTCTCGCCCACCACGTTGAAGTTCGGGTATTCCTCATCCAGCGTCTTCATCCAACGAGCCATTCCTTTGGCATCAGCATACGGATAAGTATCCATGCGAATACCGTCGATACCAACGGTCTCAATCCACCAGATACTGTTCTGTATCAGGTAAGTCATCACATGCTCGTTCCTTTGGTTCAGGTCGGGCATGGTAGGAACGAACCAGCCGTCAACCGTTTCCTTCATATCAATCTTCGAAGCATACGGATCTTTCACCGGAGTAAGCTTATAGCTGGTCTGCTGGAAGCGAGTACCCGTAGGATTACTGCTCCCCTTCGACTCCTTCAGCCAATCGGGCAGGTTCAGCCAGTCTTTGGTTGGCATATCCAGTGTCCAAGGATGTTCAAAACCACTATGGTTGAAAATCATATCCATCACAATCTTCAGTCCTTTGGCATGTGCCTCATCACAGAGTCTCCGGTAATCGTCATTACTTCCGAAACGTGGATCTACACGGTAGTAATTCGTCGTTGCATAGCCATGATAGGTGGAATAGCCATTCTCATTATCAGGCGAATCGTTTTCCAGTACGGGGGTGAACCAAAGTGCCGTAACCCCTAACTCCTTGAAATAATCCAGATGCTCACGAATACCGTTGAGGTCGCCACCATGACGAAGACTCGGTTCACTGCGGTCTTCTACATACTGGCGCATACCTTTGATCTGTTTTGGGTGATTGGCTCCCTGTGCAAAACGATCAGGCATGAGCATATACAGCACGTCGGCATTGGTGAACCCCATTCGCTTGTCACCGCTCATCTCCCGCTGCTTCAGCTGGTACGTCACCTTCGTCTTGTCGAAGCGCAGCACCATGTTACCAGCCTGTGCCCCCTTCAAGTCAAGATACAGCAGCAAGTAGTTAGGCGACTCGAGCCGCACCACACTGTCAATGCGCACACCGGGATAATCGGTAGAAACATTCTTCACGTTCCTGATATCCTTTCCATAGACCATCAGCTGTAGCTGCGGGTTCTTCAAACCCACGAACCAGTTCGTCGGTTCTATTCTGTCAATCACGTTTTTTTTCGCTGCGCCTGCGGTCAGCAAGCCTACCATCAAGAAGGCAATGATTAAAATTCGTTTTCGCATATCGTTGTTAGTTTGTTTCTGCAAAGATAGTCAAATATCCGTAATCCGATACCCCCTAGCAAAGCTTTTTTGACATTTCCTTGTAAAAACGATTGCACAATCGTATTTTTTTTGTATCTTTGACGCCATATTACTACTCCTTGTATCGAAAGAATCAAACATAACCATTTATAACAAATAACAATGAAGAAATTGTCAACTAAACATTCATGGTACATGCTGTTGGGTGTGGGCTTTGCCGCACTCTGTGGATGTACAGGATCAGACAAAGCAGTCATGAACACGATCAACCAAGAAGAGGTAATGAGTAAGCTCTCCCTCGAAGAAAAGGCGCATTTCGTTATCGGTACGGGAATGGAAGGCGAAAGTGGTAACAGTGCCGTTGTTGGCGCCACCCGTAATCTCGTGCCAGGAGCAGCTGGAACCACCTATCCGCTCGACTCTCTCGGCATTCCTCCCATTGTGTTAGCCGACGGTCCTGCAGGACTTCGCATCAGCGCCACTCGCGAAGGCGACTCCGCCACATACTATTGCACGCACTTCCCCATTGGAACGCTGCTGGCCTCTACATGGAACACCCAGCTCATCGAAGAGGTGGGAAAATCCATTGGCGAGGAGGTCAAGGAATATGGTGCCGATGTTCTCTTGGCTCCTGCGGTGAATATTATGCGTAACTCACTCTGCGGACGAAACTTCGAGTACTATTCAGAAGATCCCGTAGTGGCAGGTAAGACCGCCGCTGCCTATATCCTGGGTGTACAGAAGAATGATGTAGGAACAAGCATCAAGCACTTCGCAGCCAACAGTCAGGAAACCAACCGTATGAGCAACGATGCACGTATCTCGCAGCGTGCCCTGCGCGAGATTTACCTGAAAGGCTTTGAGATAGCTATCAAGGAGAGTAAGCCCTGGACGGTGATGACTTCTTATAACTACATCAATGGTGTCTATGCTTCCGAGAGCAAGGATCTCGTCACTACCATCCTCCGCGATGAGTGGGGCTTTGAGGGAACGGTCATGACCGACTGGTACAGTGGTAAGGATGGAGCCCAGCAGATGTGGGCAGGTAATGACATGCTCCAGCCGGGTAAGCCCGAGCAGTTCGATTCTATCGTGGCAGGTGTGAAGAGCGGTAAGCTCGATGAGGCCGACCTCGACCGCTCTGTTCAGCGCACCCTGAACCTTGTGGAAAGGAGTCCGCGCTATCAGGGATATAAGTATTCCAACAAACCCAACCTGAAAGCCCATGCAGAAGTAACAAGGCAGTCGGCTGTCGAGGGTATGGTACTCATGAAGAATGGAGCCACCCCCAACCCCTCCAAAGAGAGGGGAGAGGTACTACCGTTCAAAGATAGTATCAAAAAAGTTGCATTATATGGTAATACATCGTATGATTTCATTGCCGGCGGTACAGGTTCAGGCGATGTGAACCATGCCTACGTTGTTTCACTGCTCGACGGACTGAAGAATGGTGGTTACACTGTTTCCGAGGAACTGAAGAAAACCTACATTAGCTATCTGGCTGATTGCAGCAAGAAGGCTGAGGCTGAAAAGGCAGAGAAAATCAAGAAAGATCCTGGTATTGCATCACTCCTGCGTCTCCTGCCGAAGGAACTGCCCACCGAGAAGCTCTTCACTGTTGAGGAGCTGACGGCTCAGGCCAACGAGGCCGATGTGGCCATCATCACCATCGGTCGTATCTCTGGTGAGTTCATCGACCGTAAGGTGTCTGATTTCAATCTCAGCGCTGCTGAACACATGCTCATCGAGCAGGTATGCGATGTGTATCACAAGGCTGGCAAGCAAGTGGTGGTACTGTTGAATATCGGTGGAGTCATCGAGACCGCTTCCTGGAAGGATCTGCCCGATGCCATCCTTTGCGCATGGCAGGCTGGTCAGGAAGGTGGTAACAGCGTGGTTGATGTGCTCAGTGGCAAGCAGTCACCCTCTGGTAAGTTCACCATGACATGGCCCCTGGCATTTGCCGATGCCTACTCTTCCAAGAATTTCCCCATCGATTACGGTCTGCGTCTCGACCTGATGTCTCAGGGCAGGAAGGGTAACCAGAAGAATGTTGACTATACCAACTACGAGGAGGATATCTACGTGGGCTATCGTTACTTCGATTCCTTCGACGTGCCCGTCAGCTACCCCTTCGGCTTCGGACTCAGCTACACCACGTTCGAATACAGTGATGCGAAGATAGCCCAGAAGGGTGATGCTTACGAGATTACTGTAACTGTGAAGAACACAGGTGAGTATGCTGGTAAGGAGGTGGTAGAGCTCTATATCGCTGCCCCCAACAGTAAGGAAGCCAACAAGCCCGTGAAGGAGCTGAAGGCCTTTGCCAAGACCAAGTCGTTGAAGCCAGGTGAGAGCGAGACCCTTACCCTCAGCGTGAAGACTGCCGATCTGGCTTCGTTCGATGAGGCTGCCTCTGCATGGGTCGTAGCCGAAGGCGAGTATCAGTTCCTCATCGCCGCTTCCTCGCAGGATATCAAGGCCACCCTCACCGCTAAGGCTGCAGCACAGCAGACCAAGGTGAACGATGTGCTGAAACCGCAGGAAAAAATTAATGTATTGAAAAGATAAAGTATGAAAAGACTATTGATCAGTTTGGCTCTGGCAATGCTTTGCCTCGGAGCCTCGGCACAGGAAAGACTATTCAACAGTGCCAGTGTGCAATCACCTGTAGTGAATGCCGACGGAACGGTTACCTTTAACCTCTTTGCCCCCAAGGCAGTGAAGGTAGAGGTAACAGGCGACTTCCTCCCGGAGCAGTCGAACGTGGCTGCCCTGACAGAGGGACCTAACGGAGTGTGGAGCTATACCACCGGTAAGCTTGCGCCCGAGATGTATAGCTATACCTTTAACATCGATGGTATGACGGGTGTGAAAGACCCTGCCAATGTGTATGTCAACCGTGACATCATCTCGTTCACCAATATCTTCATTGTGAGCGATGAGAAAGGTGACAAGGGCGATCTCTACCGCGTCAACGAGGTACCCCACGGTAATCTGAGTAAGGTATGGTACAACAGTCCTACGCTGAAGATGCAGCGCCGCATGACCGTCTATACACCTGCCGGCTACGACAAGGGGAAGAACTACCCCGTGATGTATCTGCTGCATGGTGCTGGCGGTGATGAGAACGCATGGAGCGAACTGGGTCGTGCTGCCCAGATCATGGACAACCTCATAGCCACGGGTAAGGCCAAGCCGATGATTGTGGTGATGCCTAATGGAAATACCGACTGTCAGGCGGCTCCCGGCGAATGGTCAAGGGGAATGTACCAGCCCAGCTTCATGGGCAGCGTCAACCAACGCCCCATTGCCACCATGGACGAGAGCTTCATGGATATCGTGAAGTATATAGAGAGTCATTACAAGGTGGCCAAGGGAAAGAAGAACCGCGCCATCTGCGGACTGTCGATGGGTGGCGGTCATTCCTTTGCAACATCGAAGCGCTATCCTGATGCGTTCAACTATGTGGGTTTGTTCTCCGCAGGATTGAACATCGGTGGTGAGAGGAACAAATCGTTCTACGAGCTGCTGCAGCAGAACAAGGAGGTGCAGCAACAGCTGTCACGCCTGTTCAGTGCGAAGCCCGCCCTTTATTGGATAGCCATTGGTAAGACCGATTTCCTCTATCAGCAGAATGCCGACCTCCGTCGTTACCTCGACGAGAAGGGGTATAAGTACGAGTACGTGGAAACCGAGGGCGGACATATCTGGCGCAACTGGCGCATCTATCTCACGATGTTTGCACAGAAAATTTTCAAATAAACCGTTAAAAACAACGAGAGAGACGTCACAAATGTGGCGTCTCTCTCGTTTCAAAAAGTGTTTATGGCTTACAAACACTTTGTTTATGGCCTATAAACACTTTGTTTATGGCTTACAAACACTTTGTTTATGGCACATAAACACTTTTTCTACTCGTGAATAATCAACGAGGATTGTGCATCTACAATCACCTTGGAGCCTTGAAGGTTCCCGAGACCATTTTCGTTGATCACCCCGTCGCAGCACACAATGGTGTAGTTACCCTCCGGGATGTTCACTTCCGTGTCGGCCCTGCTGGCATTCAGAATCACGATGATGTTGCGCCACGAGTCGTTCACGGCAGCCCCATTCACACGGTAAGCCACAATCTTCTCGGGCATATCCAGGAACTCCAGGTTCTCGCGAACCAGAGAGGCGCTGCCTAAACGGAAAGCCTGGTGGTTCTTGCGCATGGCAATCAGGTTCTTGTAGTAGTTGAACACCTGCGGATACTTCTCCTTATTACTCCAGTCGAGATGATTGATGCTATCGGGCGATTCAAAGCTGTTGTGCACGCCTTGCTTGGTGCGCAGCAGCTCCTCACCGCTCAGCATGAAGGGAACGCCCTGAGAGGTGAATACAGCCGTCTGAGCCAACAGGTCAAGACGAATCAGCTCGTCTATGGAAACACCCGGCAGACTCGCCTTCAAACGGTCGAAAAGACACATGTCATCATGACAGCTCACGTAACTCATCATCTGTGAAGGCTCATTGGCCCAAGGCGCCTTTGAGTAGTTCACCTTGGTCATATCCACCTGCGGATGAGCAATAGCCCCCGCAATACCGAACTTCATACTCTCCTTGAAACCTGCAAGGTCGGATGAACCAAAGATCCTGATGCCCGAACCTAACCAGCCAGCTTTCGCATCATCGTCGAACGGACCTCTCAGCGCATCACGAATCTCATCCGAGAAGGCAGCAATGCGCGGCATTCTCGTGATATTGGCCTTCACGCCCAACTCCTCGGTCGGTAAGGCACACTGTCCGGCACTCCAGCCCTCGCCATAGATAAAGATGGCAGGATCAATCTCGTCAGCCGCCTTACGGATGGCGTTCATGGTCTCGATGTCGTGACAGCCCATCAGGTCGAAGCGGAAGCCGTCGATATGATACTCGTTGATCCAGTATTTCACCGACTCTATCATAAAGCGGCGCATCATGGGCTGTTCGGATGCCGTCTCGTTGCCACAGCCGGAACCGTTGCTATAAGTTCCGTCTGCGTTCTTGCGGTAATAATAATCCGGATAGGTCTTTTGGAAATTCGAGTGCTCGATGTCGTAGGTATGGTTATACACCACGTCCAGAATCACGGCAATGCCCGCCTTATGCAGTGCCTGCACCATCTGCTTGAACTCGCGTATGCGTACCTCTGGTGCATAAGGATCAGTGCTGTAGCCACCCTCTGGCACATTGTAGTTCACCGGATCGTAGCCCCAATTATACTGCGGCTCATTCAGTCGTGTCTCATCCACCGAGCCATAATCATAAGAGGGTAGGATATGAATGGCGTTCACGCCCAGCTCCTTCAGATGGTCGATAGCCCACGGCTCTGTAAGCGCCATGAACTTACCAGGATATTTCGCGCCCTCACGGGCAATAGAGAAATCGCGGTGATGCATCTCATATACTATCAGGTCGTTATAGGGACGGAACACATGACCGTCGGTTTCCCATCCCTCGGGATTGGTATCTTTGAGATCTACCACCACACCTTTCTGACCGTTCACGCTCACCGCCTTGGCGAACACGCCCGGAGAGGCCTGTCCGTTTACGACGAATTCATATGTCTGTCCTTTCCGGTCGCCTTTCACCGTGGCCGTCCAGATACTGTCTTTGCCGAGCGTCATCTTTACCGAGTCGTTGCCCACTACGACGAAGCACGCAGCATCCGCCGGAGCAAAGAGCTTAAATACGGTCTCACGAGGAGAGTAGGTCATCTCATCAAAGTGAAATGCTTGGTTTTCACCCTTACAAGCCATCATCAGTACAGCCATTCCTGCAATCATCAGTTTCTTCATATCCTGTTAGTATTTCATTTCGGTTCCAAAGATCGTGTAAATTACTTCGCCATGAGTGAGATAGCAAAGCCACCACCAGGTGCCTC
Source organism: uncultured Prevotella sp. (assembly GCA_900314935.1). Taxonomy (GTDB): domain Bacteria; phylum Bacteroidota; class Bacteroidia; order Bacteroidales; family Bacteroidaceae; genus Prevotella. The sequence goes on from OMXE01000001.1 coordinate 14,625, forward strand.
TTTGAGTTTGAGCACATCACCTTTCTTCACCATTTTCTTAGAGATGGTGTAGGCCTGCGGATTCTTCTCGTAGTGGGCATCCTTGGCATCAGCATAGATGGTACATTCGTACTGACGACCATTGTCGAGGAAGTCGAGCGTGATAGTGCTCTTATGACCGTTCTCGTCGCACTTACCACCAATGAACCAGTTGTTGGTGCCCTTAGCCTTGCGGGCCACGGTGATATAGTCGGCCGGCTCTGCCTCGAGGTAGATGCTCTCATCCCAATCGCATGCCACATCGCGGATGAACTGGAACGCATCATCGAACTTCTCGTAGTTCTCGGGGAGGTCGGCTGCCATCTGCAGCGGTGAGTACATGGTTAAGTAAAGCGCCAATGAACCGGCAAGTGTGATGCGAGCCCAAGAATCGTTATTACTCCATTCAGAGAGCTTGGTGACGAAGATACCAGGAGTGTAGTCCATCGGACCGCCCTGCAGACGGGTGAACGGCAGGATGCAGGTATGATCGGGACGGGAGCCACCGAAGGCCTCATACTCGGTACCGCGGGCCGACTCGTTGCCAACCAGGTTGGGATAGGTACGACAAAGACCAGTGGGACGGGTGGCCTCATGGGCGTTCACCATGATATGATGCTTGGCGGCCTCCTTCACCACATAGAGGTAGTGGTTGTTCATCGACTGCGAGTAATGATGGTCGCCACGGGGAATGATATCACCCACATAACCCGTCTTCACAGCATCGTAGCCATATTGGTTCATCAGCTGGAAGGCCTTCTCCATGTGGCGTTCGTAGTTCTGTGTGGACGAAGAGGTCTCGTGGTGCATCAGCAGCTTCACACCCTTGGAGTGAGCATAGTCGTTCAGCATCTTGATGTCGAAGTCGGGGTAGGGCGTCACGAAGTCGAACACATCGCGCTTCCACATGTTCGCCCAGTCTTCCCAGCCCACGTTCCAGCCTTCCACGAGCACCTCGTCAAGACCGTTTTTGGCGGCGAAGTCGATATAACGCTTCACGTTCTCGTTATTGGCTTTGTGCGTACTGTTGGGCGTCACCTTCGTCCAGTCGATCTGATCAAGATGGATGGAGGGGAAGTCGTTCGTGTAGTGCCAGGAGCCACGTCCCACAATCATCTCCCACCACACACCGCAGTACTTGGTAGGATGGATCCAACTGGTATCATCCAGTGCGCACGGCTCGTTGAGGTTCAGGATGAGGTTCGAAGAAAGCATATCCCTCGCATCATCACTTACCATCACCGTGCGCCAAGGCGTTGCGCAAGGTGTCTGCATGGCACCCTTCAGTCCGGTGGCATCAGGGGTTAGATGACTGACAAAGGTATAGGGTTTCGGCAGGGGGTAGGAAGAGCCCTTGGGGTTAGGTGTATAGGCATTACTGCCACCACCCAGCTGCGTGGTGAGCGCCTTGGTCTTTCCATCCACCAGCTCGAGGTGCATCGTGGCATAGTCGGCACAGGCAGCCTCATGGATATTGATGTACAGTCCGTCGGAACTCTTCATCTGCAGCGATGTCTGCACACCCGTCTCAGAGAACACCGCCACACTGGAGTTACCCCAGTTTACGGCCTCCTTCATCCTTCCCCGAATCTCAGAAAGCTTGGTCTGCTGTGTCTCCTGCTCCTGTGTGTCATAGTCTCCTGGCAGCCACCACGCCGTATGATTACCCGCCATGGCAAACTCGGTCATCTCCTCCTGAATCAGGAAGTAGTTCAGGTCTTTCTGCTGTGGGAACTCATAGCGGAAGCCGATACCATCGTCGTACACGCGGAAGCGGATAACGATGGTGCGGGCTGTATCCTGCTCAAGAGTCACAGCCAATTCGTTGTAGTGGTTACGGATGGTTTTGGTTTCGCCCCATACCGGTTCCCATGTCTCATCGAACGTAGAGGTCTCCTGACTCTTGATGGTGAAATGCTCCATCAGATCCGTTTCTGCATCTCCCCGTGAGGCATGCTTATCCTTAGCGAGGATCAGTCCGAGATGTGAGGGTAGCACCACCGCCTTTCCCTTGTACGACATCTCGTAGGTGGGTCGCCCATTGTCGGTCAGTGCGAAGGTGAGTTCGATATTGCCGTTAGGCGACTTCACGCTCTTGCCACTTAACTGGTTGGGAGAGTTGTTGGACGAAGAGCAAGAAGCTACTGCCAGGAGTGGCAGTAGCAACAAAGTGTAAATAATGCTTTTGATTCTCATTTTCTTCCGCTTTGAATGATTAATGTACTGATCTCGTTGTTGAAGCTGTCGGCAGCCAGCAGGTCCTCGATGTTCAGGTGCATGCGGTAGCGCCAGTAGTGCTTCGGGTTAGCAGGGATATTGATGCGTTCTGCATTGGCATCAGGCAACCGCAGTTTCTCATCGATAGCGAGCCAGTCCTGTATAGACAGGATGCAGAGCATGCTGGGTGAGGTTAGATGACGTGAGATGATGTCACGTGCCAGCCATCCGGGCAGTGGATGCGGAGCAGCATCTCCGCGGTAAAGCATGGTGTTGTAATACTCCTGTGTGCGCCCCGGGTCTTCATCCCACCACTGACGGAGTGTAGGCATGTCGTGCGAGGAGATGGTACATACGCTGCGGTAGGGGTTGCGCGACAGATGACCGAATTTCACCTTCGGGTCCTTAGGCATCGACTGCAGTTCCAAAGACAGGATGCGCAGTTCGTTCATCACCCAAGGCACGCAGTCGGGCACCATACCTAAGTCTTCTGCGCATACCAGCATTCTCGTGGCCTGCACCAGTTTGGGCAGTTTCTTCATCGCCTCACGATACCAGAACTGGTTGTTGCGGTTATAGAAGTAGTCGTTGTACAGACGGTTGAAGTGATACTTCTGGTCGTCGCTCAGCTGGTAGTATGCCTCCTGATACTGCACGGCGATACGTGGATGCCAGCGGTCGTTACGCTTATGGTCAACCAGGAACAGTCCGTCGTTGAACGCCACACCATAGGAAGCAATCTCCTCCATGCTCAAGCCCAAGGCCGGTGAGAACTGTCCCATCAGACCAGAGGTCTCGGGCACAGGAATCTCCCAGATGCGGAAGAAGCCCAGTACGTGGTCGATGCGGTAGGCATCGAAGAACTTCGCCATGTTCGAGAAGCGGCGCACCCACCACAGACAGTCGTCTTTGAGCATCTCGTCCCAGTTATAGGTGGGGAATCCCCAGTTCTGTCCGTCGGCAGAGAAATCATCTGGGGGAGCACCAGCCTGTCCGTTCAGGTTGAAGTAGCGCGGCTCCTGCCAAGCATCACAGCCATAGCGGTTCACGCCGATGGGGATATCACCTTTGAGGATGACGCCACGACTGCGGGCATAGCTGTGAACCTCACTCATCTGGGTGTTCAGCAGGTACTGAACGAAATAGAAGAACGCCACCTTCTTATATATAGCCGAGCGCGGAGAGGAGAGGGCAGTGCGATCATCCTCGTTCCATGTGTTATGGTTGGGCCACTGGGAGTAGTCGGCCGTTCCATTCAGGTCGCGCAGGTAGCAATACTGGGCGTATGGCACCAGCCATTGCTTGTTCTCCTCGAAGAACTTCTTGTATTTGGCCGTGGCCATGATCTTCTTCCCCTCCTGGGCGAAGAGCAGTTTCAGATAAGCCGTCTTGGCTTCGTTCACGCGTTCATAGTCAATCTGTGTCAGGGCATTCAGCTCCTGTCGCAGTTGTTCGAAGTGCTCCTTCTCCTTGGCGTCAGCGAGGGCGGGAAGGTCCTTCAGACTGATATACTGGGGATGGAGGGCAAAGATGCTGATGCAGCTGTAGGGATAGGAATCGGTCCAGGTATGCGTGATGGTAGTATCGTTAATGGGCAGGATCTGTAGGATGCGCTGACGGGTGGTTGCCACCCAGTCGATCATCTTCTTCAGATCACCGAAGTCGCCCACACCGAAGCTCTCCCGACTCCTAAGCGAGAACACCGGCACCAATGTACCGGCACATTTGGGGTTGTAGATAGGGAAGTAGGTCTGAGGCAGCTCATACACCACCACATCGCCCTCTTGGAGCTGTGGCAGACAGATGGTGCGGTTCTGCCCGTCCTCCCATAACACGTTGGTATCCTTTTCCTCATCGACGACAATGAACTTGAACTCCATCATGGGACGTTCCAGCTGTGCCGCATCGATGTTCACCATCCATTCGTTATAGTTATGTTCGGTCATGGGCAGTGCATTCTTGACCTCCCAGTTGCCCAATGCCCTGGTGTCGCCCACCAATGCCAGTCGTTCCCGTTCGCGCAGCTGAGGCGCCCGCACCTTCAGTCGGATGGTGTAGGCAAACGGTTTCACAGGACTCTTCACGGGGGTGTGCTTGGCAATGCAGTCGGTGAATGCGGAACTGTAGAGATAAGCATCTTCGGGCATGTCTATCCAGTGGTCGTAAAGGGTATAGTTCTTCCCCTTCTCGCTCACCAGCTCCAGACGGTGCGGACAAACGAGCCACTCATGGCGGCTCTCCTCGCCGTTGCTCTCCACGCTGTAATAGTAGTCGATGGTGTTACCCACGTTGAACTTGCCGTTCAACTCATAGCTCCAGTGACTCCCATCATTTGTACTCATGTGATAAGAGGAGACCGTGCGGTCTCCCTTATCATCATTTGTCATCAGGTTGAGAATAATCTCTTCACCGAATACCGTTAGGTATTCTATGTTAAATATCAGTTTCATAGACCATTTAGTTAGTTTTATGTTGCGAAATTACGCATTTCTTTGCAACGTTGTTTCACAAAGTGGTGGCTAAATGGTTGTTTTGGTGCGCAAACGTTTGCATGTTTGTGCGTTATTTCATTTCTTCCTTCACCTTCTTAAACAGGTCGGAGGCGAAGATGAAGTCGTTGAGCTTCTGGTTCGTGGAAGTCATGATCTGGTCTTTGTTACCCGTCCAGGCGGCTTCACCTTGGTGGATAAAGATGATGTTCTCGCCAATACCCATTACCGAATTCATGTCGTGGGTATTGATGATAGTGGTGGTTTGGAACTCCTGCGTAATACCGTGCAACAGTTCATCGATAACCAAGGATGTCTTGGGGTCCAATCCTGAGTTCGGCTCATCGCAGAACAGGTACTTGGGGTTCAGGGCGATGGCGCGGGCAATGGCCACACGTTTCTGCATACCGCCTGAGAGCTCGCCGGGGAATTTCTTCTCGGCACCCATGAGGTTCACGCGGTCGAGACAGTCCATGGCGCGTTTGGTGCGTTCCCTTAGGTTCATCGAAGAGAACATATCAAGGGGGAACATCACGTTTTCCAATACCGAGATGGAGTCGAACAGCGCGGCGCTCTGGAAGATCATACCCATCTCGCGGCGCAGCAGCACCTTCTCGTTCTTCGACATGGCCACGAAGTCGCGCCCGTCGTACAGCACTTCTCCGCTGGTAGGGTCGAGGAGTCCTACGATATTCTTCATCAGCACGGTCTTACCCGACCCGCTCTGTCCGATAATCAGGTTGGTCTTCCCGTTCTCGAACATCGCATTGATGTCGTGCAACACTTCCTTGTCTTCGAACGACTTATAGAGATGTTTGATTTCGATCATGACAGCAATTGGGTTAGGAAGACATCACTGAAAAGAATCAATACGCTGGAAGAGACTACCGCTTCGGTGGAGGCTTTACCCACTTCCACGCTACCGCCTTCCACGGTGTAGCCGCAATAGGAGGAGACACTGCTGATGATGAAGGCGAACACCAGACTCTTGATGATACTCATCCAAAGGAACCAAGGCACAAAGTCGTGCGTAAGACCGAGGGTGAGGTCGTCAGGGGGAAGCACATGACCGATATAAGCGGTGGCGTAGGCACCCACAATACCCATGGCAGAGGAGAAGATCACGAGGAAGGGCATCATCGTCACCATGGCCGTGATCTTCGGTAGGATAAGGTATTCAGCTGAGTTCACTCCCATGATCTCCAACGCATCGATCTGCTGTGTTACACGCATTGTTCCCAATTCGGAGGCGATATTCGAACCCACCTTTCCGGCTAAGATCAAACACATGATACTCGATGAGAACTCCAGCAGCATGATCTCGCGGGTGGTATAACCGCTCACCCAGCGGGGCATCCACGGACTCTGGATGTTCAGCTTCATCTGGATGCAGATCACGGCTCCGATGAAGAACGAGATGAGCAGTACGATACCGATGGAATCGACACCCAACGCCTGCATCTCCGTCACGTATTTCTTCCAGAACATGCGGAACCGCTCGGGGCGCGAGAATGTCCTGCCCATCAGCAGGATATACTTACCCAGGGCCAAGAGCCACTTATATACTAATGTATGCTTCATGAATACCTTTGTCACATTCCGCTGACAAAGGTACGAAAAATCTGATTAAGCGAGAAGCAAACAAATGAATTTGTTTGTTCGAGTGTGAAGATTTTATCCAATAAGTGAGGGAAAAACCAAAAATATTTGAGTTTTTCCGAGCGAGAGTACCTTCGGTGATGCGTTTTAAAAAGGTGCTTAATGTAAGATTGTTGGAAAGTTGGATTGTAAGATTTTGGGAAACTATGGCACTTTGTGGCGAAAACTATGGCAGTTTCTGGTTGAAAGTGCCTCAAACGCTGATAGCGGGAACGTCATTCTCTGATAGCGGGAACGTCATTCACTGGGAGCGTCTACGGCGTTCAGTGTTTTTTAACATTAGAACCTTGTCGGTTAAAGGATTTTCACGCGCTATAAGGGGTCGAAATTTGGTTGTCTCAGAAAAATGTTGTACCTTTGTAGCTTGAAAGATGAAGGTGCGTTTTTTAATGCGTAACTTTGCAGTTCAAGAAAAACCGAAAGGATATGGATTTAGAGCTGACGAACCAAGAAGAGCAAACAACGGCTCAGGAAGAGCAAACAGCCAGTCAGGAGCAGTCGGCAAGCAGTATTCTGCGTGCCGAAGGACTGGTGAAGCGCTATGGTAAGCGAACGGTGGTGAACGATGTGAACATCAATGTTCGACAGGGAGAGATCGTGGGACTGTTAGGTCCTAATGGTGCCGGTAAGACCACCTCGTTCTACATGACTACCGGCTTGATTGTACCCAATGCAGGACATATATTCATCGATGAGCAGGAAATCACCGACTACCCCGTTTATAAGCGCGCTCGGGCAGGTATAGGCTATCTGCCGCAGGAGGCCAGCGTGTTCCGCAAGCTGAGCGTGGAAGACAATATCATGGCAGTGCTTGAGATGACCGGTAAGCCGCGCGATTACCGCTTGGAGAAGCTGGAGGCGCTGATCAAGGAGTTCCGTTTGGAAAAGGTGCGTAAGAACAAAGGTGATCAGCTGTCGGGTGGTGAGCGCCGTAGAACGGAGATTGCACGCTGTCTGGCCATTGAACCGAAATTCATCATGCTCGACGAGCCCTTTGCAGGCGTTGACCCGATTGCCGTGGAAGATATCCAGCACATTGTATGGCAGCTGAAATATCGTAACATCGGTATTCTGATAACCGACCATAATGTTCACGAAACACTGAATATTACCGACCGTGCCTATCTGCTGTTCGAAGGAAGAATCTTGTTCCAGGGCAGTCCTGAGGAACTGGCCGCCAACCGCATCGTGAAAGAGAAATACCTGGGTACAAACTTCGTGCTTCAGAAGAAGGACTTCCAGCTGATTGACGAGGAGAAACGTCGTAGGGAACAGGAGGAGCAACAGGCAGAAGAAGGTTAAAAAAACGTATTTTTCCACATTTTTCCACATTATATATTATTATTAGGAAAATTATGCGTACCTTTGCACCCCGATTTTCGAAAGGCAATAACAATTTAACGAAATAAGTATAGATGAAAGTAACATTTGAGAATCCAGACAAAGTGAATGGATTGATGACGCTGACTGTAGAGGAGGCTGATTATCAGAAGGATGTCGAGAAGACACTGAAAGACTACCGCAAGAAGGCTCAGGTGCCAGGTTTCCGTCAGGGAATGGTGCCCATGGGCATGATCAAGCGCCAGTATGGTACCGCCGTGAAGGTGGACGTGATCAACAAGCTCCTGGGCGAGGAGATCTATAAGTATGTAAACGAGAACAAGATCCAGATGCTCGGCGAACCCATGCCCAGCGACAAGCAGCAGGCTGTGGATGTTGAGGGTGAAGCACCCTATACTTTTGTATTCGACATTGCCGTGGCTCCTGAGTTCAAGATCGAGCTGACCAACAAGGACAAGATCGACTTCTACAATATCACCGTTGACGATAAGATCATCGACCAGCAGGTGGAGATGTATGCATCTCGTGCCGGACACTACGAGAAAGTGGAGGAGTATGCTGAGAATGATATGCTGAAAGGCGATCTGCGCGAGCTCGATAAGAAAGGTAATACCGTAGAGGGTGGTATCACCGTGGCTGATGCCATGCTGCTGCCTACATATATCAAGGTTGACAAGCAGAAGAAACTGTTCGATGGCGCTAAGCTGGGCGACATCATCACCTTCAACCCCAAGAAGGCTTATCCCGAGAATACAGGTGAGGTGTCTTCACTGCTGAAGATCAGTCGTGAGGAGGCCGAGAACATCACTGCTGATTTCAGCTTCCAGATCACCGAGATCTCTCGCTACGTGAAGGCTGAGGTGAACCAGGAACTGTTCGACCAGGTGTTCCCCGAGGGTGGCGTGAAGGACGAGAAGGCTTTCCGTGAGAAGATTGCCGATACGCTGAAGGCTCAGTTCGTGACCGACAGTGACTTCCGTTTCATCCAGGATGTACGTACCTACTGCGAGAAGAAAGTGGGCGATCTGACCTTCCCCGAGGAGTTGCTGAAGCGCGTGATGCTGAACAACAACAAGGACAAGGGTGCCGACTTCGTGGAGAAGAACTTCGAGATGAGCATCAAGGAACTGAAGTGGCACCTGATTAAGGAACAGCTCGTGGCTGCTAACCAGATCAAGATCGATGAGAACGACGTGAAGGAGGCTGCTAAGGAGGCTGCACGCGCTCAGTTTGCACAGTATGGTATGAACAACGTACCCGATGAGTACCTGGACAACTATGCTGCCGACATGATGAAGAAGAAGGAGTATGTGGACAATCTCGTTGACCGCAGCATCGACAGAAAGCTCACTGAAGCACTGAAGAAGGTGGTGAAGCTGAACGAGAAGTCAATCACGCTTGACGAGTTCAACAAGCTCTTCGAAGAGAAATAATTGCGTTAAAAAAAGTTTTTTTCGAAAAAAGACAACGCGAAAATAGGAGGTTATCGACTTTTTTTCGTATCTTTGTATCTCACAAGGGTGGAAAAAGGTCGGTAACCTTCCTTTTTTTGTCTATAAATACTAAGAATTATGAATGAATTTAGAAAATATGCCACAAAGCATCTGGGCATCAATGGAACGGTGATCGACGATGTGATCAGTGCCCAGAACCAGTATCTGAATCCGTATATCCTCGAGGAGCGTCAGCTGAACGTGACTCAGATGGATGTGTTCTCTCGTTTGATGATGGACCGTATCATCTTCCTGGGTACGCAGATTGACGACTATACCGCCAATACACTCCAGGCACAGCTGCTGTATCTTGATTCTACCGACCCTGGAAAGGATATCTCCATCTATATCAACTCTCCTGGTGGTAGCGTAACCGCAGGACTGGGTATCTACGACACCATGCAGTTCATCTCGTCCGATGTAGCCACTATCTGTACGGGTATGGCTGCCTCAATGGCTGCCGTGCTGCTGGTAAGCGGTAAGGAAGGGAAACGCCAGGCTTTGCCACACAGTCGTGTAATGATTCACCAGCCACTGGGCGGCGTTCAAGGTCAGGCATCTGATATCGAGATTGAGGCCCGCGAGATTCAGAAAATGAAAAAAGAACTCTATACCATCATCAGCGAGCATTCGCACACGCCTTATGAGAAGGTATGGGCAGATAGTGACCGTAACTACTGGATGACTGCCGAGGAGGCAAAGGAGTACGGTATGATTGACGAGGTGCTTATCAGAAAGAAATAAGACATGCCAAAGAAAGTTTGCAGCTTCTGTGGAAGAACTGAGAAGGAAGTAAAACTGCTGATTACGGGTATCAACGGCTATATCTGTGAGAACTGTGCAATACAGGCATACGAGATTGCACAATCGACCGGCTTGCTCGAACCGCAAGGAAAGAAAGGCAGCAAGAAGACGTACGACCTGAAGAAGGTGCCCAAGCCGATGGAGATCAAGGAATACCTCGACCAGTATGTCATCGGTCAGGATGAGGCAAAGCGTTATCTGGCTGTGGCCGTATATAACCATTATAAGCGTTTACAGCAACCGGCAACCGATGACGGTGTGGAGATCGAGAAGAGCAATATCATCATGGTGGGCAGCACCGGAACGGGTAAGACGCTGCTGGCGCGTACCATCGCGAAGATGCTCGATGTGCCCTTCACCATTGTGGATGCTACGGTGTTCACAGAGGCTGGTTATGTGGGCGAGGATGTGGAGAGCATCTTGTCGCGATTGCTGCAGGTATCCGACTATGACGTGGAGGCTGCACAGCATGGTATCGTATTCATCGACGAGATCGATAAGATTGCACGAAAGAGCGATAACCCCAGTATTACACGCGATGTGAGCGGCGAGGGTGTTCAGCAGGGATTACTGAAGCTACTTGAGGGTACCATCGTGAATGTGCCGCCTAAGGGAGGTAGGAAACACCCTGATCAGGACTATATACATCTCGACACCAGGAATATCCTGTTTATCTGCGGCGGTGCCTTCGACGGTATAGAAAGGAAGATCGCCCAGCGACTGAATACCCATGTGGTGGGTTATAACAGTGTGCAGAACGTGAGGAATATCGATAAGGAGGACATGATGCAGTATATCGTGCCGCAAGACCTGAAGTCGTTCGGCTTGATACCTGAAATCATCGGTCGTCTGCCCGTTCTCACTTATCTGAACCCGCTTAACCGTGAGGCATTGAGGAAAATCCTGGTGGAGCCTAAGAACTCCATCGTGAAACAATATGAGAAACTCTTCGAGATGGACGGCATCAAACTGGTGTTCCCAGAGGAAACACTTGATCTGCTCGTTGATCAGGCCGTAGAGTATAAGCTTGGGGCTCGTGGCCTCCGGTCAATCGTGGAAAGCGTGATGATGGAGGCGATGTTCGAGATCCCATCGAAGAAGGTGAAGACCTTCGAGGTAACACCCGAATACGCCAGGAGGCAGCTGGAAAAGGCTCGGCTGCAGAAACTGGAGAGTGCTTAGCGAAACAGAATACATCAACCTGTAGCAAAGAAAGGAGACTACATCGTTATGAGCAATGAAGTGAATCTTACTCAAAAGCTGAAACAGTATTTCGGCTTTGATAAGTTCAAAGGCGATCAGGAAGCCATTATCCGTAACGTACTGGAAGGTAAGAACACATTTGTGCTGATGCCTACCGGTGGCGGCAAATCGTTGTGCTACCAGCTGCCTTCGCTGATTATGGAGGGCACGGCCATCGTGATCTCTCCGCTCATAGCCCTGATGAAGAACCAGGTGGATGTAATCAACGGCATGAGCGAGGAGGATGGACTGGCGCATTACTTGAACTCGTCGCTGAACAAGGCGGCCATCGATCAGGTGAAGGCTGACATCACGGCAGGGAAGACCAAACTGCTGTATGTGGCTCCTGAGTCGCTGACCAAGGAGGAGTATGTGGACTTCCTGAAATCTTGCAAGATCAGCTTCTATGCTATTGACGAGGCGCACTGTATCTCGGAGTGGGGACATGATTTCCGACCGGAATACCGACGTATCCGTCCTATCGTGAACGAGATTGGTGAGGCACCGATCATCGCCCTGACGGCTACGGCTACGGATAAGGTGCGGACGGATATCAAGAAGAGTCTGGGTATTCTGGATGCGGTGGAGTTCAAGAGCTCGTTCAACCGACCGAACCTATATTATGAGGTACGACCGAAGACGAAGGAGATTGATAAGCAGATCGTGAAGTTCATCCGACAGAATCCTGGTAAGAGCGGTATTATCTATTGTCTCTCCAGAAAGAAGGTGGAGGAACTGGCGGCAGTGCTCTGCGCCAACGAGATCAAGGCGGCTCCGTATCATGCCGGACTGGATAGTGCTACGCGCTCGGCTACACAGGATGATTTCCTCATGGAGAGCATCGACGTGATTGTGGCTACCATCGCCTTCGGTATGGGTATAGACAAGCCGGATGTGCGCTTCGTGATTCATTATGACATCCCCAAGAGTCTGGAGGGTTACTACCAGGAGACGGGTCGTGCCGGACGTGATGGGGGAGAAGGCAAATGTATCGCGTTCTATTCGTATAAGGACCTGCAGAAACTGGAGAAATTCATGGAAGGAAAACCGGTGGCTGAGCAGGATATAGGACGACAGCTGCTGCAGGAAACGGCTGCTTATGCGGAATCTTCAGTATGCCGCCGTAAGATGCTGCTGCATTACTTCGGTGAGGAATACACGAAGGAGAATTGTGAGAACTGCGACAACTGTCTGCATCCCAAAACGAAGATCGAGGCCGAGGAGGCGCTGCTGATTGTGCTGAAGGCTGTGCAGGTGATCAAAGAGGATTTCCGTACCGACTATGTCATTGACTTCGTATGCGGAAAGGCTACGGATGATATCGTGGCGCATAAGCATGACCAGCTGGAGGAGTTCGGCTCGGGCGAGGATTTGAACGAGAAACTGTGGAATCCGGTGATTCGACAGGCTATCATCGCAGGTTATCTGAGGAAGGATGTGGAGAACTACGGACTGCTGAAGCTGACGGCTGAAGGAAAGCGGTTCATGAAGAATCCGTGCTCGTTCCCCATCGTGGAGGATAATGAGTTCAACGAGGATGATGACGATGAGATGAACGAAGGACAGGGTTCTGCGCTGGATCCCACGCTGTATGCCATGCTGAAGGATCTGCGTAGGAAGGTGGCCAAACGACTGAACCTTCCGCCTTACGTCATCTTCATGGATGGATCATTGGAACAGATGGCCACGGTGTATCCTGTTACGCTTGAGGAACTGCAGAATATCCAAGGTGTGGGAGCAGGTAAAGCGAAGAAGTTCGGTAAGGAATTCGTGGAACTGATCAAGAAACACTGCGAGGAGAATGATGTGGAACGCCCTGAGGATCTTCGCGTCAGAACAGTGGCCAAGAAGAGCATGCTCAAGGTGAAGATCATACAGAATATCGACCGTCAGGTGGCGCTCGATGATATTGCGAATGCCCAAGGACTGGAATTCGAGGAACTGCTCGATGAGGTGGAGGCCATCGTATATAGCGGTACGAAGCTGAACATCGACTACTTCCTGGAGGAGGTAATGGACGAAGATCACATCGACGATATCTTCGACTACTTCCGCGAGAGTGAAACCGATGATCTGGAAACAGCCATGGAGGAACTTGGAGCCGACTACTCGGAGGACGAGGTAAGATTGGTTCGCATCAAGTTCCTGAGTGATATGGCGAATTAAGAGAAAAGGGATTAAGAATGCATCTTAATCCCTTTTCTTAATTTTCAATTTTCAATTTTCAATTCTCTTTACCTCTTCCCCCCAAACGTACCTTTTGTCTTACTCTCCTGACTCTGGCCTGGTGCTGTGGTAGTACCATGCGAAGAACTGTTGTTGCTTGGAGCAGTGGCAGTACGGGTGGTTCTGGTGGTTGTCACCGTGCGGGTACGCGACAGACTGTTGTCGTTGTATGTCTGACGTGTAGTGGTGGAACGACCGTTGTTGTTGGGTCTTGGTGGCGGCGGGGTACGCATGTTGTCGTTCCTGCTGTTACCTGGTACATCGCGCCAAGTAGATCTTGGACGACCCATCATAGCCGGACGGATATTCACGGGCTGGTTGTAGTTCCTATGGGCATAGTAGCTCACACTGCCGACATTTCGTCCGCCACGGAAGGTATCATAGCCAGAAGGGCGATAGGATACATAGAAACGGGTGCGGTCGGTATACATAGAGTAGATTCGGAACTCAATACGATTTCTTGTCCAGTACAAAGGACGGTAGAAATAGTTCGTGTCCTGATATACCTCATACTGATACATGGAGAGCACATAGCGCAAATCGGCGTTACGACGTGCCCAGGCAGTACCGAACAGATCGTCGTGTACAGCAACAGAAAGCATGTAGTCGAGATTGATCTCATACACTGCTTCCACTTGCTCAGGACTAAGGCGAAGCTCGTAGGCCATCTTATCGGTGAGGAACAACGCTTCTGTACGCGCCTCAGAGTAGGTTATGGCCTTGGCAGATGCAACGATTGTCAGCATCAGTGCCATCATCATCATGATTCTTTTCATAATCGTTATATTTTAACAGTTAAACATTTTTCTTTCTCGTTGCAAAGAAACAAAAAAACTTTCACACAGCAAAGGGATTTCTCCTAAAAATGTAAAGGGAAATCCCTAATAGAGTGTAAAAAAGCCCCTCAAAAAAGTCCGTTTATTACGATGATTGTACTTTTTACACGCCCATATTCCATCCACTCTTTTCGTTTTTACTCGTTCATACAACTTATTGCTAATCAGTAATATATGGATTTTGTCCACCTTTGTGCGTCCACTTTTTAGTTATATTGCGTTGATACCGACTTGTTTTTTCTCTATCTTTGCAACGCAATCAAGAAAATAATTGTATTCACTAATAATTAAAAACCAAAGTATGAAACAGAAAAGGTATTTGCTGATGCTATTGGCGTTCTTGATGTCGGTAGCAACCTTTGCCCAGAAGCAGAACTTCTCGGGCACTGTGATTGATGCAATGGGAGAACCTGTTATTGGTGCTTCCGTTGTACAGAAAGGTACGTCAAACGGTGCCATTACCGATCTTGACGGACAGTTTACTATCAGTGCAGAACCTGGTGCAACGTTAGTCATTTCGTTTGTTGGCTACACCACGCAGGAGCTGAAGGCTTCTCCCAACATGCGCGTCGTATTGAATGATGATACGCAGTTGTTGAACGACGTGGTTGTTATTGGCTACGGTGTGCAGAAGAAGAGCGTTGTGACGGCTTCTATCGCCAAGGTGAGCTCCGACGATCTGGACGGAAAGACTCGTCTGCGTGCTGATGATGCACTGAAAGGCTTAGCTGCTGGTGTGAATGTTACATCGGCCTCTGGTCAGCCTGGTTCACAATCCATGATTCGCGTGCGCGGTACGGGTACCATTAATGATACCAACCCGCTGTACATCATCGACGGTATGCCTGCCGACCAGTACGGACTGGAGAGTGTGAACCCCAACGACATCGAGAGTATCGAGGTATTGAAGGATGCTGCTTCTGGTGCCATCTATGGTGCCCGTGCTGCCAATGGTGTGATCTTGGTAACTACCAAGAAGGGTAAGGTGGGTAAGACCCAGATCAACTACAACTTCAGCTACGGTTGGCAGAGCGCATGGAAGAAACGTGATGTGACCGGTGCAACAGACTATGCCATCCTGCAGAATGAGAAGTATGTGAACGGTGGTCAGGCTCCCCTTTATGCTGATCCTTACAACCTGGTTGATGCCAACGGACAGAAGATTGTTGGTTTTGGTACCGATTGGCAGGAACTGTTGTTCAACGACAACGCTCCCATTGAACAGCACGACGTATCAATTAGTGGTGCTTCAGAGAAAGTGAACTACTATCTCTCATTGGGTTACTACGATCAGGAAGGTATCGTGGGCGGTAACTACGGTCGTTCCAACTACGATCGTCTGACACTGCGTTCAAACAACCAGTTCAACATTTTCGACGACTCTAAGGAGCGTTCATTCCTGAACAAGCTCGATGTCAGCGCAAACCTTTCTTATATGCGCACGCACAGCACAGGTATAGAAGCCAACTCCACATGGGGTTCTCCTCTGGGTTCGGCCCTCTATCTGGCGCCTACACTGCCCGTTACTCTGAAGGGTACTGTGGGTCAGGAGATGATTGACCGTTACAGCGCATACGACCTCTATCGTGATGCAAACGGTGATCCTTATACCATTCCTGGCTTTTTAGGTTCATATCAGGAACAGAACAACCCCATTGCCATGATGCAACAGCGTCCGGGCAGAGGCTGGAGTCATAAGTTCATGCCTAAGTTCGCTATCGACCTGCAGTTGTGGGACAACCTGAAGTACCACTTCACCTGGAGTGCTGAGCAGAGCTTCTGGGGCAGCTCAGCAGCTACCACAGAGAAGTACTATTTCTCAGGAAACAACAACTCCGATCATACACAGGCTTCATCCGAGAAGGCCAACGGTACACAGTGGCAGATTGAGAATACGCTGACTTACGACAAGGAGTTCGGAAAGCACTCTATCGGCGTGGTTCTGGGTCAGAGCGCACTGAAGTACAAAGGTGACTATCTGGGCGCATCGCACTGGAACCTGATCAACATCAACAAACCATACGTTGACTATACCACTGGCGGTAGCATTGAAACGACTACCGACGAAAAGGGCAACATTATTAGTGTGAAGAGTCTGGTGAGTGGATGGGCCGGCCCGTACGTAGAGCACCATCTGGCTTCGCTCTTTGGACGAATCAGCTACAACTACGACGAACGTTATATGTTCCAGGCTACGATCCGTCGTGATGGATCCAGCCGTTTCGGTTCTAATAACAAATACGGTGTGTTCCCCTCTTTCTCTGTTGGATGGAACGTCATGAACGAGGCATTCATGAAGGATACCCGCAACTGGCTGTCGAACCTGAAGCTTCGTGCCAGCTGGGGTAAGAATGGTAATGAGAATATGCCTGATTTCCGTTATACGGTACTCACCACTACTGGTGGCACCAGTAACTACTACTTCGGTCGTCAGGCTGTGATGACCTACGGATCAAAGGCCAACGGACTGGCTAACGAGAGTCTGAAGTGGGAGGAGAGTGAGCAGACTGACCTGGGTATCGATCTCGGTCTTTGGAACAACAAGCTGACCTTCACCGTTGACTATTATATCAAGAAGACCAACGGTATGCTGATTACCATGCCTATTCCTTCTTATGTAGGTGAATCAAGACCTTGGGGTAATGCCGGTGACATGGAGAACAGCGGTATTGAGTTTGAACTGGGTTACAAGTGGAACATCGGTGATGCTCACTTCGCCATCAAGGGCAATGCTTCTTACCTGAAGAACAAACTGAAGAACCTGGGTAATGACACTGGCTTCCTGAACTACGGTATCTCACAGTTCAGCGATGGTGGCACACGTGCCGAGAACGGTCAGCCCTTCCCTTACTTCTATGGCTACAAGACAGCTGGCGTTCTGCAGAACAAGGCTGAGGCTGATGCTTACAACGCAAAATATGGCACAAGTGCCAATCCTGGTGACCTGATCTTCGTTGACATCACAAAAGATGACAAGATCACATCCGACGACCGTACGAAGATTGGTAAGCCGACTCCCGACTGGACCTTCGGTCTGAACTTCAATGCAGACTGGAAAGGCTTCGACTTCAACGTGTTCTTCCAGGGTGTTAGCGGTGCCGATATCTTCGATGCTACATGGCGACAGGATATTGCATCAGGTAACTATCCCACTTGGGTTCTTCAGCGCTGGACAGGCGAGGGCACATCAAACAAACTGCCTTTGCTGAAGCTGGGCGACTCACGCAACTGGGTTTGCAGCGACATCTATGTTCAGGACGGCAGCTATCTGCGTCTGAAGAATATCTCTCTGGGCTACACACTGCCGCGTAACCTCACGCAGAAAGTCAACATTGAGCGCCTGCGTTTCTATGTACGTGCAGAGAACTTGTTTACCTGGACCAAGTACTGGGGCTTCGATCCCGAAATCGGTACCAGCAGCACTTCTATGGGTGTGGACTACGGAGTTTATCCACAGGCTCGCATCTTTACTGTAGGTTTCAACATCTCACTTTAATCATTGATAATTGAACATTGATAATTGTAAATTTTGAAGTATTATGAATACCAAGATATATAAATTATTGAGCGCTATCGTGGCAGTCGTCATGCTGACTGCTTGTAGCGACGACTTCCTGGAGGTGCAGAATCCTACGGGTGAGCCCTTGGAGGAATATTATATGACCGATGAGCACCTGGCCGAGGCTTGCGTTTCTGCCTATGCTCCGCTGCACTGGCCCGACTGGGACGGCACAGCCTATAACGACCTTACCTGCGACGCTGAGATTCTGGGCGACGACTTCTGGGTAGGTGGTGCAAGTATCAGTGACAACCAGCACTGGCACAAGCTCTTCAACTTTGAGGGCGATGGTAATAACACGCTGGGAACCCTTTGGGGCGACTTCTACAGCGGTATCAAGCGTTGCAACGACGTGATCAAGTACTGTTCATGGGGTGGTGGCAACGAAGCCAACCGTAAGTCGTATGAGATGCAGGCCCGTCTGCTCCGCGTATATTACTATAACATCCTGTGGCACTACTACGGTAATGTGCCTTTCTATCTGGAAAACCTGAGTGAGCCATATACAGCTCCGCAGATGACTGCTGATGAGATCTATGCACAACTGATGCCGGAATTGGAAGACATCATCGCTTCAAAGGTGCTTCCCATGCGTTGGGAGACAGCCGAGAGCGGACGAGTTAGTCAGGCCATGGCCTATATGCTCTTTGCCGAGATGGTAATGTACCAGAACGATACAGCACGCTATCCTGCAGCCTTGAACTATATGAAGCAGATCATCGGCGACTCCAGCTACAAGCTGAATCCCAGCTTCAAGGATCTGTTTGATGAGAGCGGTGAGTGGTGCGAAGAGAGCATCTTCGAGATCAATTATGAGGATGATAACGGTCAGCGCGACTGGAGTACTCCGTTGCATGCTGGCGGTACGGTATTCCCAACACTCTGCTCGCCGAACGGATGGGCTGGCGGTGAAGGCTGGGACTCTGGTAATGACGGTTGGGGATTCCTTCCCATGCGTGTGGAGGCCTATAACATGTATGCAGAGGGTGATACCCGTCGTGACGTAACCTGCTGGGATGTTCGTGGCTATACCTACACCGAGCGTTATCAGGACACCCATATCTGGCACGGAAAGTATCGTCCGCAGAGTGCCAACAACCAGGATTGTCCTTCTTCAAAGAACCTGAACTATAACAACAACAAGCGCATCTACCGCTATGCCGAGACCCTGCTGAATGCTGCCGAGCTGTTGCTCCAGACAGGTGGCAGTGCTGCCGAGGCTGCTGGTTATGTGAACGAGGTACGCACACGTGCCGGACTGGACAATCTGAGTAGTGTGACCATCGATGATATCCTGAACGAGCGTCATCTGGAGTTCTGTGGCGAAGGTAAGCGTTACTTCGACCTGGTACGTGCTGAGGGCATCAGCGGAGCCACACAGAAGGCTTCTACCGTTCTCGTTCCCGACGCTTACGGCTACCGCACAAACCGTTGGAGTCCTAGCAAGAAGCACATCCCTCTGTCTCAGAGCGAGCTTGATGCTGATCCTACGCTGAAGCAGAACAACTATTAAAAGTTGAAAGATTGAAGAATTAAAGAGTTGAAAACTGAAATAACAACGATTATGAAGAATCTGTTTAAATATACAATGGGTGTGCTGATGGCAGGTGTGCTGGTGACAGCCTGCTCGCCCGAAAGCTTTGACGGCGCAGACCCCAATGGTATTCCGTCGGTAAGCGGTGTTGACTTCAACATCAGCGTTGACCAGGAGACCAACCAGATGATTGCCACATATACTCCGCAGGCTGGTACATACCCCGTGTGGATCCTGAACGGCAATACATATTCCACACTGCAGGAAGTGGGCTATCAGAACCCCGAGGCAGGTACTTACACCATCGACCTGAAGCTGGGTAACCGTAATGGCTTCAGTCAGGGAACGGTCAGCAAGACCTTCACCTTCAACGAGACCAAGATCGATTACAGTTCCGACTTCCGTAAGATTGTCGGTAAGGAGTGGCGCTTCGCCAATAAAGAGGCTGGACACTTAGGTTGCGGTCCTGCTGGAACAACTGGTTCTGAATGGTGGTCGGCACAGCCAGATGACAAGAAGGACTTCGGTATGTACGACGACCGCATCACTTTCACCGCTGATACACGCAAGGGTGGTACCTTCACCTATAGCGCTGGTGAGGATGGAAAGACTTATGTGAACACTGGTACCACCAAGTGGGGCTCAGAGGCAGCCGACTTTGATGCCATTGTTGGTGATCAGGTTTCTACCTGGAGCTTTGAGGTGTACGACTGGGAGGATGCTGAAGGTAATGTGACCAAGCAGACCTACATCCAGCTGGCTCCTAACACAGCGTTCCCATATATCTCCAGCGACGCTCAGTATGAGAATCCTAAGTTCCGTATCGAGACACTGACAGCTAAGAAACTGGTGCTTGTATATGAGGCTCCCGACCGTGGTATTGCATGGCACTTCACCTTTACCTCTGAGGAGGCTGAGAAGGAGTGGAGCGGATTCGACGCGAACAGTCAGTTCAATATGTGGAAGGGTATCACTCCAACCATGTCGTTCTACTATAATCCTGATCCAGGATGGGGCAACGAGCAGACTGGTGCTTTCGAGGCGCTCTTCAAGGGTGGCGACAACGACTATAATGTAACCGTTCCACAGGAGTGCTTCTCTGAGTGGCAGGCACAGGTTCACTTCCATACGAACCTTGTTACGTCGGCAGCCAACAACTACGACTTCTCTTGTATCTTCAACAGCGACCGCGACATCGACGGTGTGGTGGTGAAGCTGACCAACGAGGACGACTCTGAGGCGATCATCGATGAGCACAACATCAATCTGAAGGCAGGTGAGGATTATATTTTCTGGGTAAGTGATGTTCCGGGTAAGGATCTGAATCCAGTCAAGCTGGTCATGGACTTCGGTCATGCTACGGGCGAAACCAATATCAATATCTCCAACATTGTCTTGAAGAACCATGCCGACGATGATGGTACCGTTCCGCCAAATGGTGAGCAGAACAACCCCGACGCTCCTGTCATGGACTGGGATTACTCTTCAAGTGCCAACCTCTGGAAGGGTGTTGACGACGGAACACTGTTTGACGCCTTCGGCTACTGGTTTGCCGATGACGGCTGGAGTCAGATTCCTAACGATGAGGCCAGGCACGATGGCGACACCTACGAGATCACTATTCCAAGTGGAATCGGCGGCAGTCAGTGGCAGGGTCAGTTCCACATCGACACCAAGCTCACAGCCAGTGCTGCAAAGGCTTACAACTTCTACTTCGTGATGGAGGCAGATAATGATTGTCCGGGCGTGACTGTTAAGCTCACCGACTCGGGTGACAGTAACTTCTTCTGCGAAGGACGTCACGATGTGAAGGCCGACGAGCCCTTCATCTTCAAGCTAACGGGTGCAACCCTCAAAGAAGGTGTTGACGCATCTGCCATCCGTCTGTTCTTCGACTTCGGTGGTTCTCCTGCTGGTACGCATGTCAAGATCAGCAAGATCTACTTCGAGGAGGCTGTTAGCATCAACTACGACGATGCGAACAACCTGTGGAAGGGCGTTGACGATGGTAGCGTAGCCAGCTCATTCGGCTACTGGTTTGCCAACGACAGCTGGAGCGAGCTGGCCAACCAGCCCGTGGCCACCCACAATGGTGATGCTTACGAGATCGTTCTTCCTGAGGGAATGGGCGGCAGTCAGTGGCAAGGTCAGTTCCACATCGACACTCAGCTCACGGCATCTGCAGCTAAGCAGTACCACTTCCAACTGGTGATGGAGGCCGATAACGATTGTCCGGGCGTAACCATTAAGCTTACCGACGCTGGCGACAGCAACTTCTTCTGCGAAGGTCGTCATGACATCAAGGCCGATGAGCCGTTCGTTTACACGCTGAAGAACGCCACACTGAAAGAAGGTGCTGATGCATCAGCCATCCGTCTGTTCTTCGACTTCGGCGGTTCTCCCGCAGGTACGAAAGTGAAGATCAGTAAGATTGTCTTCAAGGAGGCAAATTAAGAATGGAAGAATTGAAGAATTGAAAAATTCAAGAATTGAAGAATTGTATAATTGAAATAATGAATAGATTCATGCTATATACATTCTTGCTCTCTCTCGCCGCAGTCGTTTGTGGCTGCGGTGGGAGCGACAACGATGACCCACTGCCCTCAACGGTAAACATCACGTTGTCGCAGGAAAGCATAGAAGCACCTGCAGAAGGCGGTACCTACACCATCAACGTGAACACCACGGGTAAGGAGTGGAATGCTTACGCCGATCAGGAATTCATTATTGTCGGAGCTAAGAATACGGCAGCCCAGACAGGTACGCTGACAGTTGCTGTTCCTGCTAATCCTACTACCAGTGTCCGCACTGGCACCATTACGGTCATGTCGGGTTCTGCACGTAAAAGCATCAGTGTTACCCAGATGGCGGCAGAGGAGTCTCCTTACTATGCTCCAGAGGGTTACCAGCTGGTGTGGCAGGATGAGTTCGACGGCAACTATGGCTATGCCCCTAACGAGAATGGAGTTCCCAGAACAGAACTCAATCCCGACTACTGGACGCACGAAGTGAAGAGCGCAGGATGGGTGAACCACGAGCTGCAGAATTACGTGAACCACAAAACACCCGAGGGTAAGCTTGTTACCGAACTGCGTAATGGCAAGCTCCGTATCACTGCACTCAAGGAGAACGGAAAGGTTTATTCCGGTCGTGTATATGCCAAGGTGAAGGAAGGGTGGAGATATGGCTACATCGAGGCCAGCATCAAGCTGCCGAAGGGTAAGGGCACATGGCCTGCCTTCTGGATGATGCCTGTGAACTTCCGTTCATGGCCTGCCGACGGTGAGATTGATATCATGGAAGAGGTGGGCTATCATCCCGACTATGTATCATCGAGTCTGCACGCCAATGCCCATGTACACTCCAATGGCACTCAGGTAACCCATGAGATGAAGTGTGCCGGTGCCGAGGGCGAGTTCCATACCTACGCCATTCTCTGGACAGCCAAGAACATCACTACCTACGTAGATGGGAAGGTGCAGCTGAGCTACGACAACCGTGGCTTAGGCAGAGACGACTGGCCCTATGACGATCCCTTCTATGTCATCTTCAACCTCGCATGGGGTGGTGACTGGGGTGGTGCACAGGGTGTTGACGAGAGTGCATTGCCTGCCACGATGGAAGTAGATTACATCCGCGTGTTTCAGAAGAAATAATGCGCATCATTAGTATTATTATTTGTTTGCTTACTGCTGCGACTGCCCCTGTGCGGTCGCAGCAATACAAACAGCTCACTGATGTACCTACCATCTATATCGAGACCGCAAATAGTCAGCGTATCACAAGTAAGGAGGACTATATCACCTGTCGGCTGACCTATGTGGATGGTGGTGAAGTAACCACCTACGACAATACCCAGATACGCGGTCGTGGCAACTCCACATGGTGGAACAGCGAGAAGAAGTCGTACCGTGTGAAGTTCGAGAAGAAACAAGCGCTGTTAGGCGACGGATTCGCCAAAGCCAAGAGCTGGACCCTTCTTGCCAATCATGGCGACAAGACCATGATACGCAATGCGCTTACCTACGATCTCGGACGTTTCATTGGAATGCCCTTCTGTCCAGCGGCAAAGTTCGTCGACCTCTACCTCAACGGTCAGTATGGCGGAACCTACCAGATCAGCGATCAGGTACAGGTTCACAAGAACCGTGTGGAGGTGGACGAAGAAACAGGCTGGCTCTTGGAAGTGGCCAATGAGAACTCCAGGGAAGAGCCCTATATCACGTCCTCACGCTACGGCATCATCTTCAACATCAAGAATCCCGACGACGGGATGCTGACACTCGACAGGCGCATTGCCATCGGACAGTGGATCAGTCGTTTCGAGACCGCTGTGGCCAGTGCCGACTTCATGAACCCGGAAATAGGGTATCGTGCCTTTATCGATGAGCACGACTTCGTGAACTGGTATGTGGCGGCAGAGCTCACGGGCAATATCGATGCGCTCTACAGTATCTACATGTACAAGGAAGCGGAGGAAGAAAAGATACACTTCGGTCCGCTGTGGGATCTCGACCTCGGTTACGACAACAGCTCGGAACGCAGTCTGCTGCGCAGCATGGAAGCCTATCTGGGTCTGTGGAACCGTCCCTTTGAGAAGGTCCTCAAGCGCATGTGGCAGGACCCGTGGTTCGCCAAGGCCTGTAACGACCGTCTGCGAGAGCTGGTGGACAACGGACTCCAGCAGTACCTGATTCAGCACATCGACAGTCTGCGCGACGCGATCTTCCAGACACAGGCACAGAACTTCAGGAAATGGCGCATCGACCAGCAGGTATATGATTGGGAAAAGCATTCCTATTACCGCAACTACGATTCCTACATCGCCGACTTGAAGAACTTCGTAAATATCCATATCCCCTATCTCCAGCAAGCATTTGCTGAGCGTTTGACAACAGGTATCCGAGTCATCCAGGAAGAAAGTAACACGAGCGTGTTATACGACCTCCAAGGTCGTCGTGTACCCCAGTCATCGCGCAAGGGTATTTATATACAGAATCATCGTAAAATAGTTAAACAATGAAGAATATTATCGTCTGCCTCTTCGCCCTTCTCCTGATGGCCTGTAACACAGGCACACAGAAGGAAAGCACAGGCTTTGTAACCATACAGGGGCACGATCTGATCAAGCCGAATGGTGAGAAGCTGTTTATCCAAGGTACCAACTTGGGTAACTGGCTCAACCCCGAGGGCTATATGTTCGGATTCAGTCGTACCAATTCAGCATGGATGATCGACCTGCTGTTCAAGGAGGCTGTAGGACCCGACGCTACCGCCAAGTTCTGGCAACAGTTCAAGGACAATTACGTAACCAAGGCCGATATCGATTTCATCGCCAGTCAGGGCGCCAACACCATCCGTCTGCCGTTTAACTATAAGCTCTTCACCGATGAGGATTATATGGGACAGACAGGCGCTAAAGACGGTTATCAGCGCATCGACTCGGTGGTGAACTGGTGTAAGGCCAATAGCCTGTATCTCATTCTGGATATGCACGACTGCCCAGGCGGTCAGACGGGCGATAATATTGATGATGGTCATGGCTACCCCTGGTTGTTCGAGAGCGAGGAGAGTCAGCAGCTGTTCTGCGATATATGGAAAGAGATAGCACAGCGCTATAAGAACGAGACCACCATCTTAGGCTATGAGCTGATGAACGAGCCCATTGCCCACTATTTCGAGAACAAGGATTCGCTCTACACCCTGTTGCAGCCGCTCTACAAGCGTTGTGTAGCTGCCATCCGCGAGGTAGATTCGAACCACATCATTCTGTTGGGCGGAGCCCATTGGAATAGTTTCTTCTGGATGCTCGATGATGTCAGCTACGACGACAAGCTCATGTTCACCTGTCATCGTTACGGCGGTCCTGCCACCAAGGAAGCCATTGCCCACTACATCAATTTCCGCGATTCCATCGGCCGTCCCATGTACATGGGTGAGTTCGGACATAACACCATGGAGTGGCAGCGCGATTTCGTCAAGGTACTGAAAGAGAACAACATCGGTTACACCTTCTGGCCCTATAAGAAAGTGGATGAGTCGTGCATGATGGGTATCAAGCGTCCGGAGGGATGGGACAGCATCGTGGTGAAATACTCCGAGACTTCACGTAATACCTATTCCGAATGGCGTGAGGCACGTCCTAACCAAGCACAGTTCCGTCTGCTCCTCAAGCAGTTTGCCGAGAACTGCCGCATACAGAATTGTACGCCGCAAACAGAATACATCAATAGTATGGAGCTGAAGCCCTAAAAAGATAAAACAACATAACATTAAATATGAAAAGGATTCTGATAGCATTATCATTGATGATGGGTCATTCATCGTTTAGTAGCATGGTGGCGCAGACACCTGTCTATCTCGATGAGACCAAGTCGGTAGAACAGCGCATCGAGGATGCGTTAAGTAGAATGACGCTCGACGAGAAGATTGCCGTGATTCATGCGCAGTCGAAATTCTCCAGTCCCGGTGTGAAACGTCTGGGCTTCCCCGACCTCTGGACCGACGACGGTCCTCATGGCGTTCGTCCTGATGTGCTGTGGGACGAGTGGGTGCAGGCCGGTCAGACCAACGACTCCTGTGTGGCCTTCCCCGCGCTTACCTGTCTGGCAGCCACCTGGAATCCCGATATGGCCAGTATCTATGGCATCTCGTTGGGAGAAGAGGCGTTATATAGGAAGAAGAACGTGATTCTTGGTCCTGGCGTGAACATCAATCGCACTCCCTTTGGCGGACGGAACTTCGAGTATATGGGCGAGGATCCTTATCTGGCCTCCCAGATGGTAGTACCCTATGTACGCGGTCTTCAGTCGTTAGGTGTTGCTTCCTGCGTGAAGCACTACGCATTGAACAACGACGAGGAGTACCGTCATCAAGTGAATGTGATTGTTTCCGACCGTGCCCTGCATGAGATCTACCTGCCGGCCTTCAAGGCGGCTGTGCAGCAGGGTGGCGCATGGGCTATCATGGGTGCCTATAACCTCTATAATAACCAGCATAACTGTCACAACGAGATCCTGCTCAACAAGATCCTGAAGCAGGATTGGGGTTTTGACGGGGTTGTCATCTCCGACTGGGGTGGCTGTCATGATACGGATGAGGCGGTTAAGAACGGACTCGATCTTGAGTTCGGTACCTGGACCGACGGTCTGACGATGGGTGCTACCAATGCCTACGATAACTATTATCTGGCTGATGCCTACAAGAAACTCATCAAAGAGGGTAAGTACACCACCAAGGAACTCGATGAGAAGGTACGCCGTGTATTGCGCCTGTTCTTCCGTACCACCATGCAGCGCAACAAGCCCTTTGGTTTCCTCTGCAGCGAGAGTCATTATGATGCTGCCCTGAAGATTGCCCAAGAAGGTATTGTACTGCTGAAGAATGAGAAGATGAAAGGCGAGAATGCCCCATTATTGCCCATAAACCCTAGTAAGCCTACTCGTATTCTGGTAGTTGGTGAGAATGCCATCAAGATGATGACGGTGGGTGGCGGCTCCTCCTCGCTGAAGGTACAGCACGAGATTTTGCCATTGGATGGCATTGTCTCTAAACTGTCAACTGTCAACTATCAACTATCAATTGATTACGCCCGCGGCTATATCGGTGACACGATTCAGAGTTTCGATGGTGTTACCGTAGGTCGTTCGCTTTACGAGACACGCTCTGCGGCAGAACTGAAGACGGAGGCTCTTGAAAAAGCCAAGCAGGCAGATGTGGTGATCTTCATCGGCGGTTTGAACAAGAGTAACTATCAGGATAGCGAAGGGCACGACCGTAACCAGTACGAGTTGCCATACGGTCAGAACGAGCTCATCGAGGCACTTGTAGCCGTAAACCCACGTCTTGTCTATGTGAACATCAGTGGTAATGCCGTGGCCATGCCGTGGATCAATAAGGTGCCTGCCGTTGTTCAAGGTTGGTTCTTAGGTTCCGAGGCAGGTAATGCCATCGCCTCTGTCCTCTTCGGTGAAGCGAATCCTTCGGGTAAGCTGCCCTTCACCTGGTATGCAAACCTGAATCAATGCGGAGCCCATGCCACAGGTAGTTATCCAGGTACGTGGCGCGACGGTCATCAGATTATCGACGAGGAATACAAGGAGGATATCTTCGTAGGTTATCGCTGGACTGACAAGCAGAAGGAAAAACCGCTGTTTGCTTTCGGTCACGGACTCAGCTACACTACCTTTGAAATCGGGAAGGCTTTGGCTGACAAGAAGACGATGACTGCTGATGAGAAGATATCGTTCACCGTAAAGGTAAAGAACACAGGCAGCAGGGCAGGTGCTGAGGTGGTGCAGCTCTATATCAACGATGTAAAGTCGTCACTGCCCCGTCCTGTCAAAGAGCTCAAGACGTTCCAGAAGGTCTATCTGCAGCCAGGCGAGAGCAAGGATGTAACCCTGACCATTGATAAGTCAGCCCTGAGCTTCTACGATGACAGAGTAGGCGAGTGGGTGGCTGAGCCAGGTGAGTTCAAAGCCTTGATCGGTAATGCATCAGATCATATCTCCACAAGCGTGAGCTTCAAACTCGCAAACTAAGGAAAGTCATCCTATAGTTCAAAATGCTTTCTAACTTTCTTGCACAAACTATTACCACCGACCTGCGCGGCAACAGTTTGTGCAAGAAAGTAGCATAGTTTGTGCCCTAAAGTGCCATAGTTTTTCATTTTTTCTCCTACAATTTACTCAAAGGTACACAAAAAATCGCGGAAATCCTTATAAATAAAGGGAAAGCTATCAGTTTTAACGTACACGCAACATACACAAACATACACTATAGCCCCACCAACATACACGCAACATACACGCGAGGTTCACAAACGAATTATTGTTCCCAACGCGGGAATAAAACGTTCCCAACGTGGGAATAAATTGTTCCCAACGTGGGAATATCGAGTAAGAAGCCTAGTTGCTATGAGAAAATGGCCTAGCATGAGGTGGTAATCAGCCTAGTTTCTATGAGAAAGTAGCCTAGTTTCTATGCGCAAGTGGCCTACTTCGCAGTGTATGTTGCGTGTATGTTGGTGGGGCTATAGTGTATGTTGGTGTATGTTGCGTGTATGTTGAAAACAACCATTTTCCTCGTATATAAAGGCGTTTCCTGCGAAATCCGTGTATGTTGCGCCGGTATTGTGAATTCAAATTTTAGGATTGTTAGGTTTTGCATCGCAATACCTATGTTTTCAGACTCCAATACCTATGCTTTCAGGCCCCAATACCTATGATATTGCACCTCGAAACCATTGACAAGAACAACATTTTTGTCTAAAAAGCGAAAAACTATTAAAAATGTTTTGTATCTTTGCAAAGGAATCAACAATATAATCATGAATATAAGCTATTTACGAATCATCTGTTTGTGCTGGCTGTTGTGCCGATGCATGATACTGCCCGCCCAGAACCTCGATTCGCTGTACCGCTGTCTTGACAGGGAGATTGTGAAGTTCCCGCAGTATGTGGCGCAGCACGACCAGGAAGTGGCCGACCTGCAGGCGCGGTTGAATATGGCAGCGGATGATGGTAGCAGGTACGACCTGAACTTCCAGCTATACGAGAAATACTACCCCTTCAAGAACGACTCCGCAGTGTTTTACCTGCGCGAATGCATCACATTGGCCAAACGCATGAACCAACCGGAGAAGGTGGATCTGTGCTCATCGCTGATGGCGCTGCGGTGCTCGAATACGGGTATGTATGATGAGGCCTTGAACATCCTGTCGGAGGTGAAGGACCATTCGGGAACGTATTACAGGGCATGTGCGCATGTGTATAACGAGCTGGCTTATTATACCCACATGGAAGACCTGCAGGAGAAATACCGTGAGCAGGCGAGGTATTACGAGGACTTGATGCTGAAGGCACTTCCTCCTACGGATGATGCCGTGATGCTGGCGCGCGAGATGCGGTTGCTGAACAGTAATCAGTTGGAGGAGTCGATGAAGGTGAATGATGAGTGGCTGGCCATGACTGAACGCGGCTCGCACCGCTATGCCCTGGTGGCTCTCTACCGCTATCTGGAGTATAAGGCGAAAGAGGATTCAGTGCAGATGATGTACTGGCTGTCGGAATCGGCTTTGTCGGATGTGCGCAATGGGGTGATGGATCAGGGCTCGCTGTGGGAGATGGCCAACCAGCTGATGCTGCAGGGCGATCTCGACCGTTCGTACCGCTATATCAACTTCACCAGTAAGTGCGCCAATACCTATGGCTCACGACAGCGTAGCTGGCAGATTGCCCCCTTGTTGTCGAGCATCGCCAGCGATTACAAGACCGCTAAGGAGCAGGCGATGAGTAAGCTCCGTCAGATGCTGTTCATTATCAGCATACTCGCCCTGAGTCTGGTGGCCTCGGTGTTCTATGTGAACCGTCAGCGCAAACGTCTTACTGCAGCCAACCGTCAGCTGTCGATGCTCAACGCCCAGCTGTATGAATCGAACAAGGTAAAGGAGGAATATGTGGGACGATTCCTGCGACTGTGTTCTCTATACATCGATAAAATGGACAATTTCCGCAAGCGCATCAACAAGATGGTCAAGAACAGAGCCTACGAGGATCTGTACCAGGCAACACGCGGTCAGGAGTTCAAAGACAAGGAACTGGAGGAGCTCTACGAGAGCTTTGATGCGGCCTTCCTGCATCTTTTCCCCACCTTCGTGGAGCAGTTCAATGCCCTGCTGGTGCCTGAGGAACGTGTCACCTTACAGAAGAACGAGCGGATGAATACCATCTTGCGTATATTCGCCTTGATTCGTTTAGGGGTGGAGGACAGCGGGAAGATTGCGGAGTTCCTGCATTATTCGGTGAACACCATCTATAACTACCGGGCAAGGGTGAAGAACGCTGCCTTGGGTAACCGCGATGATTTCGAACGACAAGTGCGGGAAATCGGTATTAAGCGGTGAGACGCTCTATATGACTTCCAACGCATAATACTGATAATCCTTCACGATGCGCCATAGGAAGGTGTCGTCGCTGCGTTCCAAAGGTGTACTGATGTGAAGTAACTGCTTCACCTTTTCTGCCAAGGCATGGATGCGCGGGTCATTGTCGGGCAGTTCCAATGTGCGGGTAATCAAGTCGATCTGCTCCAAGGAGAGATCGGTTACCTGCGGATAGACGGGTTGGTAGCTCCGACTGAACTGGTTGAACTCATCCAAACTCACCTGGATCTTATCGTAGCTGTTGAGCTTGATGACCATCGTTCCTGCGGCGATGTCGCCAATGCGTTGGTTATCCTGATTCAGCAGCATCACCAGCACACCCAGTCCGCTCATGGTAGGACCATCGACGATGAACAATAACCACCGCAGAACATAGGCACCTAAACTCGGCGTGGAACCGTCTTTTTTCACCACACGCATCTTCAACAGATGCTTACCGATGGTCTGACCGTGGTTAAAGATCTCGCACAACGGACAGTAGATGACGATGAGCAGGGAAATGAGCCAGAAAGGGAAGGGAACACCCATTGAAAGAGCGTCGTCTAACTTGGTCATCAAGTAGAAGAACGTGAAGCCGACAGCGCCTTGGATGAGCCAGTCAATGACCTGTGCACCAATGCGTTCGCCCACGCTGGCAGGCGTTTGCTGGATTTGCACGTATTGTCCTGTGATGATGTCCGATTGTGCCATTTCTGAACAATTCTTTTGTATTTTGTTGCAAAAGTAAAAAAAAACTCCTATTTTTGCAAGCGAATTGGGATAATATTACCTTAATCGGTTCTCATGAAAGAAGTATCGTTCATCAGACAGCACATTGACAAATGGCGTGAGATGGAGACGGTGGTGGAAAACGCTTCCGTTACATCACCTGACGTGCTGGCCGATGCCTATACCGATATCACCAGCGATCTGGCCTTCGCACAGACGCATTACCCCCAATCGCGCATTACTGTCTATCTGAACAACCTCGCCTCAGCGCTGCATAACGAGATCTACAGGAACAAACGCGAGAAATGGTCGCGCTTGATTACCTACTGGACACGAGAGGTGCCGCAAACCATGTACGAAGCCCGTAAGGAGTTGCTCTATTCGTTCCTGATATTTGCGATGAGCGTGTTGATTGGCAGTGTGTCGCAATACCATGATGTGGATTTCTCGCGCCTGATCTTAGGGAACGAGTATGTGGATATGACCTTGCAAAACATTGAGAACGGAGAGCCGATGGCCGTGTATAACGGTGGTGATGAAACCTCTATGTTCCTGCATATTACGATCAACAACGTGTTTGTGTCGTTTGTCATCTTCGTCATGGGCGTACTTACCAGTGTCATGAGTGGTTACTACCTGTTCCAGAACGGGGTGATGTTAGGGGCGTTCCAGACCTTCTTCTTCCAGCAGGGATTGGGGTATGAGTCGATGCTGGCCATCTGGCTGCATGGTACCTTGGAGATCTCTGCCATCATCGTGGCTGGTGCAGCAGGTATCGCCATGGGAAATGGCTGGCTGTTCCCCGGAACCTATTCACGACTGGTGTCGTTCCGACGTGGGGCGAAGCGTGGACTGAAGATCATTATCGGTACCGTACCGATATTCATTATCGCCGGTTTCATCGAGGGTTTCTTCACACGACATACAGAATGGCCTGATGCCTTACGACTAACGGTTATCTTTGGTTCACTGGCATTTGTGCTGTTTTATTATCTTTGGTACCCGAGGAAATTGAATTCGAACTAAATACTAACAATGATATGGAGATAACAGTAGATGCTGAAGGTCGTCAGCATATCCAACGACCCCTGATACCTTTGTACAAGGTACGTAGATTTGGAGAGAAGATCAGCGATACATTCGCATTCATAGGCGAGAACATCCGACCGCTGTTCAAGTACATTACCTATCTGTTGCTGCCCTTGTGCCTGTTCCAGGCTTTGGCATTCAACGGACTGATGTCGAATTATTTCTCAACGATAGGCAATATAGCAGGAGGGAAATTGGACAATGACAATATGTTCTTTTCCGATGGCATGCAAGGGATGTTAGGCAACTTTATCTTAACGATGCTGTTCTACACCGTTGGCTCCCTCATACTGGTTAGTCTTGTATATGCGCTGATGTATCTTTACGAACACCGGGAAGGGCGCCTCAGTGATATCACCTTCAGTGAGATCCGCAGTCTGCTGACACGTAACATCAAACGTGGCGTCGTCCTGATTCTTGTGGGCTTTGTTATCGTTCTGCTTTTCTTCGCGTGGGTATTCTTAATGGCCACGGCCTCTCCCTATTTGTTTGTCGTGGCTTACATTGTAGGATTGGTCCTTATCATTCCAATGTCTCTGGCAGCACCCATCTATCTTTTTGAACACGTGAACGTGCTGGAAGCTTACTTAAAGGCGATCCGCTTGGGCTTCAAGACCTTCGGCGGTGTGCTGGCCGTAGTCATCGTACTGAGTCTGATTGTGGGTATCCTGCAGATGATTACCACTTTGCCGTGGGAAATCGCCATGATCTTCAAGACCGGTCTGGGCTTGGATTCGGCCGATAATGCCTTCACCTCTTCGGTGGGTTACAGCTTCATGACCTACATCCTTGGTGTGATCCAGTGCTATGGAGCGTATCTGGTATATGCCATTCTCTTTGTCGGTATTGCCTATCAATACGGTCATGCAAGTGAGAAAATCGACCGTTTCACCGTAGAAAACGACATCGAGCACTTCGAAACACTTTAGAACTGTCAACTGTCAACTAACATGGACACTCTCTCCTGCGATACCACCCTGCTCTCCTTGATGCGGAGTAATCCCGCTTACGACTACAGTCGTGAGTTGGAAACACAGGAGGTGAGTCTGATGGACTGGATCTGGCAAAAGATCATGGAGTTCCTGAATGACGTCTTTGGAGAGATAACAGGAAACCATATCACCACTCCGCTGATTATCATGGCAGGGCTGGCGTTGATTGGTCTTGTGCTGTGGTTCCTCTACAAGAAACGACCCGAACTGTTCCTGAGGAACGCCAAACGCCGTATGTATGAGGAAGAGGAGGGGGATACCATCTATGGAATTGACTTTGATAAAGAGATACGATTGGCTACTCAGCAGGGCGACTACCGTGGTGCGGTGAGATGGGTGTATCTGCAGACTCTGCGCTATCTGAGTGATACACACCAGATTGACTGGCAGTTGTATAAAACACCTACGCAATACGAGTACGAATGCCGTGAGGAGTCGTTCCGCGAGCTAACAAACCATTTCCTGCGCGTCCGGTACGGTCATTTTGAGGCTGATGCCTCCCTGTTGGATGAGGTGTGCAGACTGCAGTCGACATTGAAGCAGAAGATTGTCGTACCGGCAACTCAAGAGGAAGGAGGTGGGGTATGAAGTTCAACCGTTGGTTCATCTTGTTTGTCGTCATCTTCCTCGCCCTCGTCTTCGTGGCCCAATACCGCATGCCGAGGAAGTTTGTGTGGACTCCCACCTTCAGTCATACTGACAAGCAACCCTATGGCTGCTATATCTTCGACAGTGTCTTGTCAACTTCGCTGCCTCACGGCTATGAGGTGAACCGCAAGTCGTTGTACCAGATGAAGGATGATACGTGCAAAAGGAGTATCATGATCGTGGTGGATAACATGAATACGTGGGGTAAGACCGAGATAGGAACGATGATCTCGCTGGCGGAGAAAGGGAACAAGATCTTGCTGGTGAGCAGCGGAAGTAACAGATTACTGGAGGACACGTTCGATATTTACATGCTCCATACCTATACGAACATGACCATCCGTCAGTTTGTCATGCAGAAAAAGAGTCGTGATACCTTGGTATGGGAAGCTGATTCGGTGTTCGACCGTCATGCCTACGCTTTCTACCCACCAATCATGGAGTCGAGAATAAGGAAGCGTAGTGACTCCCTTCCTTCAAGAGCACTCGCCACCGTCTATCCCAGAAAGGATGAATCGGGACTCCTTGTACGACCAGACACTGCGCATACGGCTTTGGAAGTGCCTATAGGCAAAGGTTGTGTTATCGTAGCCACTACGCCCTTGGCATTTACCAACTACGGAATACTCGACAAACCGAATCATGAGTATGTCTTCCGTATCTTATCGTATATCGCCGATCTCCCCATCGTGCGAACCGAAGCCTATATGCCCTCCATGGATAGTAAGGAGCAGTCGCCTTTGCGCTATTTCCTCTCGCAGCCACCCCTCCGATGGGCTGTGACGTTAGCTTTCATCACGGTCTTGGTATTCATGGTCTTCACAGCCAAGCGGCGCCAACGCATCATCCCCGAGGTGGAGAAGCCGAAGAACAGGAATCTGGAGTTTGTGAAGTTGATCGGTACGCTGTATTACCAGAAACACGATTACCGTGATCTGGTGCTGAAGAAATATGCTTATTTCACGGAGGAGATGAGAAGGGTGCTGCATGTGGATCTCACCGATAGAAGTGAGGACCAGCGCACCTTTGCGGTTATTGCATCTCAAACCGATATGGAGGAACAGGAGGTATCGAAACTGGTGAATACGTTACGAAAGCTTGAAGAGGAGGAGCTGGATGTGAGTCGTGCCACCATGGAATCGCTAATCAATCAAATATCTACTATATGGAAGAGAACCAATCAAGAACCGACCTCACCCAGTTCGCAGAGAAGGTGAGGATGCTGAAAGAGAGTATCGCCAAGGTGGTGGTAGGACAGGAGCAGACGGTTGACCTGCTGCTTACGGCAGTCCTTGCCAATGGTCATGTGCTCATAGAAGGTGTGCCTGGCGTGGCCAAAACACTGCTGGCCCGTCTGATGGCCAAGCTGGTGGATGCCGAGTTCAGTCGTGTGCAGTTCACACCCGACCTGATGCCGAGCGATGTGCTGGGAACAACGGTATTCAATATGAAGAGTGGTGAGTTCGACTTCCACCCAGGACCGGTCTTTGCCGATATCGTACTGGTGGATGAGGTGAACCGTGCTCCTGCTAAAACACAGGCAGCCCTCTTCGAGGTGATGGAGGAACGACAGGTGACTATCGACGGAAAGAGTCATCGTATGGGGGATGTCTATACGATTCTTGCCACACAGAACCCGGTGGAACAGGAGGGTACGTATAAGTTGCCTGAGGCCCAGACCGACCGTTTCATGATGAAGATCACCATGGACTATCCTTCCTTGGATGAGGAGGTGGAGATCCTGGAACGTCATCACCGCAACAGTGCACTGACACGGTTGGAACAGATCGAGCCGGTGATTACCAAGCAGGAACTGCTAACGATGCGTCAACAGATGGAGCAGGTAGTGGTGGATCCTTCGCTCTTGCGCTATATCGCCCTGATCGTTCAGCAGACGCGTAGTAGTAAGGCAGTGTTCTTAGGGGCTTCGCCACGTGCTTCGGTAGCAATTCTGCAGACGGCTAAGGCTATGGCGATGATTCAGGGGCGTGACTTCGTGACGCCTGAGGATATTCAGTTCGTCACTCCTTCCGTCCTGCAACACCGCATCATCCTTACCGCTGAGGCTGAGATGGAGGGATATACCGCCCTGAAAGTGGCGCAGCGACTGATTAACAAGGTGGAAGTGCCAAAATAGAAGTGAGAGGTGAGAAGTGAGAGATGTTTCTAAGTCGTAGGTTCTATATCGTATTGATCCTGCTGATCCTGCTGATTGCTGCAGGGTATCTGGCAGCACCGCTGTTCCATATCGGACGGTGGCTGCTATTGGTGTTCGTGTGCGTGACAATTGCCGAGGCGGTGGTGTTGTATCATCGTCATGGCATTGAGGCTTCGCGTCTTTGTGCCGACAGATTCTCGAATGGTGATGAGAACAAGGTAACACTGCAGGTAGTGAACCACTATGCCTTTCCTGTACATGTGGAGGTGATCGATGAGGCTCCCGTGGTATTCCAGCGAAGGGATGTGTACTTCAGGGAGAGGATTCCCTCGAACGAGGAACAATCGATTAGCTATACCCTCCGACCTGTTAGCAGGGGCATCTATTCCTTCGGTAGAATCAGGGTGTTTGCCACTACCGTCTTGGGTTTGGTGCACCGTCGCTTTACTTGTGGCGAACCTGTTGAGGTAAAGGTATATCCATCGTATCTGATGCTGCGGCAGTATGAGCTGATGGCCATCAGTAACAACCTGCAGGAAACGGGTATCAAACGCATCCGTAGGGTGGGGAACCATACGGAGTTCGAGCAGATCAAGGATTATGTGCAGGGGGATGACTACCGCACCATTAACTGGAGAGCCACGGCCCGCCGTCATCAGCTCATGGTGAATGTCTATCAGGATGAACGGTCGCAGCAGGTGTATAGTGTCATTGACAAAGGACGTGTCATGCAGCAGGCCTTCAAGGGAATGACACTGCTCGACTATGCCATCAATGCTTCCTTGGTACTCTCGTATGTGGCGATAAGGAAAGAAGATAAGGCTGGATTGATTACCTTTGCCGACACTTTTGATTCTTTTGTACCCGCTTCACGACAATCAGGACATATGCAGACGATGCAGGAGGCGCTTTATGCGCAGCAGACCGTCTTTGGCGAGACCGATTTCTCTGCGCTCTGTGCCCATGTCAACAAGTATGTCAGCAAACGCAGTCTGATGGTCATATACACCAATTTCATGGGAGTGGTGAGTCTGAAGCGCCAGCTTCCCTTCCTTCAGCAGCTCAACCGCCGACACCGTCTGCTGGTAGTCTTCTTTGATGATATGGAGTTGCACGACTATATCAGCACCCCGGAGGAGAATACGGAGTCTGTCTTCCAGCATGTCATCGCCGAGAAGTTCGTCTATGAGAAACGACTTATTGTGAACTTGCTCCGTCAGTACGGCATCCTCTCCTTGCTGACCACCCCCGATCAACTGACCGTTCAGGTCATCAACCGCTATTTGGAGATGAAGAAGCAGGGTCTCCTGACCTAACCACCCCTTGCTATTACAACGATTTGCAGAAGCTAATATCCGGACGAGAAATGTCTGTAATCGCGTTAAATCGTATTAACAAGGTATGTTTTTCGTAAAAAGCGTTTCGTATGTGGGAATTTATTGCTAATTTTGCACGCAATAAATTTTCAAGTAGTATATGGCATCATTTGTTGCAGATAAAATTGTGATGGACGGTCTGACATTCGATGACGTCCTATTGATTCCCGCTTATTCGGAAGTACTGCCCAAGTCGGTAGAGTTGAAAACCAAGTTCTCGAGGAACATCGCACTGAACGTGCCGTTTGTAACGGCCGCGATGGATACGGTGACCGAGAGCAGTATGGCTATTGCCATTGCCCGTGAGGGTGGAATCGGTGTGATTCATAAGAACATGTCTATTGAGGCACAAGCCCGTGAAGTGGCTATCGTGAAACGTGCCGAGAACGGTATGATCTATGATCCCGTAACCATTCGCAGAGGTAGTACGGTGGCCGATGCCCTGGCTATGATGGCAGAGTATCATATCGGCGGTATTCCCGTGGTGGATGATGACAACCATCTGGTGGGTATCGTGACGAACCGTGACCTGCGTTTTGAGCGCAGACTGGACAATAAGATTGACGATGTGATGACTTCGGAACATCTGGTGACGACACATCAGCAGACTGACCTTACGGCAGCTGCCCAGATTCTGCAGGAGAACAAGATCGAGAAGTTGCCTGTGGTGGATAAGGACAACCGGTTGGTGGGTCTGATCACCTACAAGGATATCACCAAGGCAAAAGACAAGCCCATGGCCTGCAAGGACGAGAAGGGTCGTCTTCGTGTGGCTGCCGGAGTGGGTGTGACTGATGATACCTTGGAGCGCATGCAGGCGCTGGTGGATGCTGGAGCTGACGCTATAGTGATAGATACGGCACACGGTCATTCGAAAGGAGTAATCGAGAAGCTCCGCGAAGCCAAGCTGTCGTTCGGTAATATCGATATTGTTGTAGGTAATGTGGCTACAGGCGAAGCCGCCAAGATGCTGGTGGAGAACGGTGCCGACTCAGTGAAGGTGGGTATCGGACCGGGTAGTATCTGTACAACGCGTGTCGTTGCCGGTGTAGGCGTTCCCCAGCTGAGTGCTGTATATGATGTGTACAGCGCCTTGAAGGGAACGGGAGTTCCTCTGATTGCCGATGGCGGTCTGCGTTACTCTGGCGATATCGTCAAGGCACTGGCAGCAGGCGGCTCTTGTGTGATGGTCGGCTCGTTGGTGGCAGGTACAGAGGAGAGTCCTGGCGATACCATCATCTACAACGGACGAAAGTTCAAGAGCTACCGCGGTATGGGTTCCCTGGAAGCCATGGAGCAGAAACATGGTTCAAAGGACCGCTATTTCCAAGGCGAGACGAAGGATGCGAAGAAACTGGTACCCGAGGGTATTGCCGGACGAGTTCCTTACAAGGGAACGGTGCAGGAGGTAATATACCAGATGACTGGCGGATTGCGTTCTGGTATGGGTTATTGCGGCGCTGCCACAATCGAGGATCTTCATCATGCGAAGTTCACTCGTATCACCAATGCTGGTGTGAACGAGAGTCATCCGCACGATATCACTATCACCAGTGAGGCGCCGAACTATTCACGCCATGAATAAACTAAGGAAAGTAAGCATACAAAATATGAAAACAGGACTTATAATAGCCTCCATGCTCCTCATGGCAGCTGCGGCTAATGCACAGAACAACGACCCGACAATCATGACGGTCAATGGACAGCCTGTGCCACGTTCGGAGTTTGAGTACTCATATAACAAGAACAACTCTGAAGGGGTGATCGACAAGAAGTCGGTGGATGAATATGTGGATCTGTTCGTGAACTATAAGCTCAAGGTGCAGGCGGCAAAGGATGCACGACTGGATACGCTGACGTCGTTCAAGGATGAGTTCGCCATGTATCGCGACCAGCAGATCAAACCTTCGTTCGTGACCGATGAGGGAATGCTTCGTGAGGCTCAGAAGGTATATAACGATACGAAGGAGTCTATCGGACCAAGGGGTCTTATCATGCCGGCCCATATCTTGATGCATGTGGAACAGCAGGCTCCCGCCGAGGAGATGCAGAAAGCCAAGGTGCGTATCGACTCTATCTATACTGCGTTGAAGAACGGGGCTGACTTTGCCGATCTGGCCAAACGACTCTCTCAGGATCCGGGCTCGGCTGTCAATGGTGGTGCGCTGCCTTGGATAGGACCGGGTCAGACGGTTAAGGAGTTCGAGGATCAGGCTTACGCCTTGCAGAAAGGTGAGATGAGTCAGCCGTTCCAGTCACCTTACGGCTATCATATCATCCTGATGAAGGATCGCAAGCAGTTGGAGCCCTTTGACTCACTGAAGAATGATATCTTTGCCTTCCTGGAGCGCAGAGGCGGTCGTGAGCACGTTGCCGATCAGGCCATCAAGGAAATGGCACAGGAGCAAGGCATCAGCACAGCCCAGCTGTTGGAGAAACGCGCTGCGGAGATGTCGGCTAAGGATATGGATTTGAAATACCTCATCCAGGAGTACCATGATGGTCTCCTTCTCTATGAGATCAGTAACCAGACCGTTTGGGACAAGGCTGCCAAGGATGAGTTAGGACTGGCGAACTATTTCCAGAAGAACAAGAAGAAATACGGCTGGGATGAGCCTCGCTATAAGGGTATCGCCTACCACGTAAAGGATAAGGCGGATGTGAAAGCAGTGAAGAAGAGTGTCAAAGGACTGCCGTTCTCTCAGTGGGCCGATCAGTTACGTAAGACATTCAACAACGATTCCATCATCCGTATCCGTGTGGAAAAAGGTATCTTCAAGAAGGGTGATAACGCTGTGATCGACAAGATGGTATTCAAGAAAGACACTACCGTGACGTCGCTGCAGGACTACCCCATTGATGCGGTGTTTGGAAAGCTGCTGAAGAAAGGACCGGAGGAGTATCAGGATGTACGTGCCCTTGTGGTGGCCGACTACCAGGAGGAACTGGAGAAGGCCTGGGTGGAAGATCTTAGGAAACGCTACTCTGTTGTCGTTAATAAAGAAGTGTTGCAAACGGTCAATAAACATTAGACCATTAAAGTAAGAATATGAACATATCAATGAAGATAGCTGTGTCGGTGGCAACTGTCGCCATGGTGGGAATGAGTCTCCATGCAACCCTGCCTGGTACGGCTCGCTCATGGACATCAGATAGTGACTCAACCGCGAACCAGAGACCTGTCAAGGTGGTATCCATACCTGAGTCGAGCATCATCGATGAGGTGATATGGGTTGTGGGCGATGAGCCGATCTTGAAATCAGAGGTGGAGGCTATGCGTCTGCAGGCTGAAGAGGAGGGCATTCGATGGACAGGTGATCCTGATTGTGCCATTCCTGAGCAACTCGCCTTGCAGAAACTCTATCTGCACCAAGCTGCCATAGACAGTGTGGAGGTGACGGAGTCGGAGGTCATGCAAGAGGTTGACCGTATCATCAATCACTGGATACAGGGCATTGGTAGCAGGGAGAAACTGGAGGAATACCGTAAGC
Source organism: uncultured Prevotella sp. (assembly GCA_900314935.1). Classification (GTDB taxonomy): domain Bacteria; phylum Bacteroidota; class Bacteroidia; order Bacteroidales; family Bacteroidaceae; genus Prevotella. The sequence goes on from OMXE01000001.1 coordinate 55,450, forward strand.
AGAGCATCACGGAGATGCGACAGGAGATGCGTGAGACCTTCCGCGACCGACTGATGATCGATAAGATGAAGAGACAGTTGGTGGAGGATATCAATGTGTCGCCTGCGGATGTGAGAAGGTATTTCAATGATTTGCCTGAAGATAGTATTCCTTTCGTTCCTACGGAGGTGGAGGTGGAGATCCTGACAAAGACACCGCGTATTGAACAGGAAGAGATTAACCGCGTGAAGAATGAATTGCGCAGTTATACAGATCGTGTGACAAAAGGGGAGACATCGTTTGCCACTCTGGCACGACTCTATTCGGAGGATCCAGGCTCTGCCCGACAAGGTGGTGAGATGGATTATATGGGACGAGGTATGCTCGATCCTACCTTTGCTAATGTAGCCTTTAACCTGACCGATCCTAACAAGATTTCCAAGATTGTGGAAACGGAGTTCGGATTCCATATCATTCAGCTGATTGACAAGCGTGGAGACAAGATCAAGTGTCGCCATATCCTGCTGAAGCCACAGGTGTCGCCAGAAGCCATTGAGCAAGGTAAGCAACGCCTTGACTCTATTGCTGCTGACATCCGTGAAGGGAAGTTCTCCTTTGAGGATGCAGCCTCGGCTTTGTCGGATGACAAGGATACAAGAAGTAGTAAGGGCTTGATGGCAAACCTTACCGAAGATGGTCGTACAACCTCAAAGTTCCGCATGCAGGACCTGTCAGCGTTCTCTACTGATGTAGCACGCGTGGTAGATACCATGAAGGTGGGTGAGGTGTCTCAGGCCTTCCAGATGATTAACTCGAAAGGTAAGACAGTGTGCGCTATTGTCAAACTGAAGAGTAGGGTGGAAGGACATCGTGCCACGATTACTGAGGACTTCCAGACCATGAAGAACGTGGTTCTTGCTCAGCGCAGGGATGACTTCCTGAAGGAATGGGTCAAAGACAAACTGAAGGATATCTATGTAAGGATGAACGACCGTTACAAGGATTGTCAGTTTGAATTCGAGGGCTGGATCAAATGAAGATGAAAGGATGGTTGGAACAGTTGCTGAGCGGGCACAGGACCATGATTGTTGTGGTGCTGTGCCTGTTCGGTCTGTGTCTGGCTGAATCTCATCAGGCTCCAGTAAAGAAACGTCGTCCCAGGACAAAAACGGATGAACGTATCTACTTGGTTCATGCCAACGAGTTGAGCTATAATCGTTTCGGACCCAAACCCGACGCACAGTTCCTGAAAGGGAAGGTGCAGTTCAGACACAAAGGTGCTACCCTGTCGTGTGACAGTGCTTATTTCTTTGAAGCTTCTAACTCTTTTGAGGCTTTCGGACATGTAAAGATGCGTCAGGGGGACACATTGACGTTGAATAGCGACTATGCCTATTACGACGGGAATGACCAGTTTGCTAAGGCTCGTCGAAATGTCGTGCTTACGCATCGTGCAACAAAGCTATATACGGATAGTTTGGATTATGACCGTTTGTACAGTTTCGGCTACTTCTTCGAAGGAGGGAAAATGGTTGATAAGAAGAATGTGCTGACCAGTGACTGGGGTGAGTATCATACCGACTCACGAGAGGCGATCTTCAACTACAACGTGAATCTCAAGAACCCTAAATTCCTGCTGACAACTGATACACTACATTATGATACGAGAACGTCTATTGCACATATCGTAGGACCTTCCACCATTACTTCTGGCGAGAGCGTGATTAAATCTACATCGGGGTATTACGATACCAATAAGGAAAATGCTCAGTTGTTCAGTAGGACAACCATTGTGAACAAGGAAAAGGAGATTACGGGCGATAGTCTGTATCACGACGACAGAAAGGGTATCAGTGAGGGTTTCGGTAATGTGATCTATACCGACAGGGTGAATAAGAACATGATGTTCTGTGATTATTTCTGGTATAACGACAAGACAGGTTATGCCTATGCCACCAAGCGGGCTAAACTTGTGGATTATTCACAGAAAGATACCTTGTACGTGCATGGCGACTCCATCAAGATGTATACTTATAACATCGATACAGACTCGGTTTGGCGGAAGTTCCATTGCTTTGACAAGGTGAGGGCGTATCGGGTGGATGTGCAGGCAGTGTGCGATTCGTTGGTGTATGATACCAAGGACTCTTGTATGGTGATGTATAAGGATCCGATTACATGGAATGAGAACCGTCAGCTGCTGGGTGAGGTAATCGAGGTGTTCATGAAAGATTCAACCATTGATAAGGCTCATATCATCGGTCAGGCCTTGTCTGTGGAGCAGATCGACAACAAGGATCATTTCAATCAGATATCTTCCAAAGAGATGTATGCCTATTTCCGTGATAAAGCCGTTTATCGCAGTGATGCCATCTCTAACGTGCAGTCTATCTATTATCCCATCGATGACAAGGACAGTTCGTTTATCGGACTGAACTATGCGGAGACGGATACCATGCGGATGTACTTACAGGACCGTAAGCTGCAGAAGATTTGGATGCCGACAGCGGAATGTACGCTCTATCCCATTACACAGATTCCGCCAGGAAAGACAAAACTGCGAAACTTTGCATGGTTTGATTATGTACGCCCTATGAGTCCTGACGACATCTTCAATTGGCGCGGCAAGGCTAAAGGGTCGGAAATGAGAATCCTCGAACGTCATGCTGCACCCTTACAGAAGCTATCTGATTTTTCTGATGACAAGAAAGATGCGTCTCCTCCCCCTGACACTCTTCAGACAACGGAAGAAGCACAAAAGGAGGATGACTGATGATGGGATTCTTCAAGCAGCCAAAGCCTCGTCGCTTCTCTCATCCTTTCCAATATGTGGATGAACGGAAAGAACGCATCAAGGAAATAGAGATGCGGGCTAAAAAGGAGTTGGGAATGCAGGATCAGGAATCGTTGACAGGTGCCACAGTTAAAGGGTCTTTCCTGCATGCCGCCAGTCATACAACTCAACATATATCGAAACGTAAAGCAGGATCATGGTACTCGGAGGCAGGACTCTTGGTGTTGCTGATCATCATATTGATAGTAGTAGGTGTAGTCTTAATCTATTGAACATGTCGGATATCATACAAGTCTTACCAGACAGTGTAGCCAACCAGATCGCAGCCGGAGAAGTGATACAACGACCGGCTTCAGTAATCAAGGAACTGGTGGAAAACGCTGTGGATGCAGGTGCACAACATATCCAGGTGATTGTTGTGGATGCTGGAAGAACATCAATCCAGGTGATTGACGATGGTAAGGGTATGTCTGAGACCGATGCGCGTCTTTCTTTTGAACGACACGCCACCTCGAAGATTCGCTCGGCAGACGATCTCTTTGCCTTGCACACCATGGGGTTCCGTGGTGAAGCCTTGGCAAGTATTGCTGCTGTGGCTCAGGTGGAGCTGAAGACCAGAAGGACAGAGGATGAGTTAGGAACAGTTCTTTCATTGTCAGGGAGTAAGGTTATGGGACAGCAACCCGTGGCTTGTCCTGTAGGTAGTAACTTCTTGGTGGAGAATCTGTTCTTTAATGTACCTGCAAGAAGGAAGTTCCTGAAATCAAATGCCACTGAATTGAACAATATCCTGACGGCTTTTGAACGTATTGTACTGGTAAATCCGCAGATAGGGTTTACGTTTCATAGTAACCGTACGGAATTGTTCAATCTGCGTCCATGTGCCTTACGACAGCGAATCATTGACGTTTTCGGTAAGAAACTCAACCAAGACCTATTGCCATTAGAGGTGGAAACGACAGTTTGCAAGATCCATGGCTTTGTGGGTAAACCCGAATCAGCGAAGAAGAAAGGAGCCTATCAGTTCTTCTTTGTCAACGGTCGTTACATGAGGCACCCTTACTTCCACAAGGCTGTGCAGAACGCATTCGAAAGATTGGTTCCTACAGGAGAGCAGGTACCGTACTTTATATATTTCGATGTTCCTGCAGAGGATATAGATGTAAATATCCATCCTACAAAAACAGAGATTAAGTTTGAGAACGAGCAGACTATCTGGCAGATTCTGATGGCTGCGGTAAGAGAAGCCGTGGGGAAATTCAATGACGTACCCTCGATAGATTTCGACACAGTGGGTAAGCCGGATATTCCAGTGTTCAATCCGTCGTCAGAAGCAGTAGAGAAACCTCATCTGCGTGTGGATCCTCAGTATAATCCGTTCAAGCAACAGACTCCTGTGTGGAAAGGTGCTCCGGTGAAGGATTGGGAGCAGCTCTATGATGGTCTGGAGCGGCAGGAACCTGAGCAAACGAACCTCTTTCAGGCGTCCTCGCAAGATCAGGATCAGGAAGTGGCTACGGAAAAGTCGCAGAATCACTACCAATACAAGGGGTGTTATATCATGACGGCAGTGAAATCAGGATTGATGATCATTGATCAGCATCGCGCGCATGTACGTATTTTATATAATCAGTACATGCAGTTGTTCAAGAATCATTCCTCCACGTCGCAGAAAATGTTGTTCCCGGAAGTTGTGCAGTTTCCTCCCTCAGAGGCAGTCATACTCGAGAAGGTGATTCCTGAGATGGAACATCTGGGGTTTGAATTGACAAACCTGGGTAACTGCAGCTATGCCATCAATGCTGTTCCAACCGGACTCGACGGGGTAAATATGGTGAACTTAGTACAATCAATGGTGGCCACAGCAGTGGAGCAGGGGAAGAATATGAGTGAAGAAATCCATCATGCTTTAGCCATCTGTCTGGCGCGTTGCGCAGCAATACCAAGAGGACAAGTCCTTTCGAACGAGGAAATGGAGGAAATCGTGAATCAGTTGTTTGCTTGTAGCGAGGTGAACTATACCCCGGATGGCAAAACGATACTAAACATCCTCAAACAGGAAGATATTGAGCGTTTATTTTAATATGTAATGACAAAACGGTCGGAAATGAAGAAAAATGTGCGATTTTTTAAGTTTAATTGCACTTTTTCTTAAAAAAAGTATCGTGATATTAAAAAAAAACATTACCTTTGTACGCAAAATAGACTGGATTCTTAAGAATTTATTATTATTGAAGTTAAAATATCAGGTTTATGAAAAAGATTTTAATGCTTCTTGCTGTCGCTAGTTTTTCAACGGCAGTAATGGCTCAGGAGGAAACGACTCCTGTATTGAAGGATGGATTTGTGATGAATTCATTCTGGAGTAACTGGTTTGTAGAGGCAAATGCTTCTTATACAGCATTCTATTCTAACGAGGAGAAGTCTCTTGGTTATGCAAAGAGTCCGTTAGAGCACTTCCGTCGCAGCTATGGTCTGTCTTTCGCTATCGGTAAGCGTTTCACTCCGGTTCTGGGTCTTCGTACAAAGCTCTCTGGATTCTGGGGAAAGAGTGTTATCGGTAAGTATAGTAATCACGGTGTTAGTGGTTATGGTGACGCGCGTCTTGATGTTATGCAAACTCCAGGTGATGAGTACTGCAATGGCATCAAGTATTTCAACCTGCAGGAACAGTTCATGGTGAACCTGAGTAACCTGTTCTGCGGTTACAATGAGGCACGTGTATGGAATGTTACTCCGTATGCTGGTCTTGGTGTTGTTCGTAACTGCTCTTATAACACATGGGAACTTGGAATCAGCGCTGGTATCCAGAACTCTTGGAGACTGAACGACAAGTTCAAACTCAACCTCGACCTGAACTACAACATTTGTGGTGATGACTTCGAGGGTGAAGGTAATGTATGGGGTGGCCACAACCAGAAGAACCACGATCACTGGTTCACCGCTGAGGTTGGTCTGACCTACAGTCTTGGTAAGGCTAATTGGGATCCCGTTCCCGATGTTGATGCTATCAAGCAGCTCAGCCAGGCACAGCTCGACGCTCTGAACGCACAGCTTGCTGATGCAAACGCTGAAATCGAGCGTCTGCGCAACCAGCCCGCTCCGGAGCCCGTGGAGACCATCGTTACTCAGAGTGTAAAGGACTTCATCACTACTCCGATCTCTGTGTTCTTCAACCTGAACAAGACCGAGATTGCTGTGCTGAAGGACCTCGTAAACGTGAAGGCGCTTGCTAAGTTCGCTATCGAGAACGACCGTAGCATCCTCGTTACTGGTTATGCTGACAGCGCTACTGGTACTCCTGAGCACAACATGTGGCTTTCTGACAAGCGTGCTGAGCGTGTAAAGAACGAGTTGATCAACATGGGTGTGAAGCCCGAGAAGATCACAACCGCTCACTTCGGTGGTGTGGAGATCCTGACCCCGATCGACTTCAACCGTCGTGCTACTGTTCAGATCACAGAAGAATAATTTGACAACAAAACAAATAAAAAATCTGCATTCTGTCATTGGAATGCAGATTTTTTTGTATATTTGTACCCAAATCTAACTATTAATGTTTTTAAGTGATGATTTGGAATGAAAGTATGGAATGCATGGATCGCGAGCAAATGCGAGAGATTCAAAGCATCCGATTGAGAAAGATGGCGGATTATGTCTATCATAATACCCCGTTTTACCGTAAGAAGTTTCAAGAGATGGGTCTGGAACCTGGCGATATCAAGAGTATTGATGATATCGTCAAACTTCCGTTTACGAATAAACTGGACCTGAGGGATAACTATCCCTTCGGACTGGCAGCTGTGCCGATGAGTCAGATCGTAAGAATCCATGCCTCCTCAGGAACAACAGGCAAGCCGGTAGTGGTTCTTTATACTCGTAAGGATCTTGCCATGTGGACAGAGAGTATATCGCGAGCCTTTACGGCTTATGGCGCTGCCAAAGATGATATCTTCCAGATTTCGTACGGCTACGGATTGTTTACAGGTGGCCTGGGCGCTCATGATGGAGCGACCAATATCGGGGCAAGTGTTATTCCCATGTCGTCAGGAAATACGCAGAAGCAGATCACGCTGATGCACGACTTTGGTGCTACTGTGCTTTGTTGCACACCTTCGTATGCGATGTTCCTTGGTGAGGCCCTGCAGGAAAGTGAGTGGCCTCGTGAGGAATTCAAGATAAAGATCGGTGCTTTTGGAGCTGAACCGTGGACGGAGGAGATGCGCGCAAAGCTCGAGAGCACCTTAGGCATTAAGGCATACGATATCTACGGCCTGAGTGAGATTGCAGGTCCTGGTGTGGGTTATGAGTGCGAATGCCAGAATGGTACGCATCTCAGTGAGGATTATTTCTATCCGGAAATTCTGGATCCTAATACGGGTGAATCACTTCCTGAAGGAACCTTTGGTGAGTTGGCGTTCACTCATCTGACCAAAGAAGGAATGCCGCTGCTGCGTTACCGTACGCATGACTTGACAGCTCTGCATTATGATCGTTGTGAGTGTGGTCGTACATTGGTGAGAATGGATCGTATCCTGGGCCGTTGCGACGATATGCTGATCATCCGAGGCGTGAATGTATTCCCATCACAAATCGAAGCCGTCATCCTCAGTCTGCCGGAGTTTGAGCCTCATTTCATCCTGACTGTCGATCGTGTGAACAACACTGATACCTCTGAGCTGAAGGTCGAGGTGAAAGAAGAGTACTTCACCGATGAAATGGCTCAGTTGGTTGGTCTGCAGAAGAAACTGGAATCAGAGCTCCGCAGTGTCATCGGCATTGGCTTCAAGGTGCGACTCGTTGAGCCGAAGAGCATCGAACGAAGTACCGGAAAGGCCAAGCGTGTATTCGATAACCGTGTATTTAAATAACAATTTACCTGATAATCAAATATAGAGAAGAATATGAAAGCAAAACAATTATCCGTTTTCCTGGAGAATAAAGGCGGTCGGCTGACTGAAGTAACCGATGTGTTAGGAAGTGCAGGCATTAACCTGTCGGCCATGAGTATTGCAGATAATAGCGACTTTGGCATTCTGCGTTGTATCGTTTCTGATCCTGATGCAGCGTATAAGGTGCTGAAGGAAGCAGGCTTTGCCGTAAAGATTACTGACGTGATTGGCTTCACCTGTCCGAATACCAGTGGATCGCTGGCTTTGGTACTGAAGTATCTGTCGGACAATGGCGTTTTCATTGAGTATATGTACAGTTTCGCGAATGGTGACGTAGCCAATATCGTTATACGTCCTACCGATCTTGACAGCTGTGACCGTATCCTCGAAGAGAAGAAAGTGGATCTGATTGCTGCCAGCGACTTATATCGCTTGTAAGCCAACGTCAAACAGAGGGATTAAGTGCGCCACTCTCTTAAGAATTCTCTGGAGAATTTCTGAGAGAGTGACGTACTTTCTATAGGAAACTGCCATACTTTGCCCTCAAAAGTGCCATAGTTTCTACAGAAAATGAAAAAAACTTCGCAAAAATTTGGTGGAATAAAAAAAACATCGTACCTTTGCAGCGCTTTTCAAAACAAGGGCGTTTAGCTCAGCTGGTTTAGAGCATCTGCCTTACAAGCAGAGGGTCGGCGGTTCGAATCCGTCAACGCCCACCAAAACGGCTTCCAGTCTCATGGCTGGAAGTTTTTTTTGATTAGCATAGAAAAAAAGAGGATGTGTTAGCAGGATTATCGAATATTATTGCTACCTTTGCAATCCATAGAATAAATACGTATTATAAAGACAGTGATGAATCTTGATGTTTTGACGGCCATCTCACCGATTGATGGTAGATATAGAAGTAAGACAGAGACGTTGGCAGGATATTTCTCAGAGTATGCGCTCATTCGTTACCGAGTACGGGTAGAGATTGAGTATTTCATTACCTTATGTGAATTACCTCTTCCTCAGTTGGCAGATTTCGACCAGACACTCTTTGGTCGTCTGCGTTCTATCTATCGTGACTTTACCGTGGCTGATGCCCAGCGGGTGAAAGATATTGAGAAGATTACCAATCATGACGTCAAGGCTGTTGAGTATTTCATCAAGGAGAGATTCGATGAGTTCTCAAAAGATGCAGCATGTCTTTCGCTCGACAAATACAAGGAATTCATTCATTTCGGTCTGACTTCCCAAGACATTAACAATACCAGTGTTCCACTTTCCGTGAAAGAGGCGTTGCAAGAAGCCTATATTCCGATGCTTAGTGAGCTTGTAGAACAGCTGAAAGCGTATGCAGAGCAGTGGAAGGATGTGGCTATGCTGGCAAGGACGCATGGCCAGCCAGCCTCACCAACTCGACTTGGCAAGGAGATTCAGGTGTTCGTCTATCGTTTGGAGGAACAACTGGAGTCGCTGCGTACTATACCTTTCACCGCCAAGTTCGGTGGCGCGACGGGAAACTTCAATGCCCATCATGTGGCATATCCGCAATACGATTGGCAGTCGTTTGGTAACCGTTTCGTCAGCGAGAAACTGGGTCTGAAGCGTGAGCAATATACCACCCAGATCAGTAACTATGATCAGTTGGCAGCCGTATTCGACGCGCTGCGTAGAATCAATACCATTATTATCGATCTCGACCGCGACTTCTGGATGTATATCTCCATGGAGTATTTCAAGCAGAAAATCAAGGAAGGGGAAGTAGGAAGTAGTGCTATGCCGCATAAGGTGAATCCTATCGACTTCGAGAACTCTGAAGGGAATATGGGAATGGCTAACGCCGTGCTTCTGTTCCTTTCTCAGAAACTGCCGGTAAGTCGTCTGCAGCGCGATCTGACAGACTCTACCGTATTGCGTAACATTGGTGTTCCTTTGGGACACGGCATGATTGCCATCCAGAGCACGTTGAAGGGGTTGCGCAAGTTGATCTTGAACGAAGAGAAACTGAAAAAGGATCTGGACGATACATGGGCCGTGGTGGCCGAGGCTATCCAGACCATCTTGCGTCGTGAGGCTTACCCGCATCCGTATGAGGCACTGAAAGCACTTACACGTACCAATAAACATATGACAGAGGAAGCGATTCATGCATTTATCCAGACGCTGGATGTTGATGACAAGGTGAAGGCCGAGCTGATGGCTATCACACCAGACAATTACACAGGAGTTTAACTTTGCCTAAGCGATTAGGCATCTCTTATTTCTATATTTATAGTATTATTGTTTTATTTTTATTATCATTATTACCATGTCAGAAGAATTAGAAAACAAAACTGAAGGAATGTCTGCTGAACAGACCCAGCAAGAGGGAAGCCGTGAGGGCTACCGTCCTACAACTGGCTATTCCAACTATCGAACACCGGGACGCAGTCCGCGTCCGCGTATTCACACTGCTCGTCCTTATGGCGCTAACAGGGGTAACAAAGAAGAGGATGGAGGATTCCGTCCGGAAGGTTTCGGAGCCGGCTTACAACAGGATAGCTCGGCACAACGTTCTTACCGTCCTCGTAACAACTATGGCAATCAGGGAGGGTATCAGTCTCGACAGGGCGGCTATAACCAGCATGCTCAGCAAGGAGGCTATCGTCCTCGTCCCAACTACAATAGCAATGAGGGAGAAGGTGGTTATCAGCCCCGTCAAGGTGGCTATGGCCAGCGTCCTCAGCAGGGCTATCGTCCCCGTCCCAACTTCAATGAGGGAGAAGGTGGCTACCAGCCTCGTCAGCAAGGTGGCTATGGTCAGCAGCGTGGTGGCTATGGTCAGCAGCGCGGTGGCTATGGTCAGCAGCGTGGCGGTTATGGTCAGCAGCGTGGCGGTTATGGTCAGCAGCGCGGTGGTTATGGTCAGCAGCGTGGCGGTTATGGTCAGCAGCGTGGTGGCTACGGTCAGCAGCGCGGAGGCTATGATCCGAATGCAAAGTATAGTTTGAAGAAACGTATCGAGTACAAGGAAGTGAATGTGGATCCCAACGAACCGATCCGTCTGAACAAGTTCTTGGCCAATGCCGGTATCTGCAGTCGTCGTGAGGCTGATGAGTTCATCCTCTCAGGTGCAGTTACAGTAAACGGACAGGTGGTAACAGAACTGGGTACAAAGGTGCTTCGTACGGATGAAGTGGTATTCCATGGTGCTCCTGTTTCTCTGGAGAAGAAGGTATATGTACTGCTCAATAAGCCCAAAGACTATGTAACAACCAGCGATGATCCTCAGCAGCGCAAGACCGTGATGGATCTCGTGAAGAATGTTTGTCCTGAGCGTATCTACCCGGTAGGTCGTCTTGACAGAAATACTACAGGTGTGCTGTTGCTTACCAATGATGGCGATCTGGCATCTAAGCTTACACATCCGAAGTTCCTGAAGAAGAAGGTTTACCATGTCTTCCTCGACAAGAACGTGGATCCTCAAGATATGGAACGCATCAAGGAGGGTATCGATCTGGAAGATGGTGAAGTACATGCAGATGCTATCGAGTATTGCAACGAGAACGACAAGAGTCAGGTGGGCGTGGAGATCCACAGCGGAAAGAACCGCATTGTTCGTCGTATTTTCGAGAGTCTCGGCTATCGTGTAGTTAAACTGGACCGTGTGCAGTTTGCCGGTCTTACCAAAAAGAACCTCCGTCGTGGCGATTGGCGATTCCTTACTGAAAAGGAAGTGGAAATGTTGCGAATGGGTGCTTTTGAATAATAAAGGTATATGAAAAGAACAAAGATCATCGATGCGCTCCAAAGCACCGATTATGGAAAGACAATTACTGTGATGGGATGGGTGCGTACGCACCGCAGTAGTAAGGCTGTTGACTTTATCGCCTTGAACGATGGATCAACCATCAAGAACATCCAGATCGTGGTGGATGCTGGTCAAGTGGATGAGGCAACACTGAAGAATATCACTACAGGTGCATGCATTGGTGTAACAGGTACGCTTGTGGAGAGTCCGGCACAGGGACAGGCTTCTGAGATTCAGTGTTCGGAGATTACGGTATATGGCCTTTGTGGCAGTGATTACCCGATGCAGAAGAAAGGGCAGACTTTCGAATATATGCGTCAGTATGCTCATCTGCGCCTTCGCACCAACGTCTTCGGAGCCGTCATGCGTATCCGTCATAACATGGCTATGGCCATCCATACTTATTTCCATGAGCATGGGTTCTACTATTTCCATACCCCGTTGATTACTGCCAGTGACTGTGAGGGCGCAGGAAACATGTTCCAGGTAACGACCAAGAACCTCTATGACTTGCAGAAGGATGAAGAAGGGAAGATTATCTATGACGATGATTTCTTCGGTCAGCAGACTTCCCTGACCGTATCCGGGCAGTTGGAGGGTGAGCTTGGTGCTACGGCATTAGGTGCCATCTATACTTTCGGTCCTACGTTCCGAGCTGAAAACTCTAACACCCCCCGACATCTGGCTGAGTTCTGGATGGTGGAACCTGAGGTGGCTTTCCTGGATCAGGAGGAACTGATGGATTTGGAAGAGGATTTCATCAAGTACTGTGTACGATGGGCCTTGGAGAAGTGTAAGGATGACTTGGAGTTTATCAACAACAATAAGTTCATCACTCCGCAGCATGATCTGATTCCTCGTCTGGAGGGTGTGCTTAAGGAAGAGTTCGTTCGTTTGCCCTATACAAAGGGTATCGAGATTCTTCAGGAGGCTATCAAGAATGGCAAGAAGTTTGAGTTCCCATGCAATTGGGGTGATGACCTTGCTTCTGAACATGAGCGCTACTTGGTTGAGGAGCATTTCAAGAAACCGGTTATCATGACCGACTACCCTTCATGTATCAAAGCATTCTATATGAAGCAGAACGAGAAGCAGGGTGAAGGATCGGTAGGTTACAAAGGTTGTGTGGCCCCTGGACCAACTATGCAGGGCACAGATGTGCTCTTCCCGCAGATTGGCGAGATCATTGGTGGCTCTGTCCGCGAAGAGAGTTACGATAAGCTGATGGGTGAGATTGCTAGTCGTGGAATGGAGACCGATAAACTGTGGTGGTATCTCGATACCCGTAAGTACGGATCATGCCCGCATGCTGGCTTCGGACTTGGTTTCGAGCGCCTCATCTTGTTCGTTACAGGTATGCAGAACATCCGTGACGTAATACCATTCCCGAGAACGCCTAAGAATGCGGAATTCTAAGGAAATAGGCTATTTTTATTTAAAAGCTCCTCTTTTGAGGGGCTTTTTTGCTTAATTTATAGTATTTTGGTGCGTTTTTTATGAAAAAAGTTTTGTAATTCGGTATCTTTTCATATCTTTGCACTGTTTTATTATGCAGCATAATAGAGAAAGTATATTACTCATGAAGATGATAAACAAATCAAAGATGTGGATAACTGGGCTATTGGCATTTGTGGCTAGTAGCGCATTGGGACAGTTGGCTCCAGAAAAATACAAGTATTATCGTGTACAGAATACTTCTACTAAGCGTTATGTTTCCGTGAGGGATAACGTTGGGTCTGTAAGTGTTTCTTCGAAGACGGCAGACGTGAAGGCTGTGGAGATGGTTTCTGGGTTCAACAATGTGGTAAGCGATCCTGCAACAATTATCGGTCTTACCGATAAGGGCGCTAACTATTACGACTTCTCCGCGCAAGGTACAAGAGTCAGTGATATTATTAAAAAGACAAACGTCATTATCAAGCCTGTTACTGATGATTCTTATTTGGTATATGTAACTTATAAAGGATCAGCAGGTGGAATGACAGGCTATGCAAATGCATATCTTACTGATCCCGGATCTGATATCGCGGTTGGCTACGCTGATAGTGAGTCAAGTGCTCGTAAGGGTAATGGAATCTGGTCCGTCATACCTGTTGCTAACGATGGCAGTAACTATTTCGGTGTCAATATGGATTTGAATGCCAATGGTAAGTATTACACTACACTTTATACAGACTTCCCATACCAACTGTCGGAAGGTATGAAAGCTTACGTGGTTTCTGAAATCGATGGCGGCAAGGTGAACCTTGAGGATATCAGTCCTTATGTACCGGCTGAGACACCTGTGATTCTTGAAAGCGGTTCATCTTCAGCATCTGACAATAAACTGCAGCCTTTGGCTACTACGGTGAATTCATCTTTTACAGCAAACAATCTGAAAGGTGTTTATTTCAATCATGATGCAGGCGACAAGCATACTGTACGTACAGCATTCGCCAAGACGACCATGCGGTTATTGAACGTGAAGGATGGTGAGATTGTTTTTGTTGACGAGGGTGATGCCTATATACTGGCAAATACAGCTTATCTGAATGTGGCTTCAGGATCTTCTTCCACCTTGACCATTGGCAAGATCTCTTCAGCTAGTTCAAGCATTCCAGGTACACAGGAAAACCCTGAAGACAAAATGAATCATGGTACAGCAACCGATCCTATCAGTGTCGCTGATGCTATTGCCAATGCTAAAGCTATTGGCACAGAGGCTTCTGCAAAGGATTTTTACGTAAAGGGTAAGATTTCAAGCATCAAGTTTGAATATAGTGCGAAGTATGGTACCGCAACCTATAACATCTCTGACGATGGCTCAACAGGAACGGAATTTACGGTTTACGGTAGCTACTATTTCGACAATAAGAGTTGGCAAGAGGGACAAACACAGATCGCAGTAGGTGATGAGGTGGTTGTTTGTGGCAAGATTATCAACTACAACGGAAATACTCCTGAGTTTGCTGACAAGAAGAACTATTTGGTCTCATTGAATGGTAAGACGTCTTCTGAGGTCGTTCCTGTAGAGAATCCTGAAGACAAAATGGATCATGGCACAGCTGTCAGCCCTATCAATGTTGCTGATGCGATAGCTGATGCCATTGCCATTGGAACGAAAGCTTCCACAAATGACTTCTATGTAAAAGGCAAGATCAGCAGCATTAAGTATGAGTATAGTGCTGAGCATGGTACTGCAACCTATAACATTTCTGAGGATGGTACTGCAGGAACAGAGTTCACGGTATATAGCAGCTATTATTTCGACAATAAGAGTTGGCAGGAAGGAGATAATCAGATTGCTGTCGGTGATGAGGTAGTTGTTTGTGGTAAGATTATCAACTACAATGGTAACACCCCAGAGTTCGCATCCAAGCAGAACTATCTGGTGTCTTTGAATGGTAATACTGCTACAGGTATCCAGGACGTAAGACTCTCTGAAACGAAAGGCGCTGTTTATAACCTTACCGGTCAGCGTGTAGGAAAGCCGACGCAGAAGGGTATCTATCTGATCAATGGAAAGAAAGTGCTGGTGAGATAGCCGGTACACCTTATTATAATAATGCGCGCACGCGCGAAACAATTAAAAACGAAGAAGCCTATGGAGAAAAAAGGAGGAATGATTAAAATGAGTGGAAACGAGGATAAAGACTCGGGGCAATAATTGTGTGCACCTTCCAAAATGCGCGTAAATGCTGATGTTTTGCAGGAAATGCGCTCATATTAGGGGCTGAAGGTATATTAAATGTTAAATTTTGTTCCTTTTATGAAAAAAGATGGAGAATTGTTTGCGCAACATAATAAATAAGCGTATATTTGCACAAAATTATTGGCATCTCTCCGCTGGAGAGGTGTGAATTATTGAGAGAATTTAAGCATAAAGTATATATTTAGTTTAATTTAATTTTTTAGTCTAATGAAAAAGAAAATTTTTAGTACTTTGCTCTTAGTGGCCTTCGCACTGGCTTCTACGAGCATGTTCGTTTCTTGTAAGGACTATGACGACGACATTAACAAGAATGCCGCCGACATTTCTGACTTGAGAGCCTTACTCGAACAAAAATTAGCTGACTGCAAGGCTCGTTGCGATGCTGAGCACGCTAAGTTCTTGACAGCGCAGGACTTGGCAGGTTATGCAAAGCTGTCTGACATCCCCACAGATCATGTGACTTTGTCAGCACTCCAGGCAGAGCTTGCAAACTATGTAAAGGCTTCTGAGATCCAGGATGCTCTTGATTACATCAAGGCTCTTCAGGAGAAGGGTATCACTGCAGATGGTCTTGCTGAACTGGGTGTAAAGGTTGCTGCTATCGACGAGGCTCTTCTGAAGCTCCTCAAAGTTGACAGCATTGACAAGGCAGCAGCTGCTGCTGAGAACCTGAGGGCTCAGATTGATGCTTTGAATCTTTACGGCGAGGCTCTTAAGAAGGAGAACATTGATCCTGACAAGTTGGTAGAGCTGCTGAAGAAGATCGAGGATATTAAGACTGAAGTTGAGAAGTATCCTGCCGACGACCTGACAAAGGACGAGGTTGCTACTTTGAAGGAGTTGATTGAGAATGCTGATGATCTCCTTAAAAAGAGCGGTAATGTTGACATCAACATCATTCAGTACATGATCGACAAGACTCTGGCTTCTCTCGTGCTGATGCCGAGCGACTATGTTGCAGGTCTTGCTACTATCGAGGTTCCCGCACTGTACTATCAGCCGGTAATCTATTGCCTCGAGAAGGATGCTAACACTAAGAAAGAGGCTTACTACTACATCGACAAGAATGGTAAGAAGCTGGAAGGCCTTGACTGGCGCTTCGACGATGGCGCAAATGCTCCTTCTGCTACTGTTCCTACATGGGATGAGGGCTTCGGCTGGAGCAATGAGTATAGCGGATATGACTACAAGGGCGAAGGCTCTGATGCTAAGGGTAAGCTGATCAACGACGGTGAAGGTACTATGCTGCCTACTTTCCGTGCTATTGTTGAGAAGTTCAAGGCTTTGAAGACCGCTCAGTTGGTTCCCGCTGCTATCGCTAAGTATCACGTGAACCCGACAACTGTTAAGCTTGATGATTATAAGCTGAGCTTCTGGACTAACACTGCTGTTGTTACCGACGAGATTGAGTCTCGTAACTCTGGCTATCTGAACAGCATGGCTAACAACTTTGCTACTCCTGTTAAGGAGAATGGTGCTGATTACGCAGTTACTGGTGGTGTTCTTGAAGTTCCTTTCAAGATTAACAACTGGGAGAACTATGTTGAGGATCTGGTTTACTACTTCGACGGTGTTGCAATCAACCAGAAGACAAAGTCTAAGGCTGGTATCGTTCGTGACTCTGTGAACTTCATCGCTCTTCAGATGACTAAGGGTGACACTGCTACTATCACTTCTGACTATGCAGCTGTTGTTCCCGCTCTGATCCACATCAACGCTATCGCTGATAATGGTCCTGAGAATCCTGTTCTCGCTTGCCAGATGGAGAAGACTTATGAGGGTCTGTGGTACACCAAGCAGACTGAAAATGCTGGACACATGTTCAAGTATGCTGAACAGGCTATCAACAAGGACTTTACACACTCTGTAGCTTACAATGATACATTGGATATCATGCCGTTCGTGGAGACACACTTTACCTATGTTGGTATTCGTTCTGCATGGGCAAGCTACGACCAGAGAATGGATGCTGAGACCTTCAAGAAATTGGGTCTGAAGTATGTCTTCTCTGTTGTTGACTATGAGGATGGTAACCATCGCACAGGTGAGTCTCGTCACATTTCTATTGAGACACATCCCAATGAGGGTGCTGACTTCGGTTATGATAAGGTTAACCTGATCCCGCGTTCTGTTGAGTATTCTGCAGACGGTAAGAGTTTCTCTGAGATCAAGGATAAGGTTGCTACACGTGAGGCAATCGACCGTGAGCCGCTGATCAAGGTAGAGATCGTTGATCCTAACAACAATGTACTCGAGGTTGGTTATATCAAGTTGTTGATCACTGACAACTACAAGCAGTATGCATTCGACCTGACAATCTTCGATAACTATTGGATGAACTGTACAGCTGAGGGTGGCTTGAAGTGGTCACAGATTGAGGAGTCTATCCTTTCTGTTCTCGGTGGCAATGGTTATACCAAGACCCAGTTCGAGGCAGAGTATGAGATTGATTTGCTCGATGCTAAGAACGCTAAGCGCTTCTATAAGAATGCCGAAGGCAAGTTCGTTGAGGATAAGAATCCTATTGGTGATGTTTACTATACTCAGCCGACTCCTGAGGATGACCCAGAGAGCAAGCAGACTAACGTAATCAAGTGGGCTATCGGCGAAGATTATGCAACTATCGCTAAGCAGATTACTGGTAAGGATAATATCACTGACGCACGTCAGGCTCTGTTGGACAACAAGGGTGATGGTATCGAGACTCTGTACACAACTATCCGCTTCGTGAAGAAGGGTGTTGAGGATAAGTACAAGGATATGACAGCTCTGTATGTAACTTTGAATCTCCCGGGTCCGCAGGTACACTTTGCTTATGGTGAGATCACAAAGAAAGACCTTGCACACTGGTACAAGCTGAACAGCTATAAGTCTGGTAGTGAGTCTGACTATACAGCTATTGACATTCTTGAAAATGTACCTACACCTGCTGAGCAGTATCAGGAGTTTAGTGTAGCTCAGAACCTTGAGAATGATCTTACAGGTGCTACACGTACTATCGAGTTTGAGCGCCCGCTCTATGAGAACTTCCTCAATGGCATGGTAAACATTGACATGGGTAAAGTTACTGTAGATGGCAAAGAAAGGAATCGTAAAGACTTCTTCAGCAAGTATGTATATACCAAGGATGGTAAGAATATCAATGTTGACTTCGAGTTCACTCTGCCTGTTAAGGGTGTAAATGCTGAGTTCAGCCATGATAAGGGTACTTGGAAGGTTAAGGGTATCTCTGGTCGTGAGTACACCTTGTCACTTGGTAAGAATGCTAAGGGTGAAGATAATAAGGGAATCTGGGATGACTGCAACCCGAAGACTCTGATTGCTCAGATTACCGATGCAGTTGACGGTGATGGCAACACAGTTCCATTCATCCGCCTGGAGGATAACGATTGTGCAAATGACATTTTGAACTATGCAGGTCGTTACGATGCTAACGGTGCTAACATGGCTAACGAGAGTGAAAGTGATCCGTTCTACCTGAACAACCCAGAGGGTGATGCAGCTAACCGTCAGACCTTCACAACTTATCTGCAGATCAAGACGAAGGACGATCCTTGCTACGAGCTCCTCGTGAAGAATCCGTACTTCAATGCTAAGTTCCTCCGTCCGATCAACGTTTGGGGTAGCTACTATGAGTGGAATGACGCCTTCAACAAGGTTCAGACTCTCTATCCGAGTGAACTGTTGACTGCCGTAGACTGGCGTAACTATAACATTGATCTTGATCATGATTGGGCTAACAGTTCAGATATGATCCACAACGACAAGAACTTTGAGTTCAAGGAAGGACAAATCGGTTGGGACTTCTACAATATCTTTGCTCTGAGCATTGATTACAATGAGATCTATACCGATCACGCTGCAGAGAAGAGTGTACGCGATGCTGTTGCTGCAGGCTTCAAGAGCATTCCGGTTAGCAAGTTGTTCACCAACAACAAGGGTCAGCTCAACAAGGTAAGCGAGATTCCTTCTCTGAAAGATCCTTATCTGAGAATCCTTGCTCTGGATAAGACATTGAAGACCTACAATGCTGCTGGTAAGATCGTAGGTATTAAGGCTCCGCAGACTCCGCTTGAGTACACCAACAACGGTGGTAACGTTCAGGACTTCCACCTCTTCGTACCTGTCTATGTACAGTATGCTTGGGGTCACAACCTGAACCACTTCAAGGGTGCTCCGAATACCTTCAAGGTATGGACAGTCATCAAGGTTCACCAGACAACAGGTGCTGGCTCATCTGAGGCTAAGAAGAACTAATCATCGATAGATAACCATCTATTAGATACATTCAAAGGGGTGTCAATCGTTGGCACCCCTTTTTAACAAAAAACAATTAAAATGAAAAAGAATCTGTTTTTCGGAATTCTGATGGTTCTTGCTCTTTGCATGGTCTGCTCATGCGGTAAGAAGAAGAAATCTGTTGACGAGTATCGTGAGGAGTATCTTACGAAACCAGCTATTTCGCTTACGCAGTCTGACTCTACAGAGGTTAGGGCTTTAGTTGACAATTACCTTCAGCTTCTTCGCAACAATCAGTTTGAGGATGCTGTAGATATGCTCTACTACATGAATGGTCCGAAAATCATTAAGATGCCGGACGAGTTGAAAAAGCCTCAGTTGGCTATGATTAAGCGTTTCCGTGGAGTCAAGTATGAACTGAATCGCATCGTCTTTTCTCAAGAGTTAGACAATATAGCTTGCTATGTGGTTACGCTATTTGAGAAGGAAAAGAATGATCCTCGTCCAAATACGGCACAATTCTTTCTCAAACCAGTCCGCGTTGATGGTCGTTGGTATCTCACCATGGCCGATTCACAATCGGATAAGACTGGAACACACGGTACATTAATTAAAAATTAATAATCAAAGTCTATGAAATTATTCAGAACACTTTTGGCAGTTGCTTTGCTGGCAGCCAGCACAACTGCAATTGCACAGACACGCAAAGTGGTTGATCGTGTTGACCAGCGTGTAGAGAAGGTTCTTGATCGTCAGGATGTATCCTATCAGTTCAAGAGCCATGCATTCCTGGATCTTCAGGGTGGCGCACAGTATACTCTCGGTGAAGCTAAGTTCAAGGATCTGATTGCTCCTAACTTCCAGATTGGTTTGGGTTATCAGTTCACACCGGTATTCGGTGCTCGCATTGCAGCAAATGGCTTGACAAGCAAGGGTGGTTGGAAGTCTTATGTTCTCGATGGTAACAGAAAAGAGAATGTAACCTACGACTTCAAGTACTTTGCTCCTGGTGTAGACTTCTTGTTCAACCTGAGCAACCTGTTCTGCGGCTGGAATCCTGATCGCGTATTCAATGTTACCGCTTTCTTGGGTGCTGGTGCTAACATCGTTACTGACAATGAGGATGCAGAGGCTTTGGCTAAGGCTGGTTACAAGATGCAGCACATCTACAGTGCTAACTCTACAAGCCTTGTTGGCCGTGGTGGCTTGGAGTTCAACTTCCGTCTGAGCGATGCAGTGAGCCTGATGTTAGAGGGTAATGCCAATATCATCAACGACCACTACAACAGCAAGCACGCTGACAACCCCGACTGGTACTTCAATGCTCTGGCTGGTCTGCGTATCAACCTTGGCAAGAGTCGCAAGGCTATCGTTACTGATGTTTATCGTGATGTTGTTCACAATGACACAGTATGGAAGTTCATCGAGGAGCCCAAGAAGATTGAGCCGATTCGTCGTGACATCTTCTTCACCATCAACTCTATCGTTGTTGCTGACATCGAGCAGGCTAAGATCAAGGATATCGCTGACTACATGAACAAGTATCCGAAGGCTAAGGTAACCGTTAGTGGTTATGCTGACAAGGGTACAGGTAACGCTCAGATCAACGCTCGTCTGGCCGCTGGTCGTGCCGACGTTGTTGTTCGTGACCTGATTGAGAAGTACGGTATCTCTGCTGATCGTATTACCTACGACAGCTATGGTGACACTGTTCAGCCGTTCGCTGAGAATGACCTGAACCGTGTATCTATCTGTATTGCTAATCCCGAGTAATCAGAGGACTAATAAATAAATTATCCAAAAAGAAGGGGCATCGCTATTGTGATGCTCCTTCTTTCTTTATATGATATAGCTAGTATTACTAGGTAACTAGTGTTACTAGTTTTTATTCTGTGGGGTCTATGATAACACCATCTCGTAGATGAATGGTCCTGTCAGTGATGCTTGCCAGTTCTTCATCGTGTGTGACAATTACGAAGGTTTGGCCGAACTTGTCTCGCAGATCAAAGAAGAGTTGATGTAGTTCTGCTTTATTCTTTGAATCCAAGCTACCACTTGGCTCGTCTGCAAGGATGACGGCAGGATTGTTTACTAATGCCCTGGCTACTGCCACACGCTGCTTTTCACCGCCAGACAATTCATTGGGCTTGTGTGTGGCGCGATCGGTCAGTCCCATGAAGTCCAGCATCTCCATTGCCCTTTTCTTTGCTTCACTGCGACTCTTCCCTGCAATATAGGCAGGAATCATGATATTTTCCAGTGCAGTAAACTCAGGAAGGAGTTGGTGGAACTGGAAAACGAAGCCAATATGCGTGTTGCGGAAATCAGACAACTGCTTTTTACTCATCCTACTGATTTCCTTACCGTCTATACAGATTTCACCGCTATCGGCCTTATCCAGAGTACCGATAATCTGCAACAGTGTAGTTTTGCCTGCACCGCTGGGACCCACGATACTCACCACCTCTCCTTTGTCGATATGGAGGGTAATACCTTTGAGCACGTTCAGATTTCCGAAACTCTTTCTTACATCTTTAATATCAATCATTTTTCTCTACGAATTAGACGAGTTTTCTTTTTCTCTATGAATTAGACTAATTGTCTTTTCCTCTACGAGTTAGGCGAATTAGGCTAATTACTCTTCATTCTTTTCTTATTAGCGAACCAGTCGCGTATCTGCGTGTAAGCACTGAGCTGTTCACGTTTCTGCGGAGCAGCAAATGACATGCTATCCAAAGCCTCTCCGTATTGATCAGGGAAGATAATCATCAGGTTCTGCTGATGATAGTGTTGTTTCAGTTCCTGTGGCATCTTCTCGAACACTGATTTATACGAAACCGTTCCCTTTCGTGCTGTCAGTACCACCAGCAGGTGGTCATCGTTTACTTGTTGTACCAATTGCGGGAACTCATTCCAGTGCCCCATCTGCTGGTAGTCGGCCCTGATATCAGGATAGATATTCTGGATATACTGACTGATGAGCGATAGGGTGGACTGTTTGCTATGGAACTGAATACGACACTCCAGATTCTCAGCAACACGAGCAAGACGGTCGATCCAACGATGGAACCCCGGTTCGAATTCTGCTCTGCTTGGTACAGCTACCTGTATCCTCCGTATTGTATTTAAGGGCTGTGCAAGTTTAACGATGATAATCTGTCTATTCAGTTCCGTGAACAGATCCTCGGTAAACATGCCCCAGAAACTATCTGATTCGGTGGTCTGCTCATGCATTCCCAAAATGACCTCACTCGCATCAAACTCCTTGAAGGCGTGTATGATACCATTGGCAATGTTCGTAGCAATACGACTCTGAGTCTGCATCCGCACATCAGCCGCAGCCGCAGCCTTTGTGGCATGTTCCAGCAGTTCCTTTCCCAGTTTCTGGTTCTTTGAAGTATTCTTATCGTCTAATACAATGTTAAGACCAATCATCCCGCGGTTCAGTCCTTCGTTTCTCATCAGGATAGCCAGGTTTACCAGCGTTTCCATGTTTCCGTGGTTCTTCAATGCCAATAAGATCTTCTCGTCCTCACCCGTCTTTTCTTCATTTACAGGCGTATCTTCCAACACAATCTGTTGCGAAGCCTTCTCCGTGACAATCGATGAGATGACACAAGTAAACAGAATCATCATCACCACACCGTTCAGCATTTCCGCATCCACCATGGCTTGTCCTCCCACCATCAGCTTCATACCCACCATGACGATGGCGATGGAACCAGCGGCATGCGCAGAGGTCAGACCGAACATCATGTGTCCATGCGACAAAGGCAGTCGGAAGCCAATGCTTGCCAGATAACCCGCAATCATCTTACCCACTGTACCGATTACCACCATGCAGCCCACGATGTATGCAGTATGCCAGCTCTCAAACAGCGCCCTAATATTGATGAGCATACCCACACCAATCAGAAAATACGGAATGAAAATGGCATTGCCGATGAACTCGATCCTTCCCATCAGTGGTGAAACGCGAGGTATATAGCGGTTCAGAAGCAGTCCTGCAAAGAACGCCCCGAACACCCCTTCCAGTCCGATGAACGATGTCATGGCCGCATTCAGGAACAAAATAGCCAGTACGAAGATGAACTGTGTCACCGCATCCGCATTCCTTCGAAGGAACCAACGCGTGATTCTGGGAATGACAAAGGTGCCCGCAGCACAGTAGAGAAACAGCTTAACCAATATCCAAACCACCAGTACCGCCACACTACCCAGTCCTTTACCCTGTTGATATTGTTGAACTACACCCACGAACAACGACAGCGATAGCAGGGCTAACAGCAAGGCAATCATACTTGCTCCTACGCTCAGACTTACGGCTTTATGGCGTTGCAGACCGTATTTACAGACGATCGGGTAGGCAATCAAGGTGTTCGAAGCCATGATGCAGCATAGCAGCAGCGTGGTTTCCTTCGAGTAGTTCATCAAATAGATTCCCGCGAAATACACAAGAATGAAAGGCATCAGGAAAGTTAGCAGACCGAAGAGAATCATTCTCTTCATGTGTTTCTTGATACCTTCCAGATCCATCTCCAATCCTGCCAGGAACATGATATAGTAGAGTCCTACCTGTCCGAATAGCTCAAAAGAACCGTCGCGTTGGAGAATATTCAAGCCATATTGTCCCACGATGACACCAGCCAGTACCATACCGATGATGTGCGGAATACGCAACTTACTCATAATCATCGGTGCGAACAAGATGATGAGCAGTACGATGAAAAAGATCCATGTACTGTCGGTAATGGGGAAATATGAAGAAAAGTCAATCATTCTGAGTGCAAAATTACGAATTTTTCCATCAATTCTGCGTTTAATAGTCCGAAAAGTTGTAACTTTGATGGCAAACCATCGAACTTACAATGCACTCGGCATAAAAAAAGAATGAATTCTTTTTGTTCTGCACTCGTTTTTTCGTAACTTTGCACCCTGAAATTATAAACAAGTACAGAATGAAAGTAGCAATTGTTGGTGCCAGTGGCGCAGTAGGACAAGAGTTCCTACGTATTCTTGATCAGCGTAACTTCCCGATGGACGAGCTGGTGTTGTTTGGTAGCGAGCGTTCTGCCGGTAGGAAATACACCTTCCGCGGTAAGGAAATCGAGGTGAAGTTGTTACAGCATAATGACGATTTCAAGGACATTGATATCGCCTTTACCTCAGCAGGAGCTGGTACATCCAAGGAATTTGCAGAGACCATCACGAAGTATGGAACAGTGATGATCGACAACTCCAGTGCTTTCCGCATGGATGATGATGTGCCTCTGGTTGTACCTGAGTGCAATGCTGCCGATGCCTTGAACCGTCCTCGTGGTATTATTGCCAATCCCAATTGTACAACGATTATGATGGTTGTTTGTCTGCAACCGTTGGAGCAACTTTCTCATATCAAACGCATCCACGTAGCCAGCTATCAGAGTGCCAGTGGAGCCGGTGCAGCTGCCATGGCAGAGTTGGAACAACAGTACAGCGAGATCGTTGAGGGCAAGTCTGTTACCGTGAAGAAATTCCCGCACCAGCTGGCCTATAACGTGATTCCCCAGATTGATGTGTTCCAGCCCAACGGCTATACCAAGGAAGAGATGAAGATGTTCAACGAGACTCAGAAGATCATGCATACCGATGCCAAGTGCTCGGCCATGTGTGTTCGTGTGAGCTCTCTGCGCAGTCATAGCGAGAGTGTATGGATTGAAACCGAGCGTCCAATCAGCGTAGAAGAGGCTCAGAAAGCTCTGGCTGCCGCTCCTGGCGTTACATTGAAAGACGATCCTTCCAACCTTGTTTATCCGATGCCGTTAGATACAGCTGGTTTGGATGATGTCTATGTAGGTCGTGTACGCAAGGATCTTTCCGATGAGAACGGACTTACCTTCTGGCTTTCAGGTGATCAGATCCGAAAAGGTGCAGCCCTCAATGCCGTACAGATTGGTGAATACCTGTTGCAAGAGAGAGACCTGCCATGCTTTGCATAAGCAGGTCCGAGCGCAGCAAGGTATCGATGAAATCAATATCTGATTCAACAGAAAGACCTTCCCTGCTTTGCATAAGCATTCTCAAAACGGTCTTATACAACAATATCGCGTTTGTAAATAGGATACAAACGCGATATTGCTTTTTTGTGTCGACAGTTGGATTCGGACCAACGACCCCCACCATGTCAAGGTGATACTCTAACCAGCTGAGCTATGCCGACTTTTTAACGGTGCGCCTAACAGGACTCGAACCTGCACGTCGTAAGACACCAGATCCTAAGTCTGGCGCGTCTGCCAATTCCGCCACAGGCGCATTCATGCAAAATGCGTTGCAAAGGTACAAAAAATCTGATTAAGTGAGAAGAAAACAAATGAATTTGTTTGCCTACCGTGATGTTTTTATTCAATAAGCGAGAGAACCGATAGTTTTTCCCACGCCGGGAATAAACCGTTCCCACGTTGGGAATAATTTGTTCCCATGTTGGGAATAATCTGTTCCCATGTTGGGAATTTGTAGTAACACGTCATTTGACTTGTTAAATAATATAAAAAACCTCTCGCTGCTTATTCCTCTTTCATCATTTCTTTTTACTTTTGCATTGATAAACGCGTGCAAGTGTTCGGAGGAAGTGTCTCTATCATGCGGCGCGATGATTGTTAATGTTAAACTAAAGAATGAAAGACATGAAATTCTTCAGGCTTTTATGGTTGTGTGTGATGTCGTTCTGCTGCAGTGCGATGTGTGCTGACGAGGTGTTTCAGAAGGTGAGATCGGTGGATGAACTCAATGAAACCGACACGTATATCATCTGTGATGAGAACAGTTCCTATGCCGTCCGCAAGACGAACGGGAACTTCCTGGGTTTAATGGAGATTCGAAAAGACAATCTGAAAGGCGACTTCCTCTTCATCGACCCAGATAAGAGTGTGGTTCCCGATGAGTTCCGATTGGTGTATGTAGCAGGTAATGTCTATTGTATCCAGTATGCTGTCAGCGGTGCGTTCCTTTACTATGATGGCAGTAGCAACTATCTGCGAAGCAAACAAGGACTGTCAACGAGCGAGAAGAACTGTCAGTGGACCTTCAATGCTACGACGAAAGGTGTGTGTGTGGATTGTACCAACAGGAATAACTATTTCATTTCTCCGTATTACTCAAAGTTCGGCGTATATACCCAGAAAAACGATCATATCAAGACCTGCCTATATAAAAAGGTGGCTTCCAAGGCGAAGCAAGTGGTAGTGGGCGAGGCAGGGTATGTATCCTTTGTGTCTCCTGTCCAAACTCATGTCACCGTACCTCAGAACTTGAAGGCTTATGTGGTGAGTCAGACTTCCGCCGAAGAGGTCCTACTGACAACACTCAGTTGCATCCCGAAGAATACAGCAGTCATCTTACATGGTGCTCCTGGCACCTACTACCTGAGTTATGCGCAGAATGCGAGCGCCGTGGAAAGTAATCTGCTCAAGGTGAGCGACGGAACAGTGAAGGGTGATCGACATACCATCTATTCTCTTGCAAACATCGGAGGTGTTGTGGCTTTCTATCTGGTGGGCCAAGATGTCGTGATACCTGCGGGAAAGGTCTATCTGCAGATCAACCATCAACAAGCGTCCCAGGCGAGATGTCTTACGATGCGTATGCATGAACAACTGGGAGTGGCGACAGGAGAAGATGTGAGGTTAGAGATGAAAGATGCGAGAAGAGCGTTGCGATGGGAGGGACTATTATTCAGAAACGGGAGGAAATACTTGATTAAACGGAAATAACACGATAGGACATACATGAAAACATACGTTCAACCTTGGATCTGTAAAGTGAAAGGAGAGCCAGAAACAGCGTTGCAATTACAGTCAGCTGAAAAGGTTCTGCAGGTATCGGAAACAGAGATTACCGACTCTAATCAGATTTTGTCGAAAGAAAGTTCTCTATTCTTCGATCTTTGGGAGAATAGGGAGGAAGCGGATGGAGTGGAGAGTGAATGAATCACAGCTGTACCTGAATGCTCATATGTTGCGCGTCAAAGTGCAGACCGGGTCGGTTGAGGAACTGTCCCAGACTGCCATTGGAGGCTAACTCTTGTGGCGAACCGATAGCGATAGGCTGTTTCGGCTGCATGAGCCAGAGCGTGTCGGCCATCTGTAAGGCCAGCTCCAGATCATGTGTGGAGAGGAAGATGGTCTTCTGTGTCTCCCTACTGAGCTTTTTCAGTAAGTGCAGGATCTCCACCTTACTGGGATAATCGAGGAAAGCAGTAGGCTCGTCAAGATAGATCACGGGTGTTTGCTGGGCCAAGGCTTTGGCAATCATCATCTTCTGTCGTTCACCATCCGAGAGCGTCTGCACCATTCGCTCACTCAGTTCCTTGATTCCTACCATCTGGATGCTTTGCCGCACCACTTCCTGGTCATCCTTGTTCAATCTTCCCCAAAAACCCGTATAAGGTGCACGACCCAACGCCACCAGTTCGCTAACCGTCATGTTCTGCACATCAGGCTTGGTGGTCAATACCACTCCAATCAGTCGGGCGATCTCACGGTCGGAGAGCTGGGCGAGATTCTTTTCGTCAACATAGATCTCTCCACTCAGCGGTGGTTGGAAGGCGCTGAGGGTGCGGAGCAGGGTTGACTTTCCCACACCGTTAGGACCGATAAGACAGGTGAGCTCGCCAGGACGGATAACCGAAGAGATATTCTCAGCGACAACCTTTTGGTTGTTCTTTTGCTGATAGCCTATGGAGAGGGAGTTGAGGGAAATCATTACAAATTGAAAATTGAGAATTGAAAATGGTGAATTGAAAATTGAGGTTAGTGGGATGCAACAATGCTTCGTACGAACTCGATGATGGTGTCAAGTCCGCGGACAGCATCTTCCGACTTAAGCGCCACGGAATAGTCAGGTGCGATACCTCCTTCAGTACTCTGTTTGTTAATGTCGTACATCGGACAAGCTGAGAAGCGTACGCCCCAGCCGTTAGGCAGTTCACTACTGAAAGGCATTCCCGCACCACCGCCGGTATGGTCGCCAACGATGATGGCTCCACAGCATTTCATGTATTTCACGAACTCGTTCGCAGCACTATAAACCTGTCGGTTGGTAAGTACAAACACGGGCTTATGCCAGCGCACCCCATTACTGGGCTTGAGGCGCTGCTCTTCCATTGCGGAGAAGTCGTTATGCCCCTTTCCGGTCTTGTGCCGCATGTAACCAACAAGAATCTCCTCATTGGTGAAACGTGCGGCCAGTTTCTCTGCCACTGACAGCAGACCGCCGCTGTTATTGCGTATATCAATGATCAGGGCCTGACAGGGTGCGAACTCTATCAATACCTGATCAATGTTCCCCGCCCCGAAGTCACTTTGGAACGATGAGTACTGCAGGTAGCCTACGTTATCATCAAGGATCTTGTACCGCAGGGAAGAGGCAATCTTATAGTCGGTTCCCAGGTAATGATTGATGAGCAGCTCGTCGTAGTTCTCGGGGTAGTCCTCGTGCCACGACCAGTTGCGGGCCATGTCGAAAGAGGAGAAGATGTTCACATGACCGTCCTTCAGTTCCGACAGCATGTTGGCACATACCTCAAAGAGATGAGCATCACTCATGCCGGCATTCAGCTGCTTTTGGTACTTCGTATGAACCTCATCCCAGTTTACCCCTTTCTCATCGAAGAAACAGTAGTGCTCGTCCATGATCTTCCACAAAGCCTCGAAGTTTCCGTCAGGACTATCGGGGAACTCCTCTTCGTCGATGCAGGAAGAGAGGAGCAGGGAGCATAGGGGGATGAGAAGGAAGAAATATCGGTAACGTATCATGATTAACGGAATAAAGGTCGGACCAGTCCGATGAGTAACATATGTGAGTAGGTATGGTATTTCAGCTTGTTCACCTCCGACTGCTGGTAGTCGCCCAGATAGCCTATGCGGAAAGTGAGTCGCTTTACTGTCACATCAAGTGTGAGCTGTTGCCGCAAAGAGGGCGCACAGAAAGGTGTGGTGAGAACGATATTATGGTCGTAGTTACCGCGAGAGAAGATCTCATAGTAGCTCTGTCCGTAGTTCGGACTGAACATCAGTCCCAACAGCGGAGCCGACAGCTCATAACGAAGGAACGATTGCTTGCGGAACAGCGGGAAACGCCAGACAGACAATACATCAGGACCAATATGCAGGTAGGCACGGGCTTGTGCCGGGTTGTTGGAATTACGGGTGTTATACAGGAAACCAACGCCCCCTTCCGCTTGTCCGCCTGCCTCTATCCGCCAGCTGTCGTTCAGTTGCCAACCATGTCGGATGGCATATCCGACAGAGAAGAGTCCACCGAGTTCATTACTGTTATCGGCCCGCTGCGCAGCATTTTGAAACGCTACCGAGAATGTCGTCTGACTGTTCCATTTGGGGCGTTTGAGCCATTGGCGATGCGATTGGGTGAGGATGCGCAGTTCGGTACCTGAATACTTCTCAGGACTGATATAGGTATCAAGGATATTGGTGGAGCCGATTCCCACCATGTCAACCTTGTAGTTAACCTCCTGCGCCGTAGCAACCAGTGTGCAAAACGTGCAGAGCGTCCCTATGAACAACTTTTTATAACTCATCGGGGAACAAACTTAGTTGACCATCTTCTTCTTTGTAGATGTCTGATGGGGTTTCCAGGGAATCCGAAGTTTCCGGTTCATCCCCTTCATCTGTTATTTCCGCATCTTCCGTATCTTCTGCATCCTCCGTTTCCTCTGGTTCAGGGAATCGCTGAGGCTCCAGTTCCTCGATACTACCGATAGACCATGTGCTGATACGCTTTCCCTTCGCCTTGAAACCCTTCACGGCGATGAACTGCTCGGCATCAATCTCCATCGGTTCGCGATAGGCATCGTTTCCACCAAAGACAACCTTGATGAGCGGATAGACCGTATCAGTAAGGATAATCAGTTGGGAGTTGGCATTTTCGCCCAAGAAGTTCTGCTTGCGCTTTGAGGCTTCCACCACAAACCGCTTGAGATAAGGATAGCCCTGCTGGTCGGCATCATACAGAACCACCGTCCACACCTTGTCGGGCTGGTATTTCTCAATGCGCAAGATATTGTTCTCGTAGTGGTTCGACACATCGAAGTTCGTGAGGTAGAACTCACCGTTCTTCAGAATCACCAATATCTGGTCGTCATCATGGAACTCTCCGAGGAATTGTCCGTGCTCATCGTAGTTCAGTCGGTTGATATCGGGATCGAACCATATCTTTCTGCCACCCAGCGTAGAGTGCCCATGACTCTTCAGTGAGATGCGGTGCACGGGATATTTCGTCAGCAGGTAACCTTTCGCATTCTTTCCCTTGATGAGCAGCTCACTGAAATCCTTGTCGATAAACAGCTTCTTCTTATGCACACTGGGTTCGAAGGTAATCTTGATAACCTCCGCCTCTCCGTTCGGGTTCGCTGTGAAATAGAGGACCCTGCTTCCTTCCTTTCCTTGGGTAAGATCATACTCACGGTCGCGTGTCACGCTGGTCACATTGAACCTCTTGATGAAATAGAAGCCCTTGCGCCCGTCGCGGTACACCACATTATAGATGGTACGACTGTCGTTCTTCTTGAACACCGCCAGGTAGATGATGTTCTTTCCCACGAAGATCTTGTCTGCCACGCGGATAATCTTATACTTACCGTCGCGGTAGAAGATAATGATATCGTCGATGTCGGAACAGTTGCACACGAACTCATCCTTCTTCAGTCCTGTACCGATGAATCCGTCCTGTCGGTTGATATACAGTTTCTCGTTGGCCTCGGCCACCTTTGTTGCCTCAATGGTATCGAAGTTACGGATTTCTGTAAGACGAGGATGGTCGGCTCCGTATTTATCCTTCAGGTATTGGAACCACTTGATGGTGACACGTACCATGTGCGCCAGTTTATCGTCGATATAGGCAATCTCGTCTTTCAAACGGAGAATCAGTTCATCAGCCTTATCACTATTGAACTTCAGGATTCGTGCCATCTTGATGTCCATGAGCTTGAGGATATCGTCCTTGCTCACCTCACGGATCATTTGCGGATAGTACGGTGTCAACCGGTCGTCGATATGTTCACAGGCAGCATCCATGGTTGGAGCCTGCTCGAACTTCTTGTCCTTATAGATGCGCTCTTCGATGAAGATCTTCTCCAACGAGCAGAAATGCAACTGCTCCAACAGCTCGTGCTTGCGGATTTCCAGTTCCTTCCGTAGCAGTCCCATCGTCCTGTCAACCGAATGGCGCAGCACATCACTCACCGTCAGGAACTGCGGTTTATTGTCCTCGATGACACAACAGTTGGGCGAGATGTTGATTTCACAGTCGGTAAACGCATAAAGTGCATCAATGGTCTTATCGGAAGAAACGCCTGGTGACAGATGAACCTGTATCTCCACCTCGGCAGAGGTAAGGTCGGTAACGTGCTTAGCCTTGATCTTTCCTTTCTCAATGGCCTTCGTGATACTCTCACACAAGGTGTTCACCGTCTTGGAATAAGGCAGTTCACGAATCACCAGCGTCTTGTTGTCGAGCTTCTCGATCTTGGCACGTACCTTTAGCAGACCGCCCCGCTGACCGTCGTTATACTTGCTCACATCAATACTTCCGCCAGTGGGGAAGTCAGGATACAAGGTAAATGGCTCCCCTTTCAGGTAGGCAATGGCCGCCTCACAGATCTCATTATAGTTATGCGGCAGGATCTTCGAGCTCAAACCCACGGCAATGCCCTCGGCACCTTGAGCCAGCAGCAGGGGGTATTTGGCAGGAAGGGTAATCGGTTCCTTGTTCCTTCCGTCGTAGCTCAGCTGCCACTCGGTGGTCTTGGGATTGAAAACCACGTCGAGCGCGAACTTCGAGAGTCGTGCCTCAATATATCGTGGCGCCGCAGCACGGTCGCCCGTAAGGATGTTTCCCCAGTTTCCCTGGCAGTCAACCAACAGGTCTTTCTGTCCTAACTGCACCAGCGCATCACCGATGGAAGCATCGCCGTGCGGGTGGAACTGCATGGTATGTCCCACGATGTTCGCCACCTTGTTGTACCGACCGTCGTCCATGCGTTTCATGGAGTGCAGGATGCGGCGTTGCACAGGCTTCAGACCGTCCTCGATATGGGGGACGGCACGTTCCAAAATAACGTAAGAAGCATAGTCCAGGAACCAGTTCTGGTACATACCGCTAAGGTGGTGTACGGCAGCCGCATCGAAGCGGTTTACAGGTTTGTAGTCGGAGTGACTGTCTTCACTCAGTGTGTCGTCGGATTCTATATTCTTGATTTCGTCGTCCATTTTACTCAAATTTAACGCAAAAATACAAAGAAATTTTGAAAAAAGCAGTAACTTTGCGCCAAATTTCGAAATTTTAGTAATATATTATGGCACAGGAAGACGTTTTTAAGAAGATCGTATCACATTGTAAGGAATATGGTTTCGTATTTCCCAGCAGTGAGATCTACGATGGATTAGGCGCTGTTTATGACTATGGTCAGAACGGTGTTGAACTGAAGAACAACATCAAGGAATACTGGTGGAAGAGTATGGTACTGATGCACGATAACATCGTGGGTATCGACTCGGCCATCTTCATGCACCCCACAATATGGAAGGCCAGCGGACACGTGGATGCCTTCAATGATCCGCTCATCGATAACCGCGATTCCAAGAAGCGTTATCGTGCTGATGTACTTATCGAGGATCAGATTGCCAAGTACGAGGAGAAGATCCAGAAGGAGATTGATAAGGCTGCCAAGCGTTTCGGCGACAGCTTCGACGAGCAGAAGTTCCGCGAGACAAACGGTCGTGTACTCGAGAACCAGCAGAAGCGTGACGCCCTGCACGAGCGTTATGCCAAGGCCATGAACGCCATGGATCTTGATGAGCTCAAGCAGATCATCATCGACGAGGAGATTGTTTGCCCCATCAGTGGAACCCGTAACTGGACCGATGTGCGTCAGTTCAACCTGATGTTCTCTACCGAGATGGGTGCCTCTGCCGATAACTCCATGAAGATCTACCTGCGCCCCGAGACAGCCCAGGGTATCTTCGTGAACTACCTGAATGTGCAGAAGACCGGTCGTATGAAGATTCCTTTCGGTATTGCTCAGATCGGTAAGGCTTTCCGTAACGAGATCGTGGCCCGTCAGTTCATCTTCCGTATGCGCGAGTTCGAGCAGATGGAGATGCAGTTCTTCGTAAAGCCGGGTACAGAACTCGAGTGGTTCCCCAAGTGGAAGCAGACCCGTATGGCTTGGCACCAGGCACTGGGCTTCGGTGCAGAGAACTACCGTTTCCACGATCATGAGAAGCTGGCTCACTATGCCAATGCTGCTACCGACATCGAGTTCCACATGCCGTTCGGTTTCAAGGAGGTGGAAGGAATCCATTCCCGCACCAACTTCGACCTCTCTCAGCATGAGAAATACAGTGGTAAGAGCATCAAGTACTTCGATCCCCAGAGCAACGAGAGCTACACACCGTTCGTCATCGAGACATCCATCGGTGTGGATCGTATGTTCCTTTCCATCATGTGCCACTCCTATCAGGAGGAGCAACTGGAGAACGGTGAGACCCGTGTGGTCTTGAAGCTGCCTGCAGCCCTTGCACCTACCAAGCTCGCCGTACTGCCGTTGGTAAGAAAAGACGGTCTACCAGAGAAGGCTCGTGAGATCATCGACAACCTGAAGTTCCACTTCAACTGCAGCTACGATGAGAAGGACACCATCGGTAAGCGCTACCGTCGTCAGGATGCAGTGGGCACACCGTACTGTGTGACAGTCGACTATGACACACTGAAAGACAATACCGTAACCCTTCGTTTCCGTGATACGATGGAGCAGGAGCGTGTCAACATCGATCAGCTGTTGGGCATCATCGAGGACAAGGTGAGCATCGCCAGTCTGTTGAAGAAGCTTCAATAATCATCAACGAGTATGAAGAAAACCACCTATCAAAGATTACTGGTGCTTGCATGGGCAGTGCTGATGGTACTGCCCATGGCATTGTTCACTTCCTGCAGTGAGAGTGACGAAGAGGTAACGGAGTTCGACAACTGGCAGGAACGGAACGACACCTATTTCAATGAGGTGTATAGCCGTGCCAAGGGCATCAATTCAGGTGAATGGAGAGTCTTCCCCAAGTGGAGTCTCAATACCGAGGTTGCCACAAAGGCAGAAGACTATATCGTTGTTCAGGTCCTTGAGTCGGGCTCGGGCAGCGATTGTCCACTCTATACCGATTCGGTGTCCGTCCATTACTCCGGCCGACTGATACCATCTGCTTCCTATCCGGAAGGGTATGAGTTCGACAAGAGTTGGGCAGGTTCCTACCAAGCTGCGGTGTCAAAGCCGTATTCCGGAAGGGTTTACAGCTTCGTTGACGGTTTCGCAACAGCACTCCAGCAGATGCATGTAGGCGACCATTGGAAAGTGTATATCCCCTATCAGCAGGGATATGGCAGTACCTCCGGTAGCATACCTGCTTATTCCACACTGATCTTTGATTTGCGACTGGCAGGTTGTTATAAACCTTAAGTACCGATAAAAAGAAATGAGAAGTGGCCATTTGGTCACTTCTCATTTATAAACTTGTTCTAAATCTTTCTTTTTTATGTGGTATGACCGTTTTAGCGGTTCTGCATATCATGGTCTAACCACATGCCTGTAATTGCGAAGACTGCAAACAGGGCGCACAATGTTGAAATACTCATGTTGTTACCCTTTCCTGAAATTTAATATGTTCAACTTCTATGTATAGTCCCGCCCTCACGGGCATCGTGTTATCCTTTATCCAACCTTTTCTTACCTTAACTAAACCTATTTGATACTCTTTTAAACCTAAAACTAAAAACCTATGAAAACCTATGAAAAAACTATCGAACCTTTATACAATCTTTACCTTTGTAATTCTAATACCTCTTGATTTCGAGTGCAAAGATACGACTGTTTACGCACACAGCAATGGGTTTTTGTCATTTATTCCATAAAAACGCACTTTTCTTGATTTAAGTCAAACACATTTATCCCTTTGAGACTTAGTGGGTTCGGAAAAACTCAAAATACTTTTTGGTTTTTCGCTCACTTAATCGTACCTTTAACTCCGTTGAAGGTACTCACGTTCGGAAAAACTCAAAATACTTTTGGTTTTCCGCTCACTTAATCGTACCTTTGCAAAAAGATGTCGAATAGGAAGAGTGAAGTGCTGTTGGGCATGATCCGTGGTGGACAGCCCATGACAGGCGGTCAGAAACTCAATCTGATCGTCCAGTTGAGTATTCCTTCCATCTTGGCGCAGATCACCAGTGTTATGATGTTCTTCATCGATCAGGCCATGGTGGGACGAATCAGTGTGGAGGCGGCAGCCGCCTGCGGACTGGTGGAGTCGAGCACTTGGCTCTGCGGTAGTATGACGAGTGCTGCCTCCATGGGCTTCTCTGTTCAGGTGGCACATTTCATCGGAGCAAACGATTTCGACAAGGCACGCGATGTATTCCGCCACGGACTATTGTGTACGCTCATTTTCAGCTTGTGTATCATGGTGGCCGGACTTCTGATAGCGCCTCGTCTTCCTTATTGGCTGGGGGGTGGTGCTGATATCGCCGCCGATGCCACCACCTATATATCGGTGTTCATGCTGGCCATCCCTTTCTTCCAACTGTTCGGACTGTCGGGCGGTATGCTGAAATGTTCGGGTAACATGCGCATCCCGAGTATGTTGAGCATCATCATGTGCGTGCTGGATGTGACGTTCAACTTCATCCTCATCTTCATCTTCCATCTCGGCGTACTCGGTGTGGCCATGGGAACAGCCCTTTCCATCATTATCGTGGGAAGTGTGCAGACCTACTATGCCGTTGTCAAGAGCGACAAGCTGGCCTTGATAAAGGAAAGGATTCTGGTTAAATACGTCAACTGGGACTATATCCGCAATGCCTTGCACATCAGTCTGCCGATGGCAGCGCAAGGTATTCTCATGAGTGGTGCCCAGATTGTGAGTACGATGATTGTGGCTCCGTTGGGGAATATCGCCATTGCCGCCAACACCTTCGCCATCACCGCCGAGAGTCTGTGCTACATGCCAGGCTATGGATTAGGTGAGGCGGCCACCACGTTGGTGGGCCAGAGTATGGGGGCAGGACGAAAGGAGCTGTGCCGCAGCTTTGCTTGGATGACCGTTTCCTTAGGCATGGCGGTCATGGCCGTGATGGGCGCTGTGATGTTCCTCTTCGCCCCGGAGCTGATGATGCTGATGACGCCTGTGCAGGAAATCGTGGATCTGGGTGCATCCGTACTGCGCATCGAGGCCTTTGCCGAACCGATGTTCGCAGCCTCTATCGTATGCTACAGTGTCTTTGTGGGTGCTGGCGATACCTTGCGCCCGGCAGCCATGAACCTCTGCTCCATGTGGCTGGTACGACTCACCCTGGCTGCTTGGCTGGCCAAGGACTATGGTTTGCGGGGTGTGTGGACGGCCATGGCCATTGAGTTAACCTTCAGAGGAATCATTTTCCTGTGGCGCATGCTCCGCGGAAACTGGATGAGAGGCGTTATTCATCGTTGAAGATTATCTTAGATCATATGGAAAACTCAAAGCAGTTTAACGAAGAACAGTTGGAGGTGATCGAAGTCATGGGTGGTTACCACTTGGTGCTGGCTCCTCCGGGATGCGGTAAGACCGCCGTCTTGGCAGAGCGTATCCTGCGTGCCCACCAGCGTGGCGTCCCTTTTGCCGATATGGCTTGTCTTACCTTCACCAACCGGGCTTCACGTGGCATGAAAGAGAGGATAGAAGCATCGGTAGGACCGTTGGATACCAGTGAGCTGTTTGTGGGGAATGTCCATCGTTTCTGTTCGCAGTTCCTGTTTGCCAACCAATTGGTGCCTGAGGGAACCACCATCATCGACAATGATATGTCGGTCAGCATCATTGCCGACTACATGGGAGAGGATGAGCTGCATATCTTAGGCGACAACAAGAAACGACAGCAGTATGCGCAGGTGATGAACCTCCAGCATCTGATGTACCAGTGTCGCAAGCATTATCCCAGTGATCTGATGATTCACCGCGAAGTACTCTCACCGATGGTTTTGCGTGAGCTGTGCACCGATTTCAGTCTGTCGTATTCGCAGGACTCGGTCATTGAGCTCTATGAGCACATTGAGCATTACGCAAGTCTGCCGATCTTCCTGAGCGCTGAGGCGCAGTCTCTTATCAGGGCTTTATACGCTGCATGGTGCTATGAGAAGTATAAACGGGAGCATAACCTGCTCGACTTCGAAGACCTGTTGCTGACCACCTACGATGAGGTGACGGCAAAGCCTCAGGGCGATGATGAGGAAAAACCGCTGAAGAAGTTCCGCTGGATACAGGTGGACGAGGTGCAGGACCTGAATCCATTACAGTTAGCCATCATCGACCTGTTCACTGCCGAGAATGCCACGGTGGTCTATCTGGGCGATGCACAGCAGGCCATCTTCTCTTTCATGGGAGCGAAACTCGATACCTTGAACATGCTGCGGCAGCGTTGTGGAACCACCGGTCTGCATAATTTCTATGTCAACTACCGTTCTCCTAAGTACCTGTTGGATATCTACAACACCTATGGTGAGCAGCAGTTGGGTATCGCCAAGGACCTGCTCCCCAGAACGTACGAGAAGGGTGGGGGGAAGGTCGAGCCTACCGGTCAGGTGGAGCTGATAGGCAGTGAAACCCTTGTGGAATCATGCCATGAGGTGGCTCAAAGGGTAAAGCATTTCTATGAAGCCAATCCTGATGAGACCATTGCGGTGGTGGTGGCCTTTAATGCCGATGCCGATGAGGTGAGTAAGATGCTTCGTGTGCCCCATTTCAAGATCTCCGGTATCGATGTCTTCAGTACCCCCGATGTCCATCTGCTGCTTTCCCATTTCAATGTGGTGATGCAGGAGAACAACTTCATTGCCTGGGCAAGGATCTTCACCGGACTGAAACTCTTCGGCAGTCATTCGGCCGCGCGCCAGTTCACGCATGAGGTGATGAACCATGCGCTTTCACCCACGGATTTCCTGGAGTATGCCGACTCTTCCTATCTAAATGAATTCCTGAAAGATTATGCTCAACGGGAGTTCGTGATCTTTGATACAGAGACCACAGGACTGAACGTCTTTGAAGATGATGTGGTGCAGATCGCTGCCATCAAGGTCAAGGATGGCAGGGTGGTGGATGAGCTCAATGTGTTTGTTGAGACCGATCGTGCTATTCCCGCCATGCTGGGCGATACCGTGAATCCTTTGGTAACAGCCTACGCCAGTCATGTTCATCTCACGCACCGTGAGGCCATGGCCCGCTTTGCGGAATTTGCGGCAGGAAGCATACTATTAGGTCATAACGTGAACTACGACTACCAGATTATGGACCATAATATGCAGCGGTATTGTCAGGGCTGCAGGATGGAACAGCTGTGGCCGCATTACTATGATTCGCTCAAGTTGATGCATCTGGTGGCTCCGCAACTGAGGAGCTACAAGCTCAAGGATCTGCTGGTAACCCTTCATCTGGAGGGAGAGAACTCACACATGGCCAACGACGATATCTTGGCTACGTTCAATGTGGTGAATGCGTGCTACCAACGGGGAAAGCAGTTGATTGAGGAGCAGCTTTCCTTCCTTCAGCATCATGCCTCGGTGGCTGCCCGTCTTCGTCATCTCTATGGAAACCTCTACTCGCATACCCGTCAGCTGTTGTACCAACGTAGCGCTGACTCCCATCTGGTCACCGAGATGCAGTATGTCTATGAGCAGTTGCGTGAGATCAGAAGGATAGGAGAGATTCCCAAGTTGCCCTATATCCTGGATTATTTCTCGGAGGATATGCTGCAAGGGGAGGAGTCGTTATACGAACAACTCTCAACACATCTGCAGGAAATCAACACCATGAAGGAAGCTGATCTCTGCGGCAGTAAGAGTATGCGCGAACGGGTGTTCGTCTCCACCGTCCATAAAGCGAAGGGCTTGGAGTTCGATAATGTGATTGTCTATGATGCGGTAAAAGGGAAGTTCCCCAGCTATTTTGCCGATGAAACCGCCATTCAGGGAGAGGAGGCGCGCAAGTTCTATGTGGCCATCTCGAGGGCCAAGAAACGACTCATCGTTACCTATTCGCGCCAGTCTGTGTCGCCATGGGGAAAGGTCATGCGACGGGAGATCACGCCTTATCTGCGCTCCATCCGTTCTTTCTTCTAAATCATAGTGCTATTCTCTTGCCTCTTGCCTCTTGCCTCTTTTATAATATTCTCTCCCCGATGCGATTGTAGAACTGCGTGATGATGTCTAACATCTCGCTGGGCAGATACTCAAAGGCTTTCTCTATCAGCGCTTCGGGCACCTCGTAGAATGCTTCGGCCAAGGCACCTGTGATGTTCGCCTTCGTGTCGGTGTCACCATCGGCCAGCACGGCAATACGTATGGCATCCTCAAAGTTCTGACTCTCCAGGAAACAGCGTATCGCCATGGGAACCGTTTCCATGCAGGTAACATCAAAGTGATTCTCACTACCTATCTTATAGATGTCGCGCAACGGAAGAATCTCGTATCCCCATTTTTTCTCCACCTTGCGCTCCACCTCGTCCTTGGTAATCCTGCAAGTGCGTAGCCAGTAGCAAAGGGTGGCAATACACTCCGCTCCCTTGATACCTTCGGGATGGTT
The DNA here is from genome assembly GCA_900314935.1 of uncultured Prevotella sp. Taxonomy (GTDB): domain Bacteria; phylum Bacteroidota; class Bacteroidia; order Bacteroidales; family Bacteroidaceae; genus Prevotella. Next base: position 95,471 of record OMXE01000001.1, read on the forward strand.
ATGCGAAGGCATGGCTGTAAGACGAGCCTGTTCCTTCACATCTTCGTAATCATCGTAGAGCCAGGCCACCGGACTGACGCGCATGGCCGATCCGTTACCGAACGAATTGTAGGGCTGCGGATCGTCGCTGTTAATCCATTGGTAGAACTTCCCCCCATAGCTGCCCATGGGATGGGGATAGCGGCGGCACCACTCCAAGAGGGCGTCGCGGTAGCTCTTTCCGTTCATAATGGCATCCGCAATGGCAATTGTACAAATGGTATCGTCTGTATAACTGCATTCAGGTGTAAATAGCTTGAATCCGGGCTTGGGAGGCTCAGAGAATTCAAAACGCGACCCAACGATATCTCCGATGATTGCTCCTAACATAATAATAGGTATTTAGTAGTTTGTGGTCCAACCGGGAATCGAACCCGGATCTAATCTTTAGGAGAGACTTGTTCTATCCATTGAACTATTAGACCAGATTGTTTTGCAAAGGTACGAAAAATCTGATTAAGTGAGAAGAAAACAAATGAATTTATTTGCTCGAGCGTGAAGATTTTGTCCAATAAGCGAGGACAATACAAAAAAAAGGAAAAGATGCCACTGAAAGAAGAAAAAAAACTGTTTTCGATAACAATTGAGAAAAAAACCACGACTTAACATTTTATCTACTAAAAGAAAACATTTAACTACCCCCCTATTACAAAAAAGTCCATACCTTTGCACACGAAACACATAACTACGTTACAATATATATTCGTCATCTTCAGGTGATCTGAATGAATGACAAAGTCGTTAAAGTTTTGCAGGTTGAACATCAGACTCAAGTTTAGGGAAAAGCTACAGGCTGCACATCCATGTGCAGCCTGATTTGTTTTCAGGAAATCAAGTCCCAACTTCAACAATTCCAGTGAATCGTTTGCTGCTTTCACGAAAAACCACTAATTTTGTAGGCAAATTAAAAACCTTTTGCACATGAAACGAATACTTTTACTTCCGTGCCTCTTGACCATGGCTGCTGTGACGTGGGCACAGGGTCCGAATAATTCAGGTCAGTATTACAAGAATGCCAATGGAAAGAAGGGAGCGGCACTCAAGTCGGCGTTGTGTGAGATTATCTATAACAGAACAGAAAGACAATATGGTGACTTGTGGGGTGACTTCAAGAAAACCGACAAAAGGATCGATGAAGATGAGAACACATTGTATAATGAAGATGGAGACTCATTGGTATGGGATATGTATTCCAACATTTCCGAATTTGTTTTTGATGTAAACAAGGATGTTGGTACTGACGGACCAGAAGGTAAATACTACAACTGTGAGCATTCGTTCCCAAGAAGTTGGTTCGGAGGTAAAGTTGCTCCTATGAACACCGATTTGCATCATATCTATCCAACAGATAAAGCAGTTAACGGTAAACGTGCCAACTGGCCTTTTGGTGAGACGAATGGAGGTACATACAAATCAGCGAACAACTTCAGTAAATTAGGTGCTTGCACTTATTCTGGTTATACAGGAACTGTTTTCGAGCCAGACAACCAGTACAAAGGCGACTTTGCGCGTACTTATTTTTATATGGTGACGTGTTATGAGAAGAAGTTGTCTGATTGGTATAATAGTAATGCAAGTAGTTACCCTGGTTTAGGAGCTACTCTTGATGGTAGTAAATATCCTGCATTTACGACATGGCAGTTGAATATGCTGTTAACTTGGGCTAAGAACGATCGGGTAAGCTACAAGGAAACCTATAGAAACAAAGCTGTAGCAAAAATCCAGAAAAACCGCAATCCCTTCATTGACTATCCTGGACTGGAACAGTATATTTGGGGTAGTATGAAAGAAGAAGAGTTCAGTTACAACAACTACCTGATGCCTGAGAATTACACATTGTATATACCAGGCGATGATCCTGGACCTGGTCCTGTTGATCCTCCTGGTCCTTCAGGAGATGGGAATGTGTATAAGCGTGTGACTTCGACCAATGATTTGGAAGTAGGTGCAGGCTATATCATTGTATGCGAAAGTATGAATACGGCCATGGCTGAACAAGGCACCGACATTCGAAAATATGTTAGTCTGACCACTACTAACGGCGCTGTGACAACAGAGGTGAACAAAAGCGGCAAACCTTATGAGTTGACATTAGGCGTTTCAGGTAGTAATTACACTCTTTACGATGAAACGGGTAAGGTTTATTTGGCACATACTAAGAATGAAAACAAACTCCATACTGCCACTTCTGCGACTGCAACAGGAGCACAATGGACAATTACGTTCAGTGGTGAGAAAAATGCAGTAATAAAGAACACAAGAAATACAGATTATACCATCAAGTATAATACAAATGATCCTCGTTTCGCTTGTTACAAGAGCACTGTTAGTGTGGCCACCGATATTCAACTCTACAAGCGTCAGCCTGTAAGTACCAGTGTTACTACGGAGGCAACCTTCCCCATCGACAAGGCGAAGCCCAACACGATTATCTATGACCTGCAGGGCCGCAAGGTTGGCACAACAGTCAATGGAACACCCCTCCTGAAGAAGGGTGTTTATATCATGAGTGGAAGAAAGGTCATTGCAAAATAAAGAAATCCCCCAACGCCTCATAGAGATGTTGGGGGTATTTGTTTCTTTAGACGTTTACTCTGTCTATCCTACCTGACTACCTGGCTTCACGTCTTTTGTTGTAGTAACCACGCTGAGGCTCTCATCTGCATCAACAGCAGAGAGAATCATTCCCTGACTCTCGATGCCCATCATCTTACGTGGTTCGAAATTGGCCACGAAGAGGATACGCTTACCGATAAGTTCCTCGGGGTTCTCGTAGAAAGCGGCAATACCTGAGCAGATGGTGCGATCTATGCCAGAACCATCATCAATAGTGAACTGTAACAGCTTCTTCGACTTCTTCACCTTCTGACAGTCTTTTACCAGACCCACACGGATGTCGAGTTTCTCAAAGGTTTCGAAATCCACATTGTCCTTGATGGGTGCAGCCTTATAGGCAGCGGCCTCATTCGCTTTCTTGGTAGCTTCCAGCTTGTCAAGTTGCTTCTGGATGGTCTCATCCTCAATCTTCTCGAAAAGCAGTGAGGGCTCACCTAACTGATGACCGGCCTTCAAAAGGTCTGTACTGCCCAACTTCTCCCATTCGAAGTTATCAATGGCAAGCATCTCGCGGAGCTTCTTGCTGCTGAATGGCAGGAACGGCTCGAATGCAATAGCAAGGTTGGCTGTCAACTGCAAGCAGATATTCAGGATGGTCTCGCAACGCTTGGGATCGGTCTTCCAAACCTTCCACGGCTCGCACTCGGTGATATAACGGTTACCGATACGTGCCAGGTTCATGGCCTCGAACTGTGCATCGCGGAACTTGAACTGCTCCAGCAGTGTCTCCACCTTCTCTTTCACGTCCTTGAATTCCGCCAAGGCCTGCTTGTCAACATCTGTCAGTTCACCACAAGCTGGAACCACACCATTCCAGTATTTCTTTGTGAGTTGCAATGCACGGTTCACGAAGTTACCATACACAGCCACCAGTTCGTTGTTATTGCGGTCCTGGAAATCCTTCCAAGTAAAGTTATTGTCCTTGGTCTCCGGTGCATTGGCGGTCAGCACATAGCGCAGCACATCCTGCTTGCCCGGCATGTCCACCAGATACTCATGCAGCCACACAGCCCAGTTCCTTGAGGTAGAGATCTTGTCGTTCTCAAGGTTCAGGAACTCGTTGGCCGGCACATTATCAGGCATGATATACTTACCATGAGCACGCATCATCACAGGGAAGATGATGCAGTGGAACACGATATTGTCCTTACCGATGAAGTGTACCAGTCTGGTGTCCTCATCCTGCCACCATTTCTCCCAGCTGCCCCATTTCTCGGGCTCACGGTCGCACAGCTCCTTCGTGTTCGACACATAGCCGATGGGCGCATCGAACCACACATAGAGCACCTTACCTTCGGCACCCTCCACAGGAACAGGAATTCCCCAGTCAAGGTCGCGAGTCATGGCGCGGGGCTGCAGATCCATGTCGAGCCAGCTCTTGCACTGACCATACACATTCGGTCGCCACTCCTTATGCTCCTCGAGAATCCACTGCTTCAGCCACTCCTGATACTCGTTCAGGGGCAGATACCAGTTCTTCGTCTCCTTCAGCACGGGCGTAGACCCCGAGATGGTAGATTTCGGATTGATGAGCTCGGTAGGAGAGAGGTCACGACCGCATTTCTCGCACTGGTCGCCATAGGCACCCTCGTTATGACAATGCGGGCACTCGCCCGTCACGTAACGGTCGGCCAGGAACTGCTTCGCCTCCTCGTCGTAGAGCTGGGTAGTAGTCTCCTCCGTCAGCTTCCCCTCATCATAGAGCTTACGGAACCATTCGGCGGCAAACTTATGATGTGTCTCCGATGTTGTCCTGCTGTATATGTCGAACGAGATGCCGAACTCCTCGAAGCTCTTCTTGATCATCTCATGGTAGCGATCCACCACATCTTGCGGGGTAATCCCCTCCTTACGGGCGCGGATGGTAATGGGCACACCATGTTCATCCGAACCACCGATAAACAGCACCTCGCGCTTCTTCAGTCGTAAGTAGCGCACATAGATGTCTGCAGGTACATATACACCGGCCAGGTGACCGATATGAACACCACCATTGGCATAAGGCAGTGCCGACGTCACCGTCGTTCTCTTGAATCTCTTGTTCTGTTCCATTTTTACCTAATTTGGGTGCAAAGGTACGAAAATTCTGAGTAAGAGAGAAGGAAAGTTCACTTTTCTTTATATTTCCGAGTGCATTATACCTTCGGAGGAGCCAAAGGTAGTAAAAAACGAGAGAAAAGCTTGTCTTACACTAAGATGCCACGTTCTGCCCAATCGCCCCTATCCAGACTACGGTACCCGATTGCTTCGCCGATATGAATACTCTGCACCTTCTCCGAGCCGTCAAGGTCAGCTATGGTGCGAGCCACCTTAAGAATGCGACTGTAGGCACGGGCACTGAGTTTAAGCCGTTCCATGGCCATGCGGAGTATGTTTAGGCTTTCCGCATCGGGTTCCGCATATTCGTGGAGCATGCGTTCGGTCATCTGAGCATTGCAGTGGATGCGCCCTTCACCTATCCCGGCGGGAAGTGCACTGAAGCGGGCCTCTTGTATCTGTCGGGCCTTGATCACCCGTTTGCGGATCTTCTCACTGGGCTCTCCTGGTTCCATCTGAGAAAGCTCAGCAAAGGGAACTGCCTGAATTTCGCACTGGATATCTATACGATCGAGTAAAGGTCCTGATATCTTATTCATGTAACGTTGTATCTGTCCTGGGGTGCAGACACAATTGTGAGTGACGTCTCCGTAGTATCCACAAGGGCATGGATTCATCGATGCGACGAGCATGAAGGAACAGGGATACTCCACATTGTATTTGGCACGACTAATGGTAATCTTTCGGTCTTCCAAAGGCTGACGAAGTACTTCAAGCACGGATCTGCTCAGCTCAGGAATCTCATCCAGAAAAAGTACGCCATTGTGGGCCAAGGAGATTTCACCGGGCTGGGGATTATTACCGCCTCCGCAGAGTGCAGCTTGCGAGATGGTGTGATGAGGGGAGCGAAAAGGACGTTGGGAGATGAGGCTCATTCCGTGTCCTAACTTGCCTGCCACGCTGTGGATCTGTGTTGTCTCAAGACTTTCTGCCAACGATAGGGGAGGTAGGATTCCAGGGAGTCGTTTGGCCATCATGGATTTTCCACTTCCTGGTGGCCCGATCATAATTAAATTATGTCCACCAGCTGCCGCCACTTCCATGGCACGTTTCACATTCTCCTGTCCGCGAACATCAGCAAAATCCAGATCAAAGTGACACTGCTGCTGAAAAAACTCCTTCCGAGTGTCGATGACGGTTGGCTCGTAATACTTTAAGCCGTTGAAGAATTGGATGACGTCCATCAAACTCTCCATGCCATATACAGAGATGTTGTTTACCACCGCTGCCTCTCGGATATTCTGTATGGGTACGATCAGACCTTTGAACCGTTCTGCACGGGCACGGATAGCAACAGGTAGAGCCCCCCTGAAGGGTTGCAGCTTACCATCGAGTCCTAATTCTCCAACCAGCATATATTCGTGGAGATGACCGCGTTCCACCTTGTTGTTGGCAGCGAGTATGGCAATGGCCAAGGGAAGATCATAGGCGCTGCCCTCCTTCCTGAGATCCGCAGGAGCCATGTTTACCGTAATGTCTGCAACAGGGAATTTGTATCCGATATTCTGACAAGCTGCTGCAATACGGTCACGACTCTCCTTCACGGCGCTGTCAGGCAGTCCTGTGAGATGGTAGAGCACTCCTCTCGTCATGCTCACTTCGATGGTTACGGTGGTAACGTCCAAGCCGTTTACGGCTGCACAGAATGTTTTTACTAACATATTAGATTTATGATTAAGTTGATAATTGGTTGTTTGCTAGAGTTCAAGAAATTTCACTCCTCATCCTTCTTCAGCATCTTCTTTAGTCGATCTTGTAGGTCATTCGCGTTCAACCCTCGGGCAACAACCTTTCCACTGGTATCCATGATGACATTGTCGGGGATGGATAAAAGGCCGAACTTGGCAAGGAGCTGACCGTCGAAGGTCTGCTCGTCGCAGATGGTTGACCATGCCACGGAATCGTGCTTCAGGAAATTACGGCAGTCGCGCTTAGAACCGTCGATACAGATGCCGACAATGCCCAGCTGACTGCGGTTGTCGGTATAGAGGTTGCGCAGACGGCGCAGGATATCCTGACTCTCGTAGTTCCAGGTTGACCAGACATGAACCACAGCTACCTTTCCGCGCAGAGCGGCATCGGAAACACTGCGGCCATAGATGTCAACAGCAGTGAATGAAGGTAACCTGTCGTTTACCTGCATGGTCTTCAGAATGTCGATATCGTGTTTCAGACGGACCAGTGCAACGTTCTCACGCTGCGCCTTCAACAATACATCGGCCAGCTGGGAGGCTTGACGGTAGTCGGGGGTAACCGACAGAATGAAGTATTGCTTGAGCAGGTAGATGCTGACGGGTGATTTGGGATTGTCCTTGATGAACATCGCCGCTGTTTTTGTTGCCTCGGGTGGGGATGCGTTGGCCACGGCCTGACGGAAACGACTCATGAGCTCGTTGGCATCGGAGCCTTCGACCATCATCTCCTTGAGGTGGGTGGCATCGCCCTTGACATGGGCGGTCTTGCCTGATTCGGCAAAGATGGGCTGTTCGGAGAAGTTAGGGAACACCAGCATGATGGTGCCCTTGTCCTCGCAAGGTATCTGATAGCTGAAGCGACCGCCGTTGGTGTGGATGGTGTCAACACCGTCGATGAGTCCGTCGGTGCTATATACATAGAACTCACCCTGATTCAGGTTGAGGAAACGTCCTTCGATCTTGAACTGACCGCTGGGTGCTCCACATGAAACCAGAATCAGGGCGAGTAGTATATAGCTATATCGCTTCATGAAAGGCGATGATTATTTGCTGACGTTCAGTAACTCCAGGTCGTTATTGGCGTATGCTGCCAGACTGGGATCGAGGTTCAGGGCCTCCTTCAGGAAACCAGAGGCGATGCTTGAACGTCCCTGACGGGCGGCAACCAGTGCCTGCAGGTACTTGGTCATGCCATCCTTGTTCTTCACGCTGTTGAGGATCACCTCAGCAGTAGCGTAGTTCTTGTTCAGCAGCTCAGCTAGACCTGCGAGGTTGCTCTCGCTGTTGGCGAGGTTCCTGGCAGCCTCTGCGTAGTTACCCTTGGCAATGTTCAGGGCACCGAGCACGTTGTTCAGACCGTTGGCGTTGGTGGCCTTACCGATGTAGTTCTCGGCATTGGCAATGTCACCGTTCTGCAGGGCCATCATACCGAGGTTGGCATTGGCCTCAGGAGCGTTGCTCAGTACGTTGAACACCTTGTTGATATACTCCTTGGCTGCATCGTTGTTACCCTTGTTGAACTCGAGGGCTGCGATGTTGTTCAGTGCACGGTAGTCGTTGGGATACAGCTGGGCGGTCTTCTTATAGATCTCCTCCTGCTTGTTCACATCGTCTGTAAGGGTAGCCGAATAGAGCAGCTCGTCAACGCTGAGCTGAGCCGGGTCGGCCACATACTGCTGTTGGATCTGCTCATCGCTGCGACCGATGGTCTCGTAGTTGATAATCATGCGTGAACGACGGAGCTCGGGCAGGATGCCGTCGGCCAGCTCACGATAGCCGGCAGACATGTTGCGGATTTGCTGCTCGCGTTCCTGCGGATCCTTATACATAGAGAGCACGCGGAGGATGACATCCTTATCCTGGATGTTGCTGGCCTGTACCAGCTGCTGGAAACCATCCCAGTCCTCTGCGGTGTACTTGGCATTGATATCGGTGTTCACCTTGGTCTTCTTGAGCTGATCCTTCACATACTGCTCAGCAGTGTTCTGACGCTTGTTAGCCAGCTTGTCGTTGAAGTCGTAAGCACCCTCGGGAGAAGCGAAGCCCAACACGTCGATGTCCTTAATGGCCAGAGTCTCGCGCTCGCGATTGATGCGTTTCAGCATCTCCACGAACTCGGTGATGGAGTTGTTCTTCAGCTCGCTCTTGCGCAGGTTAGCCTGGTTGACGAGGAACTTGATCTGTGCCTCCTGCTTGTGGGCGTTGATGCGCTGGAAGGTGTCGGGAGCGATGCAGGCACCTGTTGATGTGAGCAGGTTGCGATACAGCTCGGAAGTAGCGATAACACCCTCGGCCACCTTCACGGCAGGAACACTCACCTTTTTCTTACCCACCTTGGCATCGAAGGTAAGATAGAGATCACTCTTCTGCATGGCAGGAATATAGGTGAAGATATTCTTCATGGTGTAGTTACCACCCAGCTTATACGAAATGGTCTGGTCGTTGCCCTGAACCTTTTCACCCTGGAAGGTAGCACTCTGTCCCTGTACCACATCACCGTTGCTGCAACGGAGCTCAGGAATAACAGAAACAACAGCCTTCTTCTTCAGGTATTTCTCGGGGAACATCCCGTTGATGGTAACAGGTACTTTTCCGGCTTCAGTTTCCATGGGGTTAGGAACAACGTTGAAATTGTCGGCAGAGAGAGCACCCAGCTTCGAGGAGCATGAGGTCATAGCGATCATGCCGACAGCAGAAACGAATAAAATCAGATTTTTGCGCATAATAAACAAAGATTTGAAGGTGCCGCGAGCGGGACTCGAACCCGCACAGCCATCACTGGCCAAGGGATTTTAAGTCCCTCGTGTCTACCAATTCCACCATTGCGGCATGGTTTTATGGAAAACGGTGCAAAGATAGTTGGATTTCTTCTAAAAGCCAAAATTTTTTGCACCTTTTAATATATAGGCCTAATTATTCACAGATAGAATACCATTAGGACCAGTGGTTGTGGCGTGGTAGCGATAGAGTTTCTCGCCAGGACCGCCATCGATAATGATTCCGCTGTTGTTCATGTCGTAGGTCCGTCCGCACCTGCTGCATTTGGCCTTGCCATCAGAGGTCATGGAGAGGAGGTAGCGGGGCCGACTGTCGTTCTCGTAGCAGTTGGGGCATTGGGCATCGTAGGCATAGAACACAGGGGGATCGCTGAGCAGACCGAAGCCTACGATGATGCCGCTCTCGTTGTTTACGCCAAGGATGGGGAGCCGTTGCTGTTCCACGGAGGTCATGGGCTGACGACTGCTTTGACTATGACTGTTGGTGAAGGTGAAGTAGTTGCCTGAGACGGATACGCGACAGAACGTGCCGGGCGCCATAGCGTTCATGGACACCGAAAGGGTTGCATCGAGGTGCAGACTGTTGTCGTAGACCAACCGCACACGGTGTGACGAGTACTCAAAGTCACTCTCACCACAACCCCCAAGAACAAACAGGGCCAATAGCCCAATAACCCAACGTCTCACTATCAACTATCAACTAATCGCCTAATGGCGCTTTCAGTGCGTTCGAAATGGAAGTCCCCGAGGATTTGGTTCATCAGCGCCTCGATCTTGTCATTGCAGAGGTTACCGATGCTTCCCTCGTGGGTGTGGTGTATCTGCTTGTCAGCATGGAACGTACCTGCTTCGATGTCCAATCCTACCTTCTTATACGCATCGCGGAACGGCATACCGTTGGCAGCCAGACGGTTCACTTCCTCCACCGAGAAGATCGGGTCGTACATGGGATTGTCGAGGATATGCTCGTTCACCTCCATCTTGTTGATGATATAGGCCGCCATCTGCAGACAGTCCTTCAGTTCGTCGAAGGCAGGCAGGAACACCTCCTTGATGATCTGCAGGTCGCGGAAGTAGCCCACTGGCAGGTTGTTCATGATGAGCATGATCTGCTGGGGCAGTCCTTGCAGCTTATTACTCTTGGCGCGAATCAGTTCGAAGACGTCGGGGTTCTTCTTATGCGGCATGATACTACTACCCGTGGTACATTCCTTGGGCAGTTTCACGAACGAGAAGTTCTGCGAGTTGAACAGACAGGCATCGAACGCCATCTTGGCAATGGTGCCGGCAATGGAAGCCAGGGCGAAGGCCACGTTGCGTTCCATCTTACCACGCCCCATCTGTGCATACACCACGTTATAGTCCATCGAGTCGAAGCCTAACAAATCGGTCGTCATCTGTCGGTTCAGCGGGAACGATGAGCCATAGCCGGCAGCCGAGCCCAACGGGTTACGGTTCGTCATGCGGTAGGCAGCCTGCAGGAACAGCATATCGTCCGTCAGGCTCTCTGCATACGCCCCGAACCACAGTCCGAACGACGAGGGCATGGCGATCTGCAGATGGGTGTAGCCGGGCATCAGCACATCCTTATACTGGTTGCTCTTGGCAATCAGTTCATCGAACAGGATCTTCACCTGTTCGGCTATTTCCTTCAGTTCATGACGGGTGAAGAGCTTCAGATCCACCAGTACCTGATCATTACGCGACCGTCCGCTGTGTATCTTCTTTCCCATGTCGCCCAGCTTACGGGTGAGCATCAGCTCCACCTGTGAGTGCACATCCTCGATACCATCCTCGATGACGAACTCACCGTTCTCGCACAGATGGTAGATATTGCGCAGCTCACTGAGCAACTGGGGCAGCTCGTCCTTTCCTAAGAGTCCGATACTCTCCAGCATGGTGATATGAGCCATGGAGCCTAGCACGTCGTACTTGGCCAGATACAGATCCATCTCGCGGTCATGTCCTACGGTGAACCGTTCAATCTCCTCGTTCACCTGATAATTCTTCTCCCAGAGTTTCATTTGTTTTCTATTTATTCGTACTGAATATGAGCCAGTGTCTCGGCCAGCTTCTCCAGTCCTTCGTTCAGCGGACCGGATACCATGCCCTTGATGAAGGGGTTGATGTCGGCCTTGATGGTGAGCTTCATCTTGCATGTCGTCTCGGTCACAGGGAGCAGCTGCACCCATAGATTAAAAGGTATGAGCGATTGTGTTGCCTCATACTTGATGCATTTCGGCTCTTCGCGTTCCACGATATTCATGGCTACCTTACCCACAGGCTGCACATTGATGCTCACACTGTCGGCACTGAACTCGAAGTCCTTGAACTTATCCTCCGGGAACTTTCCTTCCAGCTTACCCAGATTGGATAAGTCGCTCAACGTGGCATATACCTTCTCCTGAGGGTACTCCACGATTTTTACACTACTTTCGAATGTGCTCATCCTATTTCTTTGAACTTTGATCTTTATGATTACTCTACGAATTAGACGAATTAGACTAATATTAATCCGTTCTCGTACCTTCGTACCTCCGAGTAACTATTTATTCCAAGAAGCAGGATCCTTACGCCACTGCTTCAGCAGTTCCTCGTCACTGGCAGCGATATAGCCTGTTGCCACGGCCTCGGCCACCACATGCTCGTAATCGGAGATGGTGAGGAGCTTGACGCCAGCGGCACGGAATGCCTCTTCGGCTACGGGAAAACCATAGGTGTAGCTGGCCACCATACCTACTACCTCGAAGCCTGCCTTGCGCAGGGCATCGACCGCCTTCAGCGAAGAGCCGCCCGTGGAGATCAGGTCTTCCACCACAATCACCTTGGCACCTTCGGGCAGTTCACCTTCTATCTGGTTCCCCATACCATGATCTTTCGGTTTGGGGCGTACATATACATACGGCAGGTTCAGCTCGTCGGCCACCAGGGCACCCTGTGCAATGGCACCCGTAGCCACACCAGCCACAGCCTCTGCCTCAGGGAACTGCTCCAGAATCATGTGGGTGAGGGCAAGCTTTACCATCGTGCGCAGCTCAGGGTACGAGAGGGTCTTGCGGTTATCGGTATAAATAGGTGATTTCCATCCGCTGGCCCAGGTGAAGGGCTCGTTGGGCTGCAGCTTTACAGCTTTCACTTCCAGTAGTTTCCTGGCAAATGCTTTCTTTAATGTATCCATAACTAATTAATTATTGGCGACAAAGGTACGAAGAAGCGAGAGAAATTCCAAAGAAAAGCATGTTTTTCTTTGGATTTCCATGTCATTTATTTTGTATTGTTTCCACTTAATCGTACCTTTGCAGACGAAACACTAATAACATAGAAAGTAAGATGAAAAAACTATTGTTCATGGCACTGTGCCTTCTTGCAGCAGTGCCCGTGTTGGCACAACAGACACGTGTCAATATCCAGTACGACCCACAGCGTAACACCGAGGGCATCCTGCCCTTCAGTACGCAAGTGCTCTCACCAGAGGTTCGCGACGACCATACCGTCATCTTCCGCGTAAAAGCACCCGAAGCCAAAAGCGTGCAGCTCACGGGTTCGATGTTTGTAGGACCGGAGGCGCGTAAGAGGGCTGACTTCACCAAAGGCGACGATGGCGTGTGGACCCTGACGTTAGGTCCGCTGCGCCCAGAGATCTACCTTTACTATATCATCATCGACGGTGTGCAGAACATCGATGCGAACAACGAGTTCACCGGTCATGCAGCCATGCCTTCGTTCAGTATGCTGTTTGTGCATGATGACAAACCGGCATGGTACGACCCGAAGCCCGAAGTGCCTCACGGTAGCGTCACCACGCATTATTACTATTCCAAGGTGACCAACGGACTGCGTGACATGATGGTTTATACACCGGCTAACTACGACCCGAAGAAGAAGTACCCGGTGCTCTACCTGATGGGTGGATCGGGCGACCTTACCGAAACGTGGGTGATGCACGGAAGGGCGAACTTTATACTCGACAATATCATTGCTGAGGGAAAGGCACGAGAGATGATTGTGTGCTTCCCCAACGACCAGATGGTGACTCGCTCGCATCCCCAACACACCGAACTGGCCTTCCCCTTGGTGGAGCGCGAGTTGATAGAGTGTGTGATTCCTTATGTGGAGTCTCACTATAGTGTCATCAAGGACAAACATGCACGTGCGCTCAGCGGACTCTCCATGGGTGGACGTATGACGCAGTATGTAGGACTGCGTAACCTCGATGTGTTCGGCTCCATGGGAATCCTCTCTGCAGCCATCGAACTGACGGAAACACCAGTTGTCAATGAACCCGATGTGAACAACCGCATCGACTATCTCTTCATCGGTGGCGGTACCTATGAGACAGGCTTCATGGCTCGTCATGAGCGGTTGCACGAACAGCTCGATAAGTTGGGCGTAAAGCATGAGTTCTATGTAGGTGGCGGTGGTGCACACGATCTCGTGACATGGCGTCATCTCCTCTATTTCCGCTTCCTGCCGAACCTGTGGAGAACCAACTATAAATGGTAAAAGGCGATCAGTCTCGTGTGTAACCCAGTGAGAAAACACTGATGGCACGGGGCTTCGCTTTCATCACCTCCTGACCGCAGGCCACAAGGGTGGCGCCTGTGGTTACTACATCATCAATCAACAATACGTGCTTTCCAGTTAGGTCTGAAGGTCGGAGCAGCTGGAAAGCATTTATTACATTCTCCTGTCTCGACCGGCGGTCTTTCTGTGTCTGACTGCCTGCGAAGGCTTTTCTGCAAAGACTGTTGGCTATCACCGGAATACCCGTGGCATGATGAATGCCCATGGCAATCTCCATACTTTGGTTATAACCGCGTTCCTGCTCTCGCTCTGGGGTGAGTGGCACGGGAACGAGTGCGTCGATGCCCTCGAAGAACCCGCTTTCCTTCATCTCCTCGGCGGTCATCTTTCCTAATTGTTCCCCCATCTCCGGGTGCCCCTTGTATTTCAATTGGTAGATCAGTCTGCTGGCTTCCGACTGTGCCTCATAGTAGAACAGGGCGGCTGCCTTCTCCACAGGTATCTGTATCCAGCATGTCTTGGCCATCTCGTTGTCGAGCGGGTGCTCCCAGAAGAAGGTGCGGGGCAAATGACGGTTGCACGAGGCACAGAGCACCTCTTCGGTCACCGTCATACGCATACCGCATACAGGACAGGCGCGTGGGGAGATCAAGTCGGCTAACCGTTTGAAGAAACTAATCATCGTTGATGCACTGGTGGATAATGTCCATGGTGAACCCCCGCTGCATGGCAAAGCGCATGAGTTTCTGCGTGCGTTCATAGTCGTTGGCGGCCTTGATGCTTTTCGCTTTCTGTTGCAGCAGTTGACGGAGGATGGCTACATACTCCGATGGGTCGATTTCATCCAACACCCGTTGCTGAATACCCTTGTCGATATGCTTCAAGTAGAGCGCCTGCTCGATTTTCCTGCGCCCCCATTTGTTGTAGATGATCTTGTCTTTCACGAAGGCACGGCAGTAACGCTCATCGTCGATGAACTGTTTCTCAATCAGTTTCTCAACGATGCGTGCCTGATCCTTGGCAGGAATCTCCCAACGCTGCATCTTCTCAATCATCTCGCCTGAGCAATGCTCTGCGGAAGCGCAGAGGGCAGAGAGCTTGATGTATGCTTCTTCTGGTGTGATGGTCTTTTTCATCATGATGGATGCTTGTAAAATGTACCACGTGCAAATCGTTGCTTCCCGAAGGAGTCGTGGCGGAAGCGGATATCGCTGAACCCTTCTTCCTGCATCAGCTGCTCCAGCGGTTGTGCATAGAGAGGGTTGATCTCGAAATAGAGGTTACCACCATCTAGCAGGGCATTCTTGGCAAAACGGGTGATGGCCCGGTAGAACAGCAGGGGGGCTTCATCGGGAACGAACAATGCTAACGACGGCTCATGGTCGAGCACATTCTGTTCCATCCCTTCGCGTTCCTTGTTACATATATAGGGAGGGTTGCTTACGATGGTGGACCATAGGGAGGAAGGAGGAACTTTTGGAACAGTGAGAGCCAACGAGCTTGCTTGGTTGGCCGAGTCGCGACAAAAGTCAACGGAGTTAAGGAGGAAGGAGGAAGGAGATATGCTTAAGATATCCACTTTCTCGAAGCAGATATTTACTCCGATGTTTTGGGCGTTTTCTTGTGCTATTCTCAACGCTTCATCAGAGATGTCCCAGGCAGTTACCTTTGATCCAGGGAGTTCAGCGGCCAAGGTGCAAGCAATACAGCCACTGCCTGTCCCAATGTCCAATATGCTTCCCCCTCTTTCCTCTTTCATCTCTCCTTCCTCCTTCCTCCTTCGTCCTTCCTCGTCAATGATCCACTGACAAAGCTCGGCGGTTTCAGGTCTAGGGATGAGTACGCCTGGTTCCACATGGAAGTGTCTGCCGCTAAATTCGGCCACGCCCGTTACATATTGCACGGGCTCACCCTGAAGCAGTCGGTTGAGCAATGCGTTCAGCTCCTCTTCGGCCAAGGTTTCCACCTTACCGCAAAGGATATCGGTCATGGTGAACCCGTAGCGGATTTCCAGCAGGTAACGGGCAACCGCCTTCGCCTCATGGTCGTCATAAACGGTGGTCAGCCTCTTCCACACTTCTTCGTACTTCATGATGCAAAGGTACGCATAAGTGAGAGAAGTACAAAATAAAACTTGTTTTCTTTTCCCCAACCTATCTTATATAAAGAAAAATTTGTATTTTTGCACTCGTAATAGTGGTGTTAGGATATATGACAACCATGTAACCGTTCCATCAATAGATGAAAGAAACTGACGAGAAGTACATGCGGCGTTGCTTGCAACTGGCGACCAACGGTAGGCAGAACGCTAAGCCGAACCCGATGGTGGGGGCGGTGATCGTGTCTGCCAGTGGACGCATCCTCGGCGAGGGCTATCATGTGCGCTGCGGCGAAGGTCATGCGGAGGTGAACGCCTTTGCATCGGTTAAGAAGGAGGATGAGCCGCTGCTGAAGGAGGCAACCATCTATGTGTCGTTGGAGCCCTGCTCGCACTATGGTAAGACACCGCCCTGTGCCGACCTGATTATTCATAAAGGTGTGCGCCGTGTGGTGGTGGGCTGTATCGATGAGTTTGCCAAGGTGCAGGGTAGGGGAATACAGAAACTGCGCGATGCGGGTATTGAGGTTACAGTGGGTGTATTGGAAAAGGAGTGTCAGCTCTTGAACCGCCGCTTCTTTACCTATCACCGTCTGCACCGTCCGTATATCATCTTGAAATGGGCGCAGACAGAAAACGGTTTCATCGATGATCATGGCAAACCCCTTTCCATCTCCACTCCCTTTACCAAGATGCTGGTGCATAAACTAAGGGCAGAAGAGGATGCCATCCTTGTGGGAAGGATAACTGATGAACGGGAGCATCCCCAGCTCAATGTCCGTGAATGGGTGGGCCCTGATCCTTTACGAATGGTACTCGACCATCATCATCCGCTCGACTTGCAGCGTCTCTACGACCAGCAAATACAATCACTCATCGTTGAAGGCGGTGCCAAAACCCTTCAATCCTTTATCGACCAAAATCTTTGGGATGAGATCCGTGTAGAAACATCTCCCCTTAAAGTTAATGACGGCACCCCAGCTCCATCTATTCCTGCCAATGCGGTCATCACAGATTGTCAGGAATACGACGGGAACAAGATTACGTGGTGGAGGAATTACTGATTATTCTCTGTTTATGACATTTTACCCCAACATCTAACCCTCATCAAACCCTTTGCACATCGATGTTTCAGGCACATTGGGTTAGATGTTACCCTATTTTTTTGCGAATGTTCATAAAAAGATAAAAACTCCTACAAGCTTAGTTGAAGCTCCCAACCAGCCTTATAGCACCCAGTTATCAGCCTTATAACCTATCGAAACCAGCCAGGTTGGAGGGCGTTATAAGGCTTGTAGGATTTTGCAGGTAAAAAGACGTTGTGAAGGTGTGAAGAATGTGAAATAAAGAATACTCCGCTATTAAGCCTAATCAACTTATTGTCAACAAGTTGATGGCGGAGCATTATTCATTAAAATCCTCCGCCACGAATCTTCTGGTAATCATATAATTACACCAATATGGCGGAGGATTGTGTGACTACTTTATTTGGGGAAGCCTTAATAGGTATAGAGCTTGATGTGGAGAATTTTCCACTCACCCACGCTGATGCGGGCATGACGACCTTGGTGGGTCTGGTCGCCATTATGACGGCGGAGATAATGCATGGTGCCGTTAGAGGAGATGGAGACTTCATCGACTGACAGCAGACCGAGACGGGCTCCTCTAAACTTTGTGCTTGAGGCATTGGATTTTGTGCGTTCTCCTCCAGCTTCGGCAAAACCATCCTCGCCTAATTGTTTCGATACTTCCTGCTGCTTCTCTGTGGATGTCTTAAAATCGATGACCACTCCACTGCCAGCCAAGAGGTATTCATATTTGCCAAGACGGATAAGCATGGCACCGCCTTCTGGCCAAGTGGAACCATCGGTGGCGCGTGAATCCCATGGTAGTGTGAAATAATGGCGGCATGTCATTACAACCCCCATGTCGTCTATGATTCGTTCCTGATCGTCTTGGTCGAAGAGTAATCCCCAGGAGCCATCGCCAATCTTTTTATAGGAAGAGAGATGGAATACTTGCGAAAGCAGGTCGTAGGCTTTCGTTACCGTTTCGGATTCGTGATTAGAGGCTTGGTCGATAGCAAAAGGACTGAAGCCTAATGCCTGGTGTTCGCCGAAGACATAAAGGGCACGCACACCGCTATTCTCACAGCATCGGCTCTCAGGAATGAAGAGTCGGTTCTTGATGCTTCCTCCATCTTGAGGACGTGAGGGCAAGGCGTATTGTGAAGCCCATGACTTGAAACCTGTATCGTAGATATCTGGGGCGAGGATGTCTATACTCGGAGCACCTGCTTTCCAGATGTCTGCAAGGTGAGCCAACGGACCGGCTGACGGGTATTCGCCAGGTTTGCGCCCCCGACTGTTCATCGCGGCATTCACATAGATGGGGATGTCGTGGATGCGTCTGACAGTCTGCGCCAGCTGTTCCACATAGCAGGCATAGTGCCAGGCCATGAACTTCTCGTCGGCATAGTCATCCGTGCCGAATACTTCACTCCATGATCCTTGCTTCTTGATGTTTAGTGCTTTGAGTAAGGCTTTGGGAACTGACTGCTGATGGGCTTTCTCTGCTAATGGAGAGTGGTCGCGTGCCGATTCCAGCATGCCAATTTCGTTCTCTATCTGAATCATGATCACCACCTCGCGCTGAGGATCTTTTTGGGCGATATGCCGCATCAGTGCAGAGAATGCCTTTTGGTCGGCTTGCAATACGTTGTCGCTGAAACACGAGGCAATCTCCAGTGGTTTTCCTTCGGCTGTCATTGCCCTTGGAAACCGTTTCACGTCGCGCTTGAACCACTCTGGTGCATAGCACGACATGGAGTTCTTCCAAGCTCCGAACCAGAGAGGTATAATCTTCAGTCCTTGTTGGCGAGCCACATCGATGGTCCGGTCGATAAGCGTGAAATCCATCTGACCTTCCACGGGCTCCATCAGTTCCCAATAGACCGGTACGAGCACGGTGTTCAGTCCTAACTGTTTCATGCGTGGCAGTACCTCGTCGATATCACCGACTGACGTAGCAGCTGAATTACTCAACTCTCCGCCAAGAATCACAAAGTCTTTTAGCTGTGCATGAGCGCAGACAGCCAATAGCAGACTCATCAAGATGGTCGTTATTCTTTTCATGCAGAAATCGAGTAATCGTTTTGTTGTTATTTCCTTCCGAAATCAGCGGGAATCTCGCCCCATTGGGCGGTTTCCCATTTGATGATAGGGTTGTGGAAGGTATTGGTGCGGAGCCAGTTCTCGGCACGGGCGATGATCTGGTGCAGCTGTTCTGTTTCGGGATTGTGGGGAAGGGTGGTCTTACAACGTTTCTTGTTTACCCAAAGAATGGCATTGTAGCTGTCGCTATAAATGGTTTTGCATATTCCCATTTGCTGTTGTAAGGCCAGGGCGTGAACAATGGCCAGGAACTCCCCGATGTTGTTGGTGCCAAATACCGGACCGAAATGGAATACCTGCTGACCCGTGGCGAGGTCAATGCCTTGGTATTCCATCATGCCTGGGTTGCCGCTGCAAGCTGCGTCAACAGCCCATGCTGAAGCACTTACCTCTAAAGGTAAGGGCAGTACCGTATCATGACGGTTCTCCGGTGGATTTACGGGTTCTGTTGCCATAGTTTAAAGGCTCTTACATCCTCTCAGGTACCTCGATTCCTAATAGGGCCATGCCGTTCTTGATGATCTTCGCCACGTTGCGGGCAATCAGTAGACGAACGGCCTTCTTCTGCTCATCCGGCTCATTGAGGATGCTGTAATCGTGGTAGAACTGGTTGAACACCTTCGTCAGCTCATAGCAGTAGTTAGCAATGCCGCTGGGTGAATAGTCCTTGCCAGCCTGTTCTACAGCCGCACCGTATTCGCTCATCTTCTGGATAAGCTCAATTTCTTTGTCGCTGAGGCTAGTTGAACTAGTTTTACTAGGATTACTAGTTATACTAGAATCACCAGCGGCTTTCCGCAGGATGCTGCGGATGCGGGCATGGGTGTATTGGATGAAGGGGCCTGTGTTGCCGTTGAAGTCGATGCTCTCCTCAGGGTTGAAGAGCATGTTCTTACGGGCATCCACTTTCAGGATGAAGTATTTCAGGGCGCCCATACCCACGATGTTGGCAATCTCGTTGCGCTCCTCCTCGCTCATATCGGCGAACTTACCCAACTCGATGGATGTCTTCAGGGCATCGTCCACCATCAGCTGCATCAGGTCGTCGGCATCCACCACGGTACCCTCACGACTCTTCATCTTACCGTTGGGCAGTTCCACCATACCGTAAGAGAAGTGTACAAGTTCCTTGCCCCACTTGAATCCTAAACGGTCGAGCAGGATGGAAAGCACCTGGAAGTGGTAGTTCTGTTCGTTGCCCACCACATAGATCATCTTGTCGATGGGGTAGTCGTTGAAACGCATCTCGGCTGTACCGATATCCTGTGTCATATACACGCTCGTACCATCGGAACGGAGCAGCAGCTTCTTGTCGAGTCCCTCGTTGGTGAGGTCGGCCCACACACTATTATCCTCATGGCGCTCGAAAAGACCGTTGGCCAGTCCTTCCTCCACCTTAGCCTTTCCTTTGAGGTAGGTCTGCGATTCATAATAGATCTTATCGAAGCTTACACCGAGTTTCTTGTAAGTCTCGTCGAAACCGGCATATACCCAGTTGTTCATCTTCTCCCACAAGGCGCGCACCTCGGGGTCGTTCTGCTCCCACTTCACGAGCATCTCATGGGCTTCCTTGATGAGCGGAGCCTCCTGCTTGGCTTTCTCCTCATCCATGCCCTGAGCCATGAGTTCCTTAACTTCCTCACGGTAGTGCTTGTCGAAGAGCACATAGTAGTCGCCAATCAGGTGATCGCCTTTCTTGCCGCTGCTCTCAGGTGTTTCGCCATTACCCCATTTCAGCCAAGCCAGCATCGACTTGCAGATATGAATACCGCGGTCGTTCACGATATTGGTCTTCACTACCTTGTTTCCATTGGCTGCCATGATCTGTGCCAGCGACCACCCAAGGAGGTTGTTGCGTACATGTCCTAAGTGAAGGGGTTTATTGGTGTTGGGAGATGAGTATTCAATCATGACCAACGGAGAATCGTCCGTGGCAGCTTTCTCTCCATAATGCGGATCGGCATCGATGGTGTTCAGCAAATCCAACCATGCTGTTTGCGAGATAACCAGGTTAAGGAATCCCTTAACCACGTTGAAGTCGGCTACCTCAGCGATATTTGCTTTCAGCCATTCGCCGATTTCCTGTGCCGTTGCTTCCGGACTCTTCCTTGAGAGTTTCAGGAAGGGAAATACCACCAGTGTGAGGTTCCCCTCGAATTCTGCTCTGGTCTTTTGCAACTGTACCATCTTCTCGGGTACATCCTGTCCATACAATGCTTTGATAGCCTCCATCACAGAGGCTGACAACTTATTCTCAATGTTCATATCGATATGCGCTTTTGAATTTGGCTGCGAAGTTACGATAATTTAGGCGGACTACCAAATAATTCAAAAAAAAAGTTTGGCGTGACATCTCGTCAGGCCAAACGAAAAAAGTATAATTATATTATGAAACGATGATAAGCTAACAAAATCGCTGCAAAGGTATGGCTTTTCTTTGAAACGACCAAATAAAAAGGAAAGAAATTTTTCAGATTCAAACAAAATCGTACAATAATTCTTCAAATTGAAACATTTATTCCTCTTTTTCAATGAAACGATAAAGTTTCCGGTAGAAGGGATGCTGAGTCAGCGTACTGGTATCTCCCAAGATGATCAGTTTCATGCGAGCCCTGGTAATGGCCACATTCATTCGACGAAGGTCGCGCAGGAAACCAATCTGTCCTTCGGCGTTGGCACGCACCAGTGAGATGAGGATGATGTCCCGTTCCTGTCCTTGGAAACCATCCACGGTATTGATGCTGATATGACTCCTGTACGGCTTGAAAAACGGGCGTTTCTTTATCTGCTGTCGCAGGTATTGTACCTGTGCCCGATAGGGTGAGATGATGCCCACATCGATATGCTCGTCCAGGATGCGTTGCTTACCGATCTTTTCGAAGTATCGCTCCAGAACGGCCATTGTCAGTTCGGCCTCCGTCTTGTTCACTCGTCCGAAGGTCTCACCGATGAATTCCTCTTTCGCATCGATATCCGATGTGTCTATCCATTCAATAGGTTCGTCATAGTCGAGTATGCCACGGTACTTCACCTCAGGGGCACTCTCCACCTGTCCGTGGTAGAAATAATCACTGGAGAAGCGCATGATCTCATCGTTCATGCGGTATTGTATCCGCAGCAGCGTCACCACATCCGGTTTGTTTTCCACGATGCGCTCCATCAGTGTCTTGTCAAGACCGCCATGCATGGCCGCCAGACTCTTGATGGTGGGTGGTAGCTGACAGTGGTCGCCGGCCAGAATCACGCGGGTGGCCTTCCGAATGGGAATCCAACAGGCCGCCTCCAAGGCCTGTGCCGCCTCGTCGATGAACAAGGTCCCGTATTTCTGACCTTGTAGCAGACGGTTGGCACTGCCCACCAAGGTGCAGGCAATGACGCGAGCCTCACCGAACAGCTCCGCATTGATGCGTATCTCCAGTTCGGTGGCCCGACTTTTCAACCGTTCAATCTTCTGGTGGTATTTCTCGTCACCCCGTTTGCGGTGTTGTCTGATCTCACGAATCGTCTTACGGATAGCCCACAGGGCGGGGTAGTCGGGATGCGCCTCAAAGCGCCGTTCGTAAGTAAACGACAGCATTTTGTCGTTTACCTTACTCGGATTACCGATACGCAGGACGTTGATTCCACGGTCGACCAATCGTTCACTGATCCAATCGACAGCCATATTACTCTGCGCACATACCAATACCTGGTTCTCGCGCATCAGCGTCTCATAGATGGCCTCTACCAATGTGGTGGTCTTACCCGTTCCCGGCGGACCGTGGACGATGCTCACATCCTTGGCACAGAGCACCTCGTTTACCGCATGCTCCTGCATCTTGTTCAGGTAGGGGAAGCGTAGCTGACTGAATGTGAAGCGCTGGGCCTTCATCGAAGGCGTGTAGAACAGGTCGCGCAAATAGGACAACCGGTTTCCCTTGGCCTTGATCACCCGGTCGAGTGCCTCGAACATTATCTTGTAGCTGGTCTCGTCGAACGACAGCTGCACACCTACAGGATCGGTGCTGGCCAGGACATCAGCGATAGGAGCTGCATCAGGGACGGTTACCACCATGCGGTTCCCATCCACAAAGCTCACCGTACCGGTAAAGCTAAGATGGGTCAGGGATTGGGGCTGACCTGCTAAACGAAAAAAGGAGACGGGGCGACCGAACTCGAAGTTATGTTCAATCTCCTCGTCTCCTGTGCGGAATACCTCAATACATAATTGGTTCAGACTGTTGTAATAGCTCTTGCCAGGTTTCAGGGGAAACCACGCATCACCTCGCTTGATTCTTCGCTGCAGACCCATGGTCTCGGTCTGCTTGCGGAATATTTCCTTCTCGCAATTATACTCAATCTCCAGCAGCATACGTTGCTGCTGGAGAGCGAGAATGGGGGAGGATACCCTCTGTTGAGAAGGACCTGATGCCATTGTAAAACAGTCTGTGTCGTGGACGATTACTTCACCACGAAGTCAAGACTCTGCAGGTCCTTGTCGAGTGAAGACGAACCATAGAGAATCTGATAGCGTCCAGGACGGGTAGAGAGTTCATCGATGGACGGGTCGTAGTACTCGAATGACTCTCCGTCGAGGGTGATGACAGCCTTGGCGGTCTGACCTGGTTCGATACTCACCTTCTGGAAGCCCTTGAGCGACTTGATCGGTGCTTCGGGATAGTCAAGAGCCTTGACATATACCTGTACGATTTCATCACCAGCACGCTTACCGGTATTGGTAACCGGAACGGTCAGTGTAACTGTTCCGTCTTCCTTCATGGCCTTCTTCGACAGCTTACCCTTTCCATAAGCAAAAGAGGTGTATGACATACCATAACCGAAAGCATACTGCGGCTCACCGCGGAAGTAACGGTAGGTACGGTTCTCCATGCTATAGTCGAGGAAGTCGGGCAGATCGTTGTTGGAACGGTAGAAGGTTACCGGCAGCTTACCGCTCGGGTTGTAGTCGCCGAAGATTACGTCAGCCAGTGCCTTGGCACCACCCTGACCAGCATACCAAGCCTGGAGGAGGGCGTCGTACTGACCGTCAACACTACCGAAGGCGATGGCAGAACCAGAACAGTTCACAAAGATAACGGGCTTGCCGGTCTTGTGCATAGCCTTGACAAGCAACTGCTGTACTACAGGCAGTTCGATGTCCTGCTTGTCACCACCCTCACCTTCCATGCGGGCAGAGATACCACCGATGATGATGATGGCGTCGGCCACCTTCACCTCGTTGGCCAGATCGGTGAAGTCAGCCAGCTTACGCTCGCAGATATCACCGCGCAGCATCGCGAAATTGCCGTTGCCACGACCATATTCAATTACTACGTTATAGTCCTTGCCTTTCTCTACGGGGAATGATTTGTAATCAGCGCCACGGCGTCCGAAACCGCCGAAACCGCCAAAGCCACGGCGACCACCGCCCTTGTTCTCTTCCACCACCTCGTCGTTCACCTTCAGAACATAGCCGTTATCGGTAGAGAGCGTGTACTTCATCTCACCGGTGAAGGTGGCAGTATATTTACCGCTGATGCGTACAGAGAGGTTATCATTATCAACACCCTCGGCAAAACCCCAAGCACCGAAGGTTGAGAAGTTCAGCTCGTTGTAGTAGTCGGTCTTGACAGGCTCGCCAGACAGGTCCTTGTTGTTCCAGAACTCTACCTTCACGCCCTTGCCGTCGTTGAAGTCCTGCAGATGATGAACGGTAGTGTATTCGTCGTTCAGCTCACATGCCTTCTCGTAGATGATCTTTGCATTGGGCACAGCCTGACGGATACCTTCGAGCAGTGAGTGCTGGTGTGCTTTGGTAGGTGTGCCACCGTAGTTACCGTTCAGCAGCTCCACGTCCTCAGCATTCGGACCGAGTACAGCCAGTGTCTTGATATTCTTTGAGAGGGGCAGTACGTTACCCTTGTTCTCCAACAGTACCATGGATTCGCGGGCAGCCTGAGTAGCCAGCTCGTCGTTCTTCTCACTGCTAATCACCTCGGGCTTGAGGTTAGCCCATGGAATCATATCGGCGGGGTCGAACATACCCAGCTCGAAACGACCGTACAATGTCTTGCGCAGATGACCATCCAAGGTGCTCTCCTTGATCAAGCCCTTCTGCAAAGCCTCGGTAAGCACCATGAACACCTTACCGCACTCCAGGTCGGTACCGTTGAGAACGGCATCAACCGAAGCAGACAGCGGGTCCTTGTGTGTCTCATGCTGACCTCTATTATAGAAATTATTGATAGCATCGCAGTCGGTAAGCACAATACCGTCGTAGCCCCATTTGTTGCGGAGGATATCCACCAGCAGACGGTCGCTTGTACAGCAAGGAACTCCCTCGTAGCGGTTATACGCGCACATCACCTCACGTACATTACCTTTCTTTACCAATGCCTTGAAGGCGGGGAGGTAGGTTTCCCAAAGGTCGCGCATGGAAACAACAGCGTTGTAAGAGTGGCGCAAGGGTTCTGGACCGCTGTGTACGGCATAGTGCTTGGCACAGGCGTGTGTCTTGAAATACTTATCGTTGTCGCCCTGCATACCCAGAACGGTCTCTACACCGAGAACAGCATTCAGGTAAGGATCCTCACCACAGGTCTCCTGACCACGACCCCATCTCGGATCACGGAAGATATTCACGTTAGGACACCAGAAGGTGAGCTCGGGGTTGCCAGGGTAGTAGGTGGCACCCATCTTCACGTTGAATACATTATGGTCGGAACGGTTCCAGTTGGCACGTGCCTCATCGGAAACGGCTGAGAACACCTCACGAACCTGCTGCGGATTGAAGGCAGCTGCCATACCGATGGGTTGGGGGAATACGGTGTAATCGCTCTGGCGCACACCATGACAAGCCTCGCTCCACCAGTTATACGAAGGAATGCCCAGACGGTCGATGGAAACCGACTTGTTCATCATCAGTCCTACCTTCTCCTCTGGGGTGAGCAGCGAGATGAGGTTCTCCACACGCTCTGCGTATGACAGACTGGTATCCTGATACGGATACTTGCTCACAGCACCACCCTCGTTGGCAATGGCTTTCACTGTAAGGGCACCGAGAGAGATACCGTTCACGTCGCGCAGGTTTACGCTACCGTTCTTTACGCCCGTTGACTTGATCGGATTCAGCGTTACCAGCACCTCTGCCTTCTCACCCGGCATGATGGCTTCGGTGGGATAGACGGCCTGGATGCAGTCGCAAGTACTCACGAACTTTCCGATGGTAACAGGCGCCTTGGAAGTGTTCTGCAGGATGAAGGTGTGGCACACGGCACCTGCAGCCGCATTGATGGTACCGAAGTCCCATTCGTATGCGTTGAAGGATACAGGACTCTTCTTACTCTGAGCCCAAACAGGCGCTGTCAGCAACAGCGCAAGAATAGCGATAATTGTTTTTCTTTTCATGACTGTCTTTATGAGAATTTGAATAATTGTTTGCAAAAGTACAATTTTTTGATGACAAAAAGTAATGATTTGGAATTATTTTGTATCTTTGCGGAAATATTACTATTAAACTATTATTAAAATTATGTCAGTATTAATTGTTATCATTATCTTAGCCATCGTGGTATTTGGCTATTTTATCTCAACCCAGAGGTCGTTGGTGAACCTTGATGAGATGTGTAAGAACGCCTTGAGTCAGATCGAGGTCCAGTTGAATTCCCGTTGGGATGCATTGTTGGCCTTGGCCAAGAGTGCTGCTCAGTATGCCAAGCACGAGTCGGAAACGCTGATCGAGGTGATCCGTCAGCGTCGTGGCGAGGATGTGAATTCCGCTGCCGATGTGGCTGATCAGCAGAGTGCATTGCAGTCGGTATTGGGTCGTTTGATCGCCATCGGTGAGGCTTATCCCGATCTGAAAGCCGCCAATCTTTACAAGGATGTAATGGATGGTGTGCAGAAGTATGAGGAGAATGTGCGCATGTCGCGTATGATCTATAACGACACCGCCACCAAGATGAACCGTATGGTGCGCCAGTGGCCGTCGTCTATCGTTGCTTCTATCCTTCACTTCGGTCAGAAGGACTATCTGAAAGCTGACGAAGAGCAGAAGAAGAGCTACCCCAACCTCGACGAGGCATTCAAGAAATAAGGAACCGAGGATGTAGGTAACAGCATGGGAAACAGAAATATCTTCCTCAGCCTGCTCCTCCTGCTCTGTTCGTTTCCTTCCTCTACCTTCGCGCGTCCCAAGCTCAACGACCTCGATATCCGCGTGGTACTGAGCAAGAACGGTGATGCTTTCATCACTGAGACGCGAAGGATGGAGATTGATTCGGAGGGGACGGAGTGCTATATCGTGATCGGTAACCTGAACGGGAGTGAGTTGCGCGACCTGCAGGTAACCGATGAGAATGGTGTGACCTTCGAGAATGTCGGTCAGTGGGATATCGATAGGAGTCGCAGCTGGAAAGAGCACAAATGCGGTGTGGTGACCACACACGGCGGCTATGAGCTCTGCTGGGGCCTCGGTCAGAGCGGCAGTCGTGTATATACCACAAGCTATGTGGTGACGAACCTGGTGCGTGGCTATGCGGATTCCGACGGTTTCAACTTCATGTTCGTGGCAGAAGGAATCAGTCCGTATCCTGATCATGTCAAGACGACCATCATGCTCGAGGAGGACACGCTTGATACCGATACTGCTACATACCACCTGCCTGATCTGCTCACCGAGCAGAATACCAGGATATGGGGTTTCCGCTACCGGGGCGATGTGAACCTTGTGGGTGGTAATATCGTGGCAGAGAGCAGCGAACCGTTCTCCAGAAGCAGTGCGATGATCGTGATGGCACAGTTCGAAAAGGGATTGTTTAAGCCCACCATGGTCAGCAACGGCCCTTTCAACGAGGTGCGGGAGCGGGCTTTCGAGGGCAGCGATTATATCGAGACTGGTTCTGATGAACTTTCGCGCAAGGATCTCCTCATCTTATTCGCCCTCGTGGCATTCCTCTTCCTGATGCCCATCCTGCTGATTGCGGGCTATTTCTATTATGTGTGGCGGGCAAGGAAGAAGGTGATGAAGGATCTGCTATGGTATCGCGACATTCCCAACAACGGAAATCTTCAGTGGGCGAACGATGTACAGAATGCCTATAAATATATAGGTACTGATTACAACAACCTCCTTTCGGCCTGTATCCTGAAACTGATCAACCAGGGGTCCATCACCATCGATAAGACGATGGACAATAAGGGAAGGACTGTTCAGAACTTCGTGATTCATAATCTGAAAGATGCCGACACGCAACCGAAGCTGATGCAGATGGTGCATAACATCTTCAAGAATGCGGCAGGTAATGATACCATTCTGGAACCGAAGGAGCTGAAGACATGGATGAAGAAGACCTATAACCAAAGTGTGGTGGATTCCTTCATCCAGACTCTTCATACCAAGACGAGCATCTATCACTATAAGAACGAACGTGAGGAGGTGAGGAACCTGTTCGGACTGAAGAAATTCCTCAAGGAGTTCTCGTTACTGGATGAACGCCATGTCCATGAGGTGGCCTTGTGGAAAGACTATATGATCTATGCCACACTCTTCGGTATTGCCGATCAGGTGATCAAGGATATGAAGGCCATCAATCCTGATTATTTCAATATGGATCATGTGGCAGAACAGATGGCTGACAACCTCACACTGCCCACTATCTATTCCACCCTGCATTCCAGTACGACACGGGCTGCCGTGAGCAAGGCCGAACGTGAAGCAAGAGTCTCCGGTAGAGGCGGTCATGTTTCATGGGGCGGCGGTGGCGGCTTCTCCGGCGGTGGCTTCGGAGGAGGTGTGAGATAGAGGCAAGAGGCAAGGAAAAAGAGGCGAGAAGTGAGAGGTGAGAAGTGAGAGAAATGAACTACGATACAGAGCCTGTATCTCTAAAACTATTCTCTTGCCTCTCACCTCTCACTTCTCACCTCTTATTTCTTATCAATCTACAAACTTTCCAACATTTTGATCAATGCTTTTCTGCGCTCAGGCCATGTCTTGAAGTCATCGGCCTTAAGTGTGGGCACTTCACCCATGCCCTGCTGACCACCCTGTCGCATCTCACCAATCATGATCATGACGGGCTTGATCTTATTGTCGGCCACGAGCTTGTCAACCACGGCATCAGCACCACCAATCTTGAACCAGCTCTCTACGGTGTCGTCCTTACCGGGTACTAAACGGATGAAGGCGGGGCGCTCACTGCGGTCGGCTGTGGCAGGCATGTAGGTAGCCCTGTTACGACTGTAGCTTACCGTTCCGTGAGGAATATCGCCCATCGCAGCGAAGTTATACTCGTTGGAGGGGTGGTTGGCGACGCTGGGCTTGAAACCCTTTACGGGTGCCAGATACATGTCGTTGGGGTCGGCAACGGCCATGCCATCCACAGAGAAGTAATAGGTGAACGGCTCGAAGAGGTTGGCCGACTGCTCCTTCTTGAGTTCTATTGACCATACGCCATCATTGTCTTTCGTCATCGGCAGGGGCTTGTCGAAGATCTCGGCACAGAACGTTACCTGCTGGGCATTCTCAGCCTTGAAACGGAAGATGATACCATCTTTCTGGTAATCTGGTGAGGTAATAGGACGCGGGAATAATCTACCCATCACGGCAGGTGTCAGCTGCGACTCGTTACCTGTGGCAACAGGTGTGGGCTGACTGTCCTTCAATGCGGCCTTGGAAGCCTCGGGGTTGAACAGCAACGGCATGGTTTTGGTGAGGAAATACTTGGCGTTCATCCAGGTATGACCGAACTTGTCGTGCGTGAATTCCTTCACCGAACGGATTCCTTTCTTGTCGAGGTGTTCCATGTAGTCGCGGGCAGTACCGAAGAGGAAGTCGTCAGTACCCACACCTAACCAGAACAGATGAATCTTACTGTTTGTGTCGTCGGCATTGTCATACACGCCACCAGGCAGTGTTGTCGAGGTGAACGAGCTGTAGCTGCACAGGTAAGAGAACTTGTCGAGATTGGTCAAGCCAATCATCAAGCCCTGGTTACCACCACGTGAGAAACCACCAATGGCACGGTGGTCACGATCGTTGATGGTGCGGTAGTGCTGCTCCACATACGGCATCAGATCGTTGATGACATCCTTGGTGAACACATCACCGCCAAAACGCATCTGGGGGACACCAGCCTCAGCAGGCACTGTGCTCAGCAGCTTCGACGGGTTGCCATAGGGCAGCACAATGATCATCTCCTGTGCTTTACCTTCAGCCAGCAGGTTATCGAGGATGTAGTTCATCCTTCCCACCTTGTAGTACACCTCTTCGGTATCGGTGGTACCGCTGATCAGATAGAACACGGGGTATTGTTTGTCACGGTTGCGCATATAGCCTGGCGGCAGATAGACGATAGCCTGGTTCGTGCTACCTAAGCTCTTGGAGAAGTAATGGATATAATTCACTGAGCCGTGAGGCACATCCTTGATGTCGTGTGCCAGAGAACCCGTCTTGGCGGGGATGTCCAGCAGACTGTTCTTGAAGCCCTCGTTGGGGAAGTACTGGTCGCACTGGGGATCCATCACACTCACGCCGTCAACCACGAAACAATAGGGGTACATGTCGGGGGCAGCAGGACCCAAGGTAACGGTCCACAAGCCCGTCTTGGCGTCTTTCTTCATGTCGTGCCTGCCGGCAAACTGTACATCTACCTGAACGCTCTTTGCTTTGTCGTTCTTGAACTGGAAGGTTACTGTGCCATCATTGTTGAAAATGGTGGATGGCTGAGTTGCAGATGACTGTGCCCAGCTGACTACACCAAGGCACATCATCATGAACAATGACAATAGTTTTCTTTTCATAGATTTTATTAATGATAATGAATGATTGATTTGCTGTGGAGAAAGGGTCTTTAGCCCCTTGCCATCTTGTATATCGCTTCCATGTCGGGCGCATGGAGCACCTTCAGACAGCCGCAGGTGGCAGTATAGTCACGACTGCACTTGCGGGTCATCTCCCGGATCTCATCATCGGTGATGTCACGACCGATGAGTTCCTTGATGTTGATAGGCATACCGATGGCATGGTAGAAACACTCCATGGCCTCAATGCCCTTGATGGCCGTACCCTCAGGATCGGTGAAATCGTTCGGCACATCCATCACGTTTACTGCAAAGCGCACGAAACGACTCAGGTTCTCGTGCATCACATAGCGAGCCCAGCTCGGCCAGATAGCCGCCAGACCGGCACCATGTGTCACGTCGAACATACCACTCAGCTCGTGCTCCAGCTGATGCGTGGCCCAGTCGTCGCTGATGCCGCAGCCGGTCAGTCCGTTGTGTGCCACACTGCCGCCCCACATAATCTGGGCGCGGTGACGATAATCCTCGGGATTCTTCAGTACCTCGAACACGGCCGTCTTCATGCGGCGCAATACCGCCTCGGCCAGATCGGTGGTCAGATCCATATCGTCATCCTTGGTGAAGTAACGCTCCATGGTGTGCATCATCATATCGGTCACACCTGCTGCCGTCTGATAGGGAGGCAAGGTAAAGGTGCGGCGCGGATTCATGATGGCGAACTTTGGACGCGACATATCGTTCGAGTAGCCGAGTTTCACATCACCATCCTCATTGGTAATCACACTCGCCTCGCTCATCTCACTTCCTGCTGCAGGAATGGTCAGCACCGAAGCCACGGGCAGCATTCCTGTGGGTTCAGCCTTTCCTAAATAGAGATCCCATACATCCCCATCGTAGCAAACACCATAGGCGATGCATTTGGACGAGTCGATAACACTACCACCGCCAACGGCGAGGACGAAATCAATCCCTTCCTTGCGGCAGATATCAATACCCTTCTGGGCTAACGACAGTCTGGGGTTGGGCACTACGCCCCCTAACGTCACATATTCCACGCCACCCTCACGGAGCAGTCCGCAGATCTTGTCAAGCAGTCCTGAGCGCACGGCACTCTGGCCGCCGTAATGTACCAGCACCTTCATGCCACCATACTTCTTTACCAGTTGAGCCACCTGCTCCTCTGATTGTTCACCGAACACCACTTCTGTCGGTGTGTAGTAATGAAAGTCCTTCATATTTATGTAGAAATACAGTAATAATTCTGCTTTATGTCAAAGATTTTGCAAATATAATGAATTTGATTGAGAAAACGATAATTATTGTCATTTTTCTTCACCACATTCAGACATTACCTAAATAAACATACTTCAGTCCTTCGTCCATGGCAATTTGTCGGGCATTACGTAAGGTTTGGACAGGTGTGGGAGGAATGTCGTGCATACGGTAGCGGGGAAAGAAACGACTGAAGTGAAGGGGTGTTTCCTCCATCCCGTTATCCACCATCCATCGGCACATCCTACGAATCATCTCCATGTCATCATTGATGCCAGGAATCACGAGATTGGTCAGCTCTATCCATACTCCAGCCTTCTTCATGGCAAGGATCGTGTTGAGAACCACTGATAGACGACCGCCGCTGATGCGTTGATAGATATCGTCACTGAATGATTTTAAGTCGATATTGGCCGCATCCAGGTAGGGTAGGAGGTCGGCTAACGGTTCCTGGTTCACATAGCCTGCCGTTACAAGGATATTCCACAATCCTTTCTCGTGTGCCAAACGTGCTATATCCGTTACATATTCTATATAGGTAAGCGGTTCGGTGTAGGTATAGGCAATGCCCGGACAATGGTATTTCGCACAAAGACCAACCATTTGCTCTGGCGTCAGGTTGTAATGATCCACCTCATCAGGTGCAGTCTGTGAGATATCATGGTTCTGACAGTTCAGACAACGGAAGTTACACCCCGTGCAGGCCATCGACAGACAAGTGGTGCCTGGGTGGAAATGGTAGAGCGGCTTCTTCTCGATAGGATCAACGGCCAGCGAACAAGGCTTCCCGTAAACCTCGCTGACGAGTACTCCTTCGTGGTTCCTGCGACTACGGCATCTTCCCGTCTTACCAGGGGTTATACGACAGTGATGAGGACAGAGTAAGCACTCCACTGCCCCATCCTCCAATCGCTGATAATACCTACATGCTATACCCGATTCTTCTCGCTGCGTATCAAGCATATCACACTTATCACTTGTTACTTGTTACTTATCACTTAAAACACGATGGCTTCATACACATACAGTTCCGCATCGCGCCAGCCGTCCCAACCTATTCCTGCCTTGTCTTGTGCGCAATGTCCCACAAACTCCTCCTTGGTCCAGTTCACCTCATCGGCCACCTGAGGCAGGAAGGTGCCGCTGCGATGACCTTTGCGGATATAGATTCCATGCTTGTGCAGTTGGAACTCGTCAAGACTCTGTATGCGGCGCATGGGAGTAAGCACAGAGATCTCAATATCGAGATCATCCAGCTCATCCCGAGTGACGGGTTCGAAGCGGGGATCGCCAAAGGCTGCAGAACGAGCCATCTCGGCCACTACTTCATGCAAGGGAATATCCTCGCCGAAATGACCGATGCAGCCACGCAGTCGACCCTTTTTATGGAGGGAGACGAAAGCACCACATTTTTCATTGAACTTTGGACTTTGAACATTGAACTTTTCAATGCGTTTCCCATCCAAAGAGTCCTTGATGCTCTTATAGGCAATCTCTTTCAGTGCACGCTTCTCCTCGTCAGACAAGGTGAAGTCTTTTTCTCCTTCTCCTCGTAGGATGGCGAACGAATGGTAACCCACCACCCGGTTCGGATCATGGTCGTCTATATCACCAGAGTTCTGATACAGCAGGTGCTTCACCTGATACCGACTGTCGAGCATGAGCATCAGCGTGATGATGGGAAACCCGCCGCAGGCGCTTGTAGCCAGGTTGCGTATGCCGCTGCGGGCGTTGGCTTCGATGGTGGTAATGAACTTCTTTACGTCACCGCTGGCCACAGCCTCCCCCGTCTTTGCATCTACCTTGCAAGCATCGGTATAAGAAGGATAATGAGAGAAGTCGCTACTGATGATGAAGAGGTTTTCATCGTTGAACCAAGGCTTCAGCACCTCGGCTATCCTCTTCAGCTTGGTATAGTCGTTGGTGGAGATAATAATCGGTACGATGGGCGGCACTTCTTTAGGGTTTAGTGAAGAGTGGGAAGTATAGAATCGTTGCAGGAAGGGCAGCTGAACCTCCAGACAGTGCTCACGGTCGTGCGCCTCAGGACGGTAGTTGAAAATACTGTCAGTCTGAGTCAGCTCCAGACAGGTCTGGCGGTCAACCCTAATCTTTCCCAAAGGAGTGGAATAATAGTCGGCCTCCGTATTCACCGATGCCCCGTCGAGCCATTCCTGATGACTGGGACCTAACAAAAAGATTCTCTTATACCTCCTTTCAGGATGAAGGGTCATGTATGCTGAGGCCGCCACATTACCCGAAAAATAATAACCCGCGTGGGGCACAATCAGTGCTGCTACATTCTTGAAGGGATTGCTGGGAGTATGACGAGCCAGCAAACTGTCCACTTCTTGTCCCAGCACCTTGGGATCACCCTCATAGAAACGCCCTGCCTGTGTAGCTGGTCTTACCACAGGCGTTGTTGTCTGTCCGTTGCAATTCATCATCATCATAGTTGTTATGATCAGTAATGACCTCTTCCACATATCTGTTCTATGTCCAAAACTCTTTCTCACCTGTCTCTTCCATATAGCCCTGACACTTCGGACAGGTCTTCTTATCCCATATCCGGATATTGTCGCTGCCGCACTGAAGACACAATCGTCCCACCTCGCTCCGATACGACGGGGCCACATCAGCAATGATACCACCCACCACGATATTCTGGATGGTATGGCAGTCGGGACACGACATGGCTGTTATCTGCTGACGGAACAGTCCGCGCCCCTCATACACCTCAGTCTCATATCCACAAGTCTTGCAGCGATATTTCCGTTTCCAAGCCATTCACAAGTTACGATAATGATCAGAATCCCCTGATCTTTTTCTTCTGCAAAAATAATAAACAATCAGGAAAAAGCCAAGAAATCATCACCTTATTTTATACAACTTCCTTTTAACTTCCCTTTATTATTCCTTTCCTGCAACTTTTTTGTCGTGCGCTCCGTCTATAGGTTAGTTTTAGGATAATTAACAGCTTATTATGAACAGAATGAATTTTAGGCGTTTTGCCATGATGATGGTTGCAGCAATGCTTGCCACAGGAGCATTTGCCAAACGCACCTCACCCGATGTTGGTGGAAAGATTGTTGATGAGAACGGGAACCCGATGTCGTTTGTCAGTGTTGTTTTATTGTCTATGCCCGACTCTGTCTTCATACAGGGATCAGTATCTGACGACAATGGTGAATTCAAACTCATTACTCCCGAGAATCAGGGTATATTGAAAATCTCAAGCATTGGTTATGAAACAATGTATGTTGCTGTTTCTTCCGATGGCAGCATCGCCGGCGGTTCGGTCATCAAGATGAAGGAGGACAACACTATGCTCAACGAAGTGGTGGTGAAAGGACAGCTGCCCAAGACCAAGCTGCAGGGCTCTTCTATGGTTACCCAGATACAAGGTTCCGTACTGGAAAAATCGGGTACCTTAGACGAGATGCTTTCCAAGGTACCGGGTTTGATGAAGGGTAAGGAAGGTATTGAGGTGATCGGCAAGGGCAGTCCGCTCATCTATATCAACGGTCGTAAGCTGCAGGATCAGGACGAGCTGAAGCGCCTGAGTTCACAAGAAATCATTTCCGTAGAAGTAGATATGAACCCTGGCGCCCGCTACGACGCAACGGTCACCTCTGTGGTACGCATCCGCACCATCAAGCATCAAGGCGAGGGCTTTGGTTTCACCGCCATGGCGAGCAATAATCAGCAGTTACGTTACGGTCAGAGCGATCCCAATGCGAATTTCAAGGCCAACTACCGCTATCGTTCATGGGATTTCTTCGGACAGGTGAATTTCTGGGAGCGCCACAACACGAATGAGTCGTTTGCCTCACAACAGAGTTATTACAAAGACAAGAATGCGCTTGTTCAGCTGGAGCAGGATAACTGGTTCCGTTCCGATTGGCACGGCTATGGTCTGAACTACATCTTCGGTACCAACTGGCAGATCAGCAATAATCATTCGGTAGGTTTCCGTGTGCAGTATAACGATAAGCTGTACGACAGGAACCATGCTGACATCCGTACCGACTATTACCGCAATGGGGTGTTCGAGGATCATATCGACGGTAAGGAAGCCGAAAAGGGAACACAACCTTATTCATGGCAGGGCAACACCTATTATAATGGTCAGGTGGGTAAGCTGAACATCGACCTCAACGTGGATTTCTATTCCGATAAGTCGGAAACGAGCGATAAGTCGGATGAGACATATGGCACAGGTCGTGTGAACCATATCAGCAGCACTTCAGCCACTTCCGACCGTATGGTGGCCGAAAAACTGGTGCTCACCTATCCCTTATGGATTGGTATGCTTGGCGTGGGTAACGAGATGTCGTTTGTGAACCGCAACTCCAGCTATTTCATTACGGGTACGGCCATTCCCGCTACCAACTCGAAGACCAACGAGCAGAACATCGCTGCCTTCATTGACTATGGCTTCAGTTTAGGAAAGATCGGACAGGGTAGTATCGGCTTGCGCTACGAGCATGTGGGTTTCGACTACAGGGATCGTCTCAATGCTGAGAGTAATCTGAAGAGATACACCGATGATCTCTTCCCCAGCATCGCCTTCTCACGGATGTTCGGTAACGTGCAGACCTCCTTGAGCTACAGTAAGAAAACGGTTCGTCCCAGATATTGGCAGCTCAGCAGCGCCATTACCTATGCCAACGCTTTCACCATACAGTCGGGCGATCCCACTTTGGAGAACCAGAAGAACCACGAGCTGAACCTGAATGTTCGTTGGAAGTGGATGACCTTCTCTTCCAGCTGGCAGCGAATGGAGAAGCAACTCACCCAGTGGTCGTTCCTATACAACGACGATGGTGTGATCATGATCAAGCACATCAATCTCGACAAGCCCATCAACAGGTACAGTGCATTCGTCAATGCCTCTCCCACCTTCGGGGTATGGTCGCCCAGTCTTACCATGGGAATCATCGGTTTCGACACCAAGCTCGATCTGGCCGATCCTCGCGAGGCCACAGGCACCCGTCAGGTATGCTACAAGAAACCGTTAGGTATTATGCAGTTCAACAACACCATCCGTTTGAAGCATAGCTGGCAGTTTGAGCTCGGGTGCGATTACCAGACGCGTGGCGACTATGTGAATATGCATGTCAACTATACTTCATGTGATGTGTCTGCTACTGTCCAGAAGTGCTGGTTGAAGAACGATGCCCTCTGTCTGCGCGTCTCCGCGTACAACCTGCTGCAGAGCACGAACCAGAATGTAGGTTTGGATTGTGGTTACTACACCCTCAACCAGTGGACACGTTCAAACAACCATCGTTTGAATATCTCCCTCCGCTATAACTTCAATGCCACCAAGAGCAAGTATAAGGGTAGCGGTGCCGGACAAGACACCATAGAGCGAATGGGCAAGTAGTTACAAGGGCATGCTGGGCTTCATCACATCATGGCATTTCACCGAATGCTTTTTGGAGAGGTTGTAAGGTGCTGTAGCACGGATATCCTCTACACTGGTCCAGCCACTGCTTGCGTTCCGGTTCTGACATCTTCTCGATGGCGTAGCGTAAAGCAGTACGAGGCATCTCGTGTGCATGCTGACGGAGGAACTCGCGCAGCAGATCCATCGATACACGCTTGCCTACTTCGCGCAACATCCACCCCACGGCCTTGTGCATCAGGTCGTGCGGGTGGTGCAGGTGCATCTCAGCATAACGCAGGCACCACGATGGGTCGCCCTGTTGCGATGTCTTCCAGGTGCATACCATGCTCATGCGTTTCCGCCAAAGGTTATCGCTCATGGCCAGTTCGTCCAGCACCTGTCGCTTATAGTTGTCCGTGCCATCCCCTAAATGGGTGGGCAGCAACAGCCAGGAGCCCAAGATCTTCGGCGCCGACAGATCCACTAAGTCCCAGTTGTTAGCTTGTTCAGCATATTTCAGATAGAGTGTCAGGATTTCATCCCGCTTCTCTATGGCCTTCTCATCCTTTGCCAACCGCTTTGTACTCAACTTCTCGAACTGCGCAACCAACAAAAGTAATCCGCAGAGTCTCACCTCGTGCCAGTGCGACATCAGCAGTTCCGGCACTTCCTCCAGCGGTGTGTCCTTGGCCGCCTTCACCACTTCCCTTGTCTGTGGCACCTTCAGTCCTAAGAACGCATCCCCCTCTCCATACTCACCCGGTCCGGTCTTGAAGAACCGCATCAACACCTGTCGCTGATTCTCGTTTTGCAGCGACTCCATATAGCTTATGATTTCCTTGGCTGTCATTAAATGCACCACGCTTATTAATAATCTTGTACAAAAGTAGTAAAATGTTCGCAATTTTTCATATCTTTGCCCTCATTATTACGAATTATTATAGTTTACATGATATGAAGAAAGTGATTAGTACCCCCAAGGCTCCCGCAGCCATCGGTCCGTATAGTCAGGCTATACAAGTAGGAAACCTCATCTACACCTCTGGTCAGATACCCATTGATCCAGCCACAGGTCAGTTGGTAGAAGGTGGTATCAAGGAACAGACACGCCAGTCGTTGAGTAACATACAGGCCATCCTTCAGGAAGCTGGATTGACCATGGCCAGTGTGGTGAAGACCACCGTGTTCATGGCCGACATGGCCGACTTTGCCGAAATGAACAGCGTATATGCAGAATTCTTCACCGAGCCGTATCCTGCCCGTTCTGCTGTTGCCGTGAAGACACTTCCCAAAAACGCATTGGTTGAGATAGAGGTGGTGGCAGAAAAGGAATAGCATCAACCTCCTCAGATACAGACGCTATATTAAACATAAAGAAAATATGACTTATAAAAACATGCTTCTCATGGCTGGTTGTGCTATTCTTGCAACAGCCGTCCAGGCACAAGTTACTATAGATATTGATGCTCAGCAACGCGGACCGAAGGTGAGTCAGATGCTCTATGGTATCTTCTACGAAGACATAAACCACGCGGCCGATGGTGGCATCTATGCTGAACTCATTCGTAACCGTTCGTTTGAGGATGGTCCGCGCTATGGCGCACCTGCCGACATGCAGGGGTGGTCAACCTATGCTGCCGCACCTTCGCAACTTACGGCAAGACTCATACAGCCTTCGAAAAAGACACCGTTGCTGAACGCTGTGCAGCACAATGCCCTTGAACTCACTATCAAGGCCTCGTCCTCCATGCCTGTTTGTTTGGTGAACGAGGGTTATTGGGGCATCAATGCCGTGCAGGGGCGTAGCTACCGACTGACTTTCTGGGCAAAGACCCTCAAATACCAGGGTACGGTAAAGGCTACACTCTGCTCGAAAGATGGCTCACAACTCTATGCTGAGGCTGTCATCAACGGTTTCGCCAGTGGTAAGAATAAGGGATGGAAGAAATATGAGGCGACCTTTACCGCCAACGACAATGACCCGCAGGCGCAGTTTGCCTTGGTATTCGATGGGGTAGGACAGGTACAGATAGACATGGTGAGCCTCTTTCCGCCTACGTTCAAGAACCGTGAGAACGGTATGCGTCCGGATCTGGCCAATATGCTGTGGCAGATGCACCCGAAGTTCATGCGTTTCCCTGGCGGCTGCTTTGTAGAGGGACAGGAGAGTCCTGACAACGCCTTCCGCTGGGAACGTACCATCGGACCGATTGAGGAACGTGAAGGTCATTGGAACGTGAACTGGGGTTACCGCACCACCGACGGACTGGGTTATCATGAATATCTGCAGCTGGCAGAGGACTTGGGTGCCAAGCCGCTCTATGTGGTCAATGTGGGATTATGGCACGGGGGTATGACTCCCTACGACAGTATTCAGCCATGGATTGATGAGTGTATGAATGCCTTGGAGTATGCTAATGGTCCCGTCACATCGAAATATGGTGCCATGCGTGCTAAGAACGGTCATCCAGAGCCGTTCGGAATAGAATACCTGGAAGTGGGAAACGAAAACAACCAACCCGATCCCCGTCAGCAGAGCGACCACTACTACGAGCGATACGAGCAGTTCTACAAAGCAATCAAAGCCAAGTATCCCGAGATGAAGATCATTGGTAATGTGGTGGCGTGGGGCGACGATAACCCCAAGTGGAACAGTAAGCTGCCCGTGGATCTGCTTGATGAGCACTACTACCGCTCACCCGACTGGTTTGCCGCTGCCTTCCACAAGTACGACAGCTACGATCGCCAAGGACCGAAGGTCTATGTAGGTGAATATGCCGTGACTAACGGCTATGGTAACTTGGGTAATATGAACGCTGCGCTGGGTGAGGCTGTCTATATGATGGGAATGGAGAATAATGCTGACGTGGTGGAGCTGGCCTCGTATGCTCCCATCTTCGTCAACGAGAACGATGCCCGCTGGCGCCCTGACATGATACGTTTCAGCAGCAGTCGCGTCATGGGAACACCTTCCTACTACGTGCAGCAACTCATGCCGCAGCATCTGGGTACGCAGGTGGTGAAAGTGGTGCAGAACGATCCTTACAAGGACAAAGTGCGCAAACCGCTCACGCCGAAGCAGAACCGTGTGGGATTCGGAACATGGAACACACGTGCTACGTTTGAAACCGACAAGGAGGTGGATTTTGTACATGGCGACTGGCAGAAGGAAGGTAACAACGTACGTCAGACTGGTCGTCAGGATGCTACACTCTGCATAGAGAAGAACATCATTGATAGCGATCACTATACCTGTAAGTTCCGTGCCCGCAAGGACGAGGGTGCCGAGGGATTCATCATCATCTTCAACTATGTGGATGAAAAGAACTACTGCTGGGTGAACTTCGGTGGATGGACGAATACACAGCATGCCATTGAGCAGATTAGCAATGGTGGTAAGTTGCTTGCCGACAGCAAGCGGGGACGTGTAGAGTCTGGGCGCTGGTATGATGTCACCCTACAAGTGGCAGGCGACAGTGTGAAAGCTTGGCTCGACAATGAGTTGGTGTTCAACACGGTACTGAAGCACGATGAAACCAAGGGAATTTTCTCATCGGCCACTATTGACGACGCTACGGGTGAGCTCATTGTGAAGGTGGTCAACACCAGCGATGCTGCCACTACCGCCCGTCTGAACCTGAAGCATTTTACGCCGGACTGTGCCCGCGTAGTGCGCCTGGCAGCCAACGATGGTATGGAAGAGAATACGCTCCAAGCACCTACTACCATTCATCCTGTAGAGCAACTGCTCTCACCGGAGAATGGCAGTGTATGGCTTGATGTTCCCCCTTACTCGCTGAACATCGTCAGGATAAAGGAGGTTGGTAAGTAAATATTATCGACGAATATCAAATAGTTTGATGAACCCCGTCATGGTGAGGATCTTGAGTACTTCGCCCTCAACATGGGTTAGTACCAGTTTCCCACCTTTGGCGGCACTCTCTTTCTTCAGCTGAAGCAGTCCGCGGAGCCCCAGACTGCAGATATAGTCCAACTTGGCACAATCCAGCTCTATAGACTTGTCGGCTTTGCTCATCAAAGGCTTCAGGTCTTCGATGAATTGTGTGGCTACGGCAGTGTCGATCCAGCCAGTGAGTGTTCCGAAATAGGAACCGTTCTTTTCAATAATCTCGATATTCATATTGTAGTATTTTTAAGTTTCTGTTCACTATTCATTGTTCCCTTACAAGGGAGTGAGTGGATAAATGATATTCACGATCAGAATATTGGCGGCGAGGATGATGAGATTCATCAGCAGACCGATACGCATGAAGTCGCTGAACCGGTAACCGCCAGGACCATAGACCAGCATGTGCGTGGGGGAGCCGATGGGTGTGGCAAAGCTGGAACTGACACTTACCATCAGTGCGATGAGGAACGGATAGGGCTCATAACCTAACTTCTCTGCCGCCTGGTACATAATGGGGAAGAACATCGCTCCGGCAGCGGTGTTGGAGATGAATTCTGTGATGAATGTCCCCACGAAACAGATGGCGGCCATGACCACGATGGGGTTGGTGCCACAGACATCGAGAATACCGAAGGCCAAGCGCTCGGCAATGCCCGTCTTCTGGATGGCCAAGCCCAGCACTACAGAGCCCGCAAACACCATCAGGATCTCCCAGTTGATGGCCTTCATGGCCTGGTCGACATTGCAACAACGGAATACCAACATGGCGATGGCTGCGAGGAAGGCACATTGCAGGAGCGGAATTACATTCAAAGCCGACAGCACCACCATGGCAATCATGATGGTGGTAGATACCAGCGTTTTCTTCCCGATGTTAGGCACTTGCGCATTATCGAAGAACTGCAGCTGCGAGGCGAAACGTTCGGTGTGGATGTTGACATGAGGTGGGCACTCGAAGAGCAGGGTATCGCCTGCCTGGAGCACAACCTCGCGCGGTGACTCGTTGATGCGCTTGCCGCTACGGGCCACAGCAACGAGAATCATATTGTTCTCTTTCTCGAAGTTGGAATTGCCTATCGACGTGTTGATGAGGCTGCTGCCAAAGGTGACATAGGCCGTGCGCAGCTGTCGGTCCTTATCTACTTCGTCGAGTGTGAAGATATGGTGGTCGGCATTGACGAATCCATGACTTTTCTTCAAGTCGAGCATCTCGTCGATCTGTCCTGCAAACACCAGGCGGTCGCCACCCATCAGGAACTCATCGGCAGGCACCGGTGATACGATCTCGCGGTTATCGTAGTGTATGATTTCTATCAGCGTTCCTCCATGCACATTCATCAACCCCGCCTCTTCGATGGTTTCGCCAATATGTTTGTTATCAGAGGGCACCAGCAGTTCCACCGTATAGTCGGAGGTGGCTTCGAAGGCCGATTCAGGTGCCTGGCGGTCGGGCAAGAGCTTGCGCAGGGCGATGATGGAGAGCACGCCGATGCAGAGGCAGAACAAGCCTGGTATGGTGGTGGCCAGCACATTCATGGCAGTACCGGTGCTGTCGGCATAAAGACCGGATATGATCAGGTTAGGCGGTGTTCCGATCAGCGTACACACGCCTCCCATGCCAGAGGCATAGCTCAAAGGTATAAGTAGTTTGGAGGGTGAGATGTTCAGTTTCTTCGACCACATCTTGACTATGCCCACAAACAGGGCAACCACGGTGGTGTTACTGAGGAACGAGCTGAGGGCAGCCACGGGAAGCATCAATCGGATGACAGCCTTGAAATAGCTCTTTGGCTGTCCTAACAGATGCTTTACAATCCATTGCAGCACACCCGTATGGGTGAGTCCGGCAACAACGACAAAGAGTACACCGATGATGACCACCGAGGTACTGCTGAATCCCGAGAATGCCTCCTTGGCATCAAGGACGCCAGTGACAAAAAGAATGGCTATAGCCCCCAGGAACACAAGGTCGGCCCGCAGCTTGGTGAACAGCAGTACGGTAAACATCGACAGCACGGTGACTATCGTTATCCAGGCATGAAGGGTAAATCCTAAAAATTCAGTTGGTAGCATAGGTTTTCGTTTATTAGGTATTACTTGATTTGTTTCGTTAGCGTCACTACGTTGTAGCCATCGGGCGTGCGCTGATAGGTCATCGTATCCATGATATTCTTCACGAGATAGATGCCAAGTCCTCCGATGGGGCGGTCATCGAGATCGGCTTCCACATCGGCTTCCTGATGCTTGGTGGGGTCGAACGGGATGCCATGATCCTTGACTGTTAGCGTGAGCAGTCCGTCGGCAATCTCAGCGGTCATTTCCACATGTCCGCGTGTTCCCTTCGGATAGGCATAGTTGATGACATTGGCCACCCACTCCTCAGCAGCGAGATTCAGCGTCTTCACTATCTCCTCATCAACATCGTGTTCGCGGCATACCGAGAAGAGGAAGCCGCGCATACGACTCACTTCGGTCATCTCGTTCTTCATGATGATGCGACGAGGTGCATGGGAAGCATGCTTCTGAGAAGTGCCGTGACGAAGGAACATCAGGGTGAGGTCGTCGCCCTGTTCTGTTCCGTCGGCAAACACCGTGACATGCTGTTTCAGATAATCGACAACCTCTATGGCCGAAGCATTCTTGTTCTTTTCCACATCGTGCAGGATGCGCTCTTCAC
The DNA here is from genome assembly GCA_900314935.1 of uncultured Prevotella sp. Classification (GTDB taxonomy): domain Bacteria; phylum Bacteroidota; class Bacteroidia; order Bacteroidales; family Bacteroidaceae; genus Prevotella. Next base: position 139,518 of record OMXE01000001.1, read on the forward strand.
CAAACAGTTTCCTACTGCCATCAGAGGCCATATACATGGCTTCCGTCAGACCGTCGGTGTAAAGCAACATTGAGGTGTTCTCGGGGAACGGCATCTGTTGCTCCTCGTAGTTGAAATGATCCTGAATGCCTATGGGAAGATTGGTGTCCACCTCCAGCAGATGACAGCTGCCATCGGCCAGTTGGATGACTGGTGCGTTATGGGCAGCATTGCAATAGGTTAGGTGGTGGGTTTTGAAGTCGAGCACACCCACAAACGCAGTGACGAACGTCAGGGAGTCGTTGGTGGATGCAATGGCATGATTCATCTCGCGCATGATATTGGCCGCACTCTGATAGTTGCCAGCCAGGTTACGGAACAGCGTTCGTGTAACGGTCATGTAAAGAGAGGCCGGAACGCCCTTTCCTGCCACATCGCCGATAATAAAGAAGAGCTCATCCCCCTCGATGATGAAGTCGTACAGGTCGCCCCCCACCTCTTTGGCAGGTGTCATGGAAGCGAAGAGATCGAGGTCGTCTCGTTCTGGGAAGATAGTGGGAATCATGCCCATCTGAATATCGTGGGCAATAGTGAGTTCGCTTTGGAGGCGCATCTTACTGTCGGTAGTGGTTTTCAGCTCCTCGATATACTGCTTGAGTGATGTCTGCATATAAGCGAATGAGTTGCGCAGGTGCAACAGCTCGTCTTGCGACTTGATCTCGGGCAAGGGGGTGTCCAGATTCCCCTCGGCAATGTTCACCGCCGACTCGGCGAAGAGCTGCAGCGGCTTCACCATCCGATAGATGGCAACGGTACAGAAGATAAACAGCAAAGCCAGTCCGACGATAAATACCACCGTACCGTATTTCACGATCTGGTGGGTGAGGGGTAAGGACATGCTGTCGCCAGTGAAATAGAAGAACAAAAGTACTGCCACTAAGAATACCACTGCCGCAATACCCATGATTCTGAAACTGAGTCTTGCAGCAAACGACTTCTGGTATGCGAGGTCGTACTTGTATTCAAAATTCGGTTCTTCTACCAAGGCGAGATAGTATTAAGGATAGATTCTGCGTACAAATATACAAAAAAAGAGGAATAATGTGCCATCATTGCGCCTTGTTTTTTCGGGAAACGGCACATTTTCTTGAAAATAGTATGGCCGTCGCCGAGATACGCAATGTAAAACAGCGGCGGCCACACATCTAACGGTCGTCAGATCTTCCTCAGACTTACTTCACGATTTTGTGCGAAATAAGCATGTTCCGAGGATCAAGAGCCTCATCCAGCTTCTCTTGAGTCATCAGACCCTTCTCCAGAACGATATCGTAGATCGAGCGGTTGGTTTCCAAAGCTTCCTTGGCCACCTTCGTGCTCGTCTTGTAACCGATATAGGGATTCAGTGCGGTTACGATACCGATGGAGTTCTTCACCATTTCATAACAACGTTCTTTATTGACGGTAATACCGAGGACACACTCTTCAGTGAGGGTTTCAATGGCGTTCTTCAGCCACAGCAGACTCTCGATGAGCGACTCGGTGATAACGGGTTCCATCACGTTAAGCTGCAGCTGACCGGCTTCGGCAGCGAAGCTGACGGTGGTGTCGTTACCAATGACCTTGAAACAAACCTGGTTCACCACCTCGGGGATTACCGGGTTCACCTTTCCTGGCATGATGCTGGAACCGGGAGCCTTCGGGGGGAGGTTGATCTCGTTAAGACCACAACGAGGACCAGAGGCCATGAGGCGGAGGTCATTACAGATCTTGGAGAGCTTGATGGCCAGACGCTTCAGGGCTGATGAGTAGCTGACGTAGGCTCCTGTATCGGGCGTAGCCTCTACAAGGTCGCTGGCAGATACGAAAGCCTCACCCGTGAGCTTACTGAGGTTGGCAGCACAGAGCTTGGCGAAGCCGGGAACAGCATTCAGTCCGGTACCGATGGCGGTACCACCCATGTTGATCTCGTGGAGGAGCTTCACGTTGCGCTCGAGGTTGAGGATCTCTTCCTCGAGGTTATTGGCATAAGCGTTGAACTCCTGTCCGCTGGTCATGGGCACAGCATCCTGCAGCTGGGTACGACCCATCTTGATGACGTCCTTGAACTCCTCGCCTTTGTAGCGAAGGGCACTGATAAGACCCGTGAGGGCTGCCACCAGACTCTTGTTCATGCGGATAAGAGCCAGACGGATAGTGGTGGGATAGACATCGTTGGTTGACTGACCGCAGTTGCAGTGGTCGTTGGGGTAGCAATACTGGTAGTCGCCTTTCTCATGACCCATGATCTCGAGGGCACGGTTGGCAATCACCTCATTGGCATTCATGTTAACCGACGTTCCTGCACCACCCTGCATCATGTCGATGGGGAAGTCCTCGTGGAACTTACCGTCGATAATCTCGCGGCAAGCCTGTGAGATGGCTCCGGCAATCTCGTCGTTGATCACACCGAGGGTGTGGTTGGTCTGCACGGCAGCGAGCTTCACATACGCAATGGCGATGATGAAATCGTGGTAACTGCGCATCTGCTTGCGCGAAATGTGGTAGTTGTTGATGGCACGCTGTGTCTGCACACCATAATATGCTTCAACTGGTATTTTGAGTTCACCTAACAGGTCCGACTCAACGCGGAATTTCTTTTCTGACATAATTATAATCTTTGATATTTATACATTTTAGAACATCGGCAGTTGCCAGATGTAACCGAGTGAGATGCGATTGGTGCTGTAATCGTCGAAACCAAAGGCCTTTCCCTTGTCGGTATAGCTGTAATGACGTCCTACGTAGGTAAGGAAGAAGTGCAGGTTGCTGTTCTTCAGCGGATAGTACTCCAGACCGGCGAAGTAGCCTAATGCGGTGCGGTATTTACCCTTCTCTACATTACCGTTAGCCTTGGAAAGGCCTTCGTTTTCGAGCATACCCTTCACGAAGAAGTTCCAGCTCGGAGAGAAACGATACTGTGCCTTCAGAACGAACGACAGATATTCGGCGTCGTTGCGGTGGCCACCTAATGCGTTGTTACCTACAATGCTTGATACGATACCCTCACGATCGATTCCTTCACGCATGTACATCACATCGAAGAAGGCGTCGAAGTTGTTCACGGTTACCTCATTACCTAAGGCAATGTAATGACTCTGGTTGCCACGTGCCTGACTCATCAGTGAGTAGCTCCAGCGAGTCTTGAACACATCACCGAAATTACCGTTCCAGTTAGCAGTGTAAACCAGGGGCACCTTCGACTGCTCATAGCCTTCGCCATACATATCGCTCATGCTGGCGCTACGGCTATCCAACACCTGCAGCTGCAACTGATGGTTGGGCGTTACCTGGAACTGGAAGTTGGCACCAGTGAGGAAGTTACTCATATAGTCAACCATGTCGGAATATTCGTAGATCTCAATGGGGTTCAGGTCGAATTCCATACCACCATAGGCAGCGCATTGCTTACCGAGGAACATAGAGAACTTATCGTTAACCTTTACACCGATTCCTGCCACGTCGATGGATGATGAAGGCATGTTGTCGATGCCGTCAGGAGCAGGAGAGTTGTTGCGGTTCAGACGCTGACGCCAGCGGAAAGAGAAGGTGTCGTTGATGTTTCCCTTTGCCTCGATGCGGATCTGGCGCATGTTGAACTTGGCGTTCTGGAAAGCACCGTCGCTCTCGTTGACATCGAAACTGTTGTTGAGGTTAAGCAGGAAATGGAAATTGTCCTGCTTCTTCTCGATATTCGTTACCTTCTCGAACAGTGATTCCTCACCTGCCGAAGCGTCCTTATTCTGCTGTGCATGAGCCGACAGTGCAACGCACAACATCGTTCCAAATAATATACTCTTCTTCATAATTGCATTCTTTATTATTACCGTTTTACCATTTTACCATTTGCCCTCAGACTTAGTATTTCTTGAAGAGCTCCTGAATCTGAGTCCAGTCGTGGGTCTTGGTCAGAGCCAGCATCAGCAGCACGCGGGCCTTCTGAGGATTCAAGTCGAGAGAAGCCACGAAATGATACTTGGCATCGTCAACCTCACTGTTCAGACAGGTAGGACCAGTCGGGCAGCGTGAAGAACGTACAATCTGGATACCGCTCTGCTGAGCCTTGACAGCTACGTCGAACACGTCTTTGTAGAAGTTGCCGTCGCCTACACCTGCCAGTACGATACCATCGAACTTGGCGTCAACAAAAGCCTGCATGGGCAGTGGAGAAGCATTGGCATAGCCGTAAACGATACCTACGTTGGGAAGTCTCTCCAGGTTGGTTACGTCGAACTCCGACTTTGTAGTATGTGCATTGTTGGGAGTCTGCAGCATGTGGGCCTCACCATTGTAGATATAGCCGATGATGCCTGAAGGACCGCCTTCGAAGGTGTCGCAATCAATGGTGTGGGTCTTGATAACCGTCTTGGCATCAAGCAGCTGGTTGTTCATACAGCAGAGCACGCCCATGCCCTTAACGGCTGGTGAAACGGCTGCAGCCACGGCATTGTAGAGGTTGGCAGGACCATCAGCGCTGATGGCTGTTGAGGGACGCATAGAGCCGGCCAGTACCACGGGCTTGTCGCTCTTAACGGTGAGGTTCAGGAAGTAGGCTGTCTCTTCCATCGTGTCTGTTCCATGAGTAACCACAACACCGTCGTAGCCTTCCTCGTTGAGTAACTGATTGATGCGCTTGGCAAGCTTGAGCCATACCTCGTTGTTCATGTCCTGAGAACCGATGTTCACGAGCTGCTCACCACTGACGTCGGCCAGATAGAGCATCTGGGGAACGGCATCGATCAGTGTCTGGATACCTACCTGTCCAGCGCTGTAGCTTGAAGAGGTTGATGACTGGCTGACACCTGCAATGGTACCGCCGGTAGCAATAATACGAATCTTTGGTTTAGCAACGATGTTGACAGAGACCAAGAGTGCCAAAAGCACGAAAATACCACGTAACTGTTTCATAATACTATTGTTTTAATGATTAGATAATAGAATTGTTATTTATTGTTTGATTAATACAAGAAGGTAATGATGAGATAAGCGACACCGATCGACACGAAGGTGGTGATGAAGCCGGAGAGCTGGAAAGAGTGGTTCAATACATACTTTCCGATTCTCGTGGTGCCCGTGCGGTCGAAGTTGATGGCGGCCACCTCGGTGGGGTAGTTGGGGATGAAGAAATAGCCGTTCACAGCAGGGAACATAGCTACCAGTGCCAGCGGGTTGATGCCTAAGGCCATACCCAGCGGATAGAGGGTGCGTACGGTGGCTGCCTGAGAGAAGAGCATGATGCTCATGAAGAACAGGGCGATGGCAAACAGGAACGGATACTGAGTAACGATGTCGGCAATGCCGTTCTTGAAGAACTCAATGTTTCCGTTAAAGAAGGTGTCGCCCATCCAGGCAATACCGAAGATGCTGACCATGGCGTTCATACCTGCACCGAAGATGTTTCCCTTCACGGCATCGCCCACATTGGCCTTGCCCACGATAAGGATCAGGGCGGCAATAGACATCATCAGGATTTCAATGGTCTGCGGCATTGACAAGCGCTGCAACTCTCCATCTACCGTAAATGAGGGGCGCAGAGAAGGAACGCTGCCGAACAGCACCACAAGGAACACACCAAAGAGGAATGCCCATACGGCACGTTTGGCGTATTTGTGCTGTGGGTTGGTGGCTGCGAGGCCGGTTTCATCTGTTACATCCAAAGTCTCGTTCGGGTCGATCAGACCTTCCTTCACGCGGCGCTGGTATTCGGGATCGTCAACCAGTTCTTTTCCAACGCGGTTCTGAACGAATGAGGAAACGAGAATGGCAATCAGCGATGCAGGGATGCAGACAAGCAGGATGTCTTTCAACTCAATGCCCTGACCGCCCAGCAGGTCGGTACTGATGACCGCTGCCGTAGCTGCCGACATAGGACTACCTGTGATTCCCAATGAAGCGGCAATGGTAGCCACGGTCATGGGGCGCTCGGGACGGATCTTACTCTTAGTGGCAATCTCGGAAATGATAGGTAACAGCGAATACGATGTGTGGGCTGTACCGGCCACAAGACAGAAAATCCAAGTGGTAAGCGGACCGTAATACGTGATATGGTCGGGGTGCTTACGAAGGAATCTCGCAGCAAGACCAACCAGATAGTCAAGTCCGCCGGCAGCCTGCAACGCCGCTGTAGCCGTGATGACACTCACAATGATAAGCATCACGTCGAGAGGGATGTTACCTGGTTTCAGTCCGAAAAGGAAGACGAGAATGAACACGCCGACCATACCGTAGATACCAAGTCCTATTCCTCCCACGCGAGCTCCGATAAAGATAAGCGCCAATACGATGAGTAGTTGGATAAGAATGATTGTTGTAGCCATATAAGGTAATGATAAGATTGCGAAAAGATTGTTTTAGTAATGATTTCGGGGGCAAAGGTAGAGATTATTTTCCGTACCGTCTTTGCAAAAATCGAAAGAATATTTGCAAAAAACGAAACTATTCATTATTTTTGCAAAACCTAACAATCTACAGGAGCCTTTTCTATGTCGAGAATCTATACTTTGGCTGAGGTTTCCAGCATGTTACACAATGATTATCCCTCCGGCGCCAGCGTGTCGGTGGCAAGTGTTGATGCATCTGTGTTGGAGATGATAGAGAAGGGACAGATCTTCGTGAATTTCTATACGCTGGTGTTGATTCAGAAGGGCAGGATGAGCTATGCCCTAAAAGGAAACTTGATAGAACTGGAGGAGAACGACCTTGTGCTAGTGCCGCCCAACTACCCTGTGAGCTATGATTCCTATTCAGACGACCTTCTGGCCCTCAACCTGATGATAGAGGAGAGCTACTACCACAAGGTGCTGCGGTTCGATACGAATCTGATGGACATGGAATACAGCTATGCCTACGACCTGCTACCGGTGTTCCATCTGGATACGAACAAAAGGGAATTGTTCCTGGATATGAGTAAGCAGATTCAGAACACCATTCGTATCCCGCATCTCTATCGCGAGGAGATGGTCGACCATCTGGTGCATGTGGTGCAGCTACTCTTCAGCGAACTGCTCTATGGAGGCGAAATACAACCTTCTCACGATCTGACGAACAAACAGAATATTTTCAAGATCTTCATCCACCTGGCTTCACGGAATTTCAAGAAGGAACGGCAGATCAAGTTCTATGCCGATAACCTGAACATCACCACCACTTATCTTTCACGCACGGTGAAGGAGATGTCGGGACAAACCGTAAACAGCTACCTCAACACTTTCTTATATAACGAGATCTGTAAGCTGCTCCGTTCTTCTTCGTATAATATCAGCGAGATCTCCGACATACTCTTCTTCAACGATCAGTCAGCCCTCACCAATTTCTTCAAGTCTCGCTCGGGAATGACCCCCGTGGCCTACCGCCGCTCTTTCATGGGGAAATAGAGAAGCTCACTTTCGCTTCCACCATCATCTGCCTTATTCTATCCACGGCTCCCATCCTCACTCAAATCTAAGATAGACCTTTGAATCTGCGTAATCAATAATAGCATGGTGGTTGTCAAGGAAGTCACTACCTAATATCCCATCAACCGTGCGCGAACGGTTTCTTTTGAACTCGGTGTTCGTATAGGAAATGTCCATCAGGTAAAGACTGTCGGTTTTCTCTTCATGATCATTTACCTGTAGCATAGCCGATGTCCTTACAAGTCTGCTCACGGAGCCGATGCCTGCTGCATAATCCTTCGTCCCGAACACCTTAAGATCATATTTATCTTTCTTGGATAAGTCAATCAAAGTAGCCCCACCTCCTGTATCGATAAGGAACACACAAGGCTTCCCGTTCACCTGCAGTGTAACCGTAATGTGCCCGGTTTTTGTCTTAAACATCGGAACCACATCATAGCCGTTGGCCAGCATAATGCTGTCGTTCCTCATTGCCACAGCAATTCCCTCCGCCTTATCCTGATTGCCCGTACAACCAGCAATCACACAAAGCAAAACAAATAATACAAGCTGTATTTTAGTTGACATAGTAGTTGACTTTGAATAAGTTCTGTTAATAGTTTATTGCTGCAAAGATAATGTATAATTTGGATAAAACAAAGAGAATGCCCCATTTAATGATTGCTTGCAGTTTCGCTACTCAATTACTTTACATCCTTGAAAGCTGTTTATGCCATTAAGCGTTCAAGTTTGTTTTTCCACTTCTCCCAATGGGGCATTTCCTTGGTAAGAAGTGCATAGAACTCCTTATTATGGCTGCGATGGATGAGGTGGCATAATTCATGAGTGATAACATACTCAATGCAACACCTTGGAGCACATATCAGTCGAAGGTTTAGTGTGATGTGCCCATCTATTGTACAATATCCCCATCGTTTTTCCATTTTCTTAATGGAAAGACTTTGGGGCTTTACGCCATAAATAGAAAATTGTTCAATAATTGGTTGAGCGTACTCATGAAACTTGATGTTGGCTCGTTGGCGATACCAAGTCTGTAACAGCATACCTGCATCCTTTTTTTGACGACACTCTATCTCAATGATATTATTCTGATAATGGACAGCATTCACATTGCTCTCCCTTACCCTGAGCATATACTGGCGCCCTAAGTAGAGATGCGATTCTCCACTAATATACTGGCGTTTCGTTGTAGGTGTGCCGAATGACTCAAAGAACCGCTTTTGTTTGAGAATCCAACTAGCTCTTTTGCGCACTTTCTTTTGAATCTGTTCTAAGGTTGCATTTATAGGTGCCTTCAGACAGACGGTACTATCCGGATTGACACAAATGCTCAGTGTCTTTCTTGGGGCAAATACTATATCATAATTGATAATAGTAGCTCCATATTGTATGTGGTCTCTTGTTATTTGATCCATATCTTAGCCACATCTACACAACCATCGATAATAACATCCATATCATCGAATGAAAAATCAACTCCGTATTTTCGCTTGACATTATCAATCAATTCGTCTTCCAGTTCAATTTTCATTTTTCCGATGATATCACTTTTGGATTGCCAATCTACTAAAATAGCATTGTCAACAATAACCGCTTTACGAATGATTTCGTCAAAAGCCTTAGTTGTAGCAAGAGCCATTTCTTTAATTGGCTGATCTGGGAAGAGTCGTTTGTAATTCTCTAAGGCAATTCCATAATATGCTTTACCAGCATTGTTGTGCTCCAATTCTGCAGGCAGTTCGCTGTCAGTATGATTCAGTACGTCTTCCTTAAACTGCAACATTCTTTCCAGATATTCATTGTCGCTCAGGCGGCCTTGTTCGTATGCTTCAATAGCCTCACGAATCAGTTGAGAGAATTTCTTGTAGAAGGCAGGGTCAGAATCCATATTCTCTTTAATATATTTAGAGGTACGCGTAGCAATAGTATCTGCCTTTGCTGCAGTTCCAACAATACTGTCAACCTCTTTCTGGAAGTCTTCTGTATCAAAGATGTTTACCAGTTTCGTAATCACTCTTACCTCGTCGCTTTCCACGTGACGGTTGATGAGTTTCTCAATTCTTGCCTCATATTTCGTATAATCAACAGCATCAGAATAACGTAACTGAACAGAAGTACGTAGTTTGGCAAACATACGCAAGTCTTCTTTGTATCGTTCAATCGTCTTTTCTTCAGTATTCTCATGGAACTCTTTAGTGGAAAGAGCCAATTGGAGTACAGAGGAGAAAGCGGTCAAACGGTCATAGAACTCATGGCGTCTGTCTTCTAGTCTTAAAGACTGGGCGTATGCTTCCAAGTCACGTTTGTTTGGGATAGTCTTAAACAAATCCCATAAGTCGGCATTCTTTTGAGGAAGTTCTGCAATCTTGTCACTAACAGGGGCAAGGGTTTCACGGAATACTTCTTTGTCTTCCTCATCATATTCAGAATAAATGCTTAGCGCGTCATCCAATTCTGCTAACACTCCGTAGTAGTCGATGATATAGCCATAGTCCTTATCGTCACAATTACGATTGACACGGGCAACTGCTTGTAATAGTGTATGCCCTGTCAGATGACGGTCAATATACATGACTGTCACTTTGGGTTCGTCAAATCCAGTCAACAGTTTATCTACGACAATCATAATCTCAGGATCTTCTTGTCCTTTGAATCTGGCAATCAGATTCTCCTGATATTTAGATGGCGTTCCGTGCTCGTCCATCATCTTTTTCCAAAAAACCTTAACCTCCTCAGGTGTACCTCCGTAAGCTGTTTCTTCACCCTCACGATCGTCAGGTGCTGTAATCAAAACTTCTGATGTTACTTTCCCTATCTCATCAAGATATTTCTTGTAGAGAATAGCAACCTTTTTCTTCGGAGTTACCAGCATGGCCTTAAAGCCTGTACTCTTCCAATTATCTGCATAATGCTCAGAAATATCCGTAGCAATAGAATAGATGCGTTGCTCTGTCTGATTCAGGATATCCGTTCGAGAGAATTTCTTTTTTAAATCCACAGATTGTTCTTCCGTCAAGTCCTCACACACACGATCAAAGAAACTGTCAATAGGTCCTTCTGTGACGAACTGAGGTACAATTCTTCCCTCGTATAACAGAGGTACCACAGCATGGTCTTCTACTGCCTGCTTCACAGTATAGACGGGTTTGATGATGCCTCCGAAAGTGCGAGCTGTATTTTTGTCTTTTTTCATCAAAGGCGTACCCGTAAAGGCAATCTTACAGGCATTAGGTAGCACACGATTCATCTGTATGGCCATTTCCTTATATTGACTTCGATGGGCCTCATCGATCAAAATAAAGATATTCGGGTCAGTCAATGGCTGCTTGATTTTCTTGATGGCCGTTGCAAACTTATTGATAATGGTTGTAATGACGGAATCTGTATTACTTTCCAATAACTCTACCAGTTTGATACCAGTTGTCGCATTCTCCACATCCTTACCACATTTACGGAAAGTCTTTGTGATTTGTGCATCCAAGTCGGTACGGTCTGTCACTAAGACAATCCTTGGATTCTGTACAACGGTAGCAATCTTCTGTGCCAGCATCACCATCGTCAGTGACTTACCGCTTCCTTGTGTGTGCCACACTACACCACCATTGCGCTTACCTGCCTCAATTCGTTTCACTCGCTCTACAATCTCTTTTACCGTGAAGTATTGCTGATAGCGAGCTAATTTCTTGACGCCAGCATCATAGATTGTAAAGTGGTAGATCAGTTCCAGTAAACGCTCTGGACGACAGAGGTTATAGATGTATTCATCCTGTGGGGTAGGGGTACGTACATCTTTGCAGTCTTTATTGACAATATCTAATAACCTCTTCTTATATTCCAGTTCCTCTTCTTTGTTAATATGCATCTCGCGCCATTTGCACCAAAACTTCTGAGCAGAACCCGTGGTGGCATAACTTCCAAAGTTATTACCGATTGCCAAGAGCAGGGCACTATATACATACAGTCCTCTAATACCGTTATCCTGCTGATTTCTAAGATGCTGCGAAATGGCCTGCTCCTCTGCTCCCTTGATGTCTGGGCGTTTACACTCTATCACCACCAAAGGAATGCCATTCACAAATAGCACGATGTCAGGACGGTAGGTGTCAGCAATACCAGTACGGGTAACAGCGAACTCTTCCGTCACGTGATAGACATTGTTCTCAGGATGCTCCCAGTCAATATAGCGCATTGTATAGGTTTTCTTATCCCCATCAATGCTCTGTTCAAAAGCCTTTCCAAGCGTAAGCATGTTATATACCGCCTCATTGCCACTTAGATAACCGCCTTCCATTGGCACATTACGCATGGCAAGCACGCCGTTCTCAATGTTCTGTTCAGAGAATCGTTCTTCCTTACGACTGCCCACTCGTATAGAGTTCAGTTCTCGTAATTGCCGCCTCAGCACCTCTTCCAACAGCACATTAGAAGTCTTTCCACCTCGCATCATCAATGCTTCCTCTGGCGAAAGATACTGATAGCCCAACTTCTGCAACAGCTCCAAAGCCGGCTTTTGGCTGATATCGTTTTCCTTAAATGATATTCTGTTCATAAGCGATCTAATTCTTAATATTAGTAAAATAGATACTTATTTATTTGCATCATATTATTATCTTATCTTTGCAGCGGTATTGAGAGATTCCATTGGATTGGGGTGTCCCCGGTTGCTAAAGGGTTGTCATTTTGACGACTCTTTTTTGTATTCAACTACTTGTCCGTCAATCAGCAACTCAATATTTACGGGTAGTGTCATAGTTCTTTCTCTTTGTGTGCAACAATCATTTCGTTCATATTGATAGATTCCAGTTTTATGTTTCTTAATCCTGGAACTAAAAACATAAGATCTTTATAGCCCTTTACCGATATATAACCGATGCTTTTGTAGTAGTCTTTTAAACTCTTTGTTGCTTTTCTTATATTTTGCTCCATTTTGTCATAGTTCATCATTCTTTCAAATTCATTTGTTCTCCCATCGGGGCCAACTGCTTCTAATTGCAAAGGGTAAGGTTGCATGACAATAAGACCACAGGCTGAACTAAAGAAATTATACCTGTCTTTTACAAATTTGGCACCAATACCTAACCCTCTGTATTCAGGAAGAATAGTCATCCTTTCAAAAATGCAGATGTTTGGATTTAACATTATGTCATTTCCAAACAATTTATTATGTAAGTCTTCTTTGAGTTCATAATTCTCGAAATCGTATATTATGTTACCAATACGCATAGTGTATTCTTGACTATCGAATAATTCATAAATACTGTAATGATCATTAATAGCTTGCTCCAATAATAGTATCTTAATAATCCCTTCTCCAATAACCATTTCATTATTGCCGTATTCATCTGTCTTGATGATATAGGCCTTAATATCTTGAATATATCGGCTTCCTTCAATTTCACCAATATAAGATTCAAATTCATATTTGAACTTGATGTCAATGTAATCTTCTTCGTACAAGTCTTCCATATTATTATACTTTTTTTTCAAATTTCTTTCTGTTATTATTCTCTAATTCAGAAAAGTCATGATTACTCTTTATCTGCTTGATAATTGACTCAACAATGTTATATATTTCTCCACCTTTACTGTAGTCAGCTGCACAGGCAAAGTTTACTCGCTTGTCATGGACAAGTTGTTCTGTTCCTTGTTTCTTTTTCTTGTTCCTTGGTTTATATACGGCAATGGAATTGCCCCCTTGTTGCTTGATTAATTTCATACATGGTATATCTGTCTCCCCATCTCCAAAATATATCATGTGCTTGAAAGGTATGGGTCGTTTGGATTCTTCCACATACTGATTCACTTTATAATTTTCACTGATAGAAGAGATGCCTTTGTTAATCATGAAAAGGAATTGGGTCTTTGCCGTAAAGTCAACTGCGACAGCAGGCCATTTGGCAACCCCGTCAATATACATAAAAGAGCAGGCATAGATTTCTTTGAACTTCTTTGCGATAGGAGTTCCCTCTATCATTTCTTTAAGCCCAGAAGAATTGATATAATGTTCAATCTTTACTCCATTGGCGTTTCCTAATGTGTTGATCTCGTCAAACCATTCTAGAACTCCTTTGTAGAGTTCTATACTTTTCCCGAAATTGACAAATTGCTCTCTTTTGATGCTAACATGAGCAGCAGACGCTTTGTCTAACATGAGTTTCATGTAACAAAGGATATTGCTGGCATTATGCTCTTTTACAAGTCTATTATTTTCTTCCCAAAACTTTTTTTTGTTTTTAATTCCAATGGCTTTTAAAAAGTCATATTCTTGCATGTTTAATGGAGATAGAGTTCCATCAAAGTCATAAATGAGTGCAACTATTGGTTTCTTTTTTGACATATTTAATCCTCCTATTATATTATACGTTTTTTACCAGATAATAATTGCTGCATTAAACCTCGCTTTTGAGATTGAAGATTGTTCAATTTCTTGTTGGCGAGTTCTATTTCTTTGTCGGCATCTTTTAAAAAAGCTGAAATCGCTTTCTGTTCTCTCAAGGGGGGCAAATCCATCTTGATTGTAGAGAAGGTGTCCCATCTAAGACCTCCGCGTCGATTAATTGATCCTTCCATCATTGACTGATATAAATATATAAGGTGATGTGACTTTAACACGGCGAACAAAAAAGTGTCGTCAACCATTTTATTATCAGTAGAAAATACCGTATACATTGGACTAATAAGTCCGTTCTCATAGTTTGATTGATAACCTATTGACCCCTCCTCAATATGATTTGTTGCATAAGCAAAATGACCTTGAGGTATTATTTTGTAACTACTCAAATCATTGGAATATATTTGCTTTCCAAAATACTCAAGTGAGGGAACAAGTCCGTCGTACTTTGTGCATGATAGCACAATGTAATTAATCCCGTTAACATTCCTGTTACTCACTTCATTTGCGAATGATTTAATAGGCACATGTTTCCACTCTCCACTAAATCCTATCAGGCGTTTCTTGCCTGTAAGGAGTTGCTGCATCAATGCGCGTTTGCGCAATTTGAGTTTTTCTATCATTTTTGATTGCTTCTCTATACAGGTATCCCAAACAGTCATTAAGGTAGAAATTCTATTTTGCTCTTCTTCAGGAGGCAATAACACTGGAATCTTTTCACATACTTCTCTATTCAATTTGGGTTGGGCAGTTCCTGTATTATACTTGTTATATGATAAGGTTTCTAAATAATTGCACACATAATACCTATTGAAACCTTGCTTAGTTTTTAACACATGGGCATGATTATTTACCCATATTTTACCACTTACGAGGAATGCCAATGGTGTGCTACGCATTAGGATATTTGCACCATCTTCCCCTAAAAGAATTAAATCATCATCAAAAATGTAATCATTTACATAATCAATGATTCCAGAAGCACCATAGTAGGGATATTTTCCTTGCATTTCCCCTCTATCAGCATCTTTAATAGGAATACGTTGAGAATCAAGGAAGGAACAAACCTCTCCTAACCTCTTCACTTCCCATTCCTTTGGAATGATGCCAAGTGGAGAGTCTTTATAACCTTGTTGTATGTTTGTTTTCTCTGTCATTTATTGTAATATTGGGAAAGAAATGCTTGGACTATTTGTTGCTGTCTCTGTTGAAGTTCTATCCATTCTTGCATTAATCGCTGGAAATGGTCTGCAGACTCATGTGCATCTATTGCATTGCACATTTGATCAGCAATATGGGGTGGGAAGTTGTTCCTTATGATGGATTTCCCCATCTCATTGGAAATCTTATTGCCAACGATATTATATAAATCCTGTATTGTAATCATACTTCTTAATCTTCAGTTTCTTCTGCTTTGGAATTGAGCAATTTCTGCTTCTTTTTCTCTACAGCCTTGATACTCTCTGCTGTTGGGAGGTCTTCAGGCATAGTGCCGCCAAGTTCTTTGATGGTTTGACGGACTTTTGCACCAACTTCATAATGGGTCATATTGGCCTGTTGCTTACCTTTGATATTTTCACGACGTAATTTCTCCTCCGTCTGGGTCGCACGGAATAGATTGGCTGCAAGTTCTGTACTCCCCATGTGGTCTAATATCTTTTGACTCTTCTTCAAGCCTTTCTTCGCATGAATGTCTTTTGCTGTCATTCCGCCATAAAGACCTTGATAACCATAATTCTGGAAAATAGCATAGTCTCTGGAGTCTATCACGCCAGCATCTTTCGCAGCACTTGCCAATTGAGAGTTATGTTTCTGCATTTCAGTTCTCAGGAATAGACGCTTTTCTTCTTCACTCGAAAGTTCTTGATATTCCTTCATCTGCTGAACTTCAGCAATGCGAGTTTGGATGGCAAAATAGGTCTGTCCCTGTGCCACAATCGTTTTGCTTGGGTCTGCATTCTGGACAATCAAGTAGCAAGCATATCTGGAAAGTTTAATAGACTCAACAGGACGTTCTCCACCATTTCCTATCACTATCATTTCGAGGATATCCTCGAAATGTTCATCTATGTTTTGACCACTATTTTGACAAGCAATCTTTGCCTTTTCTATAACAGGAAGGAAATGCCTGTATTCTGTATAGTCTAGAACTTTCCATAACGTTCTTGCAGTCCAATACTCATTTCCGTTTGGATCAACATGTTTGATGCTCTCAAATAGAGACATTGTTTTTTTTGTAAGTCTTGTACTCATATCCTTTTATTATTGTTTTCTTCTTTGAACATTTCGAGGATATCCTCGAAATGTTATATTAATATCCTAACTGTTTTAAATACTCCTTCATCTTAGTTTGTACCTCTGCCAATTCTCCCTCTAGCTGCTCTATTTCTTTCTGCACAGCAGGAATGTCGATTTCGGCTTCTTCCTCGTAAGTGTCAACATAGCGAGGAATATTGAGATTGTAATCATTCTCGCGGATATCATCAGGAGTGGCAACAAAAGCGTATTTGTCTTCGGCTACACCTGGAGCAAACTCATCACGAACGAACTTCTGATAAGTTGTAACGATATGTTCTATATCCTTTTCACGGAGTTTGTTCTGGTTCTTGCCATTCTCATATTCTCGGCTGGCATCAATGAACAGTACGTTTTCTGAGTTACGACCTTTACGGAAAATGGCAATAGCAGCAGGAATACCCGTACCATAAAAGAGGTTAGCTGGTAAGCCTATGACTGCTTCTAAAGTATGTTCGTTCTCAAGGATATACTGACGAATCTTTCCTTCACTACCTCCACGGAAGAGAACCCCATGAGGAATAATGACACCAACCTTGCCGCCATTATCGTCTGCTACCTCCAGCATGTGACTGATAAAAGCCCAGTCGCCTTTACTTTTTGGCGGAATGCCACGCCAGAAACGATTGTATGGATCACTGGCTGCTCCCTCTGCCCCCCATTTATCAAGGCTGAAAGGTGGATTGGCTACAACAGTGTCGAACTTCATCAGTTTGTCGTTGACCTTCAGTTTAGGATTACGTAACGTATCTCCCCAGCGGATGACTGCATTATCAAATCCGTGCAGGAACATGTTCATCATGGCTAATGCCCAAGTACTACCATTGACTTCCTGGCCATAGAGCGAGAAGTTGTTGTTGCCCACTTCCTTACCAGCCTTGATCAGTAAAGAGCCCGAACCACAAGTGATGTCACAGATGCGTGCACCTGGCTTACTCTTGGTCAGCTTGGCAAGCAAGGTGGAAACTTCTGCAGGGGTGAAGAAATCGCCAGCCTTCTTTCCAGCCTCACCGGCAAAGGTGGAGACAAGATACATGTAGGCATCGCCAATGATATCATTGTTATCCAAATGCGACTCGTCTAAATCCAAATCGCGGAAGTCTTGCAATAGATTCTTCAAACGGGCATTCTTTTCTTTTGGTTCACCCAGGTTGGCGCTATTGAAACTGATATTACGGAAAATGCTACTACCGTCCTCGCTACTCATCTTTTCACGGTTAGCATCTTCAAGGTCAGCCAGTGCCTCGTCAATCAGTTCGCCAATGTTCGTGGCATTCCTGTTATCGTAAAGGAAATCGAAAGAACTCTTTTGGGGAACCATAAAGCGTTCATGACGCATAGCGCGTTCGGAACGCTCCTTGTCACCATTATATTTAATAAGGTAGTCGTTCAACTTTGACTTATAGACATCACTCACATATTTCAGAAAAAGCATGGTAAGAATGTAATCCTTGTACTGACTTGGGTCGATCACCCCTCGGAAAGTATCACATGCCTTCCAAACTGTGCGGTTAATGTCTTCTTGGGTTATCTTCTTAATATCCATATCTGTTATTTTTTTAATTCGTTAATAAGTATCTGGTTTGTGATTTGCATCCGCTTTTTTGCAATCGCTTCCAAAATCTCTTTTTCCCGCTTCTGCAAAATAGAAAGTTCCACTATTCGTCGCTGAGTCTCATGATCGGGAATGATGATTTCCAAATTCTCTAATGTCGGTTTGTGTATGAGAGGTGTTCCCGTTCCTGCTTGTTCTGTCTTGACGGCAGCGACTACACTGGGATGATTCAGATACCAACATAAGTATTTTGGGCTTATAATGTTTGAACGAAGTCTAATAGAATATAAGGTGGTAGAGGGGACTGCGGGAATTTTAAGTTCGAAAACTTTGCATAAATAAGTTGTTCCTTTACCAGCAAATAGCAGATCGCCATTCCTAAGCAAATAGTTGTCAAGCTTGGGGGTGTATTCAATACGGGTGGCTGTTGTCTCTGGCGAGGACATCAATAGGTCTTTTACCTGCAAGCAGAAAACCTTACCCGCCGGCGACCCTTTTAAATATATGCCAGAGGATAATTCTGCAATTTCATGCAGCTTAACTTTTTTCTTAGTATTTTTGTTACTAATAGTAATCATGATGCAAATATAGTGATTTTGATTCAAATCACCAAATAATTATCAATTATTTTTTAGTAAAAGGATTACTTTTGATTTAAATGGGCGTAAAACCTATCAATTTGGGCAAATACTATAGCAACTGCTGGGTTTTACTCGGTAGTTTGTCATGAATGCACCAGAGGTAATCCATTCTCTTCCTGCAGAAGAAAACCCTCAGATTAAGATTGCTGAGTTTTATTATAGAAGGAATAACCTCTTAAGTATTCCGCTCATGTTCCTCCGCCAATTCGTCTAATCACATGATTACCAAATCAATCGAGGCGGAGGAATTTCATGAGAGTATGTAGTGGAGAGGGGTGGGGGAAGAAGATGGTGGCTATTGGGTATTAAGAAGGTGGTTTGTTGAGTAAGACAAGGTGGCAAGGCGAGGGTAAAAGGGCGTCTAACTAATCTGCCACTTAAGTCGGAAGATGTTAGAACTTAAGTCGGAAGGTCTTGCGACTTGAGTCGCAGGTTGTTGGAACTGAAGTGGCAGATTAGAAAGGCGGTGTCTTTCTTGTCGATGGAAGGGTGGCTATTGTTAGTTAGAATGCAGGAAAAAACATTATATTTTTCAGTGGCTTTTTCAGGGTCTAACTATTGCAATCGGATGCGTTTCGTATTACCTTTGCATCAGAATTAAATCGTTAATACAATGGGAATAATAGACTATTTATCTAAATTAGTATGGGAACACTTAGAGAGTGAGATGGACAGGATGAAGGTGTCCACCATGAAATCTGTTGCTAAAGACCGCTATGCGGAGCGGCAGAAGGCGATGCTGCGACCTGTGCATGATATGGCGCAGTTCGTGACGGATAACTTCGATTTTCGCCATAATGTGGTGCGCGACCTTTATGAGTATCGGCGAAAGGGGAGTGATGACGGGTGGAAAATGGTGGATAACAGGCAGATGAACTCTATCAACTGCCGTATTCAGGACGATGGTGAGATCTTCTGTCTGTCGAGTTATGTGCGGCAACGCATTGAGAGCGACTTGGCAAAGGATTATCATCCTGTACGTGATTATCTTAACAGGATTCGCGGCTGTTGGGATGGGAAGACAGATTATATTACTGACTTCGCCAGCCGTATCAGTCAGTCGGACTACTGTCAGCGCATGGTGCGCATCTGGCTGCGTGCCGTTGTTGCCCAATGGTTAGGTGCTGATTGCCACCATGCCAACGCCGTGATGCTATTGCTCGTCAGTGAACGACAGGGCTTAGGTAAGAGCACGTTCTTCGCCTCGATGTTGCCTAAGGAGATTGTCGACTACTATACGGATGACTTTAACCTAAAGGCGAAGGGCAATGCGTATCGTAAGATGGTGGAATATGCACTTGTTAGTCTTGACGAGTTTGAAAAAATTGGACACAAGAAGATGCCTGAACTGAAATCGATGATGCAGACAATGAAACCCAGTTTTATCGGGGCCTATAAGAAGAATTTCAATCAGCTGCCGCGTATCGCCTCGTTTGTAGGTACCACGAATGAACGTCATGTGTTAACCGACCGTACCGGATCACGTCGTTTCCTGATTCTGGAACCTGATGGCCATATCGACGTGGAAGGCATCTGTCATGACCAATTATATGCCCAGGTGCTGCATGAGGTGGAAGCGTTGCATCTGCCCTACTGGTTCTCAAAAGAGGAGGAGGCTGAGATGGAACGTCATAATAAGGACTATTATGTGTTGAATGCTGTGGAACAGCTCTTCCTGCAGCATTTTACGATTCCCAAGCGTAAGGAAGAGGGAACGTTTATGAGTGGAGCCGAGATTATCCGTGAGTTGGGGAAGTATTCCAGGAAGACGATGGAGGGCGTGACCACCAATAGTTTCGGGCGAATGATGACACGCTTAGGGGTTCAGCGAGTAGGTCATCACGATACCGACGGCTATATCGTGAAAGTAGCGTAACGACATGCCCTATAAAATTGCTCCGCCAACAACCTGTTGACTATAAGTCAATTAGGCAAGTTGGCGGAGCAATCTTTTTATTCCCATCCGTAGCGATAATAGACGTAAGTGGTGCCCTGTTTCTTACAATAGTATTTTGAGAATGGCTCTGCGATGATGCTATCCAGCCATTTCTGGGCGCGATAGGCTGTGATGTTCAGTCCGTACTCCATCTGCTTACGCGTAATGGAATGGTGCTCTTTCAGATAGTTGTCAAGGAAGTTAATGATCTCTTCACGTTGATATGACTGGTTCCTGCCTGCCACTCCTCTTCCATATTTGTTATGTGTTGCAGTGTTGTCCTTTAGCGCTTTGACAAAACTGGGATCAGGCGTGAACGATACCCCCTGCACCTCCACGTCGTTAGCGGTGATCTTATCAGGGTCGGTGAAGTGAGGCTTCAGTGGATTACCATTCTCGTCGTATTTCATCTTCAGTCCTACCTTCATCTGGAAGGTCCCAAGACCGTCGATGCGGAACCGTTTGTTTTCCCGCAGTTGCTCGATAATCTCATCTTTCAAGATGATGAGCGATGAGAGCATCATCGTGGTATTACAAGTGTTGTGATACTTCAGGTGGTCCAGGAAAGCCCTTTCGTTCATGGTGCCTTCTGGCATGTGCCGTACCTGATAAGTGGTGTTCCCGTCGTTGTCGGGCTGAGGATTGGGAAAAATGCCGTATTTGATTTTGTCTGCCATAGTTGTGATTTATTGGGTACAAAGGTACGAATAAGTGAGCGAAAAACCAAATATATTTGGGGTTTTCCGAGCGGGAGTACCTTCGGCGAAGCCAAAGTACAAAAAAATCCGCATAAACAAGCAGTCTATGCGGATTAATTTATATAGTAATGGTTTTATTCGACAACGACCTTACGACCATTCACGATGTAGAGTCCCTTCGTGGGATGTGCCACGCGACGACCTTGTAGGTCGTAGTAATGATGGTCAATGGCCGATGGTGAATGGTCAATGCTCTCAATGCCTGTGGCCACACCTGATGCTGCGTTGTCTTTAACCCACATCATCATCTCCTCGAGCTGCATGTAGTCACTACCAGCGTTAGCCGTAATCTCGAAGCGGAAATACTGGTAGGCCTTGTCGCTGGCATTGTTGAAATCGAAGGTATAGGGGGTGAAGTTCACGTCCTTTAATGTTTCATCGTTATTCACTTCAGCAATAACCGTCCAGTTTGCATCACCTTCGTTCTTAGCCTTGATCTTCCAGTCGCGCGGGTTTCTGCCATTACATTCCAAGTTGTCGTTACCTGTTATCAGCACGTACTTCTTTGGGACGACAGGTTTGGTGGTATGGAACTCCACATAACAGGGGTGGTCTTTATTTTCATCTCCAAAGTCCACGCACCACTTGCTGTCGTTATTCTCTGTATACTTGCCGTCTAACAAGTATGTGGGACCTTCGTCTTCGTCTTCATTTCCTATTGTATATTCTTTAAAATAATCACTTCCTTCAACACCCCATATAACTCCTTTTGTCACGGTGAACGCTGTAGGACCCACCAGAAGTGTCATGTCGTCGGTACCATAGATGACATGAATGGTCACGTCGGAACTGGGCATAAGGAATGTATAGCTACC
Source organism: uncultured Prevotella sp. (assembly GCA_900314935.1). Classification (GTDB taxonomy): domain Bacteria; phylum Bacteroidota; class Bacteroidia; order Bacteroidales; family Bacteroidaceae; genus Prevotella. The sequence goes on from OMXE01000001.1 coordinate 161,318, forward strand.
GTTACCATTGTCGGTGTAGCTGACGGCCGTGTTGTCTGCCTGAGTAACCTTGAAGCTCTTTATGATCAAACCATCGGGAATGCTGACGTTGCTGACGGTGACCTTTGATCCGGTCTTGTAATAGTCTTCATCAATAACAACAGGGTCGGAACTTACCTTCATCTTGTTCGTATCATAATGGATATTAAAGGCAATCTGCTGGCGGGTTGTCTTGAGGGTAACGTCGTGTGCGGGCATAATGAATGAGTAGCTGCCATTTGCATCTTTGGTACAGTTCACTTCATGGTAACCTTTGTCATCGGTATAACAGTAGCGGGCGCTCTGAACTTGCAAATACTCTTCCATATCGACGGTGAAGCTTATGGTGCTGCCAGGCGTATATAAGTTATCCCAATCTGCTTCATCAATGTCTATGCCTTCATTTTGGTCCCATCTGATGAAGAATTTTTCTCGGGTGGCCACCGCAGAAACGATAACGTTCTGGGCGGGCATGGTAAATGTCCATACTTTATCGTCTTCGTAGTCTTCTTCATACACCTCAACATTAACTCCATCCTCTGTCGTCACCGACACGCTTGTCACATTGTAGCCATTGGTGGCGAAAAGTTCCACCTCTTCGTCTTCCTTTGCCGGATTGGGGGTAATCTCCAGACAAGGAATGTTGTAGCCTTCAAGGGAGATAGTGTATTTGGGGATGTATAGAGGTATTAACGTGATGTCATCATAAATTTCGTCACCCCCCAATGATCCAGAATACACGTTGTCTTCATCGTCTACATTAACGAATTCTTTCTGAAACGTAACATCACCATTAAATGAATGGGCATGTATCCGGTCTGAGAGATCCGACCAAGAGAGGTATATCTCGCCGTAACCATCTTCGCCTTCCTCTCCAGTATTTTCGTTCACGCCTCCGTATCCCCCACCTATGCTGCCATCAGCAGAAACGTAGCCGCCATAGATGTTAATGTGACCGCTGTTTCCGCCATCGCCGCCTCTGCTTTCATCGTCTTCTATATCCTCATCTTGCAAGATGTCGCCACCGTTGCCGCCACCAATGTTGCCATGAGCTTCAATGTTGCCACCATAGATATTGATGTTGCCAGCTTTCATGCCATTATTACAACCGTCATCCCCACCGTTTCCACCTATGGCGGCATCACGTCCATTGTGGCTATCATATCCTTCTCCAATTGAGGCTACGAGACTTCCACGGCCATCACCATTACTTTGTGCATAGATGTTGAGCGTTTTACCTTCAGGTACTTCGATGCCTTTTTGCACTTTGAGGGTGCAATAGTCTCCGAGAATGATGTTTACCGTGCCATTGATAATGATACGGTTTACTACCTGCAAGTCATCTTCAACGTAGTACCAGCCTTCTCCAAGTTCATAATCCCAATCAAAGGTATCTTCGGAGAGCACGCTGTATTCAACAGTTCTCTTCATCTGTTCTCCCTCTGGGGCAGTAGGGTCGTAATACACTATTCCTTCTTCTTCCTCCTCTTCCTGCGCCCACGCTACGGTGGTGGGGACAAATGTGGTGAACACACTCACGAACAGCGTCATGGCTGTCCGCATCATCATGGTTGAAATCTTTTTAGCTGGCATAGTAGTTGAACAATGAATTGTTAATAGTTTATTGCTGCAAAGATAGTGTAAAATCCGGATAAAACAAAGGGAATGCTCAATTTAATGATCATCCGCAGTTGAAACGTGATGGGTTGGGACAAAAAAAGAGATGCAGACATGAGCCTGCATCTCTTCTCTATGATGGTTAAGCGTTTACTTCACCTCTTCGAAGTCAGCATCCTGAACGTCGTCGTTCGGATTTGACTGTGTCTGCTGACCGCCCTGGAAACCAGCGCCTGCATTGGGGTCGGCACCCGGCTGACCTGCACCAGCCTGCTGGTACATCTTAGCTGATGCAGCCTGCATGACCTGGTTGAGGTTGTTGATGGCGTTGTCGATGGCAGTGGTATCACCACTCTTGTGGGCATCCTTCAACTGCTGTACGGCAGCCTCCACGTTAGCCTTGTCGGCACCCAGCTTATCACCATTCTCATTGAGGAAGGTCTCGGTCTGGAAGATCATCGAGTCGGCCTGGTTCATCTTATCGATGCGCTCACGCTCACGCTTGTCGTTCTCGGCATTCTGTTCAGCCTCAGCCTTCATACGGTTGATCTCATCCTGAGAAAGACCACTGGAAGCCTCGATGCGGATAGCCTGCTCCTTACCGGTAGCCTTATCCTTGGCAGACACCTTGAGGATACCGTTGGCATCGATGTCGAAGGTTACCTCGATCTGAGGAATACCACGGCGTGCGGGAGCGATACCGGTGAGGTTGAACTGACCGATAGACTTGTTCTGTGCAGCCATCGGGCGCTCACCCTGCAGTACATGGATGGTTACCTCGGTCTGGTTGTCGGCTGCGGTAGAGAAGGTCTCGCTCTTCTTGCAAGGAATGGTTGTGTTAGCCTCGATGAGCTTAGTCATCACACCACCCAGTGTCTCAATACCCAGTGTCAGCGGAGTAACGTCGAGCAATACGATGTCGCCTACGCCACCTTCCTTGTTCAGGATGGCACCCTGGATAGAAGCACCTACGGCCACCACCTCATCGGGGTTCACACCCTTTGAAGGCTCCTTACCGAAGTAGTTCTTCACCAATGTCTGCACGGCAGGGATACGACTTGAACCACCCACGAGGATCACCTCATCGATGTCGGCTGTTGACAGCTTGGCATCAGCAATAGCCTTCTGACAAGGAGCCAGACAAGCCTGGATAAGGTCGTGTGCCAACTGCTCGAACTTAGCACGTGTCAAGGTCTTCACCAAGTGCTTGGGCACACCAGCCACCGGCATGATATACGGCAGGTTGATCTCGGTGCTTGTAGAAGAAGACAACTCGATCTTTGCCTTCTCGGCAGCCTCCTTCAGACGCTGCATAGCCATCGGATCGTCCTTGAGGTTTGCGCCCTCATCGTTCTTGAACTCCTGTACCAACCAGTCGATGATTACCTGGTCGAAGTCATCACCACCCAGGTGAGTATCACCATTGGTAGAGAGCACCTCGAACACACCACCGCCGAACTCCAGGATAGAGATATCGAATGTACCACCACCGAGGTCGAACACGGCAATCTTCATATCCTTGTTGGCCTTGTCAACACCGTAAGCCAAAGCAGCGGCAGTAGGCTCATTGACGATACGCAGCACGTTCAGACCGGCAATCTGTCCAGCCTCCTTAGTAGCCTGACGCTGAGAGTCGGAGAAGTAGGCAGGAACGGTAATCACTGCATCCGTCACCTCCTGTCCGAGGTAGTCCTCGGCAGTCTTCTTCATCTTCTGCAATACCATAGCAGAGATCTCCTGCGGAGTATATCTACGTCCTTCGATCTCCACACGGGGATAACCGTTCTCGTTAACTACTGTATAAGGAACGCGAGCAATCTCCTTCTCGGTCTGCTGCCAGTTCTCACCCATGAAACGCTTGATAGAGTACACGGTGTTCTTCGGATTGGTGATAGCCTGACGCTTAGCCGGGTCACCGATCTTACGCTCACCGCCCTGTACGAAACCCACCACTGAAGGAGTGGTGCGCTTACCTTCACTGTTTGCAATCACTACAGGCTCGTTACCCTCGAATACGGCAACGCAGCTGTTTGTAGTACCTAAGTCAATTCCAATTACTTTTCCCATTGTTGTATTGTTTTTTATTGTTTATATGCTTGAAAAATCACTCACGACTGGAAAGTCAGTCGTTAGGCAAGAAGCAAATCATATGCCAACAGGGGTGTAACAGGAAAAGAATGACAGTATTATGACAGATTGTCACGATTCTGGTTCACGAAGGTATTGACGATTTCGAGAATGTCCATTCCGTATTTCTTCACAGTCGTACGCCCCACATACTGCACAGCCATCAGCGATGGTAGGGTAGTGGGCACCTCATTTACGATGTTGACGAGAGCACGATATTGGATGATGTTATTGGCATTCGTTTCATACATCGTTGCCTTTTTCTCACGCCACACGATGAGTCGTTTATACAGTTCAGGATACCTGATGTCCGATTTGTTGATCTGTCTTTTACCCTTACGTTTCTGTTTGCCCGAGCTCTCCTCGATGGCCTCAAGGGCAGCCTTCGCCTTGAAATGCAGGTAGTTGGCCGTGCTGAAACCCTCGTTGTGAATCATCAGCAGCGTGCGACGTTTCATCTCATACGTCATGATCAGGTCGGCCAATGCCTCGTCGAACCGTTTCTGGTTCGCTTTGTTATCAGTGGTCACACTCGTCTCCTTCAACAGTTTCTGCAGTACATCCATCGTTGTCTTGTGGAAATAGGCGGCGCTGCGTGTTACTCTTTCCAGGAAAGGCTGGGCGTGCAGCTGTTCCGCTGTCATGCTACCCATCACACCCATCCATTTGGCCGCCACGTTCATCACCTCGTTACTGATACTCTCCATGGCGATGCGATGCTGGCGACAGAGGGTGGGGAACTGCCGGAAGAAATACTCATCGAGCACCCTGCTCATCCACTGCTCCTTCTGGAGAAGGTCGGAGAAGTCGAACAACTCCCGCAGCTGTTCCTGATAATACTGTTCCTTGAGTTGAGGCAGCAGACTGATACTGCGTTCCGCTTCTGTCTCCTGTTGCGAGATATAGCTGTTGATGCGCGGATCGTTGAACACCGCCCGTTCTTGGAGTTTGCTGGCCAGGATAAGACCTTCGAGCGACTTACATCTGCTCAGTGCCACATACACCTGTCCTGAGGCGAACGACAGACTCGCATCGATGATGGCCCGTTCAAAGGTGAGTCCCTGACTCTTATGAATGGTAATGGCCCAAGCCAGTCGGAGGGGGTACTGACTGAATGTGCCCTGTATCTCCGTCTCTATCTCCTTTGTCTTCTCGTTGAGCACATACTTCGCGTTCTCCCATTCCATGGGCTCCACCTCGATGTCGAAGTCATCATCCGGACAACGCACGGTGATGCCCTTACTGGTAATCTTTGTGACATGTCCGATCTTTCCGTTGAAGAAAGCGTGAGCCGGTGTAGGATCATTCTTTACGAACATCACCTGTGCCCCCTCTTTCAGCATCAGTTCCGTATCGGTGGGATAAGCATATTCAGGGAAGGTACCTTCGATCTTTGCCTGGAAGGTATGAGCAGGAGTGGACAGTCGTTCCAGCTGCTGCTCATTATACTGTTGTGCCATGTTGTTATGGGTGGTCAGACGGATATACCCCTCCTCTTCCTTGGGACGGAAGTCGGGCTGATAGCGTTGGTTCAGCTTTTCAAAGATCTCCTTTGATGCCCTTCCCTCGCGGATGCTGTTCAGCAGGTGCAGGAACTGTTCGTCGCTCTGACGGTACACCTGTTTCAGTTCGATGGTGACATAAGGTGTCTGCTGAAGTGCACGACTGCCGAAGAAGAACGGTGTGTCATAGTATTTGCTGATGAGCTGCGCATCCTGTTCCGTGACCACTGGAGCCAGTTGCTGCAGGTCACCTATCATTAACAGCTGAACACCACCAAACGGTTTGCGGTGATTGCGGTAACGACGTAATACATTGTCGATAGCATCCAGCAGGTCGCTGCGCACCATACTGATCTCGTCGATTACCAATAAGTCGAGTGTCTGGATGATGCTCCGTTTCTCCTTACTGAAGTCGAACTTCGACTGGTAGGTGGCCTCAGGAACATAAGGCGACAGCGGCAGCTGGAAGAACGAATGTATGGTCACACCACCAGCATTGATGGCTGCCACACCTGTTGGTGCCACTACCACCATTCGTTTTGGCGTTTTCTCTCTCAGTGCTTTCAGAAAGGTAGTCTTTCCTGTTCCTGCCTTCCCTGTCAGGAAGATGCTGGTGCCCGTATTACTAACGAAATCCCATGCCAATCGCAGTTCTTTGTTTTGTTGTTTTTCCATAGATATTCTTTTCAACAGATGTCAATCATGGTAGATTGCCATCCATTATTTCATAAATAATGTTTATTTCACGTGCAAAGATACACATTATTTGTCATTCTGCGTACAACGTTCATGTTTTTTTACTATATTTGCCACTAGAATGGCGAAGATACTCCGTCTCGGCAAAAAAAGAACATATTTCTTTGTTTTGCTCTCGACTTTCCGTATCTTTGCGCTAGAAATACGTTTGGAGTATGAAGTACGCGGATTATATTGAGCAAATAGAGATCGACTCCCTTTGGAGCGGTAAGAAGCACATTATCTGGGATCTCGACCGCAGGGTAAATATCCTGAGCGGTATCAACGGCGTGGGCAAGAGCACCATCATCAACAAGGTGGTGAAGAGTGTCTGTATGAACGGTGACGTGCAGAACCATCTGCTGAAGGGCGTGCATGTGAAGACGAATCCCGCTGATGCCACCCATATCCGTTTCGACGTCATCCGCTCGTTCGACCGTCCTATCCTCAATGCCGAGACGGTGAACAAGATGGATATCAGTCTGGCCACCGAACTCGACTGGCAGTTGTTCAAGTTGCAGCGGAAATACCTCGATTACCAGGTGAATATGGGTAACAAGATTATCTCAGTGCTGCAAAGCGGTGCTGCCGATTCTGCGGAGCAAGCCCAGCTGATCAGTGCGCCCAAGAAGAAGTTCCAGGATATGATAGACGATCTCTTCAAGGACACAGGCAAGACCATCGTCCGCACCGAGAACGAGATTCGTTTCTCACAGATCGGTGAGACCCTGGTGCCCTATCAGCTGTCGAGCGGTGAGAAGCAGATGCTGGCCATCCTGCTCACGGTATTGGTGGAGGACTCGCAGCCCTATGTGCTGTTCATGGACGAACCCGAGGTGAGTCTGCACATCGACTGGCAGCAGCGGTTGATTGATATGATTCTCGACCTGAATCCCAACGTGCAGATTATCCTTACCACCCATTCGCCGGCAGTCATCATGAACGGCTGGATGGACCATGTCACTGAGGTGAGCGATATAACAAGTTGACAGTTGATAGTTGACAGTTGATAGTTGACAGTTGATAGTTGACAGTTGAACATTGACCATTGAGAATAGTAAGATTGTGAAATGGTAAAATGGTAAAATTGTAAAAAGCGGCCGTGGCGAAAAAACTAAGGGAAAATATCACATCGGATTATATGGAAGCCGCTAATCGTCTGAATTCCAAGAAGACGAAGCGGAGGATCGTAGCTTACGTGGAGAGCTACGATGATGTGTTCTTTTGGCGCACCGTGTTCAGTCAGTTCGAGAACGACCAGCGCTATTTTGAGGTGATGTTACCTTCACGCCACCGTCTGGAACGCGGTAAGAAATCGGTGCTGATGCGGTTGCTGGCCAAGAATGCGGGTAGTGATCTTGTATGCTGTGTAGATGCCGACTACGACTATCTGATTCAAGGCGTTACCGAGACGAGCAGAACCATGCTGGGCAGTCCGTACGTGTTCCACACCTATGCCTACGCCATCGAGAACCTGCAGTGCTATGCTCCTTCGCTGCGTACCGTCTGCGTGGCTGTTACACTGAATGATCATGAGATCTTCGACTTCAACGATTTCCTGGCCCGCTATTCAGAGGCTATCTTCCCCTTGTTCGTATGGAGCATCTGGTATTACAGGCGTCCCATCTACACCGAGTTCACCATTACCGATTTCAACAAGGTCATTGAACTGGGTGGCTTCAACCTTGATAACCCGATGGCCAGTATCAAACATGTGCGCAGAAAGGTATATGTCAGGGTGGGGGATCTTCAGAAGAAGAACCCCGATGCCAAGGAGAGCTATCTGGACTTGAAGCGGGAGTTGATAGAAGAGTTGGGCGTGACTCCCCAGACCACCTATTTATATATACAGGGTCATCATCTGTTTGAGAAGCTGGTGCTGCCCGTGATGGGGAAGGTATGCGCACGACTGATTCGCGACCGTGAGATGGAGATCCGCCGACAGTCGGTACACAGCACCCAGATGCGCAACGAACTGTCGTGCTACAGTCATAGCACGCAGGACATTGCGCAGATGCTCAAAAAGAATATGGGTTATCTTGTCTCAGATCCCTTCAGACAGATTCTTTCCGACGTGCAGATGTTCTTTACACGTAAGTCTCAAGGAACCGAATCGACCCCGACACCTTGACCTCCTTCGTGGTGGCCGGAATGAGAACGCTTTCTCCCATTTGCAGAGAGGTCTCGTTTCCCTCCTCATCCACGAGCACACCCTCACCTTTCAGTCCGATAAGAATCACGAAGCTGTCCAGCTCACTGTAGTCGAGTATCATCGGCTCGTCAAGATCGTACAGCGAGGTACTGAAATACGGGCATTCCACCAAGGGAACCCCCATGTTCTTCATCGGCTTGTAATGTGTGCAGTAGTCGTCTTCCACCTTGAAATGAATACTCTCTGCCGCCTTCTCGGTGTGCAGTTCACGGAGATTCCCGTTCTTATCCTTCCGGTTATAGTCGAAGATACGGTAGGTGAGATCGCTGGTTTGCTGAATCTCTGTCAGGAAACACCCGGCACCAACGGCATGGATACGTCCGGCCGGCAGGAAGAACACGTCGCCTTCCCTTGCCTGGTATTTGGCCAGAGCCTCGCAAATCGTACCGTTTTCAACCATCTCCTTGTAGGTCTCGGGAGTAATCTCACGTTTCAGTCCGCAATACAGGAAAGCCTCTGGGTCGGAGTTCATGATATACCACATCTCCGATTTCCCATGTTTCTCACCATGGCGCACAGCCGTCTCGTCGTCGGGATGTACCTGAATGCTCAGGTCTTGTTGTGCGTCGATGAATTTCACCAACAGCGGGAATTCATCCCCGAAGCGCTGGTAGTTTTCCTTTCCCACCAGGTCGGCTTTCATTTCATGAACAAGTACATTGAGGCTTTTGCCTTCCATCGGACCGTCTTTCACGACGGTTTCAAAATCTTTTACGCCAGATATTTCCCAGCTCTCCCCAACCTGTTGCATCTTGTCGGGGAGGTTCTTGAAGGGAATAATTCTGTCGCCACCCCAAAGGGTGGTTTTCAATAAAGGTTTAAATTTTAACAATTGCATGTAATCAGTTATGTTGTATTAATGGTCTTTCCAGAACGAGGGTGTGAAGAGCACCACCACGGTGAAAATCTCAAGACGTCCCATGAGCATCAGCAGGGAAAGCAACCACTTCACAAGGTCAGGTAGAATATTCCATGACATCGTAGGACCGATCTCCAGTCCCAGGGTAGGTCCTACATTACTGGCACAACTCAGGGCAATGGTAAACGAGTTGGTGCTGTCCACACCAGTCAGGATCATAATGAAATAAGATACGAGCGCCAACATGAAATAGGCAGCGAAAAAGGCCATCAGTGTCATCTGCTGACCATAGGTTACGTTGATGCCATTTACTTTCACGGGAAGAACGGCTCTGGGATGGAGGATATGTTTCAACTCGTTCTGCATGATTTTCAGTATCATCACGCCACGGACGCACTTGATACCGCCCGCCGTACTGCCGGCACATCCGCCAAAAACCATGCAGACACTGAGTACCACCCAAGTGATATGGTGCCATTGGGCTGCATCATCATTGAAGACACCTGTTGTGGTGATGAACGAAACCACCTGGAACAACGAGTTTTTGATGGCCTCGCCCAGCGTATAGTGGTTGTATCTGAGCAGGAAGAAGGTGATAAACGCAGTGGCTATGATAATCAGTGAGCAGTAAAGTTTCAGCTCCGTATTCTTGAAGAACTGCTTGACGCGCCCTTTGAAGATCAACGAATAAAGCATCGTAAAACTGACTCCTGAAAGGAACATGAAGACGATGGTCGTATAGTCGATGAGCGAGCTATGGTAGTATCCCGTGGAATCACTGTGGGTAGAGAAACCGCCTGTAGCGGTGGTGGTCATGGCGTAGTTCAGACAGTCGAACAGGCCCATGCCCGAGAGATAGTAACAGAGGGCGCATCCAATGGTCAGGAACAAGTAGATGCTCCAGATCCATTGAGCCGTGGTACTCAGTCGTGGGTGCATCTTGGCACGTATCGGTCCTGTGGCCTCGGCCGAGAACACCTTCACGTTACCACCCATCAGCGAGGGGATGATGGCGATAGTGAAGAACACGATTCCCAAGCCACCTATCCACTGTGTCATGGTGCGCCAGAACAGCAGTCCGTGCGGCAGTACTTCCACTTCGTCGAGGATGCTGCATCCTGTCGTGGTGAATCCCGAGATGGTCTCGAAATAGGCGTTGGTGAAATCACTGATATATCCGCTGATGATGAAGGGCAGGGAGCCGAACAGACTAAAGATGATCCAGGTGAGGGTTACCAGCAGGTACGCCTCGCGTCTGCCTAACGAGTTCTCCGATTTCCTGCCCAGGAACCGCAGTCCGATACCTCCCATCAGTGTAAGGGTCACGGCAATGATGAATGCCATGGAGTCGTCTTCCCTCATGTAAAGGGAGATGCCCATGCACCACATCATCATCACTGCTTCGATATAGAGCAGCGTACCGATAACCTTATAGATGATCCTGTAGTTCAGCATTACTTGAAGAATTTCTCAATTTTCGACATGTGGATATCGTGGCAGAACACCACCACGGAGTCGCCAGCCTCGATCTGCGTATTACCTGATACCAGGAATCCCTCGTCATGCCGTACCAGTCCACCGATGGTGGCGTCCTTGGGCAGACCGAGTTCGAACACTTTCTTCCTTGTCACCTTCGAACCCTGCTGTGCGGTGAACTCCGCCACATCAGCATTGGCCGACATCAGGAAACGGATATTGTTCACGTCGGCATCGAGCATCATCTGGTAGATATAGCTGGCGGCCAAGGCTTTCTTGTTTACGATGGTACCGATATCCAGGCTCTCTGCCATGCTCACATAGTCGAGGTTCTCCACCATCGCTACCGTCTTGCGCACACCCAGTCGTTTGGCAGTCATACAAGCCAGGATGTTGGTCTCGGCATTGCCCGTCAGCGCCACGAAGGCCTGTGTATTCTTAATACCCTCCTCGTTGAGTAAGGAGAGGTCGCGCCCATCACCGTTGATGACCATCACACGGTCGGTGTCCACTAGTTCGTTCAGCTTCTGGCATCTGGCCTCGTCCAACTCGATGATCTTCGCGTTCATGTATTCAGGCATCAGCTCCGTGGCTCTTACGGCTGTGGCTCCACCACCCATGATCATCACGTTCTTCACATCCACATAGTGCTCCTTTCCCACAATCTTACGGATATAGGGGATATAGTTACGGGTGGTCATGAAGTAGGCCAGGTCGTAGATCTTCAGCACATCATCACCTCGCGGGATGATGGTCTCGTCGCCTCGTTTGATGGCCACGATATGATAAGGCGATTCCGGCTTACAGAGATCCTTCAGCGGTTCGTTCAGGATCTCACAGGTCTCGCGCAGCTTGATGCCTAACATGACCAGCGCCCCGTCGTGCACATCCCACCGCTGACGCACCCACGACATCTTCAGTCCGTTGGCGATATCTCGTGCTGCCAGGTTCTCAGGGTAGATACGTGACGAGATGCCCACCTTCTCGAAGAAACCGTCCAACTTGGGATCAATATATTCAAAGTTGTCAACCTTGGCCACGGTACGTTTGGCACCCAGGGCCTTGGCCAGCATACAAGCATTCATGTTCAGGTTCTCATCACGTGTCACGGCGATGAAGAGGTCGGCTCCTGACACCCCTGCATCTTTCAGTGTCTGGATTTTCGATACTGAGGCATGCACCGTCATAAGGTCGTATTCACTGCTGATACTGGCCAGTCGCTCCTCGTCACTGTCAATGAGCACGGTGTCCTCGTTGTTGCGTGACAACAACTGGGCCAGATGGGTTCCAATGGCGTAGGCGCCTGCAATGATGATCTTCATATGCTTTGATATATAGTTTTTGATTAGGTGGTTGATGGTTGATCAGACAAGAGCTTGTTGATGGCGTTGGCAATGGCCTCAGCATCGATGCCTGTGATATGGCGCAGCTCTTCCACTGTGCCATGCTCCACAAAGGTGTCGGGCAGTCCTAAGCGTACAACCTGCGGATAGTAATGATGGTCGTTCATCCATTCCAGTACGGCACTGCCTAATCCGCCGTTTCTTGCTCCGTCTTCCACGGTGACCACATACTTGAACTTCTTACCAACCTCGTGCAGGATCTGCTCGTCGAGTGGTTTCAGGAAGCGCATGTCGTAGTGGGCAACACTTAGAGGTGAGAGGTGAGAGGTGAGAAGTGAGGTAATGGCCTTGCTGACCTCATTGCCTATCGGACCGATACTGAGTACGGCCAGGTCGTTACCGTCAACCAGCTTCCTTCCTGTTCCTACCGTCACCTCTTCCAACTGACAGCGCCAGTTGGTCTGCACGCCACAGCCGCGCGGATAGCGAATCACGAAGGTACCCTTGTCGGGCAACTGGGCCGTGTACATCAGCTTGCGTAGCTCATGCTCGTCCATAGGAGAAGAGATGGTGAGGTTCGGAATGGGGCGCAAGGCAGCCATATCGAACGCACCATGATGGGTGGCCCCGTCTTCTCCAACCAGTCCGGCCCTGTCGAAACAGAGTACCACGGGCAGGTTCAGGATGGCCGCATCGTGGATGATATTGTCGTATGCCCGTTGGGCGAATGCGCTATAGATATTACAGAAGGGCAGCAGTCCGTCTTTCGCCATACCGGCCGAGAACGTCACTGCATGTCCTTCAGCGATACCCACGTCGAAGGTGCGGTTGGGCATCTCCTTCATCATGATATTCAGCGAGCAGCCTGTGGGCATGGCAGGTGTCACCCCGACGATTCTGGGGTTCTGCTTGGCCAGCTCCAGTAAGGTCTCTCCGAACACATCCTGGAACTTCGGCGGTTTATTACCGTCGTTGCTCACAATGCGTTCACCGGTGTCGGGGTCGAACTTCCCAGGTGCGTGCCACACGGTGACATCTTTTTCTGCCGGTGCATAGCCATGACCTTTCTGGGTATGCAGGTGCAGCAGTTTCGGACCCTTCATATCCTTCAGCTGACGCAGGATGCGCACTACTTCCTTGACGTCATGACCGTCAAACGGACCGAAGTAGCGGATATTCATACCCTCGAAGATGTTCTGCTGATGACTGATGGCGCTCTTGACAGCATTGCTCAGTCGGATAAGCCCTTTCCTGCGGTTATCTTCCAACATGCCTTTACCGTGCAGCCATCGTGAAGCCTTGAAGCGGATGCGGTTATAGGTCTCGTTGGTATTCAGGTGAATCAGATATTCTTTCATACCACCCACCGAGCGGTCAATCGACATGTTGTTGTCGTTCAGAATAATCAGCAGGTCGTTGGGTGAGGAAGATACGTTGTTCAGTCCTTCGAAGGCCAGACCGCCCGACATGGCCCCGTCGCCGATGACAGCCACCACCTTGCGTTCCTTCCCTTCCTTCTGCTGCTGACGACTGGCCACGGCCATACCTAAGGCAGCGGAGATGCTGTTCGAGGCATGTCCGCAGGTAAAGGTGTCGTATTCGCTTTCCTTGGGCGAGGGGAACGGCATGATGCCATGCAGCTTACGGTTGGTGCAGAAGCGGTCGCGACGACCCGTAAGTATCTTATGTCCGTAAGCCTGATGCCCCACGTCCCACACAATGCGGTCGTCGGGAGTTTGGAAAACGTAGTGCAGTGCTACCGTCAGCTCTACCACACCCAGACTGGATGCTAAGTGACCGGGGTTCACCGAGAGCTCCTTCACGATGTCCTCGCGAAGTTCCTTACACAGCTCTGGCAGCTCGTCTACCTTGAGTTTCCGCAGGTCTTCCGGCGTATTGATCTTGTTCAGTAAATCGAAATTCGATATGTCTGTCATATATACATATGCCAATAAACAGGGGCAAAGTTACATTATTTCTTTGAAACTTCCAAAGAACTACTCAAAAATCCCTCTAAAACCCATGCACCAACTGAATCATGAGTAATGTATTTGGTGGTTTCATTTTTTTATCATATCTTTGCAAGGTATTTCAATTTTGTCAAACTTACAAACTTATAGGATATGAAACACAGATTACCCTTGATAGTTGCATTGCTAACGATAGGTTTCAGCGTTAACGCACAAAAGAAAGACGGAGGTATCTCCAAACAGATGCTGCAGGAGATCCAGCAGTCGCAGACCATGCTGCCGCAGGACAAGGCGCTGTTCAACGCACTGGCTTCGAACAAGATAGACGACCTGGCGAAGAACTTTGAGCATCAGAACCTGCTCGACACGCATTTCAGCGTGGAAACACCTTCACAGAGTATTACCGACCAGAAGAGCTCCGGGCGCTGTTGGATGTTCAGCGGACTGAATGTGCTGCGTTCGAACTTCACCTCGCGCAAAGACTCCCTGCTGGGCTTCGTGCCGGCAAAGAGTAATGTGCAGCTGGAGTTCTCACAGGATTACCTCTTCATCTACGACCAGCTGGAGAAGGCGAACCTGTTCCTGCAGGGTGTGATCGACCATGGTAAGAAGCCCATTGACGACCAGCGGGTGCAGTTCTTCTTTAAGTCACCTATTGGCGATGGCGGTACGTTCTGTGGCGTGGCCGACCTCACCGAGAAATACGGACTGGTACCGAAGGCTGTGATGCCCGAGACCTACTCGGCCGACAACACCTCGAAGATGGCACAGATCATCAAGAGTAAGCTGCGCGAACAGGGCTTGCAGCTGCGCGAGATGGTGCAGGCAGGTAAGAGCGCCAAGGAAATCAACAAGGCTAAGACAGAGGCGCTGGGCGTGATCTACAAGATGATTACCATGAATCTGGGACAGCCGGTGAAGGAGTTTACCTATACCTTCCGCGATAAGGACGGTAAGGCTATCGGTCAGCCCAAGACCTACACCCCGCAGAGCTTCTACAAGGCAGTGGTGGGTGAACCGCTGAATGGCTCGTTTATCATGGTGATGAATGACCCGCGGCGCGAGTATTACAAGACCTATGAGGTGGAATACGACCGCCATACCTACGATGGTAATAACTGGGTGTACCTGAACTTACCGATGGATGACATCGAAAAGCTGGCCATTGCCTCACTCAAGGATGGACGAAAGCTCTACAGCAGCTACGATGTGGGTAAGCAGCTCGACCGTCCCCGTGGCTATGCCGATCTGGAGAACTTCGACTATGAATCGCTGTTCAACACCACCTTCTCCATGGATAAGGCGCAACGCATCTCTACCTTCGACAGCGGTTCTACCCATGCCATGACACTTACCGCCGTGGATCTGGACGCTAACGGGAAGGCTACGAAATGGAAGGTGGAGAACTCTTGGGGCGCTACTTGGGGACAACGCGGCTGTCTGATCATGACCGACCGCTGGTTCCGTGAGTATATGTTCCGCTTGGTGGTTGACAAGAAATATGTGTCTGCCGACATGCTAAGGATGGCTGCCCAGAAACCTATCATGGTCATGCCCGAGGACCCGCTGTTCCAAGTGGATGAATAAGAAACTTTGTTAAAAAACAAGGGAAAGTAGTACCGATTAAAAAATAATGTGCTATATTTGTCACACCTTAGTCAACAAGGATTTTTTATGTTTAACAAAAAATATTATCTATCATGAAGTACAAAATTATCGACGTTGAGGGCATCGGTCCCGTGTATGCAGAGAAACTGTTGGCAGCAGGTATCGTTGATACTGACATTCTGCTGGAGAAATGTGCAAAACCAGCTGGTCGTAAGGCTCTCGAAGAGGAGACAGGCATCAGTGGCAAGCTCATCCTTACTTGGACCAACCATTGCGACTTGATGCGCATCAATGGCATCGGTCCGCAGTTCTCAGAACTGTTGGAGGCTGCTGGTGTGGATACCGTAAAGGAACTGAAACATCGTGTTCCCGCTAATCTGCAGGCAAAACTGGAAGAGATTAACGCACAGAAGAATCTCGTGAACCGCGTTCCCGCTCTGAAGGAAGTGGAGAAGATGATTGCCCAGGCCAATGAGCTTCCGGGCGTGATGGAATACTAATCAATTTTGATTCGTCAAAATTGATTAATTGAAAATTGAAAATTGAGAATTGAAAATTCCTTGTGCGATGGCATTGGTACATGTTGCTTTGCGCCAATCACCTGTACAACAAATAATTTTCAATTCTCAATTTTCAATTTTCAATTACGATAATCTTGTTAAACAAGCTTTTCGATCAAGTCAGCTCGCTCTCCTGGCAGCATATCGATGACAGGCAGTTCGATCATCGTGTAGCAACCGGGCTGCTGGCGCATGGAGGCGCGGGCCACATTAACCAGTACTTGAGCTGTGAGAGCGGGGTTGTTGATGCTCATATTGAATTCCAGACGCTGGTTCTGTGTCTTTCCGCTTACACCCTTTCTTACCAGGTGTACGCCATGTCCCATATCCTTTACTGCATCTACCGACTCCACGGCAAACACGTGTGTTTCGTCGTTAGCGAAATACGGGTCGGCCTTGATGGCAGCCGTTACATCTTCCAACTTAGCACCATCTTCCAGTTCCACATACACCATTCTGCGGTGAATACCCTCACCCAGAGGAATGGTCATCGACAAAGCGTTCTTCACACCTTCCTTGGAGCGAACGCATACGCTGTGTCCCATCGACATACCCGGTCCGAAGTTCGTATAGGAAAGACCTTTGGGTGCCAGACTCTGCATCAAGGTGCGCACAATACTGTCGGATCCTGGATCCCAACCAGCAGCAATCACGCTAACCGTACCTGTCTGCTTGTTCACTTCCATCAGTCGTTCGCGGTAACCGCGGATATTGGTATGAATATCAAAGCTGTCAACGGTATTGATACCCAATGGCAGAATCTGCTTGGCATACTCCTCACACGAGCGGGTAGGGGTGGCCAGGATAGCCACATCCACATCCTTCAGCTCCTTGATGTCCTTCACTACGTCGTAGGCGGCCAGCTCAGCTGGTTTGTCCTCTGCACCCTTGCGGCGCACCACGCCTGCAATCTCAAAGTCTGCCGAAGCCTCCAGTGCCTCGATGGTAAATTTTCCGATGTTGCCGTAACCTACTACGGCTGCTCTGATTTTCTTCATTTTACTTACGTTTATAATGAGTTTGTATTGTTTGCGGTTGCAAAATTACATAATTCCTCACAAAAACATTTCTTTTTGATAAAGAATTTGCAAAAAACCACTATTTTTTATGATTCCTCCATGCACGATGATTGCTCTTTTCGCTGTTCTCTTATGTTATTGTCGGATAATTTAGCTCGCCAACGACGATCTGCGCGAAACTTTTGCTCTAACATTTGTAAAATTCAAGAATACTGATTATCTTTGCACGGGGTATGGGAACCAAGCCCCATGAACGTTGTTTTTTATTATCATTTATTCATAATAATCAAATTATTATCCTTATGAGAAAAAAGATTTTGATGACATTGGTGTTGGCTTTCGCCATGAGCGTAGGCACGTATGCACAGGCAACTGAGACTGTACTCGAAGAGGGAGGAACAGGACCGTACAAAGCTGTGGTTTATGAAGTGGAGGGATTTGCGGAGCATACCATCTTCGCTCCCAAAGACCTGTCGGTATTCAACGAAAAGAAACCGTTGCCAGTACTGGTATGGGGTAACGGCGGTTGTGCTAACTC
Source organism: uncultured Prevotella sp. (assembly GCA_900314935.1). Classification (GTDB taxonomy): domain Bacteria; phylum Bacteroidota; class Bacteroidia; order Bacteroidales; family Bacteroidaceae; genus Prevotella. The sequence goes on from OMXE01000001.1 coordinate 178,902, forward strand.
CCCACGCGGTCATGAGAAGTTCTTGAACGACATCGCCTCCTATGGCTACCTCGTGCTCGCCACAGGTGTGATGCCTAAGGAAGAGGCTCCTCGTCGTATGGGCATGGGCAGAGGCAGTCAGTCACGCTCTGAGCAGCAGGTGGAGTCGATGGACTGGGCCTTTCAGCAGAATGCCGACAAGAAGAGTCCTTTCTATCAGAAGATCGACACCAAGAACATCTGTATCTCGGGTATGTCGTGCGGCGGTCTGCAGGCACTTTTCAACTGTTTCGACGAGCGCGTTACCTCGATCATGATCTGCAACAGCGGATTGTTTGAGCAGCCCGAGGGCGATGAAGGTGGCCCCAATGCCCGTCGTATGCCTGGTATGCCCAGTGTTCCCAAGAAGAAGCTGGCGGAGATTCACTGTCCGATTATCTACATCCTGGGTGGTGAGACCGATATTGCCTATGCCAACGGTATGGACGACTTCAAGCGCATTGAGCACGTACCAGCCATTGCAGTAAACCTGCCTGTAGGTCATGGCGGTACTTATAACCAGCCTCATGGTGGTGAGTTTGCTATCGTGGCCCGTGCCTGGCTCGACTGGCAGCTCAAGGGCAACAAAGAAGCTTCGAAGATGTTCGTAGGTAGTAATCCAGCTATCCTGCAACGTCCCGACTGGACATTGGAGAAGAACGCAAAGGTTCAGTAATTGGAAGCAAGAAGCAAGAGGCAAGAAGCAAGAGAATAGCACTATTATATAGGCATTGGTTATAGTCACTTGGACTTATTGCACATCTCTTGCTTCTTGCTTCTTGCCTCTTGCTTCCTAAAACCTGCCTCTTCCTTCCCAAAAGCATAGGGAGAAAAAGAGATTTATAGGGAAAATACAATAAAAAGCGGGAGTCTGCGTTTTATTGGATGTATATATACAAATAAACGACTTATGATTGAATATGTAAAGGGTGAACTGATAGACGTCACCCCTGCTTATGCTGTGGTCGAGACCCATGGAGTGGGTTACGGAATGAATATCTCGCTGAACACTTTTTCTGCCATTCAAGGCAAGAAAGAGGCGCGTCTGTGGGTATATGAAGCTATTCGGGAGGATGCGTATGTACTGTTCGGCTTTGCTACAAAACAGGAACGGGATATGTTCCTGCTGCTCATCACGGTGAGCGGTGTGGGTGCGAATACGGCACGGATGATTCTCTCTGAGATGACGGTAGCAGAGATCTGTAACGTGATATCCACAGGGAACGAACGGGTGCTGAAGAGCGTGAAGGGTATCGGATTACGCACCGCTCAGCGCATCATCGTGGATTTGAAGGACAAGATCATCAGCAGCGGCATTGCCCAGGAACTGCCTTCGAATGCCGGTAGCGAGGCTGCCTTGATAAACAGCAGTGTGAAGGATGAGGCCGTGGGCGCCTTGACCATGCTCGGCTTCTCACCTGCACCTTCTGCCAAGGTGGTGATAGCCATTCTGAAAGAACAGCCCGATCTGCCTGTAGAACAGGTGGTGAAGCTGGCGCTCAAGCAGATTAAATAATTCGTCTAATTCGTCTAATTCGTAGAGAGAAAAGTGAAAAGACTGAAGCAGATACTGATCATGGTATTGGTGGGCATGAGTGTGCTCGCCTGGGCTGTTGCGCCCCAGCTTCAGGAACCTCAAAACCCGGTGCGACGACAAAATGCACGGAATAATCGCACACAGAACAATCAACAGAATAACCAGCAGAACAGGTCGCGCAGGGATACTGCCAAGATAACGGCTCAGCCTATCTTTGCCGACGATGAGGAGATTCCCGACTCGCTGTTGCATCCCCGTTGGAAAATCCAGCGTACCCAGCCCATCACGGAAGAAGACCTGCAAAGGGGTAGTGCTGATTTCAGCATGCCCGACAACATCGAGCAGAAAGTGGAGTATAACGACACGTTGGATCGTTATATCATCGGCTCCAAGATGGGAAGCAGCTATCTGGGTACACCCATCATGATGACCGCTGAGGAGTATGGTAAATGGAGCGAACGACAGATGCGCAACAGCTACTTCCGTTCGAAGAACGAGGAGGTATTCGAATCGAACGGAAAGGAGAAGTTCTCTTTCAGTGATATGCACTTCGATCTGGGTCCGGCAGAGAAAATCTTCGGTCCTGGTGGTGTGCGCATCAAGACACAAGGTACGGCGGAACTGAAGTTCGGTGCTACGATGAAGAACATCGATAACCCGTCGTTACCTATCCGAAACCGTAAGACCACCAACATGAACTTCGACGAGAAGATCAACCTGAGTGTAAACGGTAAGGTGGGCGATAAGGTGAACATGAACCTGAACTACAACACGGATGCTACATTCGATTTCGACTCGCAGAACCTGAAGCTGAAATACGACGGTAAGGAGGATGAGACCATCAAACTGGTGGAGGCAGGAAACGTGTCGTTCCCAGGTAACTCATCACTGGTGCGTGGTGCCTCATCGCTCTTCGGTATCCGTAGCGACTGGCAGTTCGGACGACTGAAGCTGCAGACGGTGGTGTCGCAGAAGAAATCCAATTCACGAAGTGTCTCCAGCAAGGGCGGTGTGCAGACGACAGCGTTCGAGCTCAATGCAGCCAACTATGAAGAGAACAGGCACTTCTTCCTCTCCTTGTATTTCCGCGACAGCTACGATGGTGCCATGAAAACGTTACCGAACCTCACCACGGGTGTAACCATCAACCGTATTGAGATCTGGATGACGAACAAAACGGGTACCACAACGAATACCCGAAATATCGTGGCGCTGACGGATCTGGGTGAGAACACCAAGGTGTCGAACCCCAACTGGAGCTTAACGAATCAGGCCGTTCCTTGTAATGCTGCCAATACCGAGTATGCTACGTTGGTACAGCAACATGATGCAGCCCGCGACATCGATCAGACATCCACCGAACTGGATGGTATTCCGGGATTTGTAGGTGGCACCGACTATGAGAAACTGGAGAGTGCGCGCTTGCTCAACTCATCAGAATATACGCTGAACAGGGCATTGGGTTATGTGTCGCTGAATACCTCGCTCCAGACCGATCAGGTGCTGGCCGTGGCTTATGAATACACTTACGGCGGTACAACCTACCAGGTGGGTGAGTTCGCCAGCGATATCACCGATGTGAGTCAGGCGCTCTTCGTCAAGTCGCTGAAGAATACCAGTAACCACCCCAAACAGGGTAACTGGGACTTGATGATGAAGAACGTATATTACCTCGCCTCGTCGGTGGAGAAGGATAAGTTCCGGTTGGATGTGAAATACCAGAGTGATACAGCAGGTGTCTATCTGTCGTATATCCCTGAGACGCAGGTAAAGGATCAGACCTTGATTAAACTGTTGGGTGCCGACCGTCTGGACAATAATAATAAGGTGCACTCAAATGGTTATTTCGACTTTGTGCAGGGCTATACAGTAAGCAACGGTCGTGTATTCCTCCCGGAGGCTGAACCGTTTGGCGACTATCTGTATAAGGCGCTGACGGATAAGGGCGTGGATCCGGCAATTGCTGAGAAATACTGCTTCCATGAACTATACGACTCCACCAAGACCATTGCCAAACAGATTGCCGAGAAGGATAAGTACCAACTGGTGGGACAGTACCGCGGTTCCTCTGCCAATGTCATCTCCTTGGGAGCCAGCTATGTGCCGCAAGGTAGTGTGGTGGTGACGGCAGGTGGTGTGACCTTAAATGAGGGGTCTGACTATAGTGTTGACTACAATGCGGGAGAGGTTACCATCCTTAACCAGAGCATCATTGATGCGGGTACACCTGTGAATGTGAGCTCAGAGAGCAATACCGACTACGGACAGCAGCGAAAGACGATGTATGGCGTGAACTGGGAGTATGACTTCAGTAAGAACTTCCAGCTGAGCGGTACGTTCCAGCATCTGTCGGAGCAGGCACTCACCACGAAGGTGAGTATGGGTAGTGAACCACTGAACAATACCATCTGGGGTTTGAACATCAACTGGAAGAAGGAGAGTCAGTGGCTCACCAATATGCTCGACCTGTTACCGGGTCTGCATTGTACGGCTCCTTCGCAGATCTCCTTTACCGGTGAGTTTGCCCAGCTCATTGCAGGAAACTCACATGGTATTCAGGATAATGCCTCGTACCTGGACGACTTTGAGAACACGAAGAACACCATCGATGTGTCAACACCTACGTCATGGGTGCTCTCCAGCGTACCTTCGATGTTCCCGGAGAGTAGCGACAAGACGGGTGTAAGCAGTGGTTACAACCGCGCCCTGCTGTCGTGGTACCATATCGATCCGTTGTTTACACGTCGTAGCTCATCACTCACACCGAGTCATATCAAGAGCGATCTGAACCAGCTCTCGAACCATTATGTACGCGAGATCTATGTCAAGGAGCTCTATCCGGCACGCGACCAGAGTAGCTATAATGGTGCTACGGCTACACTGCCCATCCTGAACCTTGCTTTCTATCCCACGGAACGCGGTCCGTATAACCTGGATACCGACTTGAATACCGATGGTACGCTACCGATTCCCGAGAAGCGTTGGGGCGGTATGATGCGCAGGCTCGACACGAACGATTTCGAGACGGCCAATGTGGAATATATCGAGTTCTGGCTGATGGATCCGTTCATCTATTCCCGTGAACAGGACGATGCTTCGCAATACGGTGGTGACTTCTACATCAACTTGGGTGAGATGAGCGAGGATGTGCTGCGCGACGGAAAGAAATTCTACGAGAGCGGTATGCCGGTGGATGGCTCGCAAAGCTTTACTACCACGCAGTGGGGAAAGATTCCCACGCAGTCGACAGTGACCTATGCTTTTGCCACCACATCAGGATCACGTAACCTGCAGGATGTGGGCTATAATGGTTTGAACGACGATGAGGAGCGCAGCTTCGGTGTCTATCGTGATTACCTCGCTGCCATCAACGGAAAGGTGAGTCCGGCGGTCTTTGACTCGATACAGGCTGACCCTGCCAACGACGACTATCATTATTTCCGCGGGTCAGACTACGATCGTATCGAGGCTCCTGTGCTGCGTCGCTACAAGCGTATCAATAACCCGCAAGGAAACTCTCCCGATAATGAGAACAGTCCTGAGAGCTACAGCACGGCGTATAAGTCAACTCCCGATGTGGAGGATATCAATCAGGACTACACCCTGAACGAGTACGAGAAGTATTTCCAGTACCATGTCAGCATCCGTCCTGAGGACATGAAGATCGGTACGAACTTCATCGTTGACAAGCGTGAAGGTGAGGTGCCCCTGCGCAATGGAGCCAAAGAGACGGTGGCGTGGTATCAGTTCCGTATTCCGCTGGATGACTACGAAGAGAAGTTCGGATCGATCAACGACTTCACCTCCGTGCGTTTCATGCGTATGTTCTGTACGAACTTCAAGCGACCGATTATTATGCGTTTCGGTAGTCTGGACCTGGTGCGCGGCGAATGGCGTGTGTATGAGCAGTCGCTGAACCCAGGTGCCGCCGAGAGCGGAAAGATGGCGGTAAGTGCCGTGAACATTGAAGAGAATATCGACAAGGAGCCGGTGAACTACGTTCTGCCTCCAGGCATCCGTCGTGAACAGGATCCTACACAGCCGCAGCTGGTGGAAAGCAACGAGCAGGCCCTCGATATCGAGGTGACCAACCTCTCTAACGGCGAATCAAAGGCAGTATATAAGAATACCAGCGTGGATTTGCGACAGTATAAACGCATCCAGATGTTCGTACATGCCAATGCCTTACAGGAGAATACCACGAACCTGCAGGATCATCAGTTGGCCGTGTTTGTTCGTTTGGGTTCCGACTACAAGAGTAACTACTATGAGTATGAGATTCCACTGAAGCTCACACCGCATCGCGATCCCGCCTATAACCGCTATTCTGTTTCCGACCAGCGAGCCGTATGGCCCGAGGAGAATATGCTGGATGTGCCTCTCACGGTTTTCACCAACCTGAAGAAGGAGCGTAACAAGGCCAAGGCCGAAGGAAGGGCTTCGTATAACCGTGTGTATAGTATCTATACCGATGATAAACCCAATAACAAGATCAGTATCGTTGGTAATCCTACATTAGGCGATGTCAAGACCATGATTATTGGTGTGCGTAACCTGTCGGCCGACCTGAAGTCGGGTGAGGTATGGGTGAACGAGCTCCGTTTGAAGGAATACAACAACGAAGGTGGCTGGGCTGCTCAGGGCGCGCTGAACATGCAGCTGTCGGATGTGGGTAATGTGAATATGACGGGTCGCTATACCTCGGAAGGGTTTGGCGGACTGGAGCAGGGCGTGAACGAACGCAGCACGGATAACTTCGGCACATATAGTGCAACGGCCAGCGTAGAGCTGGGTAAGTTCTTCCCGGACAAGGCCAAGGTGTCCGCCCCGTTGTACTATTCCATCACCAAGGAGAAATCCAGTCCTAAGTACAATCCGCTCGATACGGATATGGAACTGAAGGATGCGTTGGATGCTGCAGGCAGTAAGTATGAGCGTGACTCCATAGAGAGCATCGCCGTGACCAAGACCACCAATACCAACTTCTCGTTGTCGAACGTGCGGGTGGGCATCAAGACCAAACGGCATCCTATGCCTTACGACCCGGGTAACTTCTCGTTCTCGTATAGTCATTCCCACCGTCATTCCAGTGGCGAGACCACTGTATATGAGAATGAGGATAACTGGCGAGGAACGATGAACTACTCTTATTCGCCGGTATACAAGACCTTCGAACCGTTCAAGAAGGTGTTCGCCAAGAGTAAGAGCAAATGGCTGGAAATCTTCAAGCGTTTCGGTCTGAACTATCTACCGCAGAGCGTTACCTTCAATTCAGATATCGTGAGGACCTACTATGAACTGCAGGAGCGCGATATGGAGAGTCTGGAGAACTCGCAGCTGCCGCTGACCTTCAATGAGCAGTTCCTGTGGAACCGTAACTTCTCCCTCCGCTGGGATCTTACCCGTAACCTCCACATGAATTTCAGTTCTACCACCCACGCACAGGTGGAAGAGCCTTATACGCCCGTCAACAAGAATCTCTATCCTACGGAGTATGAGGCATGGAAAGACTCCGTGTGGACCAGCATCAAACATCTGGGAGCACCAATGGATTACAGTCAGAACTTCAGCGCTTCCTACCAGCTGCCGCTGAACCTGATACCGATATTCGACTGGATCAATACGGATGCAAGCTACAGTGCTACCTATAACTGGCAGCGCGGAACGGATCTGGAAGACGGAACATCATTGGGTAACAATATCTCCAATAACCGTCAGTTCAACCTGAACGGATCGTTTAGCTTGGAGAAACTGTATAATCATATCCCGTTCCTGAAGAAGACCAACGAACGGTTCAATAAGAATCCGCAACGGAATAACTCTTCAAGAAACAACAGGAACACCAATGCCCAGAATGATTCCAAGAACGCCAAGGATCAGGGTAAGCAGAATGACAAGGAACAGGCGGCGCTGCCCAAGAACAAGAAGGGATTCGAGAAGGAGATCACGCTGCTTCCTGATACTACGATTACCGTGAGTCATGGCAAGAACAGTAAGAAACTTGTTGTATCGGCCAAGAACGAGCAGGGCAGGACCTTCCCCATTAAATACAAGGTGGTGGACCAGAATAATATCCGCATTACGACAAAGGTGGATTCTTCGATGAAACTGAAACTAACGGTAACACCTAAGGAGCCGCACGACGATGAGGCTTGGTACAAGACTGCCCAGGTGGTGGCCCGCGGACTGATGATGTTGAGGAACGTTAGCTTCTCTTATCGTAATACGTATAGCATGGCGCTGCCGGGATTCCTTCCTTCAATAGGCAACATGCTGGGACAGCGACGCGATGGTCTGATGGCGCCAGGACTCGACTTTGCCTTCGGTTTCATCGACGACAGCTATATCGACAAGGCGTCAGCCAACAACTGGCTGCTCATGGCCGACAATATCTCTAATCCTGCAAGCACCAATCTCACAGAGGATGTGCAGATCAGAATGACGCTGGAGCCTGTGAGGAACTTCAAGATCGATCTGAATGCCAGCAGGACAGAGTCAAAGACGAAGAGTATTCATTATATGTACGTGGGAATGCCTGCAAACCTTGGAGGCTCACTCACGATGACAACCATCAGTCTGCGCAGCGCCCTCGAAGGAATGGGTAATGCGAGCAACGGCTATCGGTCGAAGTCGTTCGAGGACTTCTGTCATTCCCTGGATGGCTTCCGTCAACGGGTGGAAGGACAGTACAAGGATGCGGTCTATCCAAGGGGCTCATCATTGGCAGGTCAAACCTTTAACCCGGAGAACGGTAGTGTGAATCCCTACAGTGCTGATGTGATGGTACCAGCCTTCCTCAACACCTATACCTCCATGGGTGGCAGCGGCTTGAAGATTTTCCCTGCCTTGACACAACTGCTGCCTAACTGGACCATCAGGTACAGCGGATTGGGTCAGCTGCCTTGGTTCCAGGATCATTTCAAGAGTGTGAACATCAATCACTCGTACAAGAGCATCTATGCCGTGGGTGGATATAGTTCGTACAGCACGTTCATGGAGTACATGAACGGTACGGGCTTCGTGGTCGATGCCACCACAGGTAATCCTATCCCGAGTTCCATGTATAACGTTTCTACGGTCAGCATCAACGAATCGTTCTCGCCGCTGCTCGGCGTAGATATGACGTTCCTGAACAACATGACCGCCAAGGTGGAATACCGCACCACGAGGAATATGACACTCTCGATGACCAGTGTGCAGATCAATGAGGCCATCAGTCGCGACTGGGTAGTGGGAATGGGCTATAAGATCAACGACTTCAACTTCTTCGGATTGGGCGGAGCGCGCAAGGTGAAGACGACTAAAGGTAAGGGGAATGATTCTTCCGACTCACAAAGAAACCAGTCATCTCAGTCGTCTTCCAGAAAGAAGGGAATCAACCACGACCTGAACCTTCGTCTTGATGTGAGCTATCGCAGTCAGGCTGCCATCGTGCGTGATATTGCTTCGATGACCAGCTCTGCCAGCAGCGGAAACAAGGCCTTCAAACTGGCGTTCAATGCCGACTATACCTTGTCGCGCCTGCTCACCATGAGTTTCTATTACGACCGTCAGGTGAATACACCGCTGCTGTCGAGCAACTCGTATCCTACTACCACGCAGGACTTTGGCTTGAGCATGAAGTTCTCGTTGACAAGATAAGTTATTAAACATTAAACATTAAAGATTAAACATTAAACAGAGATAACTTAATAGACATGAAGAAACAACTATTGACTTTTGTAATGCTGTTGGTAAGCATTGCGGCATTTTCACAGGATCGCCCTAAACTGGTAGTGGGCATTGCTGTTGACCAGATGCGATGGGACTATCTCTATCGTTTCTACGATGAGTATGGTAACGGTGGGTTCAAACGGTTGATGAACGAAGGATTCAACTGTGAGAACTGTCAGATTAACTACATCCCTTCTGTGACCGCCATCGGTCATTCCAGTATCTTCACTGGTAGCGTACCGAGTATCCATGGCATTGCAGGAAATAACTTCCTTATTGATGGAAAGATGACTTACTGCTGCGATGATAATACCGTACAGACGGTGGGCAGTGACACGAAAGCCGGACTGATGTCGCCCAGGAACTTACTGGCAACAACCATCGGTGATGAGCTGAAGACAGCCACGAACTGGGAATCGAAGGTGATTGGCGTGAGCTTCAAGGACCGTGCCGCTATCCTGCCGGCAGGACATAGTGCTGATGCAGCCTATTGGTTCGACAAGAAAGCCTTCTGTTTCATCTCCAGTACCTATTACATGCAGGAATTGCCCAAATGGGTGAAGACCTATAACGATCGTATCGGTAGGGAGATCAAACAGCTGGAAAAGAAAAACAAAGATGCCAGTCTGATTGACCTCATCCAGTATGAGCCCTATGGTAATGAGATCACCGTGGGAATGGCAAAGGCTGCCGTTAGGAACGAACGCTTAGGACAGGGAAAACAGACTGATATGCTCACGCTGAGCTTCTCGTGTCCGGATATCACCGGTCATAAATATGGCACGCACCATGAAAAGACCCATGCGCAGTATGTGGAGCTCGACAAGCAGTTAGCTGATTTCTTCAGCTTCCTCGACAGCGAGATAGGAAAGGGTAACTACCTGGTATTCCTCTCGGCCGACCATGGTGCAGCCAATGGAATCCTGCAGAACCAAAAGCACAAGATCCCCTCAGGACCCTTCTATGGTAACCAGGAGATCAGAGATCTGAACACCATGTTGGAAGAGAAGTTTGGCGCTGCACGATTGGCTCGTCGAATCATGGATTACAAGGTGGTGCTCGATCGTGAGAACATCGCCAAGGCAGGTGCAGACATCAACAAGGTTAAGGAGGCAATTATTGCGTATTACAAACCGAGGAAGGAAGTGGCCTACTGCTTTGATCTGGAGAAGATCAACGACGCCAGTGTTCCTGCTATCATTCGTGAGAAGGCTGTTAATGGATACAATCCGCAGCGTAGCGGCGATATTCAGATTATCCTGAAGCCAGCTTATTATGGCGTGGGCGATGAGATTGACGAAGGTACCACCCATGGCTGCTGGAATCCGTACGACTGTCATATACCCTTCCTGCTGATGGGGTGGGGCGTTCCTCACGGCAGTACCCAGGCGGAATGCTATATCACCGACATCGCCGCAACAGTATGCGCCTTGATTCATGTGCAGATGCCGAACGGCTGTATTGGAAAAGCTGTGACTCAGGTCACAAAATAAGAATAAAGAAAACGTGCGTTGTTAGTTTGGTGTTTCCCAATAACAACGCACGCTTTTTTTATTGTCCTGCAGGTCGCTGGTAGATTCTCAGACCAAACTGCGGCGCAGTGGCATAAACATATTCCATGATATCTGCGAGGATGTGCTCATAGGGAACCCATTCCTTGTTCTTTACAAAGAAGTAGAACTCTATGGGCAATCCCCACTGTGTGGATTCCAGCTGGCGCACCATCAGTGTCATCGTGGGGTTCACACCCGTGCGTTTCTTCAGATACGCTTCCATGTAGTACCTGAAGAGGGTGAGGTTTACGGAATCCTCCTGAATCTCTTCAGCTTTCACCAGCTTCTTGTCAATGAGCTGTTGCCGAAGCGACTCATCCACCACATGGATGCTGCGGAAATCAAAATACACGGTACGCTTCACCCTTCGTCCCTTTCCTTTCTGCATCCCTTTCCAGTTCTGGAACGAGTCATCTACCAAGGTCTGTGGGGTCACGGTGATGATGGTATTATCGAAATTGCGAATCTTCACGGTAGTGAGCGTCATCTCTTCCACGATACCGTCGGCACCAGCTTTCGGTACGGTAATCCAATCGCCTTTGTGCAGCATATCGTTACTGGTAAGACGGATACCCGCAACAAGTCCTTTGATGGTGTCCTGGAACACAAGCATCAGAATGGCCGACGTAGCACCCAGTCCTGCAAACAGCTTCATCGGGTCTTTATCGATGATGATCGACACGACGATGATGGCAGCCACGAAGATCATCAACAGGCGCAGTACACCGATGAACGAATAGAGATACTGCTGTTTGTTGCTGCGCTGCTCGCCTTCCAGATCCTTGATGGCGGAGATGAATACGAGGACCGTCTTCACCGACATTACCACGATATAGATGGCGGTGATGCGGGTTAGCAGTTCCTTGACAACAGGGAACTGGAAGAACACCAAGGGCAGAAGTTGCCAGATAACGATGGCCGGTACGATATGACAGGCAGAAACCAATACGTTTCTGTTGAAGAGCATATCGTCCCATTTTACCTCCGTCTTCGCTGTCAGTTTCAATACCAATGGCACAATGATCTTCCTACAAAGCAGTCCGGCAAGGGCGGCCAGAAGGATAGCCACCAATACTAACAGGATGTGTCGGGTAACAGGAACCATGTTACCAGTCACACCCATCATACTAATGAGGTTCTCCACCCATATCTTGATATTTTCCATACGAAAGTTTTTTTATGGCTTACAGAGAGCTTCGCACACATGGTCCTGGAAGTTCCTGCCGATGTCGGCCTTGCGAATACCCATGTTGATGATCGAGAAGCATAGCAGATGTCCGTTGGCCGACGTACAATAACCCGTCAAGGCACTTACGCCTGTAACCGTACCCGTCTTGGCCTTCACATTCGTGTGGGCAAATCCGCTGCGCATACGTTTCTCCAAGGTACCGTCAACACCGGCAATCGGCATGGCGGTAATCAGGTGCGGATAGATATGATCGTTGGCATAGGCATAGCGAAGGAACGCCACTTCCAGTTCCGGCGATACGTAATTATATAAGGAGAGTCCGCTACCGTCGGCAACGTAGTAGTCGCTGGGTCGGAATCCCAGCTTGGTAATCAGTCGGTTCACCATCTCCCTGCCGTTCTTTGCCGTTACTCCTTTGGCGCCCGTGCTGGCTGCCAGTTGGTAGAACATACTCTCGGCAAAAAGGTTGTCGCTGTTCTTCATCATCCGCATCAGCACCTGGTCCATGGTATGGGTACGGGTACAGAGATGATAGGCATTCGCTGGTGTCATACCTTGAAGGGTGTCACCAATGAACACGATGCCCTCTTCTTTCATCACCTGACACAGTCGTTTCATGAAATTGTTCTTCTTGCCGATCAGCAGCGGACTGAGCACCGGGTTATCATCATCCCAGCACCAGCCTTCGCCCAACAGGTCGCGGTCTTTCATGGATACGTCGGCATAGACTCTTCCTCGTATCGTGTCGATACCTTTCTTCAGTAGCGCATCAACGAAAGCACGCATGTCGTCAATGTTGAACAGGGGGTCCATGCCGCCCTTGCAGTAGATGTTCCCACGGAGCGTACAGCTGTCGATCTGTCCTGTATAACGCAGTTCCGTCTTGAACAGGTATGAGCCGCCCAGCTTGTCGAGTGAGGTAACGGCATTGAGCATCTTCATCGTTGAGGCCGGACGCATACACTGCTTCTCATTGTACTGGTACAGAATGGAGTCGGCGGTGAGGTCATACACCTGGATTCCCACCGTGGTGGTCTTGAACATACTGCTCTTGAGCAGATTGTCCAATCGGGCGCACACATTGTTGGGCCACACCAGCGAGGGATCTATCGCCAGCGTATCTGTCAGGAGGGAGTCGGCAGTCATCTCTACCGTGCTTTCCTGCAAGGAGTCAACGGTCGTCACCTCCTCGTCGGTCACCACCTGTGCCATAGCCGTTAAGGGCATCAGTAGCAGGATACTCCAAAGCATTCTCCACATGTTATTATCTCTCTTCATGGTCGTCTTGTCTTTTCTTGATTTCTTGAAGGAACGCCTCTTCGTTCACGGGCTGTACCTCTGCTTCATGTCCGGCTCCATATTCAATCAGCAGGTAGTCTATCAAGAGCCATTGGCGCCTGATGGGTGAGATGCGGGTAATCTCTTTCACCGGTACCTGCTCCTTTTTCATGAACCGTCCTCTACTGATCGTCAACATATCGCCTTCAAACAAGTAGTTCGTGTGCAGCAGTCTTTCCAGCATCATGATGATGACCGCCACCAGTCCGAAGCCTATGATGAGGTGAATGGCGGTGCGGTGTAACAGGAAATAGAGAGCCATGACTGCCATGATGATAGGGACAGCCACGCCTACGATGGTTACACGATGTTGGAATGTACGATTTGTTGCCATAATCTTTCGCAAAGGTAGTGCAAACCGAGCGAAAAACCAAACAAAACCTTGTTTTTGTTTGTTTTTCCGAGGTGCAGCCTACCTTCGACGAAGTCAAAGTTACGATTAAGCGAGTGAAAAAACCAAATGTATTTGGTTTTTCCGAGCGGAAGTAAGTTCGTGGATTTATCCACAAAGTACGATTAAGCGAGCGAAAAAGAGGTAGTGCAAACCGAGCGAAAAAAGGACCTGATACTGTCTCAGCATCAGGTCCCGTGCAAACTTTAGTAAATCGCTACCACTCAGCCATTACAAGTTAAACCTGTATGGCCTTCGCTTCATCGCGATTTTCAAACAACCAAAAAAGAAATCGACGAAGAAACAAAAGTCGTCGAAAATGGGTTGGCGTTATCGGATGAACAACAACTCCCGATATTTCGGCAGTGGCCAGAGGGCGTCGTCCACGATCAGTTCCAGCTTGTCAATCTGGTAGCGGATCTCGTCGAGCTTCGGCTCCACGCTGTCGTGGTAGGCGATGGCCTTGTCGTGCTCATCCTCGATCTTGTTGGCGAGCTTGCGGGCAGCAACCAGTTCATCCACACCTTTCTCGATGGCTGAGGTGCGCTCGGCAATCTCCTCAATGATCTTGATGTTTCGTGCATTCAGCTTCTCGGCCTTGTCGATGGGGAAGATGTCTGTCATGTTCTCCACATTCTTCAGCAGGGCGCTCTGGTAGTGGGTAGCCACGGGGATGATGTGGTTCATGGAGAGATCACCCAGTACGCGAGCCTCAATCTGGATCTTCTTCGTGTAGGTCTCCCATTTCACCTCGTTGCGGGCCTCCAGCTCCTTCTTGTTCATCACACCCAGACTCTCGAACATCTCAATGCTCTCCTTGTCGAGGTAGCGCTCGAAGATCTTCGGACATGACTTCTCCACATCCAGTCCTCTCTTCTCAGCTTCAATCACCCATTCGTCACTGTAGCCGTTACCGTCGAAGCGGATGGGCTTACAGGTCTTGATATCTTCGCGCAGCACGTCGATGATGGCGTGATACTTAGCACTGTGTTCTGTGCCAGCGAGCTTCTTCTCGAACTCAGGAATCTTAGCATCCACACGTTTCTTGAAGTCAACCAAAGCCTCGGCCACAGCACTGTTCAGGGCGATCATGGCGCTTGCGCAGTTAGCCTCGGAACCTACGGCACGGAACTCAAAGCGGTTACCGGTGAAGGCGAAAGGTGACGTACGGTTACGGTCGGTATTGTCGATGAGCAGTTCAGGAATCTCGGGGATATCCATCTTCATTCCTTGCTTACCAGTCATAGACAGGAAGTCCTTATCGGCTGTTTCGATATGATCGAGCAGTTCGCTTACCTGCTTACCGAGGAAGCTGGATACGATGGCTGGCGGAGCCTCGTTGGCGCCCAGACGGTGGGCATTGGTGGCCGACATGATGCTGGCCTTGAGCAGACCGTTATGTCTGTACACACCCATCAGTGTCTCTACGATGAACGTAGCGAAACGCAGGTTCTGCTCGGGTGTCTTACCTGGAGCATGCAGCAGGATACCGTTGTCGGTAGAGAGTGACCAGTTGTTATGCTTACCAGAACCGTTGATGCCGGCAAAAGGCTTCTCATGCAACAGTACGCGGAATCCGTGCTTGCGGGCAACCTTCTTCATCAACGACATCAGCATCATGTTATGATCCACTGCGAGGTTGGTTTCCTCGAAGATCGGTGCCAACTCAAACTGGTTCGGTGCCACCTCGTTATGACGGGTCTTGCAGGGAACGCCAAGTTCCAATGCCTGAATCTCCAAGTCGCGCATAAAGGCTGCCACACGCTCAGGAATCGATCCGAAGTAGTGGTCATCCATCTGCTGGTTCTTGGCAGAGTCGTGTCCCATCAAGGTACGACCAGTCAGCAACAGGTCGGGACGAGCGGCATAAAGTCCTTCATCCACCAGGAAATACTCCTGTTCCCAGCCGAGGTTGGAAGTTACTTTCTTGACACTGGGGTCGAAGTAATGACATACTTCTGTTGCGGCCACGTTCACTGCATGGAGGGCGCGCAGCAGCGGAGCTTTATAGTCGAGTGCCTCACCGCTATAAGAAATAAATACGGTGGGGATACAGAGTGTATCTTCAATGATGAAGACAGGGGATGTGGGATCCCAGGCTGAGTAGCCACGAGCCTCGAAAGTAGAGCGGATACCGCCGCTGGGGAATGAAGAAGCGTCAGGTTCCTGCTGTACGAGCAGCTTACCAGTGAACTCTTCTACCATACCGCCCTTACCGTCGTGTTCAATAAACGAGTCGTGTTTTTCTGCCGTTCCTTCCGTCAGAGGCTGGAACCAGTGCGTATAGTGAGTCACGCCGTTTTCTGTGGCCCACTGTTTCATACCTGCTGCCACAGCATCGGCTACCTCGCGATCAAGTCGTGCTCCATTGTCAATCACATCGACCATCTTCTCGTACACGTCCTTGGGCAGGTACTTATACATCTTTTCGCGGTTGAAGACCTTCTTACCGAAATACTCATAAGGTCTCTCTGCGGGTGCTTTTACGTCGAGCGGCTTCTTCTTGAATGCCTCACCGACAACCTGAAATCTTAATGCTTCCATAATCTTTTTGGTGTTTGTGGTTATACGTGAATACTTACACTTTGTCTTAATTCGAGGGCAAAGATACGACATTATGCAAGTAAATCAGTTTATTGGAAGACATAAATTTTCTTCTTTTTGTTATATTGTTACAGATTGAAAGCGTAATATCCTTATTTGCTTACAATTTGAAAGTCCGATACCCTTCATCAAAAGATAAGTTGTATTGTTGCATGCTACGGATGGGGTGTAACAGGTTACCGTTCCTGCGCGTGTTAAAAAAAGTGTATAAATGTTTGGTGGTTTGGATTATAATTCGTATTTTTGTGGAGTTACAAATGCTATCACATCTAGACAATAAAAACCCAAACCTATGAAGAGAGCAATGAACATATACGACGAGGCCCGCCGATGCCTGCTTTGTGCCGATGCGCCATGTAGTAAGGCGTGCCAGAAAGGAGATCCCGCCAGGGCTATCCGTGCCATCCGCTTTGACAATGAGAAAATGGCCAGGCAATGGGTGGCCGCATGTAGCGAAGACGACCTGCTGACTGCCGAGAAGGCTTGTATCCATTACGACCGTCCCATCCGTATCAGGGAAATGCTCAGGGGCGTTCCTGTTACAGATGGCAGTAAGTCGCTCCCTTCTTTGGAAATCGAATTCTGCGGCATTACCTGCGAGAACCCGTTCTTCCTTGCCTCTTCTGCCATTTGCACCAACTACGAGATGGTGGCAAGAGCCTTTGAAGCAGGGTGGGCGGGAGTCTTTTACAAGACCATCTGTATGGAAGATATCCGTGAGGTGTCTCCGCGCTTTGATGCTGTGAGTGATGGGGGGACGACTGATTTCTTCGGCTTCCGCAATATGGAACAGCTCTCGGAGAATCCTGTAGATGTTGACTTCGATATCCTGCACCGACTGAAAGAGAACTATCCCACAAAGATTGTTGTGGCCAGTATCATGGGACAGACTGAGGAACAGTGGATTGAACTGGCAAAGATGGCCGAAGCAGCGGGCGTGGATGCGGTGGAGCTGAACTTCTCGTGTCCGCAGATGCGATTGGCGGGAATGGGTAGCGATGTAGGACAGAATGCCGAGCTTGTCACATTCTATACGGCTTATGTAAAACGCAGCGTAAGCATCCCCGTCATCCCGAAGATGACACCCAACATCACGCAGATCAATCAGCCGGCCATGGGCGCCTACTTCGCAGGAGCCAATGCCATCTCGGCCATCAATACCATTAAGTCGGTCACGATGGGCGAACGTGCTGCCGTATCAGCGCACAAAACCATTTCCGGCTATTCCGGACGGGCTGTGAAACCCATTGCCCTGCGGCATATTCTGGAGATGGCAAAGAATCCCATCATGAAAAACATCCAGTTCAGCGGTATCGGTGGTATTGAGACATGGCGCGACGCCTTGGAATTCATCCAGTTGGGCTGTCGCAATGTGCAGGTCTGCACTGCCGTGATGCAATATGGCTACCGCATCATCGACGATCTTGTTTCAGGACTTCAGCACTACATGCAGGAACGCGGCGTCAGTCAGTTGACCGACCTTGTGGGCGAGGAACTGCCCCGTTTCATCACTCCAACCGACCTGGACCGCGAAACCATCGTGTTCCCCAAGGTCGACCGTGAGCGTTGCATCGGTTGCGGACGCTGCTATACATCATGCATGGACGGTGGTCATCAGGCCATCACCTTCGATGAAAACCGTCAGCCGCACATTCAAGGAAAGCGTTGCGTGGGCTGTCATCTCTGTCTCTTGGTTTGTCCCACCGGTGCCATTGGCGCTACCAAGCGTGTGGGTAAGACGGGAAGGAAACCGTGACGCCCCAACTTATTACTTACGTTTCTTCTTTGAAACAATCGTTTTCATGCGAGCATGAAGATCTTGATTGTCTGTCAGCACATTCCAGATCCCATCTTCGCTGAGCACTCCTCGTTTCAGTTCCTGAGGCAGAAGTCCTTGCTCATCATCGGCAAAATCCTGCTTCCAGTCGTCACTACCATAGTACTTCTCCAGCTCACGGATAGATGTCAGCACCTCGGCATAGTCATCGAGGGCTGCCGACAATTTCATCACGGCCTGTGAAGCACGGTCGAGATGTTGCTCCATCGTCTTGATTCTTTCAATTTGTTCCATCGTATGTTTCTATTTATTCGTCCTTTGTTAGTGTAATGATAGGCTCCCAGAGATGCTTCTGCATGTCCACATGACCGTTGCACTTGAAGCTAACACCTTCTTCCTCCAAGAGTAAGCGTTGACGGCTCCAACCTGGGGCGGTTCTTCCTGCTATATTCACTACCCGGTGACAGGGAAGAGATCTGGCTTCAGGGGTATAACGCAGGGTACGTCCCACCATCCTTGAATGACTCGCCCAGCCGGCCAATGCGGCAATATGACCGTAGGTCGTCACCTTACCATAAGGTATCTGACTGACGATATTCAGCACATCATCACGAAAAGTCCGTGCCTGCTCTGCGGTCATCTTGTCCGGGTAGTCTTTCATTTCTTTTTCTTAGATTTCGGTTCCGGCAGTTCCTTATAGGTCTCTTTAACGAGCAGGGAGAGATAATCACGGTCATCTACATCAGCGATATAGAAATAATCCTTTGCCCCTTCATAGGGAGGACGCATATCCACTGTCCGCAAAAGCTTCCTACCAGCCTCCGTAGGTTTCAGGTAGAAGCAGTCGTCGCAAATCAGTCCGAAGATCTTTCCATTGCAATAGATACCGTAATCGCCGAACATCTTCTTGGTTACAATCTCACCCGCACCAGCACACTGGTCTGCGATATACTGTACAAAGTCTGCATTACTTGCCATTCTTTTATATTATTATATAGGTTTATAATTGGATGAATTCTTTTCTGTCATGTACTTCCAATAGCGACGGGGCATGTCGCTGAGTTGTTTCTTGGGATTCATACGCTCCTTGATGCAGATGGCCTTGAAGTATGTGCGCCATAGATCCTGGAATATTTTGTCATTCTCGCTGAGCACCTCATCATCAAGCTTACCGTTGGTAAGGTCGAAGGGAACCGCACTTTCATCCTCAAAGGTGATGTGTATCGGTTCTGCAGAGCCGTCATAATAGTAGCCGTAGTGCCGTTTCGCATCGTAGATGAGCCAGGGCTGGTCGTTGAACCGATCCTGGAAATGATGGGTGATGAGCGACAGTACGTTATGGTCGGGAGATACCACGGCGAGATAGGTGCCGTCCTTTGCCTTTTGAAAGCGGATGAACTGTTTCATGCGGAGCTGCTCGTGGAGCACGCGGCGACAGGAATTGCGCACAGCCAGCACATCGGCATCACTGGCATTTCGTTCAAGACTCAAGTAATCTGTTGCTGATGATGAGCTATCGCCAACCTTCTGCCGGAACACCTTACAGATGAAATTGAACAACGGCTGATTCAGTGTCCGTTCTTCGGAGAGCCAGCTCACGGCAATCATCCGCAGTCCTTCCACCGACAGATGCTTCTCAAGACCCTTCCAAACGCGGGCGGCTTTCCCGCTGTCCGTAACCACCACATGGGGCTCGTCGGCAAACAGTGGCAGCTGCTCCCCCTCTCCCAGCAACATCTCAGGTTGCTGGTGCAGGAAGAAACTGTCGAACACAGCTGTCAACAGTCCGTCGAGTGTATTATCGAACACATATACTTGCATCTGTCATGACGGTTTTCATGGATTCTCTTCACCAAAGTCGAGCGCGAGCTGCTGCTCTGCTGCCGCCCGTTTCTGCTGGGCCTTCGACAGTAACAAGGGGCGCAGGCGTTCCGGGCGCAGCTCATTGATGCCAATGATCGGCTGCGAGAAGGCAGAGGTAAGTTCACCACAAGTAATAAAATACTTGGCCTTCTTCATCACCACTCCCATCTTCTTCAGATGATAGGAGGTAAGACGGTTGAAACGGCGGCTATTGACAATCAGGATAGCCGATTTCACACCAATGCCCGGCACTCGGAGAATACGTTCGTAGTCGTCTTTGTTGATATCCACAGGAAAAGCCTCAGGATGGCGTAATGCCCAGCCTAACTTAGGATCAACATCAAGATCGAGATGCGTATGGGCATCATCCACAATCTCATCAACACTGAAATGATAGAAGCGCATCAGCCAGTCGGCTTGATAAAGGCGGTTTTCGCGTACCAAAGGCGGCTGTTTCAATACCGGCAGACGAGGGTCGTAGGTGTTCACGCTCACATAACCGGAGTAATACACACGTCGCATCGTGGGCTGCTGATACATGGCGTTCGACATCATCAGGATGTCACGGTCGGTCTCCTTCGTGGCCCCCACAATCATCTGCGTGGATTGTCCTGCCGGCACAAAGCGGGGAGCATGGCGGAACTTACGACGATCCTCCTTGTTCTCCAATACACCTTGCTGAATCTGCGACATCGGAAGGAAGATGCTCTGATGGTCCTTCTCGGGTGCCAACGCCTTCAACGACTCCTCCTTGGGAATCTCGATGTTGATGCTCATACGGTCGGCATAGCGTCCCGCCTCTTGCAACAACTCTCTACTGGCCCCTGGAATGGTCTTCAGGTGGATGTAACCATTGAAGCGGTGAACGGTCCGGAGGTCGCGCACAATGGCTGTCAACCGCTCCATCGTATAGTCGGGGTTCCTCACCACACCACTCGACAGGAACAGTCCTTCGATGTAGTTGCGGCGGTAGAACTCCATGGTGATCTCCTCGAGTTCTGATACGGAGAGTGTGGCACGGGGAATATCGTTCGTACGACGGTTGATGCAATAGGCGCAGTCGTACATGCAGTAGTTCGTCAGCATCACCTTCAGCAGCGAGATGCAGCGCCCGTCGTCGGCAAACGAATGACAGATGCCCACGCCGCCCACCGTCGAGCCCACCATGCCCTTCTTACCAGAGCGCACAGTACCGCTCGACGAGCACGACACATCGTACTTCGCCGACTCTGCGAGTATCCGCAGCTTCTCCATGGTCTTCTCCGTCAGCATCTTCTATTCCTTCTCCGTTATCATTCTTGGGTACAAAGATAGTAAAAAAATACCTATTATCATCAGAATAAAAAAGGTTTTACTCATCAATTTTATGAATTGATGGTGATAGTAAAAATATACATACTCTCCAAGCCTGAAGGTCTGGGCGACAGTGATGCAGATATCTAAGTGCATTTTGAGCCCTTTTTAGTTAAAATTCCATAAACTTTTAAGGTGAAAGATGAAAAAACCGACGCCCTATGGGGCGTCAGTTCCATTTTTTTGAATATGTGTATCTTTGTGCCGTAAAATAAAGATGCATCTTGATGGAGGAAATCTTAAACGCATTGTATGGCATAGCAAACAACTTTCTGCATGGTCTGAAATGTCTCAACCAGGCCAAGGTGGAGAGTAGAATGCGTTGGGATAAAATCGACAAGATGGAATACACCAAAGACCTTGTCAGAATGGCTTTATCGAGTGCCGTAACCCTGAAAGAAAGTCATGACTATGATCCTGAGGAATTACGTCAACAATTCGGGGAAGTCGGTAGGAATCTCGCTTTGTACATATATGATCTTGACATCGAAAGACAGAAGCAGATCATCAACGAAGAGGCTGAGAAATGCAAGGCAAAACCGTCATGCAGATAATGCAGATGATGCAGGACTGATCCAGCTCCTGTTTGTTTCGTATCTTCTGTTATGAAAAACATGGTCGTAGTGCGACACTTATTATCCAATTATTTATAAATCTTTATGGAAAACAAGAAAATCAAGAAGACTCGTGGGTATCAAAATGCCCAGAAAGAGAAGAGATCGATCGAGGAACTGGCCACCCTGATCAGTAATCGCGTGGCCACAAGGTACAACACCATCACCCAGAAGAACGAATGCAGGTGGTATGACATCCCGGGTGAGAACCTTCCCGTTGACCTGAGCGGAATGGGAGAGTTCTCAAACATGTGGCATGACATGACCGACCGCGAGGAGAACACCTTATGGGCGATGGTGAGCAGGGAGCAGAACTGGAAGAGCCACGAGGTAGGAACCCTGCTGCGCTCACATATCACCCCGCAGTGGAACCCCCTGCGCTCGTTCATCCTAGAGGCAATCGTACATTACGACTCCGACAGAGACTACATCGCCGACCTGGCAAGACATGTGCATGTCAAGCCCACCAACGACCAGTCGGACCAGGAGGCGCAGCAGGAGTTCCTGGAGTACTTCCAGCGGTGGTTCGTGGGTGCCGTGGCATCGGTGCTTAACGACAGCGTGGTGAACAATGTCATCCTCGTGCTCATCGGCGACCAGGGCACGTACAAGAGCACGTTCTTCTCGTACCTGCTGCCGCAGGAGCTACGTCGCTACTTCTACGTGAAGACCGACAACACCGTGCTGAACAAGGACGACCGCATCCAGCTCTCGCGCAACATGTTCATTTGTCTGGAGGAGCTCGACACGTTGTCGAACAAGGAGCAGAACCAGCTGAAAGCGATGGTCACCATGCCCGTGATACAGGACCGCCCCGCCTACGGGCGCAACTTCGTGAACCTGCCGCACGTGGCGAGCCTGTGCGGAACGGGCAACAACGACAAGTTCCTGAACGATCCCTCAGGCTCGCGCCGCTGGCTGCCCTTCCTCATCGACCATATCGACGACCCGCGCACGTACCATATCGACTATATGAAGCTCTATGCGCAGGCAGCCATAAGCATCAGCGGTTTCCGCTACTGGTTCACGCAGAAGGAGATTGCCGCCCTCAACCAGCGCAACAGGGCCTTTGAGGCACCTTGCACCGAGGAACAGCTCATCATGCGCTACTACGACTTCCCCAACTCGTCGGATGAGGGCGTATGGCTCACCTCCACCGCCATCCTCGAGAAGATCAATGCCGGCATCAAGAAACCGTTATCGAATGTTAAAATCGGCAGGGTTATGAAGAAGATGGGGTTTGAGTCAATCAAGACAAGAATAGGCATGTCTTACCATGTGGTCCCCCTTAAACTGATTGATATAGAGACGGTTGAAAAGCAAATGCCTGTTGAAGAGACCGATAAACCATTCTAATGAGTGTGAAGGATGTGAAGGATGTGAAGGTAGTTTTTGGAACATATATATAAAACACGTTTTTAATAGAAGTCGTTTTTATTATGTACGCGCGCGCGTGAAAGTTATTAAAACATCCTTCACATCTCTCACATCCTTCACTTCTCTCATTCCTACAAGCCTACTTTCGTGCTCCAACCAGCCTTATAACGTATCGTTATCAGCCTTCTAACTCCATCTAACTAGGCTTATATGTCACAACGAGAATTAGATTGCTCTCTGTGTGAGATAATAATTATGTTCTTATGTTATTATGTCTAAGAGTTCTTATGTCTAAGGTTTTGCCCAGCAACGACAGTTTCTCGTTCAGGTGCGGATAGTAGTCGATCCATTCCTTCAGTTTCCTCCAGGCCGTCTTCGGCTGGACGTCGGGACAGTAGAGTTGTGCCAGCTCCATGCGCCCGTATGTACGTATCTTGAATGTATTTTCCATGTTACAAAGATACGCATTTTCAGGCACATAACCAAGGGATTACTACATAATAATTCCCTGTAATTCCCCTTTTAGACAGAAGAACAAAAGAACAGATTTCTATTTTAGACCAAAGAACCAAGGGACCAAGGATTAAAGATCAATCTACTTGGAAAATAATGTGCATAATGCGAATAATTATTTCCATTTTGTTTGGATGTTTGATAGATTGTGGCTATCTTTGCACTCGATTTGACCTCCCGCGTATCCCCTTTGATTAGCGCATCTAGGGCGGTCTTGAGTTCTAAATCATAATAATATGGAAAACAATAACGACATAGCGCACAAATTGGCCTTGCTCCATAAATTGCAAGGCATAGATTTTGTACGTCAATTGAAGTTAATTACAGAACAACATGAGTTTTCGCCTCTTGATACTGACCCGCACATCTTTGTTGTTGGTGGTCAGACAAACGATGATTATTCACATCTTCTTAATGCGGCAAGAAAAGCAGTAGAACGTGGAAATAATGTTTATATACTCCCCAATCCTAATAATAGCCGTACTGCCGATTACATATTTGAGCGTAAAGGCATCTTCAAGATGTATGATCTGAAAACTATATCAGGGCGAGCCTCTGTAGGTAATAGGTTAAAAGAGTCAATTGGTCAGACAAATCGTGTTTTACTAAGCATGAACAGTAATTACAATCCACGCCTCTTGGCATTAGCCATTAAGCATTATTTTGAGCAGAATCAGGATGCTGTAGAAGTATTGGTTTACAAAGGGAGCAAGACTATTTCCGTAATACGTGAAGACACTGAGGCATATGCTTTCATCAGAAACTTCATGATGAAGTATTAAAAAATTTAAGAGCCACTTAATAGTGACTCTCAAAACGGGCAGTATCGATAAAGCCTTACCCCTCGCGGAATCTTATACCTTATTGTATAAGAATTTTACCGGATAGTCATTTCTGACGTTGCAAAGATAAACATTCCTTCTGAATAATCCAAGTATTTTTGAGTATTTTTCAATGGAATAGATCATTATTCCCCAAAATTCTCTGTGTGAGCTCTGCGTTCTCTGCGGCTCTGCGTGAAAATAAACATATATAACTCCCACTATTTCCCGCTTCCTCCGCACAACTCCCCACAACTCCTTTTCCTTCTTTCTGATGTTGTACCTTTGCAGTGGAATTAAATGAGAAAAGAAAGGCGTTTACGCCGCCATTGTATTAACCCTTAAAACGAAAGAAAAATGAAAGAACAAAAGAAGAACATGTGGAGCGTGGTCATTCAGGCCGCCATCGGAATCCTCAGTGCCCTTGCGGCAGCGTTAGGACTTCAATCATGTGGATTTGGCGTGTAAGTAAGCTATGAGGACCATCACTCTAATCATCATCCACTGCTCAGCCACCCGGGAAGGTACCAGGTACCCGTTCGCGAAATGTCGTCACGACCACATAGCGAACCGCCGTTTCAAAGACATCGGCTACCATTACTACATCGACCGCGAAGGTGTAATCTGGCCGGGGAGGCCCGAGCAGGAGGTTGGTGCTCACTGCAGGAACCACAACAAGCACTCCATCGGCGTGTGCTACGAGGGCGGACTCGACCGTCGTGGAAAACCCGATGACACACGTACGCAGGCGCAGAAACGTGCCATGGAAGTGCTGCTCAGCGATCTGAAGGAGCGGTATCCCAAAGCGCTGGTGCTAGGGCATCGTGATCTCAATCCTGGTAAGGATTGCCCGAGTTTTGATGTGAGATCGGAGCTCTGAAATAACAAAAACGGATGTTTCACATCCGTAAAAATTTTCAATTTTCAATTCTCAATTTTCAATTAAACAAACATGAGTAAAATTCTGTACAAGTTGGTGAAAAACAACAACAGTAAGAGTGCCGCCTATGGCAAATGGTATGCCCGTGCGGTGAGTAAGGAAACCCTGACGT
>OMXE01000030.1 GCA_900314935.1 uncultured Prevotella sp.
TGATTCAGCGCCAGCTCCTGTAACTCCAGCAAATTTGATTCTTCTGTTTTGTCCATCTTAAAACGTTGTTTTTGATTCAACGTTTTTCAGGGTAAGACAAACCTATTCAGTATAACACAACTGTTCGTTTGTTTGTTCGCACCAATGCTTGTTCTCACGCAGAACCGACGAACGAGTGAGAACAAAGTTATACTTGTATAGACTTTGTCGAGCGAGGAGGAGGAAGACGAAGTCAAATCGCAGAGAGCGCAGAGTTCCCACAGAGAATTATGTTTCCCGCAGTGATTGGCGCAAGAATAATTATAACGGAAGAGGCGGAAAAATAACAGAAAAAACGGAAAAGGCTATGTGTTCCGTATCAAATAGTATTTCTGGGATAATTGTGATAATTTCTTTCAGAATTAAAACGAACACGGATTTTACGGATCAAACGGTTTTTTTAAAGTCACCGTGACCCAATTACAAGGCTGATAAGTAGGTGCTAAAAGCCTGATAAGTCGGTGTTGGAAGGCTGATAAGTGGGTGTTGGAAGGCTGATAAGTGGGTGTTGGAAGGATAATGTGAGGGGGATGAGGGGGTTGAGGGGGTTGTTTTTATAACATTATAGAAAATATATAATAAAGGCTCGCGTGTGCGAAAATATATAAAGTTTAGAAAATAACCCCCTCAACCCCCTCAACCCCCTCACATTATTAGAATACCCTGCTGTCTTCCATGAGATACTTGCATTAACTACGTTTTCCTCTGTCACTCGGCCAAACATGCAAGCATGATGGCTCTCGCTGCTCCATCGGTTCGACAATAAAAATAAAAATGATTTTATTTGCTTTTGTGCTCGCTTATTCGTAAATTTGCAAATCAATCAAACTATCAGCGTATGATTACAACAGAACGTGTGTTCCAGATATTCAAGGAACTGAACCAGATACCCCGTCCTTCGCACCACGAAGAACAAGTAGCCAACTACCTTTGTCAGTTTGCCGAGCGACTGCAGCTGTCTTACAAGCGCGATGATGAGAACTGTGTCGTTATCAGCAAGCCTGCAACACCCGGTCATGAAGGGGCCGAGCCTATCGTGCTGCTGAACCACATGGACATGGTGTGCGTGGGCATGAGCGATCCGCTTCACACCCCCATTGAGGCGTATGTAGAGGACGGATGGATGAAGGCCAAGGGCACGTCGCTGGGGGCTGATAACGGTATCGGACTCTCCATGGCACTGGCCGTGTTGGAGAGTAACGACATCGTTCACGGACCGTTAGAAGTGATGACTACCACCAACGAGGAAGACGGCATGTCGGGGGCTTCACAACTGAGCAAGGATTTCCTGCGGGGACGTAAGGTCATCAACCTCGATTCAGAGGACTACGACACCATCACCACAGGAGCAGCAGGTGCTTGTCTGCAGTTCCACCGCATCCCCTTACAGCGGATAGCTGCTGATAAGGGCTGTTGGTATGCTATTCGCCTGGAGGGCGGACTGGGTGGTCACTCTGGTGTGGACATCAACAAGAACCGTTGCAGTGCGGTAGTGGACACGCATAGGCTTCTGCGGGAGATTTGTAAGGAAAAGGATGTCAAGGTGGCGAGTATCAAGATAGGTGAGGCTAATGCCTCGATTGCATCAACGGCCGATGTTGTACTATGTATTCCCGACGAGGCCACAGCGTTCATGAAACAGCAGGAGAAGGCCATGAACGAATGGCTGGGAAAGGAATATGGCAAGAGCGATGCTCACATGATTTGCACCATCAACGCATGCGAGTCGCAGGAAACAGTGATCAATAGCGAGGCGTTCGAAACGCTCATGACCTGTCTGGAACAGATTCCGCAAGGTGTGGTGAAGATGAGTGAAGTGATGAAGGATACCGTGGAAACCTCCAACAACATCGGACGCATCTTGACGGAAGATGATCACCTCTTCGTTTCCACCCACACCCGCAGCTTCATCGACAGCGAGATGGAGAGGCTGAGTAGGACCATTGCCAACGTCTTTGCCACTCATGGTGCCACCAGCGAGACCATCATGTCGGCTCCTGCGTGGCAAGAAGATCAAGAGTCTGATTTCCTGCGTCTTACCTCCGATACGTTCAACGATATCTTAGGCTGGCGTCCGCGCATGGTAGCCATGCATTTCGTCCTTGAGGCAGGGTTCTTCGTACAGCACTATCCAGGTATTCAGATAGCAAGTATCGGTCCTCGCATCGTGGAGCCGCACTCCACCAGCGAGCGCATCGAGCTCTCCACTATTGACGACATCTGGCGCGTCCTCATCGAACTCCTCAGCCGACTATCATAAAGGGTCATGGGGAGGGTCATGGGGACAGGCACTTGACCCGGTATTGGGTCAACGGTCCTGTCCCCACGACCCACCCACGACCCATCCACTCGGAAATCCAAACAAAAACAAGCTTTTGTTTGGATTTTCACTCGTTTAATCGTATCTTTGTCCCCAAAATTGAAAAAGGAGTAAAAAATGAAGTATATAGGTATTATCCCTGCCCGCTACGCATCTACACGCTTCCCTGGCAAGCCGTTGGCCATGCTGGGTGGAAAGCCTGTGATACAACGGGTGTACGAGCAGGTGAAGAAGGTGCTGGACGAGGCGTATGTGGCTACTGATGATGAGCGCATATTCGATGCGGTAGAGGCGTTTGGCGGTAAGGTGGTGATGACCTCACCTAACCATAAAAGCGGAACGGACCGTATTGAGGAGGCAGTGCAGAAGATCGGGGGCGACTATGACGTAGTGGTGAACATTCAGGGTGATGAGCCCTTTATCCAGCGTTCGCAGATTGAGACGGTGTGCCGTTGCTTTGAGGACGCAGACACGCAGATTGCCACGTTGGGAAAACCGTTCACGGCTGAACAGCCATTGAGCGCTCTGGAGAATCCCAACTCGCCCAAGCTGGTGGTGGACAACCGCGGCTACGCCCTGTATTTCTCGCGCAGCATCATCCCGTTCTTGCGCGGAATTGACCGTGAGCAGTGGATGGGAAAATTCCCGTTTATGAAACACATCGGACTCTATGCTTACCGCACAGAGGTGCTGCATGAAATCACCCAACTGCCGCAATCTTCACTGGAGCTGGCTGAGAGCTTAGAGCAGCTCCGCTGGCTGCAGAACGGCTACCGCATCAAGGTGGGCACCACGGATATTGAGACGGTGGGGATTGATACGCCGGAGGATCTGGAGAGGGCCGAGGGAATGATAGAGTGTGGAGTGTGGAATGAGGAGTGAGGAGTTGTTTCGAGGAGTGTGGAATGTGGAATGTGGAATGAGAATAGCACTGAGATAAAGTATTCACATATCAAACCACCTGTTCTTGAAATCATATCTCATTCCACATTCCACACTCCACACTCCACAAAAACGGATGTAAAACATCCGTAAAGTTCAATAGCCAATGAAAAACAAAATACTACTAAGGGCGATGGAGCCCGAGGATCTGGAGCTGTTGTACCAGATAGAGAATAACCCTGCCTTGTGGAAGGTGGGGGTGACGAATGTGCCGTATTCACGTTACCTGCTACGCGACTACCTGGCTCGTGCCACGGGTGATATCTTTACCGACCGTCAGGTAAGACTGGTGGTGGAGAATGAGGAAGGGACGGCCGTTGGTCTTATCGACATGATGAACTATGAGCCGCAGCATCACCGCGCTGAGGTGGGCATTGTGATTCGTGAACCATATCGTCATCAAGGTCTGGGTACGGCGGCATTGGAGCAACTGAAGCAATATGCGCGAGAAATCATCCACATCCACCAGTTGTTTGCGTATGTTGATACAGCTAACGAAGAATCGCTCAGATTGTTCCAAAAAGCAGGCTTTCAGCGCACTGCCATCTTGAACGACTGGCTTTTCGATGGGCAGGATTATCATCCTGTGTGCCTGATGCAACTTTTTTTCTAAAAAATCCCTCTTTTCTTTTGGTGGAAAGGAAAAAATTACCTACCTTTGCACCCGCTAATCGGAACTATGCGGTTAAAGGTGCGTTAGTTCAGCCTGGTTAGAATGCCTGCCTGTCACGCAGGAGGTCACGGGTTCGAGTCCCGTACGCACCGCCAGCCAACCGTTCCGCCAAGCACATAACCATGGTGCGTTAGTTCAGCTGGTTAGAATGCCTGCCTGTCACGCAGGAGGTCACGGGTTCGAGTCCCGTACGCACCGCAAAAAAGGAGACCGTTTGGTCTCCTTTTTTGGTTACATCACCTCCTCTTCCGTAATCAACATTCCCGTCTGCGGCGAATAGGTGCCAAGGGAGATGTTTTCTACATGATGCGTTTCCATGATGCTGAGCATGGTTTGGTAACGATAGGCTTCGGTATCATAGACCACATACACACAATCTTTCTTCTTGAGTTCCTCCAACCGGTCGAGATGACCTTGTGGCAAGGTGGTTTCATCTCCTACGAGGAAATCAGCATCAAGACCTTTCACCGTGGCCAGCTTACGACAATCGTCGAGGTGCTGCTGATGACCGATGAACAGGTAGTACGACTTATCACCACGTTTCCGCACCGTGAATCCTAACATCTTACGGATGCGCTGCGTACTCATCTGCAACAAGGCAATGAGCGCCTTGAAATAGATGGCCGCCTTGATGGGGATGCTCAACAGGAAGGTCATCTGACCGAAATGCTTCCTGAAGAAGATGAGCATGGCATCGTAGAACACATGGACATAGCGGAAGCTTGACTTCTGCGTGCTCTCGCCTTTATAGTGCAGGATGCGCACGGGGAGATACCAGTTGTGGTAGTTGCCTTTAAGGACCCTGTACGACAAATCAATATCCTCGCCATACATGAAGAAATCCTCGTCGAGCAGTCCTACCTGGTCAAGGGCGGCTCTTCTAACCATGCAATAGGCACCACTCACAATCTCAATCTCTGAAGCCTCATCCCAAGGCAGATAACCCATGTAATACTTCCCAAAGCGCTTACTTTCAGGGAACGCGTCACAGAGTCCGCACACCTTATAGAAGGCTGTCATGGGCGTAGGCAGACCTCTCCTACTCTCCCTCGCCTTCTCGCCATTGCTCTTCAGCATCTTTACGCCCACGGCTCCGGCATCAGGATGTTCGTCCATGAAGGTAATACACTCACGGAGTACATTCTCTCCAACGATGGTATCAGGATTCAGCAGGAGCACATACTCGCCCTGTGTCTGTCGTATGGCCATGTTGTTTGCCCTTGAGAACCCGGAGTTATGGTTATTGGCAATGATGTTCACCCAAGGGAAACGTTCCTGAAGATACGTCACGGAGTCGTCGTGGGAGTGGTTATCTACCACCACCACCTCAGCGTCGAGACCCTCGATGGCTCTCTCCACACTATGAAGACACTGCTCCACGTAGTGCTTCACGTTGTAATTGACGATAACGACAGTAAGTTTTTTCAATTTTGATTCTTTTATTTTTGTCGAGGAGGGAGGAAGTTTGTCTCCTCCTCACACCTCGCCTTACTGGGATAAACGAAGGGAAGGACGAGTAATAGGATGATGGCCATGTAGCCGAAGGCAACATTCATCGACATATAATATAAATCGGTGTTCGCCACCAACGGTAAGCCCAGCATCAGCAGTCGCATCACACCATACTTCTTCATGGCTGCCACGGGCTCTGCTTTCAAGGCTTCCTTCACCTTCCTGATCTTGAACAGATACAGGGCTGCAGGAATAACGGCTATGGTGAGCAGTTCCATGACGGTGAGAATGATGAACCATGCCTGGGTGCTGAAGCCATTGAATCCAGGAATCATCACTTCGGTTTCATACAATACGACCAGGATCAAGGCGATCACGATCGGAGCAAAAAAACAGACCTTTAAGGTCTTCACTACTTTATCCATTGAATGGGGTACGGTTTAATATTGAACGTCCTAATGTTACTTCATCGGTGTATTCCAGTTCGTCGCCCACGGAAATGCCTCGGGCAATGACACTGAGCTTGACGGGATAGGAAGCGAGCTTGCGCGAGATATAGAAATTCGTGGTGTCGCCCTCCATCGTACTGCTCAAGGCGAAGATCACCTCTTCAACACCGCCTGCCTCTACACGCTTGATCAACGAGTCGATCTCGATGTCTGACGGACCGATTCCTTCCATGGGAGAGATGATGCCACCCAAGACATGATACAGTCCGTGGTACTGCTGGGTGTTCTCGATGGCCATCACGTCGCGGATGTTCTCCACCACGCAGATTACGGAACTGTCACGACGCTGGTCAGAGCATATCGGACAGAGGTCGGTGTCGCTGATGTTATGACACACCTTACAGTACTTCACTTCCTTGCGCATCCTGCTCACGGCCTGGGCAAACGCTTCTACCTCATCCGACTCCTGACGGAGCAGGAAGAGTACCAGTCGCAGGGCTGTCTTACGACCGATTCCCGGTAACTTGGCGAACTCCTCCACGGCATTCTCCAACAGTTGGGAAGGATAAGGTGTGCCTTCGTGGGCAAGGGATTGGGACATAGAATGCAATTTTGAGTGCAAAGGTAATGAAAATCGCGAACTTTTTCGTACCTTTACGATAAAAAATCGCGAACTTACTCCGTCTCGGCATAAAAAAGATTAAAATCTTTTGTTCTGCACTCGACTTTCCGTAACTTTGGCTTCACCGAAGTTACAATGCACTCGGCAATGTAAAGAAAAACAAACTTTTCCTTTGCATTGCTCTCGTTTTTTCGTAACTTTGCAGAAATATTTTATCATATGGAAATAACAAAAGCAGAATTCGTGGTAAGTAACCCCACCGTACGCACCTGTCCGAAAGATACGAAGCCGGAGTATGCCTTCATCGGCAGAAGTAATGTCGGTAAGTCGAGTCTGATCAACATGCTCTGCGCCAGGAAGAACCTTGCCAAGACTTCCTCCACGCCCGGTAAGACACTGCTCATCAACCACTTCATCGTGAACAACGAGTGGTACTTGGTTGACCTTCCCGGCTACGGCTACGCCAAGCAGAGTAAGACAACCCGTCAGAAGCTGGAGCAGATGATCTCCTCGTATATCCTGCAGCGTGAGCAGCTCATCAACGTGTTCGTGCTGATTGATATCCGTCACGACCCGCAGGTAATCGACCGGGAGTTCATCGACTGGTTAGGACAGAGTAATATCCCCTTCTCCATCATCTTCACCAAGGCTGATAAGTTAGGACCGGTGAAGGCGAAGATGAACGCCGAGGCGTATATGTCTAAGCTGGAAGACACCTGGGAGATTCTGCCACCTTACTTCATCACTTCGGCAGAGAAGAAATTGGGACGTGATGAGGTGCTCGACTATATCGACCGTATCAACAAAGAGTTGAAGAACCCCACGGAATAACACATCATGGCTGTTCCCTTTCTTGACGTACAGGATCTCACGAAATCGTTCGGCGCTCAGGTGCTGTTCGAGCATATCTCGTTCAGCATTGCCGAAGGACAGAAGGTGGGATTGATAGCACAGAACGGTACTGGAAAATCCACCTTGCTCTCGGTGATTACGGGTAAGGAGGGGTATGACGACGGGAAGATCATCTTCCGTCGCGACCTGAAAGTGGCCATGCTGGAGCAGTCGCCTGTGTTCGATCCCGAAGAGAAGGTGATTGACGCTTGTTTTAACCACCAGGGGGAAGAGGAGAAGGTGCTGCGGGCCAAGCAGATATTGACACAGCTGAAGATACGCGACCTGCAGCAGCCCATGGGACAGCTCAGCGGCGGTCAGCAGAAACGGGTGGCACTGGCCAACGTACTGATTACGGAACCTGACCTGCTGATTCTCGACGAGCCCACGAACCACCTCGACCTGGAGATGATTGAATGGCTGGAGGGCTATCTGGCACGGGGGAACAAAACACTGCTGATGGTGACACACGACCGTTATTTCCTGGACAAGGTGTGTAACCTGATTCTGGAGCTGGACAACCGTACTATCTATACTTACCGCGGCAATTATGCGTATTATCTGGAGAAACGGCAGGAGCGTATCGACAATACACGGGCAGAGATCATGCGAGCCAACAACCTGTACCGACGGGAGCTGGAATGGATGCGCAGAATGCCGCAGGCCAGAGGTCATAAGGCCCGCTACCGTGAGGAGGCTTTCTATGAGCTGGAGAAGATTGCCAAGCAACGCATTGAGGAACGACAGATACGACTGAAATCGCGTAACGTGTATATCGGCTCGAAGATCTTCGAGTGCCAGTATGTTTCTAAAGCTTTTGATCAATTAGTTATTCTCAAAGACTTCTACTACAACTTCGCACGCTTCGAGAAGATGGGAATCGTGGGAAGTAACGGAACGGGCAAGAGCACGTTCATCAAGATGCTGCTTGGACAGGAGCCCATCGACAGTGGGAAGTTCGACATTGGTGATACGGTGCGCTTCGGCTATTTCTCGCAAGAAGGACTCAAGTTCAACGAACAGCAGAAAGTGATTGACGTGATTACCGACATTGCCGAGTATATCGACATGGGGGGCGGTAAGCACCTCTCTGCCTCGCAGTTCCTGCAGCATTTCCTATTCACTCCTGAGCAGCAGCACAACTATGTGTATAAACTCTCGGGCGGTGAGAAACGTAAGCTCTACCTGTGCACGGTACTGATGAAGAACCCGAACTTCCTGGTGCTGGATGAGCCCACGAACGACCTGGATATCCAGACGCTGCAGATTCTGGAGGAGTATTTAGCTGATTTCCCCGGCTGCGTGATTGTGGTGAGTCACGACCGCTATTTCATGGATAAGGTGGTGGATCATCTGCTGGTGTTCAAAGGGAATGGGGTGATCAAGGACTTCCCCGGAAACTACACGCAATACAGGATGTTTGCGGATAAGGAGGAGAAACCGACTAACGAGAAGTCAACCGACAAGAACGAACGCAACAAAGGAAAGACTGAACGTGCGGACGATCCGTCGGCAGAGCCCGCCAAGCGTAAGCTTACTTATAAGGAACGACTGGAAATGGCGCAGCTGGAGAAAGATATTGCTGCCTTGGAAGAGAAGCAGAAAAGCATTGAGGAAGACCTCTGCAGCGGTAAGCTGTCTGTGGATGAGCTGACAGAAAAAAGCAAGCTCCTCTCGTCGCTCAAAGATGAGATTGACGAGAAGAGCATGCGCTGGCTGGAATTAGATGAGTTTACTGGTGCTGCTCGCGCAACAGGTCATTGACGGTCTTCACCGGATTGAAGGTGGAAAGGGGTACTTCCACGAATACCGTACTCCAGTTACTCATGGCGCCGTTCCACAAACCGGGAAGCTCCAATGCCTTCAGTTCTTTTCCTCCCTTACTCTTACTGCTGATGAAACCGGTGGTCTTGTCAACAAATGAAGGCAGGTTGAACGGCTCACCCTTGTAGTTCTTCACGGCACACACCAGATCCACGGGATTGAAGTGCGTACCCTCGGTGAACATCTTCATGTAGGCCTCGTTGGTCTTGTCAATCTGACTGCTCTCGAGAATCTGCAAGGATACTGTTCCATCCTGGTTGTAGGTCATGAACGGACCGCCACCGGGCTCTCCAACGTTCTTTACTACACCGCACACGCGCATAGGACGGTTCAGCTTCTCGCGCAGATAGATCACCAGATCAGCATCTTCCAATTCCTTGATGTCTGCCTTACGGCAACAGAGGTCGCGCTGCACGAAACGGATAATCTCCTCGAGCTTCTCGTGGTTATACTGACCGCTGTCGAGCAGGCGCAGATAAGCAAAGGCTTTCTGCTGCAAGGTGACCAATACACCGGCAATGACCTGCTTGTACTCTACTGTATCACTCTTCAAACGGTCGGGCACTACATTGTCGATGTTCTTGATGAAGATGACATCAGCGTCAATCTCGTTGAGGTTCTCAATCAGGGCACCATGACCGCCCGGACGGAACAGCAGGGAGCCGTCTTCGTTCCTGAACGGGGTGTTGTCGGCATTGGCAGCCACGGTATCGGTGCTGGGCTTCTGCTCGGAGAAGGAGATGTTGTACTTGATGCCGTACTTACGTGCCAAGCCGTCTTTCTTCTCGGCTACCTTCTTCTCGAAGAAACCGATGTGCTCATGACTCACCGTGAAGTGCACGTTGGCCTCTCCGTTGCTGGCGGCATAGAGCGCACCTTCCACCAGATGTTCTTCCATGGGGGTACGCGGGCCTTCGGGGTACTTGTGGAACAAGAGCATACCTTTGGGCAGCTGACCGTAGTTCAAGCCTTCTGCCTTCAGCATCGTGGCAGCAACGGTCTTGTACTTCCCGTCGGCTATCAGGGCCTTCACTCCCTTGCCCTCGTTCTTCAAACAGGCGGCATCCAAAGCATCGTAGAAAGCGAACTTCTCCAGGTTGTCGAAATACTTCTTCTCAAAATCGGTGGTAGGCACATCATAGGGCGCGTCCACAAAGGCGAACATGTCCTTGAACATTCTACTGGCAGCACCACTGGCAGGAACGAACTTCACGATCTTCTTGCCTTCTGCCTTATAGGCGTTCCATGCGTCAACCATGCGCTGGCGCTCCTCACTATCTGGTGCGATAATACCGTGTCCGATACTGGCAGCGGCTTCCAACTTCAAGAACGGGAAACCGGTCTTGAACTCTTCCAATTGCGTATTGATCTGTTCTTCAGAAATTCCCTTCAGAGCTAATTGATCTAAATCTTTTTTTGTTAGCATAATTATAGTAGTTTAAATGATTTTCTGCAAAAATACAAATAAGTGCGCAATAATCCAAATTTTATTCGTACATTTGCATAAAAGATTCTTACATGGACGAGAAACTGATATTCACCGACGAGGAAAAGACGCAGATATTCACACTGCTGAAGGAGTTGTGTTCGCTGCTTGGTTCATCCCTTCACGAGGGGGATGAGGAGAAGATTCGGGGCGAACTGATGAAATCTTTGAACAGTGATTGTATTCAAAGGGATGTATTCGGTTTGAACCCTGTCCTGCAGAGTCTGCATACTGCCATCATCGCGGTTGAGGAAGAAGGACTGAAGCGTGACGGTGCTTTGGCCATTCTGCTCTACAACAGTGTGATTAACGGGTTGGACGACTTGTCTCTGATTCAGGAACAGTTCGGTGAATCGGTGGGAACCATCATCCACGGATTGGTAAGGATCCAGGAGCTCTACAAGAAGAATCCGGTGATTGAGAGCGAGAACTTCCGTAATCTCCTCTTGTCGTTTGCCGAGGACATGCGCGTAATCCTGATCATGATAGCCGACCGTGTGAATCTGCTTCGACAGATACGCGACACGGAGAATGAGGAGGCTAAACGACAGGTGAGCGAAGAGGCCAGCTATCTCTATGCTCCCCTCGCCCACAAACTGGGTCTGTATAAGCTGAAGAGCGAGCTGGAGGATCTGTCGCTGAAATACCTGGAGCATGATGCTTACTATCTGATCAAGGAGAAGCTGAATGCCACGAAGAAGAGTCGTGACGCCTACATCGAGAAGTTCATCAAGCCTATCGACGAGAAACTGCGCGAGGCTGGCTTTTCGTACCACATGAAAGGGCGCACCAAGAGCATCCATAGCATCTGGCAGAAGATGAAGAAGCAGAAATGCGGCTTCGAGGGTATATACGACTTGTTTGCCATCAGAATCATCCTGGAACCCACAACAGATAATCCTACGCGAACACAGGAGGTGTCGATGTGCTGGCAGGTATTTGCCATCATCACCAATATGTACCAGGGGAATCCTAAGCGGTTGCGCGACTGGCTGACGGTGCCGAAGAGCAACGGGTATGAGAGTCTGCATATCACCGTACTCGGACCGGAGAACAAATGGGTGGAGGTGCAGATACGTACCAAACGCATGGACGAGGTGGCTGAACGGGGTCTGGCTGCACACTGGCGCTATAAGGGCGTGAAGAGCGGAGAAGGAGGATTGGACGACTGGCTGAACAGTATTCGTTCGGCACTGGAGAACAACGTGAACTCCATGCAGATGATTGATGAGTTCAAGATGGATTTGTATGAGGACGAGGTGTATGTGTTCACGCCTAAGGGCGACTTGCTGAAGTTCCCCAAGGGAGCCACGGTGCTCGACTTCGCCTACCATATCCATTCCCGGGTGGGTAACCAGTGTACAGGAGCCCGTATAAATAATAAGGTGGTGACGTTCCGCCACCAACTGCAGTCGGGCGACCAGGTGGAGGTGATGACTTCCAACAACCAGACACCGAAGCAGGACTGGATCAATGTGGTGAAGACCAGTAGGGCGAAATCGAAGATCAGATTAGCCTTGAAGGATATTCAGGTGAAACAGGGCGCCATGGCGAAGGAGATGCTGGAACGCCGACTGAAGAACAGGAAGATTGAGATAGAAGAGAGTGTGATAAACCACTTGATTAAGAAACTGGGAATCAAGGAGACACGCGAATTCTATAAACAATTGGCTGAAGGTACGCTCGACATGAATAGTGTGATTGAGCGGTACGTGGAAGTGCAGCAGCATGACAACGGTACGGCGCCTACCCTGCCCGTGCAGAGTGCTGATGAGTTTGTGTATGAGCACCCTGACGAGGAGATGACCTACGGCAGCGATGATGTGATTATCATCGACAAGAACCTGAAGGGTGTTGACTTCCAGTTGGCCAAGTGCTGCCATCCCATCTATGGGGATAATGTGTTCGGGTTCGTCACCATCAACGGAGGAATCAAGATTCACCGTATCAACTGTCCGAACGCACCTGAGCTGCGCAAGCGTTTCGGCTACCGCATCGTCAGGGCTAAATGGAGCGGTAAAGGACAGGTACAGTATTCCACCACCCTACGCATCATCGGTAATGACGATATCGGTATTGTAAACAACATCACCAGCATCATCTCGAAAGAAGAGAAGATAGTGATGAGAAGCATCAATATCGACAGTCATGACGGACTGTTCAGCGGAAACCTTGTGGTGAATATTGAAGATACAAGTAAGCTGGATGCCCTGATCAAGAAGCTCAGGACAGTGAAGGGTGTGAAGCAAGTGGTGAGGTTATAAAGGCACGAGCTTATTACAGGTGAAGCGCGGCTATCCCTTTATCGGTGCAGATGCCCCTGAACAGGATATCCACATGGTTTCTGAAGATCTCGCTTAAGGGATACTCCTCGTACATCCTCGTCATCATGACATGCTGAACCACCGCATCGCTCATCTTGGTAACGATGTCGTAGTTGATATCACTGCGGAAATAACCTTTCTCAACACCCCTCTTCACGAATTCCATGGAGTGAAGACGTTTCTGTTCGTGTTCCTCGTTGAGGAGTTCAACAACACGCTTGTATTTAGCCAACTCACTGAAAAACAACGGGTTGATACCACCTAAAAGGACTATCTCCTGACGGATAAACTCCATGACCACCTCTATCTCGTTCTCGGCTTGCTCGGTGAACTGACGAAGCTGCTCCTGACGGAGCTGGTGCTCATAGATCACACCTTCACAAAGCAGCTGCTCTTTGTTCTCGTAGGTCTCGTATAGCGTGCGCTTGGAGATGGATAGGGCTTGCGCAATATCATCCATCTTCACCCGCTTGATTCCTTCACGTTTGAACAAACTCATGGCTGTGACAAGAATTTTTCCTTTCAATTCCTGTCGGTAAATAGTTGGTGTGATGTTCTTATACTTAGCCATCTGCGGTGGTGTTGTGTAATGATATATGTCTGTTTCCGATTGCAAAGATAAGTTTTTTTTTTAATATTCCAAAGAACTCTTTGGTTTTTCGCTTACTTATTATTACCTTTGCATGCGTTTTTTTATACACACTTATTGGTGAGAAGATTGTTATAATAATATACAGCTATGGTTAAGATTTCAAAAGAAGCCGCACTCGCCTATCATGAGAACGGCAGACCAGGTAAGATTGAGGTAAAACCCACCAAATCGTACAGAACACAAACAGATCTGAGTCTGGCATATTCGCCAGGAGTTGCCTTCCCTTGTCTTGAGATACAAGAGAAACCCGACGACGCTTACAAATACACCGATAAAGGGAATCTGGTGGCCGTTATCAGTAACGGTACCGCCGTTCTCGGATTGGGAGATATAGGTGCCATGAGCGGTAAGCCCGTGATGGAAGGAAAGGGTTTGCTTTTCAAGATCTACGGCGGTATCGACGTCTTCGATATTGAGGTAGATGAGAAAGACCCTGAGAAATTCTGTGAAGCTGTAGAGAAGATCGCCCCTACCTTCGGCGGTATTAACCTGGAAGATATCAAGGCCCCTGAGTGTTTCTACATTGAGGAACGACTGAAGAAATCATTGGATATCCCCGTGATGCATGATGACCAGCACGGAACGGCCATTATCTCGGCTGCAGGACTGAAGAACGCGCTGGAGGTGAACGGTAAGGATATCAAGAAGGTGAAGATCGTGGTGAACGGTGCTGGCGCCGCCGCCATCTCTTGTACCAAGCTGTATATGGCCTTGGGAGCACAGAAGGAGAATATCCTGATGCTCGACTCGAAGGGTGTGATTACAAGCGACCGTCCGAACCTGAACGAACAGAAGCGGTTCTTCGCAACCGACCGTCGGGATGTGCATACATTGGCCGAGGCCGTGAACGGGGCTGATGTGTTCGTAGGACTGTCGAAAGGTAATGTGCTGACCCAGGAGATGGTGAAGACCATGGCGAAGGATCCGGTGATCTTCGCACTGGCTAATCCTGTTCCCGAGATTTCATACGAAGATGCCATGGAGGCTCGTCCCGACACCTTGATGGCTACAGGACGTACCGACTACCCCAACCAGATCAACAACGTGATTGGTTTCCCCTATATCTTCCGTGGAGCCCTCGACGTTCATGCTACGGCCATCAACGAGGAGATGAAGATGGCTGCCGTTCATGCTATCGCCGATCTGGCCAAGCAGCCTGTTCCTGATGTGGTGAACGATGTGTATCATGTCAATAACCTCACCTTCGGACGGGAGTACTTCATCCCCAAACCTGTTGATCCCCGATTGATTACTGAGGTGTCGGCAGCTGTGGCCAAGGCCGCTATCGACAGTGGCGTGGCTCGTAAGAACATCGAGAACTGGGATGAATACAAGAATTCACTCTCTGTGTTGTTAGGTCAGGAAACCAAGCTCACCCAGAAGCTCTATGCCACAGCAGCTGCCCATCCGCAGCGCGTGGTATTTGCCGAGGCTGTACACCCCACCATGCTGAAGGCTGCCGTACAGGCCAAGGCTGAGGGAATCTGTCAGCCTATCCTGCTGGGTAATGAGGAGACCATCGAGAAGCTGGCTAACTCGCTCGACCTGAACTTGGAGGGTATCGACATTGTGAACCTCCGTCATCCCCGCGAGCAGGAACGCCGTGAGCGCTATGCACGCATCCTCACCGAGAAGCGTCAACGTGACGGTTACACGTTCCAGGAGGCTAACGACAAGATGTTCGAACGCAACTACTTCGGTATGATGATGGTAGAGACTGGCGAGGCTGATGCTTTCATCACCGGTCTGTACACGAAATATTCCAATACCATCAAGGTGGCTAA
The DNA here is from genome assembly GCA_900314935.1 of uncultured Prevotella sp. GTDB lineage: Bacteria > Bacteroidota > Bacteroidia > Bacteroidales > Bacteroidaceae > Prevotella. The sequence continues at coordinate 15,459 of OMXE01000030.1, forward strand.
GGAGGTGATAGGTATCCGTCCTGAATACAAGAACTTCGGTACGATGCATATCATCAACTCTCCCAAGGGAACGCTCTACATCGCCGACACACTGGTGAATGCCAATCCCACCACCGAGATGCTCATCGACATTGCCAAGCTCTCAGCAACCACCGTACGTTTCTTCAACGAGAAACCACGTATCGCCATGGTGAGTCATTCGAACTTCGGTAGCGACGGCAGTGAGGGTTCACGTAAGGTACGCTTAGCCGTGGAGAAGATGCAGGAGGATTATCCTGAGCTGATCATCGACGGTGAGATCCAGCTGGGCTTCGCACTCGACAAGGAGCTGCGCGACAACCTCTATCCGTTCACCCGTCTGAAGGGCATGGATGTAAACACCTTGATCTTCCCGAACCTTACCAGCGCACGCTCTTCCTACAAGATGCTCCAGGCCTTGGATGCTGACGTGGAGATCATCGGTCCGATTCAGATGGGACTGAACAAGCCTATTCACTTCACCGACTTCGGTTCTTCGGTACGCGATGTGGTGAACATCACCGCCGTAGCCGTGATCGATGCTTATGTGGATAAGATCAAGAACAGATTGAATGGAAAATAAATTTTTCGCAAGCAAAAGTTTTCGTGGAATGTGGAGTGTGGAATGTGGAATGAGATATGTTTTAAGTTCAAGTGACTTTGTATATGAATACTGTATCTCAGTACTATTCTCATTCCACATTCCTCATTCCACATTCCACATTACTCATTCCACATTACTCATTCCTCAATAACGGGATATCCTTGAACAGGATATCCCTTTGTTTTTGCAGATAATCCTTACGCTGACGGATAGCCTTCATGAGCTCATCCGACTTGAACAACTGGAGGTCGGGCATGAGCTTCCATTTCCCCTCCGCCTCCAAACGGTCGATCATCATACCCACACTTAAACGGGCTGTTGACTCTGCAGGCTGATACACCGCCTCGGTTCCCTTCTCGTCGTTCGTCATTTCCGACAACAGATGAACACGAGTAAGGTTCTCCAGCAAATCATGGGTAATACGGATGGGGATATTCGTTTCCAGCTTCAGTTCCAAGGCCGTATAGGGTTTCTTCCCTTCTTCGAACCTACGACAGATCAGCGTCATCAGGTAGGCACTGAGCAGCAAACGGTAACGATGACTCAGATCATCGGTACTGGCCCTGAAGGCGAACTTCTCCAGGTTCTGGTTGGTATAGGCCAGTTCGGCACCAAACAGACAGATGGTCCAGGATATCTGTACCCAGAGCATGAATAAGGGTAAGGCGGCAAACGAACCGTAGATGGCGTTGTAGCCCGTCACCCAGATCTGCGAATGGATATACACCAGCTGCAGACCTTGCATAGCCACGCCGGCCAGGATTCCTGGAATAATCGCACTCCTGATCTTCACCTTCGTGTTGGGCATGAACACATACAGTGCAATGAACACACCCGACATAATAATATAAGGTAATAAGCGAAGGAAGAAGCGCAAGGTAGGACCCACGATGAGTGTCTCGCCAATACCGTTGGCAAAGGTGGCCATCATGATGGAAATACCAGATGTAACCACGATGATGATCGGCGCCAACAGGAACATCGCCATGTAGTCGGTAATGGTACGGAAGATGCTGCGGGGTGTGCTCACCTGCCAGATATCATTGAAAGCCTTCTCGATGTTACTGATCAGCATGATAACCGTCCATAGCATGAACAGCAGACCGATTCCCAAGAAGATACCGCTCTTGGTGTGTACCAGATAGGAATTGACAAAGCCGATGATGGCTTCGGCCACCTGCGGTTGCGAGGAAAGGGCCTCACGGAACCATGTCTCGATATATTTGTTATAGCCGAAGCCACGGGCAATGGCAAACACCACTGCCATGATGGGCACGATAGCCAGCAGTGTAGAATAGGTAAGCGCGGCGGCTGAATCCATCATCCTCTTGGTGGTGAAATACTCCACCGCCAACAACACCTTCTTAATAATCTCATAAAGAAGGTATCGCAGTGGTGAGATATCCTCGCGTTGCACCTGCCAGATATCCACCTTCAGGAATTGTATCAGCCTCTTAAACAACTTTGAACTTTTGGAACAGCGAGAACCAACAAGCTTGCTTGATTGGTCGAGTCGTGACAAAAGTCGACGAAGTCAACTTTGAACGCGACGTAGTCGCTTATAAACTTCAATTCTTCAATTTTTCAATTTTAAATTCCCAATGCCCGCATTTGAAATTAAAAATCCAGTGCCCCTATAAGCCGGGTTCTGTCCAGACGTAGTCTGTGTCTGCCATTTATCTACTACGCACGTCACCATGCGTCTCTAGCATTCTACCCTCCGTTGCATCAGTCACCGAAGCGCTGAACTCGGGCGGGCAACCCTCAGTCAACGGTTTACATGAACTTGCAGCCCCCAGCTGGCACAGCCCATTGATCACCCAACGGCTGGTGGTCTCTTACACCACCTTCTCACCCTTACCCCTGAATCAGGGGCGGTTATTTTCTTCTGCCTACACCTACTGTCACCAATAGCTTCTACTTTCGGAAGTGGGGCGCCCTGTGCTGCCCGGACTTTCCTCTCGTGCCAGGAAGGCACCAGCGGCAGACCGGAGCACTGGATTTGTCTGCAAAGATACGAATAAGAGAGAACAAAAGCAAATAAAACCTGTTTTAATTTGTTTTGTCGAGCGAAAGTACCTTCGACGAAGTCAAAGATACGATTAAACGAGCAAAATGCAAAAGGAAAGTAAACTTTTCTTTTCATTTTCGAGTGCAAGTATCTTCGGCGAAGCCAAAGTACGATTAAGTGAGGAAAAAACCAAATATATTTGAGTTTTTCCAAGCGTGAGTATCTTCGGCGAAGCCAAAGTACGAATAAGCGAGAACAAAAGCAAATAAAACAATCACATTTTAAGCTAATCCTACAAGAGAAAAGTTGGAAGGCTGGTTAGGAGTAGTTAGAAGGCTAGTTGCACCTACTTATCAGCCTAGTTGAAGGGTGTTAGAAGGCTTGTAGGATTTCGAACACAGATTGAACGGATAAACACGGATAAGAAACAGTGTAAAAGATGTAATAAAAGAATGCTCCGCTAATACGCCTAATTGACTTATGATCAACAGGTTGTTGGCGGAGCAATTCACGACCCTCCGAATTCAAAGATAATCTATGTTCCACTCATAACACCATTAAATTCCTCCGCCCCGATTCTTCTGGTAATCATATAATTACACTGATATAGCGGAGGAATAAGAGTGTATCACGTCTCTTCTTATGTTCTTATGTCTAAAACTTTTCTTTTGTCAAATTATCGTATTAGTTTCTTCAAGAAATGATAGGCGGCAGCCCAGGTGAAGGCACGGCGGACAAAGCTAGGCTTTCTTCGAAGTTGATTGGAGATATAATCGTTCGAAGCATCATCCTCAGCCTGTATTCTTAGTCTTTGCTCGTACGCTCTTTCCTCCCGTTCCTGCTCACGCTCATATTCCCGCTCTTCCCGTCTCATCCTACGTTCATTCTCAGCCTCCTCCTTGTCCCAAGCCAAACGTTCTTTCTCCATCTCATATATTTCCCTCGCCTCCGCCTTCTTTTCCTCGCGGGTGCTGTTATGGTCCTCCAGGATCTGCTGAACCTCCTCCTCTGTATAGATGCCACTATTGATGATATACTCATTCTCACGATCCCAGTACTCATCGATCTCATCCACCTGCATCTGATAATTATCTTCGATCATCTCCTCTTCGAAGTCGAAGTCATCATCCATATAATCATCTTCTAGATCATCATCCAGATCATCCAGATAGTCATCCATATCATCATAATCGTCATACATACAGAATCCTCCTCATTTAGTTATCTGCTGCAAATATATGGAATCTTTTTGAATCCGCAATGAAGATTGAAAGGTTTTTGTTTCAACCACCTCACAGAGTGTCAGACATCATGTGAGGTATTAGGATCTACATCTTCTGCTGCTATTTGTAATCCATTCTCCTCATCTAGGAGATGATACTGTTGGGGTATTTGATGACCCTGCGTTACAATGGTCTGGCTCCTGTTGCGTTTAGCGTTTTGTTTAGCTATAATACTCTTCAATTCTTCAACCGTATAAGGAGGATCTTTCCTATGCAGCATATAATGGCAATTGGGACATACAGGAACAAGGTCCTTATCAACATCCAATTGATATTCCTTTCCTATCGTTGAGATTGGAGTTAGGTGATGTACATGAATGAAGTTCTTGCCAATCTCTCCGTAGGTTGCTTCAAAATCCTTTCCGCATACAAGGCACTGGTATCCTTTCTTTGCCACACATTCTCTGCGAGCCTTTTGGTTACGTTCGTATTTATTGGCCATTACCTTGATCAACGCTCCCTCATAGAGTTTGTCATCATCTTCCGGATAGTCCACATCGTATACATCTTCATTGACAGTTTTATAGGGATTTAGCAAGAAGTCAAGCAGTTCGCCAGAACAACTTTGAACACCCTGCAGATTACCCTTCAGTCCATGCTCGTGCATATGATGCAGGGAGAGAATATCGTCGGTATATGTTTCAAGGAGTTTGAATCTTACGTACTGATACATACCAAGTCCACTATAGTAGAGGTCTTTGTCTGTCCAAAAACGTTCTTGGTCGAAATGAACATCTTCGTCTATTTTCACCTTGACCACCTCCATCCGATATCGGATGCTATGATAAGGTTTAGAGATATAGATAAACACAATATCACCTATGGCGAAGTTGTTCGACTGTCGCCAATCTACCAATCCGTTTTGCGCTTCGATGGCATCGCCAATACGGAATGTATTATTGTTACTTGGTACTAACCAGAATTTCATTACATTTCTAATACTTTAGTTGATTCTTCACCAAACTGAGAGACTACACGCACGGCAATTTTCTTGCCCTTTTCGTATGGGATTGGCTCGCTCTTAAAGTCGTAGAGCGTATCCCATATCTCATCGTTGAATTCCAGACGCAGGGTGCGCTCGGCCTTTTTCTTGGCGAGGTCTTTGGCTACCGTATCGAGGCCCTTGCGCCATGCTGCGAAGTCTTTCTTGTCGCCACCACAGAAGTGGATGCTGCGCACCTTGAAGAGACCACCCGTATAGTTGTCGTCCATCTCCCAATAGGCGATGTCGTTCACGTTGCGGGCCTTCACCTCATCTTGTATGGGGTCGTACATATCCATTCCGTTAATCTCTACATGACATTTGCCATCACCATCATTTACGAGGCTGACATCAGGCTCACCAATGATGATAAACGAACCAGCCTTCTTGTCTTTCTTCAGTAGACCGTCTTGCAGCAGGTCGTCGCTCATACGAACCTTCGATACTTGGAACGTACCAAAGTTATAGTCTTTGTTTTCGCCACTCTCGATGCTGTCTTCGAAGGAGAAACCAAGAATCACGAGCCAGTTCGATTCACTCAGATGTTGACGGAAGGCAAGAATGGCATTATTAACAGCTTTCTTACTGACAGTACCAAACTTAGGGCCAATCATGAAATAGACGCAATGTTCCTTGCTATCCTCCGTCTTATAATAGCCTTTGGCATTCAGATAAGGCTCATCCAAATGCTCCATTGAATACATCACAGCCTGTTGCTGTTTCACACCATTACGAATACCATTTGCCTTCAGGTTGTTGAAGATTCGTTCTGTAAAGGCTGCATACTCATCGTAGTCGTTTTTCTTGTCATTCAAACTCTCAGGCGAACTGACATCAAGACTCTGCAAGGTCTCAACAGTAAAAGGTCCACTCACACGAATACGCTTCTTGTCCTCCTCTGGCTGGTCGTAGAGGGTTTCTGGTTCAGAATCTTGACGTCCATTTGCCAAATCTTGTAATTTTACATGAGGGATTTGCTTATATTTAAACCCTTGACGGATGTTCTCCATCGTTTCATCGTACAACTTATAATATGGATGAATTGCTTTTATCAATCGTAACTTTGCAATATTCAAAGCTATTCGACTTGTATCAATCGTAATCCATCTACGCCCCCATTGCTCAGCTACAAAAGCTGTTGTTCCACTACCACATGTCGGGTCTAGGACCAAATCACCCGGATCAGTTGACATAAGAACACATCTTTGTACAGGCTTGATAGCAGATTGTACTACGTACAATTTTTCACCACCCATTTGATTTTGACCAACGGTATCTGTCCATAAATTGTTTAATGGTTGTGCAGGAAAATCATCAAAATATCGTACGTAACCTAAACCGCCTTTTGACGTCACATCAATTCTGCGTAATTTCTTTAATCTGCATATTCCATCCTCGTTCGTTTTCCATACATTACCACGCGGCACTTTATATATATTACCACCAAACTCAATGTCAAATCTGCCTATATCACCACCAGACTGTGATGTAAGATCTCCTAAACCATAAACACGTGAGTTTTTAGGTCTATCATTGTAATTAAAAACAGTATTATTCTGCTTTTCCCATTCTGAGATAGACATTCTTGTCCCATCTTCTAACTCTATTTTTTTGTATGCTGAGCTACCCTCACCACCAAAAACTTTTCTAACAAACAAATTCCTGAATTTTAAGTTCTCCTTCTCTTTGGCAAACCATAAAATATAGTCACAAACTGAAGCTGGTGCTTTTAATTCATTGGGGCTGCCTGCTCCTGTTGTCTTTTGATAAATAAGCTGGTCGACAAAGTTTTCACTTCCAAACACTTCATCCATTACAGAGCGAACAAGATGAATATTCGTGTCTGATATTTGAACAAAGCAAGATCCACTTTCCGTGAGCAATTCTCTTGCTATTATAAGGCGATCTCTAAGATACGATAAGTAGCTGTGAATTCCTAGTTCCCATGTATCACGATAAGCTTTTATCATTTCTGGTTCATTCGATAACTCTGAATCCCTTGATTCATGTGCCATCTTAGGATTGTTAATCATTATCTGCCAGTTTCCACCGTATCTAATCCCATATGGAGGATCAAAGTAGATACATTGCACTTGACCTTTCATACCTTCGCGATTCAACAGAGAGTTCATCACGAGCAGACTGTCACCCTGAATCAATCGATTCTGCCAATTGTCGCTATGTTTGTAGTAACCAGCCAAACGTTCCAACTCATCTTCCTCTTCTTCTGCAAAATCACCAAAGAGGTCGAGCTGCAATTTGGCACTCTCGCTCTTGTGCTCATGCAGTTCGTAGAGGTTGTCTATAATGGCTTCTGGGCGAATATCCTCATGCTTATACAGACTGCGGATATCCGTTCGCAGTTGGGGCATATAGTCAGGATTATCCTCATCGTCGTTCTTGTACTTGTCGAGCCAGTAGAGTTCTGGGTCGCGTCCACGCTGGAATTCATGGCGGAACACCTGATACTCGCTCACTTCCGGCTGTCCGCTAATAGCCATCTCTTCCTCTCCCTGATGGGCACTATCGGGGATGGCTGCACGCTTATCGTTGTGCTTAATACTGCTTACAGGTCTGTTCTTATCGTATGTCATAGTTGCTTGATTTTTTCGTTAATGAGGTTTTCTAACTGATCAATGTCTTTCACTTCCAGTAAATCCCAAGTGCCGTATTTCTGGAGGTTGTTGGCAGCAGGAATCCAGTAGTCTTTTAGATAGTGGCGTTTTGCTTCCTTGTTGCCACTCTTGTCGCTATCGAAGTCTTCACACTCCACAATCAGATTTACCGTGTTTTCGTCATTCGTTTTCACTTTGACAATAAATGTTGGCTGGTATTCCTTACTTTCGTCGGCTACCGTATAGGGGATGCGGAAACCAAGATAGGTGTTCTTCACCCAGCACACCACATTGTCCATCGAGTCGAGTGTCTTTGCTGCTATCTGTTGCCAACTGTTGTCTTCAGCTATCACATAGTTAACATGGCTGTTCTTCGTCAGGTAGACGGGTTTGTTAGTCGGTCGATATACGTGCGAAGTGCTCCCCTCGGGGTTGTAGTAATTCAATACGGCAGTAATGACTTCGTGGTCGGCGTTTGCCTGGTGAATGCCCTCGTTGATGCTGTCGAGTACAGCCTTATAGTTCCACAGCATCACCAGACGTTTCTGTTCCGGGCTTCCATCACCTCCCTCGATTTCAAGTTGTTGGTTAAACCACATCTCAACAATTTCCTTCATGGCGGGGAATTTCTGGAATTGTTGCCCGTGCTCACGACTTGTATAGAACTCGCGAATCATCAGATGAGCAAAGTAGTAAATCACCTGATTGTCGCGTAGCAGCATGTAATCTGTCTTGAGCATCTTCTCTTCTCCATTGACCACCGTCTGCAAAACGGTCTCGGTGGGTATCTTGTTGAAGTCGAGTTTGAACTTTGGCAAGCCTGTGTAATCGGCTGTCAGCGTTCCTTCCACGTTGTCGGAGCGATAACCAGTAATGACAGGGAATCGGATTTCGAGAGCTTGTCGCTCTGGTAATGCCTTAAGAATATTCTTGGGTTTTTGTGGTTTTGTCACTACGGTGTCACCACCCTTAAAGGTATTGAATGGTACACCTATGATTCGCGCATATTCGGGAGGAAATTTGTAGGTGATGTTCTCCTCTTTATATTTATAAAGGTCTTTATGGTCAATCTCTCGGCCAAGTTTGTCGTAGGGGATAAGGTCATAGCTCTGACGGCGCAAGGCTCGGCCTACCACCTGCTCGCAAAGCAACTGACTACCAAAAGCACGTATACCACAAACATGCGTCACCGTATTGGCATCCCATCCTTCGGTAAGCATCGAAACGCTGACCACGCACTTGATATCGCCACCCAATTTGCCTGGCTTACCTACGGTGTTTACCACCTCGCGGAGTATATCGGCATCGGTTATCTTATCAGCAGAACCCGAGCCGTGCTGTATGGCATATTCCTTCTTGAAATCCTCAATCTCTTTGGCGTAGGCTTTCTTGAATGCATCGTCAATGCGAGCAGATGCTTCATCAAGTGCCGAGGAGTCAATAAGCAAGGATGGGAATTTTTCCTTTGGCATTCCCATGCCATCGTAATTGGAGAACACCTCGAAGCGTCCATGCCGGTAACGTGGTTCGCCATCTTCGTTCACACCGTCCTGATAACCGGCTATGTCTCGATAGACTTCATGGGAAACGGTGGTATTATTGCACACAATAATCAACACAGGAGGAGCTGAATAGAGGTTACCCATCTGTTCATAGGCCGTTCGCATTCCACGAAAATAATCCTCGTAGTCTTTCACGAATTGCTCCAAAGCCGTGTTCAGCAATGTGGGCAGATTAGGTGCCTGAACAGGCAGATTGCTGGTATCGACATTATCTTCCTTGTCTTTTTTCTTCTGCCCGCGAATACCACGTCTAGGAAGTTTGTCCTTAATGCTGTCGTAGATGTTGCGCAACTTGGGCTCGTCCAACCCTTCTGCATTGTCGTAGGCAGGCAGATAGGGAATCTTGACCAATCCGCTTTCGATGGCATCAACTAAACCAAAATCGCTTACCACCCAAGGGAACAAAGAATATTCGGGATAACCTGAACCTTTCAGATAATATGGTGTGGCTGAGAGATCGTAGACATGTTGGATTTTATAACCTAAGAGTTTCATTTGCCGAAGCCCTTCATACCATACCATAGCAGCATCATTCTCGTTCTTCAAGTCGTTCTTCTCGTCATCGCTCAAGGTTCTGTCTTTGACGATTCGAGGTAGATAGCAATGATGAGCTTCATCGTTGATGATGACGATACGCTTGCCTTTCACACCCTTTTCCAAAACGCGACTCAGCAGCATGCTATAGTCTTCCTTATCCTTTTGCGTGACCAATTGACCGTTAACCCACTTTTGCTTGCCATCAAGTGGTGAGGCATGCTTGCCCGCAAACACCTTTGGCAAGAACTGCTGATAGTTCAAAATGGTGATGGAAGAGTTTAGCCCGCCCAAATCTTTTTCAAATTGAGGTGGTATCAAGCCACGCTGATGATAATAGTCGCTCCGCTCAAAATTGTTAGCGCGTTGGCTATTGTCGAGCTGGAGAACGCTCAATCGGTCTCGAATAGTGATGCCAGGTGCACAAAGTAGGAAGTGGTCGGCATAATGAGTATCCATCGGGTTGGCACGCTTGTTCAGATAGTTGTAGAGAATTAGCATGGCCATCACGACTGTCTTACCTGTACCTGTTGCCATCTTGAAAGCTGTGCGTGGCAATACGAAGGCATCATCTTGAGAAACGGTATGGCGGCGTTCACCAAGCAGGTTTAAAATATAGTTGCCTGTATTGGGGTCACGTTCAGCGATCTCATTTAGCCACACTGCTGTTTCTACTGCTTCTCGCTGACAGAAAAAGAGACGTAGGTTTGCTCTACGTTCTCGATTGTTAAACCAGAAATCAAGTAGTTCTTTTGTGATTCGTGAAGCTTTAGGATAGCCAGCCTCACGCCATGTTTTCACTTCTTTGCGAATGGTGTTGATAAACTCAGCGTTAGGATCTACCGAAATAAAATCTTCCTGAGAGAATATCGTTTGTCCACCACGTTTCTTAGGCACGATATTCACATCATAGCCATACGGACGTCGCCCATTGATGACAGTCGTATAGTCTATGTTGCCATTCATGTCTGTGTCGTAGTAATACTTAGGCTCCTCGTACGGATTGTTTAGTACGGGGTTGTCGTTACTGGTTGCTTGCATAAGCGTTATGTCGTTTATGCGCTGCTCTCTAAAAAACAAATGTATGACCAAACACGAAAAACGTGGACGAGTACTCATCCACATTCCAGGTGCTTGGTCATACCCTTCTACGAAACAAGTAACGCCCACGCATAGCGTGAACGTCTGCATGTTTTGCGTAGAAATCCTTCTGCGACCAAGCTTTGGAATGTTCTGTAAACAGCAAACGCTATTATTTACCCACAAAAGTCGCACCGCCGCTTTCACCAAAGCATATTGGCAATGCAAGTGCAAAGATACGATTAAGCGAGGGAAATACAAAATAAATATGGATTTATTTTTGTTTCAGAGCGAAAGTATCTTCGACGAAGTCAAAGATAAAGATTATTTATGGAATTAGCAAGAAAAACAAACGGAATTTCATTAGAAGGGCATGAAATGACCACTTATGCCCTATCCTTGATTCCTGAAATCCTTAGAACAGATGTTGGATTCTAAATCGATTTTGTGGGATTTCTCGCCGAAGGTGACTAAAGGAATTCTGAACACGGATAACTCAGATACAACGGATAAAAAGGACGAAACGGTTCAACCGTCTCGTCCATGTGGTTTATAAAGTCTAAGGAACCTGGGATTTCAGGAAAAACCACAAGGTAACATTTATTTGGCTTCCGCCATGGGGAAAGGCAAATTAAACAGAATCTAACCAAAATCAAACAATAAATAGATAATGAATTGTAGACTTCCCTATAATAAACAAAGAGAGAGGATTGCTCCTCTCTCTCATTTATAGGTTGTTAATCTCTTCCGTGGATAAGCCTGTAGTTTCTGAAATTAGACTGGCATCTATTCCCTTCGCTTTCATGTTTTGAGCTATGGCCATCCGCTCCTCTTTACGACCTTGCTCCTTTCCTTCCTTGATTCCTTCTGCACGTCCTTCCTTGATTCCTTCCTGCTTCTGGCCTTCCATCACAGCAATGGTATCGCGGAAATGCTTCAGGGCACGGTCATACTTGATGCGCTCCTCACGGGTCCATGAGGCAACATCACAGGTCTCAATCAGCTTCTTGAAGACCTTGTCCTTGATCTCAAAAGGATATCTGTTCAGCTTCTCCATATTCTTAAGTACGTATATCCAGCGTTCAAACTGATTCTCACATCCCGACACCTCCTTTGTAAACAGCGGCAACTGCAGGTAGATCAGACGTATCTTGTCACTGAACGGCTGTTTCGTCTGCATGTCCAATAGCGCAATATCCGTTCTGAACTTCTCAGATATACCCTCCTGCTGAAAATTCAGGAACGAGATACAGTACACC
>OMXE01000031.1 GCA_900314935.1 uncultured Prevotella sp.
GTATAACTGAAAGGGTTGCCGACAATCTCAGTAAAATTACTTTCCTGTTCTGTACGCTGACGAGTCAGGGCAAGCATATAGGATAAAGTCAACTTCTCGCCTTCACGTTTGGTCTTGTGTTCATAGTCCAATCGTCCATTCCATGAATGATGTTTATAGCCAGGCATCCAGTAATGTTCGTAATAACTATAGAGAGGTTGCTGACTGGCATCGTACATGGTTGTCGGTCCTCCACCTTGAACATTGATCTTATAGAAATAGCCACCGAATGAGGCTGATAGCAGATTGAGCGTATCAATATCATAACTGGCACTAAGGTCTGTATAGAAGATATCGCCAGGGTTAGAGCCTTCCGAATGTGACTTCTGGGTTCTGCCAGATTCCAGATAGGTGCGTTCCATATCTCGGATACTTTGGGAACTCTCTTCCGTCATCTTGTTATAGCCGGCATCAATGGATACAATAGCCTTGCCGAATTGTGTCGTCATGTTTCCACTAATACTCGGTGCTTTTGTGGTGCTATAGGAGAGGTTTACTCCACCTGTGACACCATTAAAGCTACGGCCATCCATCATGACGATGTTCAAAATGGCATTCACGCCCTCAGCATCTTCGCGAGCTCCAGGGTCGGTAATAACCTCGATACGCTTCACCATGGAGGCAGGCATAGACTTCAGAATCTCCTTGGCGTTTTGGGTAAGGCTGGGATCAAGGTGACCGTTCTTGTATATCTTAAAACTGCTGTTTCCTTTAACCTTTATATTGTCTTCGCCATCAACGGTTACCATCGGCACCTTGCGTAGCATGTCGAGTACGGTTTGTGTTTTTGACTCTTCATCGGCCTGGACACTTCATCGGCCTGGACATCATAGCCTATACGATCGATGTCCTGTTTGATCAATTGCCGCTGAGCCTTGACAGTTACGCCTTCTAATTCCTTATTCCAAGTAATGGAGTCGTTTTGCACCTTTGTGCTGTCGGTCTGTGCCATCCCGAATGTTGCTGTCGAAAACATGACAAGCAAGAGCTGTAATCTTCTGTAGTGTTTCATATTCATTTCGTTATATTGATATTTTCAAACCGAGTTTGGCAGAAGGTGTCCTGCCTTTATAAAAGTCCTGTGCCTCTTCATTCTGATATGCGGGCTCGTCTTGTTCCTGCATCCAGTCCATGGCTCGGAATGTCTTTTTGTTCCAGGTTCTGTTTTCCTTCTCATCCAAAGTCATGTTAAGAGAGGGCACAAGATTGCATGATTCTGAGACTTTTGCTGTGGTTATCCATTCCACTACAACAAATACGCCAGTCTGGGGAAATGGTATAGGACGGGGAAGGCTTATGCCATCTTTGCCGAGTTTCTGACCGGAAGGGAGTATGATACCACCGTTAATGAGGGACTCGTCTTTGGGAGCCCCAGTCTTGGCATCTGGCAGCCGAAGGTCAAAGCGGAGAGTGGCATAGATGGGTGTCTTGATTTCCGTGAATACCAGCCAGTGGGTGGAGTAATCGAGACTCGCCAGCCAATGGGTGGAATAATCGAGGCTTGCCAATATAGAATGGATACAAGGAGTCTTAGTCCATGTGCTGTCGTAGGGAATAAACAAGGCCATCTCAAATCCATTGGCTCCCTTGTGCTTTGTCTGCGTCTTCGTTTTCATCAATCCCACTTCTGTGGTCTTTATTCGTTTGGGGACCTTTGCGCTAATGGCGACTTCATCAAGATTGATACTTATCGGAGCAAGAAAGATTGTTTGCGAGTCGACAGTTACTTTTGCGATGCTCTTAGTCTTATAAGATATATGTGATAACCGTATCTGCTTTGTTCCTTCAGGAATCTCTATCATTCCTGATTCGTCTGTATATCCTCCTGCTTCATTTCCAAACCATACACTCGTATATGCTATAGGCTCTTGCGTAAGACTATCCCTAACGATTAATCTTTGCTGAGTATACATGTTCATCGACACGAGGACGAACAGGATGGTGATAATGATTTCCTTGTTCATGTTCATTTCTTTATCATACACCATAAACCCACAAGCACTAAAGGAATGCTCAGCAACTGTCCCATATCAAGAAGCATACCCTGTTCGAAATCCACTTGTTCTTTTTTTAAGAATTCAACAAAGAAACGAAAGGTAAATATTGTCATAATGCAATACCCGAAATAGAAACCAGCCCCAACAGCGATAGGAGATGTCGTCCTCATGTGCTGGGATTTGCGCCAATACTGATAAAGGGAAATACCAATGGCAAAAATGAGAAGGTAGGCTAAGGCTTCATAGAGCTGTGTCGGATGACGTGGAACCAGTTCTCCGTTTACCAGTGCCTCTTGGCTATGGAAGATAAAAGCCCACGGCATATCAGTCGTCCTTCCGATGATTTCAGAATTCATCAGGTTGCCCAGACGAATACAACAAGCCGTGGCAGGAGCGGCAATGGCGACATTATCTAACACCATCATGGGTTTGAGAGCCGTTATCCTGTATATGAATGGGCAGGAACATCTCGATGATTCCTTTTCCGCTGGTTAGGAAATAATCTGGCTGATAAAAGATACAATGCCCCAGACGTGCTCCGGCAAGCACACCTATAAAGCAATACAAGAACTGAGGGTAAAGCTTCTCTTCAGGTATCCCTTGCTGTTTGTATAGATGTTTAACAATTATATACGCAATCATCAAGCCAAACATCCACAACAGAGAATACCACTTTAAAGAGAATATTCCTACACGAAAAGCCTCTATCGAGGGTTGCCAGTCAATATAAAGCATACACTTCCGCACTATCTGAATTGTTTCCATTTTAGCTTATCTGCTTATGTGCGAGCCTATAGTTTCCATTATCCGCATATCAGTAAATTTCTTTCTGTATGGATCGAACTTCTGCATTTTTACAGCATTAGGACTAATACTCCATGCTGGTCTTTGCTCTTTGCGGACAAAAGATAGTTTATGCTGCTGTTGGCAACTGTCTTTTCTAATGGTATCGTGATTGCACATAACATACCGCTGGCATAAAGAGTCAGCTCTAATGGCTATGCTATCTGTCAACATTTCTCGCCCTGTCGTTTCTTGTGCTTGTCCCGCCATTGCAACGAGGGCGAGCAGTGCGGTGATGATGTTTTTTTTGTTCATTTCTTTGTTTTTGATGTATTCGGACTGCAAAATTACAAAAAGCCACAGAAAAAGAACCTCGGCAAACCCGAAAATCGAGTGCCGAGGGTGAAAGTCTCAACTTAGGTTGAGAGTTTTATCTATTGTTGATTATTTCCGGTCATCAAACGTGATGTTGCGGCGTATCTTGCTGATGGTGTTGGGATGGACGTTGAGGAACGAGGCAATGTCTTGCAAGTCGAGCATATCTACGATGCCGGGGCAACGACTGAGCAACTGGTTGTAACGTTCATGGGGTGTGGCACGATGGAAGTCCTGATAGCGTGCCTTGAATTGGTTGAGCATATGCTCGCCTATGACGGCGCGCAGTTCCATGCTCTTAATGTCTCGACGGAAGAACTGAAGCAGTTCCTCACCGCTGACCCTCCAGACACGGCAGGGCATCATCGCCTCAATCGTAGCTAAAGACGGCTTGCCAGATAACACACATGGATAGTCGGCCACGAACTCGCCCTCAAAAGAGAACCAAGTAAGGTGATTGCGCCCATCGCTGATG
The DNA here is from genome assembly GCA_900314935.1 of uncultured Prevotella sp. Taxonomy (GTDB): domain Bacteria; phylum Bacteroidota; class Bacteroidia; order Bacteroidales; family Bacteroidaceae; genus Prevotella. The sequence continues at coordinate 3,670 of OMXE01000031.1, forward strand.
CCTCGTGTCACGTATTTGAAGCAACCGTTCTCTACGAAAGCGAACCACTTTGCTGGCTCACCCTCGCGCTCTAGTTGCTCACCTTTACGATAAGTAACCACTTCGCCCTCACGCTCGCAGAACTCTTTTAGCGTTCGTATGTCTATGCTATTATTACTGAACTTTTGTTCCATATTGTTTAGGCTTTTATAAATACAAACGTAATCTAAGGATATTTATTTTATGCCCAAGAAAAACCGTACTTCACATGATAAGTGGCGGAATTATTGACCCCACCCCCAGCCCCTCCCCTTGATGGGAGGGGAGTGAAGAAGAAGAGGCCACCCCATCCCCTCCATGAGAGGGGCGAGTCATGGTAAATTGTACTGGTTTCTGAAACCTATGGTTTCGAGGTGCAATATCATAGATATAGGAGGCCATAAGCATAGATATCGCGATGTTAAAACGCAGGTCGTGAAAAAAGAATTTTCGTAATTTCCTCAAGACCTAACATTAAAAAACTTAAATGCTTTATTTTGAGTGACTTAGGAGCAAAAAGGGTGATAAAAGACCTAACATAAGACCTAACAAAAAGGTAACATAAGACCTACCGTAAGACCTACCATTTTGTTCAGCCGAATTTCGAAATTCGGCTGGATGGAGTCTTACAACTGTTCCAAATTTGACATGTTAGGTTTCGTGTTAGGTCTTTGTTAGGTCTTACGGTAGGTCTTGAGGGAGTTAAAAACGCGTGAAACGCCTATATACAGGCACTTTCTTCCGTGAAACCGTTAGGTCTTGGAAAAAAACACGAAATTCTTTTATTTTAGACGAATTTGCAATACTAGGCGAATCACAAATTCTCATACTCATAGCTGGCGAATTTCGAAATTCGCCAGAACCATGAATAGCGTTTCCTAATGTTCCCAACGTGGGAATAAATTGTTCCCAGTGTGGGAATAAACTGTTCCCAACATGGGAAAATGATAAAGCCTCCCAAAAGAAGGGAGTGTAGAATAACCCCGGTTCTTAGTCATCCTTGACAAATCCTTTCGTTTTCCACTTGCCCGACCGCCAGCGACGCATAAGGATAATACCACGGATATTCTCGTCGAGAGCGAAGCCAACCCACATTCCGACAAGGCCGTAGCCAAGAGGGATGCCAATGACGTAACTCAATCCAACGGCTATGGTCCAATTGAAGATAATGGCAACGACAACAGGATAGATAGCATCGCCAGTAGCACGGAGGGTGCCCACAGCGAAGATGTTAGCAGTGCGTCCTACCTCAAGGAATACATCGATGATGAGCACCCAGACACCCATGGCAATGATTTCCGGATTATCGGTGAAAGCACTGAGAATGCTTCTTCCTGACAAAGCTAGGATAATAGAACCTGTAAGGGTAATAATCATCGACCAGCGGAAGAAGTAGTTGCCAAGAATGTAGGCCGCCTGATGCCGTCGCTGACCTACGAGGTGTCCCACGAGAATGTCACCGCCCTGCGTAATACTGATACAGAACAGATAAACAAACATGATCATGTTATGGCAGTAGGTACGCGTGGCCAAAGCCTCGTTACTGATCTGGTTGATGAAGAAGGTGATAACCACTTGCGAAAGACTATATGAGATATTCTCGCTCATGGCCGGAATACCTATGTGTAGCAGATTCTTGAGTTCCTGCCAAGGCATCGGTCGGAAGTAATGTAACGGAAAGCGTGGAATATGTACCTTAAAATGGATAACGGCAAGTAGCACGGTGGCAATCGCCCGACTGCTTGCGGTAGCAATGGCAGCTCCTTCAACACCCAACTGCGGACAGCCCCAGTGTCCGAAGATCAGGGCATAGTTTCCCAGGATATTGATGACATTGACAATACCCGTTACGACCATCGGATAGACCACCTTGTCGGCACTTCGGAGGGAAGCAGAGAACGTAAGCGATAGCGCCTGGAAGAACGACAATGCACCCGTAAGTCGCAGATACGTCAGTCCATCGCCCATCAGTTCCGGTCGTAACCCCATCAACTGCAGTAGTTCTTCGGCAAAGAAGAAGAGTAATGCGCTGACCGTCAGGCCAAGCATCAGATTCACTGTCAGCGCCATGCCCACCACTTGTACCAATCGCTTCCGCAATCCTGCGCCGATGTATTGAGCACAAAGAATCGCTGCGCCCATAGAGAAGAACTGATAGACGAGGAAGACGAGCGAGATGAGCTGGTTATCAAGACCTACCGCCGCCACACTATTGTCGCTGTAGCGACTCAGCATCACCGTATCAACAGCCCCCAACATCATCACAAGGGCCATCTCGATGAATACCGGGATGGTGAGCACCTTCAGCTGGCGTTTTAACGATGTGTCAGACATTTTTTACAGTTAATAATGAGAGTATCCGCTTTCCCAAACGTATAATAAACACAATTCAGGGTGCAAAATTAGGCATAATTCATCCCAAATGCGGGTTTTTATCCCTAAAATTTTCTAATTATTCCAAAATACGGCACTTTTTTATGGAAACATCCTTGCATGTTCGCATTTAATTCGTACTTTTGCATCAAATTTTTAAACAATTTATAGGAGAAATGAAAAGAACAGGATTTGTTATTACAATATGCTGCACCCTGATGGTTATTGCCACAATGGGCACCACAGCGATTGCCGGAAAGACACAATCATCAGTCATGACAAAGAAAGCCGATGGCACATATGTTGTGAACACAACCACTCTGGCTAGTGATGTCAAGGGCTATCGCAGTACCACGCCGCTTAATATCTACATCAAGAACGGCAAGGTAGAGAAGGTGGAAGCACTGAAGAACCAGGAAACCCCCAAATACTTCGCTCAGGTAAAGAACGCCATCCTTTCCAAGTGGAATGGTCAGAAGGTTGCCAAGGCCGCGAAGATGAAGGTTGATGGTGTTACCGGTGCTACCATGTCGAGCGATGCCGTGAAGGAAAACGTGAAACGCGGACTGGAGTACTATCAGAAGAACAAATAAGAAGAAAGAAACCAGAAAAGTTTATACCAAACATATTTGTTTGCAGGCCCGCTATTAGGCGGGCTTTTTTGTATGTATAAAACCACAACTTGCTTATTCATGCATTTTTTTCTATAAAAATGTGGAATATTGCGCGTTTTTCATTACTTTTGCATTCAAAAATAGGAATATAACATGCAAGAGACAAGACAAAACAGGATATCCCGTCTGCTGCAGAAGGAGCTGAGTCTCATCTTCCAAAGTCAGACACGCATGATGCATGGGGTGATGGTGAGTGTGACGAGAGTGAAAATCTCGCCCGACCTGAGCGTCTGCACCGCCTATCTCAGCATCTTCCCCAGCGACAAAGGAGAGGAGTTGCTGACGAATATCCAGACAAACGAGAAGACCATTAGGTACGAATTGGGAACACGAGTAAGGAATCAGCTGCGCATCATTCCCGAGCTGCGTTTCTTTATTGACGACTCGCTCGACTACATCGAGCATATCGATGAACTGCTCAAGAAGTGAGAAGTGATTCATGAATTTCCCGTTCTACATAGCCAAACGGTATTTATTCTCGAAGAAGAGCACGAATGCCATTAACCTGATCAGTGCTATCAGCGTGATTGGCGTGGCGGTTGCCACCATGGCACTGGTGGTGACACTGAGTGTGTTCAATGGGTTTCATGACATGGTGGCTACGTTCTTTACGGCCTTTGACCCGCAACTGAAGATAACCCCTGTAACGGGAAAGACGGCTCCTGCTGATGATCCTGTTCTTACGCAGATTCGTCAGTTGCCACAAGTGGATGTAGCTACGGAGAGTCTGGAAGATAATGCCCTTGCCATGTATCGCGACCGACAGGCCATGGTGGTGGTAAAGGGTGTGGATGATAACTTCGCCGAGCTTACACACATCACCGAGATTCTCTATGGCGATGGAGAGTTTGAGCTTCAGGCAGCCAACCTGCAGTATGGTGTATTGGGTTTAAGACTGGCTGCGGAACTGGCCACCGGTGCCCGATGGAACGACTATCTGAAGGTGTATGCACCGAAGCGTGAAGGACAGTTGGATATGTCGAACCCTGAAGAGGCCTTTGTGGAGGATTCGCTACTCTCACCAGGAGTGATCTTCTCGGTGAAACAGGCGAAATACGATAAGAACTACATGATCGTTCCCATTGCCTTTGCTCGCAACCTCTTCTGGCAGGAGGGGATGATCTCCTCGCTGGAACTGCGACTGAAACAAGGTAGTGACATTGATGCCGTGAAGAAGCAGATGCAGAAAATAGCAGGGGGCAAATACAAGGTAGAGGACCGCTATGAGCAGCAGGCTGACACTTTCCGTATCATGGAGATCGAGAAGTTCATCGCCTATATTTTCCTCACCTTTATCCTGGTGGTAGCCTGTTTTAACATCATCGGCTCACTCTCGATGCTCATTATCGACAAGAAAGATGATGTGGTGACACTGAGAAATCTGGGCGCGAGCGATAAGCAGATCATCAGGATCTTCCTCTTTGAGGGGCGACTGATTTCTTTCTTCGGTGCGGTGATTGGTATTGCTGTAGGATTGCTTTTATGCTGGCTGCAGCAAACCTTCGGACTGGTGAGCTTAGGACAGTCGAGCGGTTCCTTTGTGGTGGATGCCTACCCCGTAAGTGTTCATCCTACGGATATCATCCTGGTATTCTTCACCGTGCTCGTTGTGGGATTCCTTGCAGTTTGGTATCCTGTGCGGTATTTTGCAAGAAGACTGCTGGAGTAGGGTTGAATGGAGTAAATGTGAAACGTAAAAGAAAATACAGATATGAAGGAAAGGATTTTTTATTTGATTAGGATTTACGTCTTCATGGTATTGATGCTGATGCTGGCCAAGCCGGCATTCATGCTTTATCACCATGCTAATCATCCGTTTACTTTCGGCGACGTGATGCAGGTTATCGGTCATGGAATCACGCTCGATTTGTCAACGGCGTTGTATCTGATCATCGTTCCTTTCCTTATCATCCTCCTCTCCATCTGGCTTTGGAGCTGGAATGGTCTTTACCGATTGCTGAAGGTGTATTATGTGCTCGCGGCCTTTGTGCTGGCATTGGCATTCGTCTCGGATACCAGTCTGTATGAGTTCTGGGGTTTCAAACTGGATGCTTCCGTGCTTCCTTATCTGTCAACGCCCAAGGAAGCTTTTGCCAGTGTGTCTGTATGGTATCTGTTGATACGCGGACTGGTCATCCTTCTTCTCACATTCATCTTCTATAAGATCATGGTTTGGCTCACCCCAGTGCAACGGGAAAGGCGCCGTAGTATCAGTCAGATCGGCTACTCCAGAAGGAGTCAGAGGCAGCATGGATTATTCTTCATCAGTCCTGTAAAACCCATAGGCACTCGTCTGCTCAGCACCCTTATCGGAATCTTGCTCATTCCGTTGTTTGTAGTAGGAATGCGGGGTGGAACCAGTGTATCAACCAGTAATGTAGGACAGGTTTATTTCTCGCAGGATCAGTTCTTGAACCACTCTGCTGTAAACCCGATCTTCAGTTTCCTCTCATCGATAGGTAAGACGGCTACGGCAGTGAAGACGAATAAAGACGAGAAGGGTGAATATGAATACTTCAGTCAGAAAGCGCTGAAGAAACAGCTCAAGGGAATCTTCGATACGCAAAGCGTTGATCCTGATACGCTGCTGAACACCAAACGCCCCAATGTCTTGGTGATTATCATGGAGAGCTGCGGCAGTATCTTTACTGAGGCCAATGGTAACGGACATGTAACGCCTAACCTGACAAAACTGATGCAGGAGGGTGTGTATTTCACCAATTGCGTGGCTAATAGCTGGCGAACCGACCGTGGTATGGTTAGCATTCTGAGCGGTTATCCAGCCTTCCCTGATAAGTCGGTCATGAAGATGGCACAGAAATGCGAAACACTTCCTTCTATAGCCCGCACACTGAAAGCGAACGGCTACTCCACCACATTCCTTTATGGCGGTGATGCTAACTTTACCAATACCCGTGGCTATCTGATGAGTACAGGCTACGAGAAGATCATCAGCGAGGATGATTTCTCGAAGAAGGAAAGAGGTGACTCGAAATGGGGCGTGAACGACTGGGTGGTGTTCGGTCGTTTGTTAGATATCATCAAAGAGAAAACGGCAGCAGAACAGGGTGAATCAACGGCTAACCCATGGTTCACTACGATGCTCACCCTAAGTAGTCATGAACCTTGGACGGTTCCGATGAAGAAGAAGTTCGATGATCCGATCTTCAATGCATTCTACTTCCTGGATATCTGCTTAGGCGACTTCATCAACAAACTGAAGAAAACCCCCGCATGGGAGAACACGCTTGTGGTAATTCTGCCCGACCATAGTGTGCAGTACAAGGATATTGATCAGACCAAGCCTATGCGCCATATGATTCCGATGATCTGGACGGGTGGTGCAGTGAAGACTGCTAAGCGCATCGGAATGGCATGTAACCAAACCGACCTGTCTGCTACGTTGTTCGGACAGATGGGCATCAAGCACGACGATTTCACTTTCAGTCGTGATATCCTCAGCAAGACTTACCAACGGCAGTTTGCCATGACCAACTGGACAGAGGGCTTTGCTACTTATGATGCTTCGGGCTTCAATGCCTATAACCTGAAGAGTAAGCAGGTGGTGGCTGGTAAGGATGGTGAAGCCATCGAGATTGGAAAGGCCATCTTGCAGATCACCAATGAGGATCTGGCAAATAGGTAGAAGGTCTCTTGGAAACGTTTATAGAATAAATGAGGAAGGGACTGGTATTGGAAGGAGGCGCCATGCGGGGATTGTTCTCTGCAGGTGTGATGGATGTGATGATGGAAAGAGGCGTGACCTTCGATGGCATCATCGGTGTTTCTGCCGGGGCTGCCTTCGGCTGTAACTATAAGTCAGGACAGATAGGGCGCGCCATCCGCTATAACATGCGGTTTGCCCACGACAAGAAATACTGCAGTCTGCAGTCATACCTGAAAACAGGCGATCTCTTTGGTGCGGAATACGCTTACCATATAGTTCCCGAGGAATATGATAAGTTCGACAACGAGGCCTTTGAGCGGAACCCTATGGAGTTCTATGTTGTTTGTACGGATGTGAAGACGGGTAAGCCTATATATAAGAAATGTACGCGAGGAGGACATCAGACTTACGACTGGATTCGGGCTTCGGCCTCCATGCCGGTGGTGTCGCATGTGGTGGAGTTGGAAGGATACCAGCTACTCGATGGTGGGATGACCGACAGTATTCCCTTGGCTTACTTCCAGCAGATCGGATTCCAGCGGAATGTCGTGATTCTCACACAACCGATGGGATATCAGAAAACGCCTAACCCGCTCATGCCGCTGATCAAAGTAGGATTGCGCCACTATCCCCAAGCACTGGCGGCCATGCGTAACCGACCAGAGATGTATAACCGTCAGCTGGCCTATCTTGAACAGGAGGAGCAGAAAGGAGACACGCTTGTCATCCGACCGCAGGAGAAACTGCCCATCGGTCATATATCACATGACCCAGAAGAAATGAAACGCGTTTATGATATCGGTCGTGAAATGGGTGAACAACGCATCCAAGAAATCCGCGATTTCTTAATTGATAATTAAAAATTAATAATTGAAAATTAAGAAGAATGAAAATTCTAATTGTCATACCTTGTTACCATGAGGAAGAAGTACTGCCGCTCACGATGGAGAAGATGCAGGTTGTTATCGGACGACTGAAGGATGAGCTGCAGGTTGAGGGCAGGATCCTGTTCGTTGACGATGGAAGCAAAGACCGTACCTGGCAGATCATCTCGGCCTTTTGTGCTCAAAACGATGCCGTATCGGGCATCAAGCTTTCTCACAACCGCGGTCATCAGAACGCCCTTTGGGCTGGCATGGAAGAAAGCATCGACAAATGTGATGCGATGGTTTCCATTGATGCCGACTTGCAGGATGACGAGCAGGTTATTGTTGATATGGCCCGGCAGGTGAAGGAGGGGTGTGACATTGTGTATGGGGTAAGGAAGGAACGCAAGACCGATACCTTCTTCAAGCGCTTCACGGCACAGATGTTCTATCGTTTGATGCGCAGCACCGACAAGGAGATTATCTATAACCATGCAGATTTCCGCATGATGAGTAACCGTACCGTGAAGGCGCTGATGGAATATCCGGAAAGGAATGTTTTCCTGCGAGGACTGGTACGGCAATTAGGATTCAAGGAGGGTTTCGTGTATTACGACCGAAAGGCTCGCGAGGCAGGAGAGTCTAAATACCCGTTGAAGAAGATGCTGAGCTTCTCTGTTGACGGTATTACTTCTTTCTCTGTAGCCCCCTTGAAGTTCATTTCTGTGGCAGGTATCTTAATGACATTGGTTGCCCTTGTCGTGATGGTCTATGCCCTTATCAGCTATTCCCGTCACAACGTCATTCAAGGATGGACTTCCATCCTCATCTCACTTTGGTTCATTGGTGGGGTGGTGACAACAGGTGTCGGCATCACGGGTATCTATATCGGTAAGATCTACACCGAGGTGAAACGCCGTCCCCGCTATTTTATCGAGGAGCGGTTGAACCTGTAGAAATACACCGTGTCTTTCATCTCTGACATCCGTCGTTTGGTTCGTTCAACAGGTACAAAAGAATAATCACTGAACCTGCTGAAGAACTCATCACGGTCTTTACCCACAATCATGAGTACTCCCTGATCGGGCTTGGTACGCAGGAACTGTCCCATCTTGTCACCTGTATAGAAGTTCGTGCCGAAGAAATGAAGCATATCAATAGAGGTGTACATATATACTTTCTCTCCCTGATCGATAAAGTCTTTCTTTACCCTGTTGGCTAAAGTCCTGTCGCTGCGAGTGTTCAACGCAGTGGGTTGGAAGAGTCCGTCAAGGGAAGCAAAGATAACAAAGATGGCGAGTAGGGCAGACAACAGGGTACGTCTCCGCAAAGCATAGACTCCTGCAGCGAGCAGAGCAACTAATACAATCACCATCCAAACACCTTGGGTGTTCTCCAAGGCGGAAAGCATTTGGATATTCTCTGCAGCATGCTTCCCATGGAAAAGGGTATGGGGAACCCATCCCGCCTTAACGACAACGAAGGCTGTAGTGAGTAACAGGGCAATCGCCCCCATGACACCAGCGAAGATCTTCATGGATAGGACATGGCGACGTACCAGCCACAAGACATATTGTGCCAATAGATAGGCCATGAAGGGATATACCGGTAAGAGATACACGCTACGCTTACTCTTGGGGATGCAGTAGAAGAACAGGATGAGCAGGAATGCCAACCAAGTAAAGAGTTGAACTGCCGACATCTTCTTCCACGAGAAATGACGGAGTGATGTACGCTTCGTATAGAGTACCGGTAAGGAGATGAGCAACAGGACTGTCCAGGGAAGCCATCCGGTAATCAACGTGATGAAGTTATAGTAGAAAGGGTTCTCGTGCGACTCATAGGTCATCTTCCCCATAAACCGTCCGAGGTTCTCTTCCTTTACCAGGTCGAGGAACGCATCTCCTCCCTGTTGCCAGGCAGCCACATACCATAAGGCAGGAAGGATACAAGCAAGTACCGCAAAGAGAAACAATTGTCCGACAACGCCCCAGAAGCGTTCTTTCCGTAAGAGAAGGAAAACACCCATGACGAAGCAGGGAAGGATAATCCCCACAGGACCTTTGGTTAGCGTACCCATACTCATGCAGAGGATGGCCAGCCACGGTACACTGTTACGCCCCTTTTCATACCAGCGATACAATAAGTAGAGGGCGCATACGATACAAGCGGTAAGTACCATATCCACCCTGCAGTTCATTCCTGCACGATGGACCTCGAAGGCGGTCAGGGTGAGAAGAGAAGCAACAAAGGCCGTAGGTTCATCACCACGACGGGCAAAGAACCGATAACCCATCACCACCATCACAATCAGGGCTAAAGCCGACGGTAATCGGGCAGTGAACTCACTCACATAGCCAGGCAGTAACGAGAATAAGGCGATGAGCCAATGGAAGAACGGGGGTTTGTAGGGTATATCACCACCGTTGTTGATAGGCAGGATCCAGTTCCCGTCGTTGATCATTGACAAGGCAACAACAGCCTCCCGGGGCTCACCCTTGGTATTAAACTCCGTTAATCCGATAAACGGCAATAATGTGACTGCCGCAATGGCCAGAATCAGCCAGCATCGTTTATTGTTCATCATTCCACGTTTTTATTGTCTTCTTTGTTAGGCGACAAAGGTAACAAAAAAATGGATGAAAACTAAAGAAATCCTTCTTTTTTTGCCAAAGAGTATCCTATCATTGTTTTTTTTACTATATTTGCACATTCTTAGGATACTCATATCCTGTGACGATGTCGTAAACCTAACTAAAATAGTATAAAATGGTTATTGGAATAGACGTGGGCACCAGTACCACAAAGATTGTAGGACTACGTGACAATGAAGTGATTTCACCGATTCGCATCAGGGCTACCGACCCTGTGACTTCTCTTTATGGTGCATTCGGAAAGTTCCTGCACGACAATGGTATCTCGCTCAACGAGATCAAACAGGTAATGCTGACAGGTGTTGGAAGTGCGTATGTCAACGAGCCTATTTACGGACTGTCCACCAGCAAGGCCGAAGAGTTTATGGCTGATGGTCTTGGTGCGCAGTTTGAATCGAAGCAGGACCGTATGCTGGTAGTGAGTATGGGTACGGGTACTTCCATCGTCAAGGTGGAAGGAAACGATATCAAGCACATCGGTGGTATGGGTATCGGTGGCGGTACACTGAAAGGTCTGGCTCAACTGCTGTTGAATACCGACGACATGAAGCTGGTGGCACAGATGGCCGAAGGGGGCGATTTCAATAATGTCAACCTGAACATTGGTGATATCAGTAACGTACCACTACCTGGTCTGCCCCTTGATGTGACAGCTTCTATTCTTGGTAAGGTAACCAGCAATTCCCGTCGTGAGGATATCGCTGCTGGATTGATCTGTACTGTGATACAGACCATCGGTTCAGCCACCTATCTTGCATCATTGGGCAGCGGCATCAAGGAATTCGTCATGATTGGTAATCTTACCCTGATGCCCCAATGCCACCAGATCTTCCCTATGATGGAAAAGCTCTACAATGTGCATTTCATTGTCCCTGAGTATGCTGAGTTCTGCACGGCTATAGGCGCAGCATTATGCTATAAGAACCTTTAAGAGGGTATGTCAGAACACCATTGTATGGCGTAAAGACACACCCTCTTAAAGGTGTTTTTTTTCATGGAATCAGAAGTTCACACCCAGACTGAGCATCAATGCTCTGTTCTTGCTGGTGTCGAAATCATCTTTGCAGATATTAGCCAGACCTAAGTCGTAACTGAGTTCGGCATAGAACATGTCTATCTGCAAACCGCAACCTGTTCTCAATCCTGCATCCATACGACGGAAGGAGTAAGGACTGTCGGAGAAGGAGTTATAGGCAGCCCGTTCACCAAAATCCTTGATCTTACCACCTATTCCGCAGGCAACATATCCTCCTAAGAACGGCTGGATAGAGCAATAGCGGTCGATGTCGATGTAATACTTCATCACCAGTGGCATTTCCAGATAGTTGAGGTTATAGGTGAACTTGTCGCCTGCAACATTTCCTTTACCACCTTTTTCGGTGTAGTACAATCCTGTTTCAAGATACAAAGGACCGCGAGGCATCACAGAGAAGCCTGCTGCCATTCCTACGTTCAGACCGGCCTTCACATCGCTTCCATCGAGATACTTGTCATCACTGTTCACTGTAGTGAAGGCAGGACCGAGTCGGAAACCGAAAAACGCATCGTCGTTCCAATAGTAACCGCGGTGATTGCGGTGACTGTAGTCAAGACGACCGCTACGCTGGTTGTAGTACTTACTATGGCGATAGCTTTGCGCCTGTATGGGCATGACAGTCAGCAGACTGAGCATGGTCATGATAATAGTCTTTTTCATTCTCTCTTCGGGTTTTAGGACAACAATCTTTCCTTTATCGGTGGCAAAGTAACGAAAAACCCCGCAAACGCTTGCGGGGTTTTTTCCTAATTGTTAAGGGGAAATCCCTATTTATGCCTCTCGTTGCTTGGTACCCATACGAGCCTCAACAACGTTGATGATATAGTCGCCCAGTTTCTCGCACTCGCTGATGATATCCATGTAGATGGTACCGATGCCGTAGGTATAGACATGGTTGTTCACATCGTTGATGTTCTGACTCTTCAGCTGGTCGCGGAAATTGTTGATCTCGTTCTCGATATTGAACGAACGGTTCACATTAAAGCTCTCCTTTCGTCCGCCCATCAAGTTGTTCAACTGTGTGAGGGCACTGTCGGTAAGTTCCATCATCTGGTGCATGTGCTCATACTGACGGGTGGTGAAGTGTTCGTTCTTACCTTGCACCTTACGGTTAATGGTGCGGGCCATATTGTAGCATGAATCACCGATACTCTCCAACTCGGAGATCTCACGGAGCATGGCACGGATCTTACCTTTGGTTTCGTCAGAGAGATGTGCATCGGAGACCTGTTCCAAATAGGAGGCTATCTCTATCTCCATATTATCGGAAATGCTCTCATATTTCTCGATGCGAGTAAAGAGCTTGGTGAATTTCTGGTCGTCTTTCTCAGTCAACAGCTCACGTACCATTCCGAACATCCTTTGCATACGCTCACTGAAACTGACGATCTCTTTCTGAGCCTCAAGCACGGAAAGTTCTGGAGTCTTCAAAAGACCGGCAGTAATGAAGTGCAGACGGAAGTCTTCTTCCTCATCCACCTTCTTCGTCTTGATAACCCAGCACACGAAGCGCTCAATCTGAGGAATCAACCAGATCAGGATGCCGGCGTTGATGATGTTGAAACAAGAGTGGAAGGCTGCCAGCACGAAGTTCAGCTTCTCGTTGGAATCCATATTGTTCATATCCTTACCCAGCAGGTTTCCTACATAGTCAACGAGCCATACCACACCATCGATGAACCAATGGAAGACGAACAGGATCCAGATTACACCGAACACATTAAAGAACATATGGGCTAAAGCAGCTCGGCGGGCCTGGGTGTTAGCTGATAATGCAGCGAGGTTTGAGGTAATGGTGGTACCGATATTCTCACCCAGCACCAAAGCGATACCCTGATAGATAGGCATGGCGCCAGTGGAACAGAGTAACATGGTAATGGCCATGACGGCAGCACTTGATTGCACGCAGAAGGTCATGATACCACCTAAGAACAGGAATATGATCGTTGTGAGGAACGAGTTAGGATCGAACGACCGGAAGAAAGCTGTTACTGCCTCATTATGACCTAAGTCCATGGCTGTACCCGTGGCTTTCAGGGTTGTCAGACCCAGTAGCAGGAAGGCCAGACCGAAGAGGAAGTCACCGATATACCGGTGCTTCTTCAGATAGATCAGGATAATGCCGAGGAAGAAACCGGGATAGACAGCCACGCTGATGTCGAACGATGTTCCCAGCGCCATGATCCATGCCGTGAGCGTGGTACCGATATTGGCACCCATGATGACGGAGATAGCCTGCGCCAACGTGAGCAGTCCGGCATTAACAAACGATACAGTCATGACAGTAGTTGCTGTTGATGACTGTACGGAGGCTGTGACGACAGCACCTGTAAGGAGCCCGGTGAAACGATTGGTGGTCATGGCACCCAAGGCGTGTCGTAACTGCGGACCTGCCATCTTCTGCAGGGCCTCACTCATTGACTTCATACCGAACATCAGCAAAGCCAATGAGCCTAAAAGCTTAAAGACAATCCAAATAGACATACTGATAGTATAATAATTCTTAATTCCTCATCCTTCATTCGAATTTTTGAAGGCTCTCCTCCAAAAAATCCCTATCTTTGTCAAAAAAAAGATCGAATATGGCTAAAACCATCCAAATTTTCTGCAAAAATAATAATAAAAAATTAGAAATCCCCATCGGAAGCACACTTTCTGATATTTTTTCTGCATTCGGGCTTGAAATGAAGTACGGACCGATCTGTGCAAGAGTGAATAACAAGGTAGAAGGGATGCATTTTCGTGTCTATAATCCCAAAACGGTGGAGTTCCTCGACATTACCGCTCCCAGTGGGGCACGTACCTATACTCGTACGCTGTTCTTTGTGCTCTGCAAGGCCATGCACGACCTCTACGATGACTGTTCGGTGAGCATCGACACACCTGTGAGCAATGGTTACTACGTGGATCTGGAGATTGGCAGGCCCGTCACCTTGAAAGATGTGGGCGATATCCGAGCCCGTATGAACGAGATTATCCAGGCCGCCCTGCCCATCCACCGTCATGAGACCACTACCGAGGAGGCCATCAGTCTGTTCGAGAAGATCGGTGCTACTTCGAAGGTGAAGCTTCTCAAGAGTACAGGCAAGTGTTACACCGTGTTCTACGACATCGATGGTTACTACGACTACTATTACGGGGCACTGCTCACCAATACGTCACAGCTGTACCTGTTCGGCGTGGAGAAATATTTCGACGGTCTGCTGCTTCGTATCCCCTCGAATACAGAGCCTGACGAGCTGGGTGAGATTACCCATCAGGACAAGATGTTCAGCATCTTCCGTGAACACCATAGCTGGCAGAAGATTCTTGGTATGCGCACCATTGGTGATCTGAACGAGCTGATTGAAAAAGGATGGGCTTCGCAACTCATTCAGGTGTCGGAAGCCTTGCAGGAGAAAAAGATTGCCCAGATTGCCGATGAGATAGCTTACAGGAAGGGCATACGTATGGTGTTGATTGCCGGTCCTTCGTCATCCGGCAAGACCACCACTTGCAAGCGACTGTCGGTGCAGTTGGTTACCAACGGTTACAAACCGGTGCCCATCTCGCTTGACGACTACTTTGTGGATCGGGAGAAGACACCACGTGATGAAACGGGTGACTATGACTACGAGCATCTTCATTCACTGAACCTTCCCTTGTTGAACGAGCAGCTCAAGGCCCTCTTTGCAGGAGAGGAGATACAGTTACCCAAATATAACTTCCAGACAGGTAAGAGCACAATGAACGGACGACGTCTGAAGTTGCACGACGATGAGATCCTGATTGTGGAGGGTATCCATGCCCTGAACCCTGAGTTGACGGCAGAGATTCCTCGCAACCAGATATACCGCGTGTATGCTTCGGCCCTTACCACCTTGCTGCTCGATGCACATAATTATATCCCCACCACCGACAACCGTTTGCTGCGCCGCATCATCCGCGATCATAAGTACCGCGGGGTAAGTGCTCGTGAAACCATCCATCGATGGGCAAGTGTCAGGGCGGGCGAGAACAAATGGATCTTCCCCTTCCAGGAGAATGCCGATGCGATGTTCAACACCGCCATGCTTTTTGAGCTGGCCGTGATTAAAGGACAGGCGGAGCCGATGCTCGAACAGGTTCCTGAGAACTGTGTCGAATATGCAGAAGCCCATCGTCTGCTGAAGTTCCTGAAATACATCAAACCTATTCCCGATAGCGATATCCCTCCCACCTCTTTATTAAGAGAGTTCCTTGGAGGATCATCATTTAAGTATTAAGGAATCTGTTGCACCCAAAACGTATTGCCATTCAAAAACTATTCATTTTGGGTGGCAATATGTGCATTTTTATTCGAAAACGCTTGGCCGTTTCGCAAAAAATAGCGAACTTTGCACCCGATTTTGCAAAAATATAGAATTCAAAGACATATACGTATGGCAGAACAACTTGAAGTGAAAGAGCTCGACCAGGTGGTCGTACGCTTCTCTGGTGACTCCGGCGATGGTATGCAGCTTGCCGGTAACATTTTCTCTACGGTCAGTGCCACCGTAGGTAACGGTATCTCTACGTTTCCCGACTATCCCGCAGATATCCGTGCCCCGCAAGGATCACTGACAGGTGTGAGCGGATTCCAGGTGCACATTGGTGCAGGAAAGGTTTATACGCCTGGTGATCTGTGTGATGTATTAGTGGCCATGAATGCCGCAGCGCTGAAGACTCAGTATCGCTACGCCAAGCCACAGGCTACCATCATCATCGATACAGACTCCTTCGGACCGAATGATCTCAAGAAGGCTGCGTTCCAGACAGAGGATTATCTGGGAGAGATGGGTATTGATCCCGACCGTGTGATTCAGTGTCCACTGACAACCATGGTAAAAGAGTGTCTTCAAGACAGCGGTATGGACAACAAGGCTGTCCTCAAGTGCCGTAATATGTTTGCCCTCGGATTGGTATGCTGGCTGTTTAACCGTGATCTGAACCTGGTGGCTAATTTCCTTCGTGAGAAGTTTGCCAAGAAACCAGCTATCGCCGAGAACAACATCAAGGTGGTACAGGCAGGTTTCGACTATGGTCATAACACCCATGCCAGTGTGCCCGCCACCTATCGTATTGAATCTAAGGAAAAGGTGCCTGGAAGATATATGGATATCACAGGTAATAAGGCTACTGCCTACGGACTGATTGCTGCTGCTGAGAAGGCAGGGCTCCGTCTGTATTTGGGTAGCTATCCCATTACTCCTGCCACCGATATTCTTCATGAATTGTCTAAGCACAAGAGCTGCGGTGTTATCACCGTTCAGTGCGAGGATGAGATCAGCGGTTGTGCCAGTTCTGTAGGTGCTGCCTTTGCAGGTGCCCTGGCTGTAACCTCTACCTCAGGTCCTGGTATCTGTCTGAAGTCAGAGGCCATGAACCTGGCAGTGATCGATGAGCTCCCGCTGGTAATCGTTGATGTTCAGCGTGGCGGTCCTTCAACAGGTCTTCCCACCAAGAGTGAACAGACCGACTTGCTGCAGGCGCTCTATGGAAGAAATGGTGAGAGTCCGATGCCCGTGATTGCAGCTACCAGTCCTACCGACTGCTTTGATGCTGCCTACGAGGCTTCTAAGATTGCCTTGGAGCATCTTACTCCTGTGGTATTGCTCACCGATGCTTTCATCGCTAATGGCTCTGCCGCTTGGAAACTGCCGAAGATGGAAGAGCTGCCAGTCATCAAGCCTCACTATGTGACTCCTGAGATGAAGGGTAACTACACTCCGTATTTCCGCGACGAGGAGACCAAGGTGCGCTATTGGGCTATTCCTGGACAGGAAGGCTACACCCACATCCTTGGTGGTCTGGAGAAAGACGGTAAGACAGGTGCTATCTCTACAGAGCCTGAGAACCATGATATGATGTGTCGTCTGCGTGCAGAGAAGGTGGCAAAGATTCCTGTTCCCGACCTGACGGTTGAAGGCGATAAGGATGCCGACCTGCTCATTGTGGGCTTCGGCTCCACCTATGGTCATCTGCATGCTGCCATGGACGAGCTTCGTGCAAAAGGCAACAAGGTGGCCTTGGCCCAGTTCAAGTACATCAACCCGCTGCCGAAGAATACAGCAGAGGTGCTCTCTAAGTATAAGAAAGTAGTGGTAGCAGAACAGAACCTCGGACAGCTTGCCGCATACCTGCGTTCCAAGGTAGATGGTTTTGTTCCCTATCAGTTCAATCAGGTAAAGGGACAGCCTTTCGTGGTGAGTGAACTCGTAAATGCATTCGAACAGATAATCAAGAATTAAATGAGTATGTTTACAGCAAATGATTATAAAAAGGGACAGCCCCGTTGGTGTCCCGGTTGCGGCGATCACTTCTTCCTTGCTTCGCTGCATAAGGCCATGGCCGAGGTAGGTGTTGCACCTCATGAGATGGCCGTGATCTCAGGTATCGGTTGTTCCAGCCGTCTGCCTTATTATGTCAGCACTTATGCCATGCAGACCATTCATGGTCGTGCTGCTTCTATTGCCACTGGTGCCAAGGTTGTTAATCCCGACCTCACCATCTGGCAGATCTCAGGCGATGGTGACGGACTGGCTATTGGTGGTAACCACTTCATCCATGCCATGCGCCGTAATATCGACCTGAACATGATTCTGCTGAACAACAGGATCTATGGTCTGACCAAAGGTCAGTACTCGCCGACCTCTCCTCGCGGATTCGTCAGCAAGTCATCTCCTTATGGTACCGTAGAAGATCCGTTCCGTCCTGCTGAGCTCTGCTTCGGTGCTCGCGGTAAGTTCTTTGCCCGTTCGGTGGCTACCGATAATGCCGAGACCGTGGAGATCCTGAAGGCTGCCTACAACCATAAAGGTGCTGCAGTGTGCGAGATCCTGCAGAACTGTGTCATCTTCAACAACGGCTGCTACGATCCCATCTATACCAAGGAAGGTCGTAAGAAGAACTGTATCTATGTACGCCACGGCGAGAAGCTGGTGTTCGGCGAGAACAACGAGTTCGGTCTGGTACAGGATGGTTTCGGTCTGAAGGTGGTGACGATCGGTCAGGATGGTTATACCCTTGATGATGTATTGGTACATGATGCTCACTGCGAGGATGATACCCTGCAACTGAAGCTTGCCATGATGGACAATGAGCATGGCTTCCCTGTAGCACTTGGTGTGATTCGCGATGTGGCTGCTCCTACCTATAACGAAGCCGTGCATGCACAGCTCGCTGAGGTCTCAGGACAGAAGAAGTACCATAACTTCATGGAATTGCTTGAAACGAACGATACTTGGGAGGTGAAATAATCACCCCCCAAGTACCTTATATCTCTGAAATAACTATTTACTAACTAACAATCCTTGCTTATGAAGCGATTACTCTTTACAACGATTCTCATGCTGGCGATGCTGAAAGGTGTTGCCCAGCAGATTACGTCTGCCCTTACTGTCTATCCGGATTTCCGTCCGGCTACTATTCTGTTGACAAATGGGGGGAAGCTGAAGGTTCCTTTGGCAAACGTTTTCTTGAAAAACAGTTCCCTTCTTTACATGAGTGATAAACTGGTCAAAGAGGCCGACATGAAGAGGGTGATGCAAGTCGATTTCGACGACCGCACCTATATCCGCATCGACAGCGTGTTAGCTTATCAGGTGGGGGCCGTCGGAGAGAATGCGCTCTATTGTGCCAACGTAATCGATCTGAAATCCTATAAACAGACGATTGCCAACAGTGCGAACATCACGAACCTCGACCTGAGTAATCTCACCAACTTGAACATGCTCAGCTTCAACACCATTGATGCTATCGGGAAGGATAGTGTGCAGTTCCCAGTTATCCCTATCTACTATTTCCGCATAGACAACAAGTTCGTGCTTGTTCATGAGCGTCATCTCAAACGCTTCCTGTCCAAAGAGAAAGTCAGACTCATGGAGTCGGCCACGAATCTTCCGAAATTCAGCTGGACCGATGAGCAGTCGCTGCTGAAGATGCTGGAGATGCTCAAATAGGATTTCCTACAATTTCTCGCCGTAACACAGATCCCCTGCATCGCCGAATCCAGGAACAATATACTTATGCTCGTTCATACCTGGGTCGATGGCGGCGCACCAAACAACAGCGTTTTCAGGTAAGGTCTGTTTCACCATGTCTATGCCTTCCGGTGTGGCAATCACGCAGGCAACATGAATCTGCTTGGGCTTACCTGTTTTCACCAGGGCCTCAATGGCAGCAGCCATGCTTCCACCAGTGGCGAGCATGGGGTCGGCAATAATCAGTGTTTTCCCCTTCACGCTGGGCGAAGCCATATATTCCGTATGGATACCCACCTCGGTATGTTCACGATTGGTGTACATACGATAGGCTGAAACGAAGGCATTCTCAGCCTTGTCGAAAACCTGCAGGAAACCTTCGTGGAACGGTAATCCGGCCCTAAGCACTGTAGCCACCACAATCTCATCCTTTGGCAAGGGGATGTCGAGGGTTCCCAGCGGAGTGGTTACGGTCTTCGACTTGTATTCTAATGTCTTCGACAGTTCAAAGGCCATCATCTCACCAACCCGTTTGATATTGTTCCTGAAAAGCAGGCGGTTCTGCTGATACTTCTTGTCGCGCAATTCAGCCATGTACTGGTTCATGATGCTGTTGCTTTCACTGAAATTGATTACTTGCATAGTTGTATATGAAATTAAGCGCAAAGATACTTTCGCTCGACAAAGTTAGTAAAAGTTGAAACAATTTTGCAAAGTCAGTTTTGCAAAAGAGCGAAGTCGGTCGGAATTTTTAATTTCTTTAACCTAAAAAGAATTGTGTGCGCGCAAAATAATCTAATTTCTTGATTCTTAATTCTTAATAAATTCGTAACTTTGCAGCCGTGATTAAAGGTATTAGGTTTTCCCTTCTACTGAAAGATTGATTGAGGATTCATAACTTAAAATTTTATAGATAATATGGCAAAGTTAGATTTGACACAGTATGGCATCACAGGTTCAACTGTGATTGCTCATAACCCGTCGTATGAGTACCTCTTCGAGGAGGAGACAAAGGCTGGGCTTGAAGGTTTCGACAAAGGTGTAAACACTGAGCTCAATGCCGTGAACGTGATGACTGGTATCTATACCGGCCGTTCGCCTAAGGATAAGTACATCGTAAAAGATGCACAGAGCGAGGACAAGGTATGGTGGACTTCTGATGAATACAAGAACGACAACCACCCCATGAGCGAGGAGGTTTGGGCCAAGGTTAAAGAGATCGCCATCAAGGAGCTTTGCAACAAGAATCTGTATGTGATGGATGCTTTCTGCGGTGCCAACGAGGCAACCCGTCTGCGCGTTCGTTTCATCGTTGAGGTGGCTTGGCAGGCTCACTTCGTGAAGAACATGTTCATCCAGCCCACCGCTGAGGAACTGGAGAACTTCGAGCCGAACTTCGTGATCTACAATGCTTCTAAGGCCAAGGTTGAGAACTACAAGGAGCTGGGTCTGAACTCTGAGACTTGTGTGGCTTTCAACACCTCTACTCGTGAGCAGTGCATCATCAACACCTGGTATGGTGGTGAGATGAAGAAGGGTATGTTCTCCATGATGAACTACTATCTGCCACTGCAGGGTATCGCTTCTATGCACTGCTCTGCTAACACCGATATGGAGGGTAAGAACACCGCTATCTTCTTCGGTCTGTCTGGTACAGGTAAGACCACTTTGTCAACCGATCCTAAGCGTCTGCTGATTGGTGACGACGAGCACGGATGGGACGATGAGGGTGTATTCAACTTCGAGGGTGGCTGCTATGCTAAGGTCATCAACCTTGACAAGGAGAGCGAGCCCGATATCTACAACGCTATCCGCCGCGATGCTCTGCTGGAGAACGTGACTGTTGATGCTAATGGTAAGATCGACTTCGCTGACAAGAGCGTAACCGAGAATACCCGTGTATCTTATCCTATCAACCATATTGAGAAGATTGCCCAGAAGGTAAATGGTAAGAGTGCTGGTCCTGAGGCTAAGAACGTGATCTTCCTCAGCGCTGATGCATTTGGTGTACTGCCTCCGGTATCTATCCTGACTCCTGAGCAGACCAAGTACTACTTCCTCTCTGGCTTCACCGCTAAGCTGGCTGGTACAGAGCGTGGTATCACAGAGCCTACTCCTACCTTCAGCGCTTGCTTCGGTCAGGCATTCCTCGAGCTGCATCCTACAAAGTATGCTGAGGAGCTCGTAAAGAAGATGGAGAAGAGCGGTGCTAAGGCATATCTCGTAAACACTGGTTGGAACGGAACAGGTAAGCGTATCTCTATCAAGGATACTCGTGGTATCATCGATGCTATCCTGGGTGGTGCTATCCTGAAGGCTCCTACCAAGAAGATTCCTTACTTCGACTTCGAGGTTCCCACAGAGTTGGAAGGTGTTGACACCAACATCCTCGATCCTCGCGACACTTATGCAGATGCTGCTGAGTGGAACAAGAAGGCAGAGGATCTGGCTGGCCGCTTCATCAAGAATTTCAAGAAGTACGAGGGCAACGAGGCCGGTAAGGCACTTGTCGCTGCAGGTCCGAAATTGTAAGATTTAGGCCGAAAGCAACTTACCTTTGTATGAAGGTAAGCTGCAGGTCCGAAACTCTAATCTCAGACAAAGACAGGAAGTAACAAACTTCCATCCATTCATAACTCCATCACTTTCGTGGTGGAGTTTTTTGTTTCTTCCTTTCTCTACGAATTTGGCGAATTCCTTACAGAGTTTCCTACCATCATACAAGTTGTTCCCAACGTGGGAATAAAATGTTCCCAACGTGGGAATAAAATGTTCCCAACGTGGGAATAAATGGAAACCTTCTGACATCAATTTGCATATAATGGGTAATGGATTTGATCTTCATCATGAATACGATTTCACATAATCCTCCGCCAAATCAATGTAATTGCATGATTACCAGAAGATTCGTGGCGGAGGAATTTATGGATATTGCTCCGCCAACAACCAGTTGATCATAAGTCAATTAGACGAATTAGCGGAGCATTCTTTTATTCATATTCCTCACACCTTCACAACGTCTCTTTACCTGCAAAATCCTACAAGCCTTATAACGCACTTCAACTAGGCTGATTACGATAGGTTATAAGGCTGATAACTGGGTGCTATAAGGCTGGTTGGGAGCTTCAACTAAGCTTGTAGGAGTATCATATTTTATGAACATTCGCAAAAAACAGGGCAACATCTAACCCAATGTGCTTGAAACATCGATGTGCAAAGGGTTTGAGGAGGGTTAGATGGTGCTCAAACATCTAACCAACATCTAACCCACATATCCCGTTCATCTCTCGTAAGACAAGTGGTCGTTATAACGTAATTACGAAATAACGATGTTACGATGTTACGAGAAAGTGAGGTGAAGTAAACTATGGCAGTTTGCGTTAGAAACTATGGCAGTTTCTGGTGAAAAGCGCCTCAAACGCCAATAGTGGGAACGTCAAACGCTGGGAGCGTTTGCCTTGATCACTGGGAGCGTTTACGGCGTTCAGTGTTTTTTAACAGAAAAGTGGTGGTTTGTTAACAGATTTTTGCACCCTATGAGGGGTGGGTTTTTGGTCATCCCGGATTTTTTTCGTACCTTTGCAGGCGCAAAACATGAAGGGGTAACCTGGAGTGTCAGCGCCACTAACAATTATTAACAATTAATCTTTTATTACCATTTATGAATGACACAACAATGATGGGTGGCAACACCATGAGTAACACACAGGAAAACACACTCGCAACCGAGTTGTTCCTACAAGACAATTACCTCTTCCGCCGCAATGTGCTGAGCGGGAAGGTGGAGTTCGCAACACTGCCTGCCGAAGAACCTGTTTACAGGACGCTCACGCAGGCGGCTCTCAACAGCATCGTGATCAGGGCCAAGCGCGAGGCTGTCATGGAGAAGGGTAGTCCGAAGGCGGAGATCATGGAGCTGATCAACTCCGAGGAGGTACCCGCATTCGATCCAGTAAAGGACTTCCTCGGGCATCTGCCCCGATGGGACGGACAGAACCATGTGGCGGCGCTGTTCGGCAGGCTACCCGGTATCAGCAGCGAGCAGCACGGATATCTGGCCACCTGGCTGCGCTCGGCCGTGGCCCACTGGCTGCAGATGGATACCATCCACGGAAACGAGTGCGTACCCACGCTGATCGGTGCCCAGGGCTGCGGTAAGACAACGTTCGTGGCAAGGATCCTTCCTCCGCATCTCAGACAGTACTACCTCGACCACCTGAACCTGTCGAACAAGTTCGACAAGGAGATGGCGCTGACGAACAACCTGCTGGTGAACCTGGATGAGCTGGATGCCATAAGACCGAGTCAGCATCCTGCGCTGAAGCAGACGCTGTCGAAGAGCAAGGTGAACGGAAGACCCATCTTCGGCTGCAGTCAGGAGGACAGGCCC
>OMXE01000045.1 GCA_900314935.1 uncultured Prevotella sp.
AAAATTTCGAAATTCTGCTAAAAAGCATGCAAAGGTACGAAGATTTTCTCAAACCTCCGCACATTTTATGCTTATTTAACATTAACCCTGACGCATTTTGTACTTAGGGTTCTTCTTGTTGATAACGAACAGACGACCCTTACGACGTACGATCTTGCAGTCGGGGGTACGTTTTTTCAACGATGCTCTTGTCTTCATAATTGTTCCTTTTGTTTATTTGTATCTGAATACAATTCTTCCTTTTGTAAGGTCATAAGGGCTCATTTCAACCTTAACCTTGTCACCGGGGAGGATCTTGATATAGTGCATTCTCATCTTACCAGAGATATGTGCAATAATCTGGACCCCATTTTCAAGTTCTACTCGGAACATGGCGTTCGATAGTGACTCGACGATTGTTCCGTCCTGCTCAATAGCGGATTGCTTTGCCATATATTTAATAAATATTACCTTCTAACTCTTCTACCTCTTCAAAAGAAGACAAAATCTCGGCTTGACCCTTACGGACAGCAATCGTATGCTCGAAATGAGCAGCGGGCTTACCGTCACGCGTACGGATGGTCCAACGGTCTTCGTCAAGCCAGATAGCACGATTGCCCATGGTAATCATCGGTTCGATGGCTATACACATGCTGGCTTTGAGCATGACACCGTTTCCCCTGCGGCCATAGTTTGGCACCTGCGGATCCTCGTGCATCTCCCTGCCGATACCATGACCGGTCAGTTCACGTACGACACCATATCCTTGTGCCTCGCAATGATCCTGTACAGCACTGCTAATGTCGCCCAGATGCTTGCCGGCTACAGCGTTCTCAATACCCAGATAGAGAGACTCCTTGGTGGTCTTCAGCAGTTGCTTCACCTCGTCGGAGACCTCGCCTACACAGAAAGTATAGCACGAATCGCCATTAAAACCATTCAGAAGTGTCCCACAATCTACAGAGATAATATCACCCTCCTTCAGGACGGTCTTATCGTTGGGAACACCATGGACGACCACATCGTTGACCGATGTGCAGATACTGGCAGGAAACGGCCCTCCATATGGATTGGGGAAACCCTTGAATGTCGGAATTGCACCATGATCTCTGATGAACTCATCGGCAATCTTATCCAACTGGAGGGTCGTTACTCCAGGTTTAATATGTTTTGCTAATTCACCAAGCGTATGACCAACGAGTTGGTTCGCCTGGCGCATCAGCTCAATTTCATCTTCAGTCTTCAGAAATATCTTCATAGAAGATTAGTATGCAGCCATGCCGCGGCCGTGAATACGACCAGAACTGAGCAGACCATCATAGTGACGCATCAGCAGATGACTCTCAATCTGTGCGAGTGTATCAAGCACCACACCGACAAGGATCAGCAGTGACGTACCACCGAAGAACTGAGAAAATGCATCTTGTACATTCAGCAGACCAGCCAGCGCCGGCATGATAGCGATAAAGGCGATGAAGAGTGAACCAGGCAGCGTGATACGTGACATCACTGTATCGATATACTCTGCGGTATCCTTACCAGGCTTAACGCCGGGGATGAAACCATTGTTACGCTTCATGTCCTCAGCCATCTGTGTCGGGTTGAGGGTGATTGCTGTGTAGAAATAGGTGAATGCAATGATCAGTATTGCGAAGATGATATTATAGGTCCAGCTGTGATGATCGAGCATCGTACGCACGAACCAACTTGCATTTTCGGGTGCAGAATACTGAACGATGGTCAACGGGATGAACATCAGTGCCTGAGCAAAGATGATAGGCATCACGTTTGCAGCGAACAGCTTCAACGGGATATACTGACGGGCACCGCCCACCTGCTTGTTACCTACAAGACGCTTAGCATACTGTACGGGTACCTTGCGGACACCCTGAACCAGAACGATAGATGCGCAAACAACTGCATAGAGAATGATGATCTCAACGAGGAACATCACCAGTCCACCACCTGTGATGGCAGTGAAACGAGAGCTGACCTCCTGAATGAAAGCCTGAGGCAGTCGGGCGATGATACCGATCATAATGATCAGTGAGATACCATTACCTATACCTTTATCCGTAATGCGCTCACCCAGCCACAGGATGAACATACTTCCTGCAGACAGGATTATAACGGCTGGAACCATGAACACAGACCAAGAGATGCCTGTTGCCAGGGCAGCTCCAGCCTGCATCTTCAGGTTCATCAGGTAACCCGGTGCCTGGAACAGCAGGATTGCCACTGTCAGCCATCGGGTGTACATACTGATTTTCTTACGGCCGCTC
>OMXE01000033.1 GCA_900314935.1 uncultured Prevotella sp.
AGCTGTCCACGCAAGGTCATTCGTCGTGGTTATGGAAGATCATAATATAAATATGTAAACGTATAAATATATAATGTAATGTCGAAAAAATATGATGATATAAAGAACTTGTTCGATGATGTCGAGCAGTCTTCAAGTGAGAAACTGGCAGAAGATGGTACCCGGAAAAACGAGATGTCCCCAACTTCTGGTAGTAATGGTGATGGTTTAGAGTTCCTGGAGAAAATCCTGGGTGTTATGAGACAAATTGAGAATCTGCAAGAACGGTGTACTGATATCCAGAAAGAGCAAAAAGCCATTCAGAAACGATTGGATGGTTACAAGGACATGAAGGTTGGCCTGTCTCCTACGGACAAAGCCGTCCTGACCAAACTGCCAGAGTTAATCTACCAACAAGTAATTCAGAATGTGGGCGAGGCTTCTGATAATATAAAGGTTGCCATCACCAAACATGCAAAATCTACTTTGCAGTCTGTTGATGAAGCATGTGACATGAGAATCAAAAAAGCCAAAAAGGAATTAGGATCTGACAAAGGCATCTTCCTCTCTTGGTGGAATTTCTGGCCTTTGGTACTAATGACCGTTATTAGCACCGCCTATGCTATATACACAGCCTTCAACCTTTGCCTATGGGATGAGGTTTGGGAAAGGATTTGGCTTCCTTTTCTTTTCATTGTCGGTTTCTTCAGCTATTTATTATTGATATTATGGCTGAACGAAAGGGAGTACAGAATACCCAAATAATGAGTAATTGCAAATCAAGGATTGCTAGCAGTAGAAAAAAAGGAACGTCCTATAAATCACGCCAAAAACACGCCAATTTTTGACATAAAAGAAATCCAAACTACTGATAATCAGCGGTTTGGATTTTCTTTTGGTCGGGATTACTGGACTCGAACCAGCGACCTCGCGCCCCCCAGACGTGTGCGCTACCAACTGCGCTAAATCCCGATCCTTGCGTTTTGCGGGTGCAAAGTTAGTGCTTTTCGTCGATATATGCAAATTTATGAGCAGAAAAAACAAAAGAAGTTTTAAGTTTTGACAATAGTTAGTATTTTTTCTTGATTGATGTTGTTATTACGGAATAAATTCGTACATTTGCAGGAAAAACAGAAAACATTCATGCAATATGCCATTTATGCGCCCAATCATCTGGGTAATACCATAAAACTGCCAGCCTCTAAAAGCATCAGTAACCGCGCACTGATTCTGCATGCCCTCTCTGGCGGTCATTCCCTTCCACAGAACCTGAGCGACTGCGATGACACGGAAGTCATCGTAAGAGCACTGCGTGACTGGCCCGATGTGATTGACATCAAGGCAGCAGGAACAGCGATGCGCTTCCTGACGGCCTATCTAAGTGTGACACCAGGCAGCAGTCATACGCTTACCGGTACCGAACGTATGAAACATCGTCCTATTAAGGTGTTGGTGGATGCTCTCTCCTACTTGGGAGCAGAGATTAAATACCTGGGCGAAGAGGGATTCCCTCCGCTGCGCGTTACAGGTCATGCCCTGGAAGGAGGCACTATAGAGATTCCCGGTGACGTGAGTTCGCAGTATATCTCGGCCCTGCTGATGATCGGTCCTGCCCTGAAGAACGGACTGGAACTGAAGCTCACAGGGAATATCATCTCACGCCCGTATATCGATCTGACCATGCATACCATGCACGACTATGGTTTGAAGATCGAATGGACAGATTACAATACCATCTATGCGCCTCATCAGGAGTACCAGCAGAAAGAGTATGTGATTGAAAACGACTGGAGTGCCTCGAGCTATTGGTATGAGATCATGGCGCTGAGTGACGATTTTGACAACGAGATCAGACTGACGGGATTGACCGACGGATCCAGACAAGGCGACTCAGTGGTGCGCTATCTGTTCTCGATGCTTGGTGTAAAGACTTCATTCGAGAATACCGAACCTGGAGTGATGACCACGGTGACACTGAAGAAGGTTCGCACACGACTGCCCCGTCTTGATTATGACTTCATCAACCAGCCCGACCTGGCACAGACGTTCGTGGTGTGCTGTGCCGTGATGGGCATTCCCTTCCACTTCAAAGGACTTTCCTCATTGAAGATCAAGGAGACCGACCGTATGGCAGCCTTGCAGAAAGAGATGAAGAAACTGGGATATGTAATCCGCGATATCAACGGAGAAGAACTGCTATGGGACGGGGAACGTTGTGAAGCCTCGCTGGAGGCCATCGACACCTACGAAGACCATCGCATGGCCATGTCGTTTGCCCCTGTATGCATCAAGATTCCCGGACTGAAAATGAACAATCCTGAGGTGGTGAGCAAGTCATACCCCAAGTACTGGGACGACATCCGCTCAGTGGGATTCACCATCGAAGAAACCCCCGACAATTCCTAAACGAATACCATTTATGACCTATCTTCTGCTCGCATTAGTGGCTCTGGGCGTTTTTTCCGCCATCATAGCCCTACTCTCACACAATAAAGAAGGGGGCGGAGACGTTGTGATATATGGGAACGATTGTTCCACATGCAACGGCGACAACGAGAAATGCGAACAGGAATGCATGATGGAAGCTGCTATCCGCGACATCGAGTATTTCGATGACGAGGAGTTGGATGCGTTCAAAGGCAGAACCGCAGACGACTACTCAGACGAGGAGGCAGAGCAGTTCCGCGAGATTCTCTATTCCATGCGCCAGGAAGAAGTGAAGGACTGGATCCGCAGTCTGGTACTCAGAGGTATTGAATTGCCTAACCAAATAAAAGATGAGACAATCATGCTGAGTGAAGAGCTCGTTTCGAGGAGTGTGGAATAAGGATTGTGGAGTGAGAATACAATAGAAGATTAAAGGTAGGGAATGAAATATAAGGATATGTGGCTTAACGAAAACGTTCGGGGCACGCTGCGGCGGGCTTCGCATGATCGTCATATCTCCTTTCTCTTGCTTCTTGCTTCTTGCCTCCTGCTTCTTGCCTCCTGCTCCAACGATAAGAACACGGCGCAGTCGCGTTGGTGGCATTCCTTCAACGCCAAATACAACACCTATTTTAATGGTTCGCAAGCCTATATCGATGCTTCCTTGGAAAAGGAGAATGGTCATCGTGACAATTTCACGGAGATGATTCCCCTCTACCCTGTGAGCAACAAGAACAGTAAGGAAATCGGTAAGGGCAACTTCAACAAAGCCATCGAGAAGAGTCAGAAAGCCATCAAGCGCCACAGTATTACACGGCGACCCGAATGGACCAAGAACCGAAAGAAGACTGAACGCGACATCGAATGGCTCAACCGTAGCGAATACAACCCCTTCCTGTGGAAAGCATGGATGCTCATGGGAAGATCGCAGTTCCATCAAGGAGCCTTCGATGAGGCGGCTTCCACGTTTGCCTATATGAGCAGACTGTACCAGACGCAGCCTGCCATCTACGGAAAAGCCCGGGCTTGGCTGGCTAAGTGCTATATCGAGCAGGACTGGATCTACGATGCTGAGGACGTGATCAATAAGATGAAACGTGACTCGCTCGACTGGCGGGCCGTGAAGGAATGGGACTATACCTTTGCCGACTACTATATCCATACAGGACGTTACGAGGAGGCGATTCCCTATCTGAAAAAGGTCATCAAACATGAGATGCGGAAGAAGCAGAAAGCGCGCGAGTGGTATCTGCTAGGTCAGATAGAAGCGGCACTGGGTCATCGCGACAACGCCTATCAGGCTTTCCGCCACGTCATCCGTCAGAGTCCTCCCTACGAGTTGGAATTCAATGCCCGCATTGCCATGACCGAGGTGATGGCTGGTACGAAGGATAAGCAGATGATCAGCAGACTGAAGCGTATGGCGGCTTCCGACAAGAACAAGGACTATCTCGACCAGGTTTATTATGCTATCGGTAATATCTATCTGTCGAAACGCGACACGCTGAAAGCCATCGAGGCCTACGAGAAGGGTAATGAGAAAGCCACTCGCGCAGGTATCGAGAAAGGTGTACTGCTGCTGCACTTAGGCGACCTCTACTGGGCTCGTGAGAACTTTAGTGATGCACGTCGTTGCTATGGCGAGGCTATCGGTCTGCTTGATAAGGATCGTGATGACTATGAGCAGCTGTCCAATCGTTCGAAGGTCCTCGACGAACTGGTACCACATACCGAGGCCATCCATCTGCAAGACTCGCTGCAGGCGCTGGCCAAGATGAGTGAGGATGACCGTAATGCGGCCATCGACCGCGTGATTGAAGCACTGAAGAAGAAGGAAAAGGAAGAACGTAACCGACAAGCTGAAGAGGAGGCGAGAAAACATGAGCAAGGAGGTGAGAACTTTGATGATATCATCCCCAACGACGGGCCTACGCCTGCCCGACAGCCTCAGCAGCAACAGCAAGGCAACAGTGTCTGGTATTTCTATAATCCTACGGCCGTGAACCAGGGTAAGAGTAACTTCCAGAGAACCTGGGGAAAGCGTGAGAACGTAGATGACTGGCAGCGTGTAAACAAAACCGTCGTGGCGGGTCCTGCGGATCTTGCCAACCTGACTGACGAACAGCGGGATTCATTAGAAGCGGCAGAAATGGTAGCCGACTCCTTAGCGCAGGCGACAGACAGTGTACAGAACGATCCGCATAAACGGGAATATTACCTGGCGCAGATTCCTTTCACCGAAGAGCAGGTGGAAGAGAGTAACATGATCATCAAGGATGCCCTCTATCATAGCGGTGTCATCTTCAAGGATAAACTCGACAACCTGCATCTGAGTGAGAAACAGCTGCGCCGTCTGACTGATCAGTATCCTGATTTTGAGCACATGGATGATGTGTTCTATCACCTGTGGCTGCTCTATCAGCGGAAGTTGCAACCACAGATAGCCGACAGCTATCTCGACCAACTGAAAGAACACTATCCGGAGAGTCAGTGGACCACCTTACTCAATGATCCGTACTTCGAGGAGAACGCCCGCTTCGGAGCGCATATCGAGGACTCACTCTACGCCGCTACCTATGCGGCCTTCAAGGCGGGACGTCTGACGGAGGTGAAAACAAATACCATCCTCTCTGCCCAACGGTTCCCCATTGGAGACCATCGGGATAAGTTCATCTTTATCGGTGGACTGGCGAAGCTGAACGATGGTGACGGCAAGGGCTGCGTGGAGGATATGCAGACGGTGGTAAAAGATTACCCGCAAAGCGATGTGAGTGCCTTGGCGGGTATGATCATCAATGGTGTCAATGCGGGCAGACGACTCCATGGAGGGAAGTTCGATATGGGTGATGTGTGGACCAGACGGTCGGAGGTGCTGCAAGACAGCGACTCTATCGCTGCAAGGGTATTCACAGCGGAGCGTAACGACCGCTTCGTCTTCATGATGGCCTACGAGCCTGATTCCGTTAACGAGAACCAGCTGCTCTATGAGATGGCCCGCTTTAACTTCACCAGTTTCATGGTGCGCAACTTCGATATTGAAGTGGAAGATATTGACGGACTGCACAGGATGCGGATCAGCGGGTTCCTGAACTATGACGAGGCATGGCAATATGCTCGTCAGCTGTATAAAAACGAGGCGGTAACACGACTGCTCAGGAAGGCGCGCATGATTCTTATCAGTGAGCCGAACCTTGAGCTGCTCGGTACACACTATAGCTATAACGACTACGACGAGTTCTACGAAGAGCATTTCGTACCGCTGAAGATCAGTACGGTGCAACTGCTCACGGAACCGGCTGATCTGCCAGTCGAACCTGAACCGGCCTCATCTGCCACACAGGAACAGGAAGAGATTCTCAACGGTGGCGTATTGGATAATAATACGCTCATCGACTTAGGTATTGAACCCACCCCATCTACAGAACTGGAGATTCCAAGCGAAAGCAATGAGATTCCAGCGGAGGAACCCGCACAACCCGAAGTGGGTATAGAGATTCCTGTTGAGGAACCCACACAACCCGAAGTGGGTATAGAAATCCCTAGTGATATCATAGAGGTTCCTAGCAACAACACGGAAGTTCCCAGTGATATCATAGAAATCCCCAGTGAGCCCAGTGAGCCCATTAAGCCCACAACGCCCACCGATGAACCCGTCTTCGAGATTACTGATGATCCTACCGAAACTCCCACTCCAAGCGGGACCGTGATTGATATCGAGGACGAGTATTACGAGTTGGATGGATTCTAAATGAACAACCTTCAAGAGAACGCGATATGACGAACGGATTACTATTATGGGTTGATGATGAGATTGAGCTCCTGAAAGCACATATCTTCTTCTTGGAGAAGAAAGGCTATGAGGTGGTGACGGTCAGTAACGGCACAGATGCCATCGATCTGTGTCGGCAAAAGACATTCGATCTGATTCTGCTGGATGAGATGATGCCTGGTATCAGCGGACTCCAAACGCTGCAGGTCATCAAAGAGATCCAACCTGCCACGCCTGTGGTGATGGTCACCAAAAGCGAAGAGGAGAACATCATGGACCAGGCCATCGGATCAAAGATTGCCGACTATCTCATCAAACCCGTGAATCCTAACCAGATTCTTCTAACGCTGAAGAAGAATATCCATCGCAAAGAAATCGAGACTGAGATTACCCAAAGTGGCTATCAGCAGAGCTTCATGGATATCTCCATGCAGATAGACAACTGCAACTCATGGAACGACTGGACAGAGATCTACAAGAAACTCGTGCGCTGGGAACTGGAACTGAGCAGTACCGACAGTAGTATGACCGAGATGCTTCGCATGCAGAAGGAAGAAGCAAACAACGGCTTCACGAAGTTCGTCAAGAAGAACTACATGGAATGGATGGAGAAAAGAGGGAAACAGCAGACCTCTCAGGCTCCTATCATCTCGCCCGATCTCTTCAAGACCTATATCTTCCCTCGTCTTGACAAGGGAGAGAAAGTGTTCTTGATTGTCATCGACAACTTCCGTTACGACCAGTGGCGCATCCTCTCACAAGAGATTGGCGACCAGTTCGACATCGAGGAACATCTGTATATGAGCATCTTGCCCACTGCTACGCAATATGCCCGTAACGCCATCTTCAGCGGACTGATGCCCAACAAGATTGCCGAACTCTTTCCCGACTTATGGGTGGATGAGGATGAAGAAGAGGGGAAGAACCTCAATGAAGGTCCGCTCATTCAGACACAGCTCGACCGTTACCGTCGGAAGAACTCGTTCTCGTACCACAAGATCAATGATTCCGTTGCTGGCGACCGATTCCTGCAGCAGTTCAATAACCTGCATGTCAACGACCTGAACGTACTTGTTGTGAACTTCATCGACATGCTCAGTCATGCCCGCACCGAATCGAAGATGGTGCGTGAGCTGGCCAACAACGAAAGCGCGTTCCGCAGCATCACCCTCAGCTGGTTCCGACATAGTGTATTGGCCGACCTCTTCAAGCAACTGGCTCAGGACGATTATACCGTCATCATCACTACTGATCATGGTAGCATTCGTGCCGACAAGCCCGTGAAGATTATCGGCGACCGTAACACGAACACAAACCTTCGCTACAAGTTAGGGAAGAACCTGAACTACAATCCCAAGGAGGTGTTCGTCATCAAGGATCCGCAGCAGGCCTTCCTGCCCGCTCCAAACCTGTCAACCAGCTATGTGTTCGCCACAGGCAACACCTTCTTTGCCTATCCGAACAACTATAATTATTACGTAAGCTATTACAAAGACACCTTCCAGCACGGCGGCATCTCCATGGAAGAGATGATCATCCCCGTTGTCATGATGAAAGGAAGGAAATAGTCAACAGTAATCATGAAGATTAATGTTTAATGTTTAATGTTTAATGTTCAATGTTTAATGTACTAAAATGGAAATCATCATACAAGACCCACAGCACATCCGCGAAGCGGCACGCGCATTCATACAAAATATGCCCGACAGCACTGTCTATGCCTTCTATGGAAAGATGGGAGCCGGCAAGACAACATTCATCAAGGCTGTCTGTCAGGAATTAGGTGTGGAAGACGAAGTCACCTCCCCCACCTTCGCCATCGTCAACGAATATAGCATTGATAAAGTTCAAAGTTCAAAGTTCAAAGTTCAATGTATCTATCACTTCGACTTCTACCGCATCAAACGGTTGGAAGAAGCCTACGATATTGGCTTCGACGATTACATCGACAGCGGGAACCTGTGTTTCATTGAGTGGCCGGAGCTTATCGAGGAGCTTCTGCCAGAGGATGCCATAAGGGTAGAAATAGAAGAAACGGACAATGGTTCACGCATCGTCCGTTTCTAATCCTTAACTGTTACCGTACGTCTATCGTATTACAGTAACGCTTCGAACTTCTCCTGAATCTTAGCCTTGGCGGCGGCTCCAACCATCTTATCCACTACCTCACCGTTCTTGAAGAACAGGATGGTGGGGATATTGCGGATACCGAACTCCATGGCGATATCATCATTCTCTTCCACATCGCACTTGCCAACGACGATACGTCCATCGTACTCCTTGGCCAGTTCAGCGATGATAGGACCGATCATGCGGCAAGGACCGCACCATGTTGCCCAGAAATCGACTACTAACGGCAGATCACCGTTTTTCAAAGTCTCTAAGTTCTCGGTAGTAATTGTAACTTCCATTGTTTATAAGTTTATTTGGTTAATAATGAGTTTACTAACAAAAACCATGCCACTGCCCGACAGACCATTCCCATCTACTAATTGATCTTGTAGCTCATCCCTTCGTTTGAATGGATGAAGTTAATCAAGTCACGTTGGATATTGATTGAACGGTTCCTACTGCGCAAGGTAATCGGTCTTTTGGTCTCCGTATCGAGGATCTGGATATAGAGCTGCGTATTCCCCGGACTGTCTTCAATCAACGTGGCCAGGTCGGTCACGAGGGTGTCATCCAAGGAATCAGAGTCGATAGTGATTGTAATCTTCTCAATTCTCTGTTCCTTCACGGTCTGCAGATACTGTATATCACTGATCTGGAAATTGTAGTAGTTGCTGTTGAACTTCCCTGGGGTACACTTCGCCTTAATGAAGATGGTACAGCCTTCTTTCAGCATTCCCTGCCAGCGTCCCCACTCTTCACCGAAGACCGCCAGCTCACCGCTGCTCTCAAAGTCCTCGATGGTAACGATACCAAACTTCTTCCCGTTCTTGCCGTAGCGTTCTTTCACCCCGGTGACAATACCTCCCACGAGGATCTCTTCTTTCTTAGACAATTCAGCCTTGTCATCGAGTTCATCACAATGCGTGTTACACAAACCGTTCAGCACCACAGAGAATTCATCCAGCGGATGGGCAGAGATGTAGATTCCCACCAGCTCACGTTCTTTGTTCAGGCGTTCAATGGTACTCCACTGCTCTGCCGCAGGGGCAGGCGGTGTAGCCAGTTCCACGGCATCCATCCCCCCGAAGAGTGAGTTCTGGTTCATCTGCTGCTCACTCTGATAGGCTGAGCCATAGCGGAAGAGGGAGTCGAGGAACACATCCCCTTTGCTGTTCGTGGCAAAATACTGTTCGCGTTTCAGTCCGAAGCTGTCGAAGCCGCCACTCAGGGCCATACTCTCGAAGCATTTCCTGTTGCAGTTGGAGAAGCTCACCCGTTGATACACATCATAGATCGACTTGTACGGACCGTTCTTCTCACGCTCATCGATAATGGCATTGGCAGCTGAAACACCCATGCCCTTGATGGCAGCCAGTCCGAAACGGATCTCACCATGACTGTTCACACTGAATTCCAGACGACTCTCGTTGACATCAGGTCCGAGGGTGCGAATACCCATGGCCCGGCACTCATCCATGAGCTTCGTCACTTCCGTTATATTCTCCAGGTTCCTACTCATCACTGCTGCCATATACTCAGCAGGATAATGGGCTTTCAGGTAAGCCGTCTGATAGGCCACCCAGGAGTAGCAGGTTGCATGACTCTTATTGAAAGCATACGACGCGAACTTCTTCCAGTCCTCCCAGATTTTGTTCAGCACCGCCTTATCATGTCCGTTCTTCTGTCCTCCCTCGTAGAACAGCACCTCCAGCTTCTCCATCTCAGCGATCTTCTTCTTTCCCATGGCCTTACGCAGAGAGTCAGACTGTCCGCGAGTGAAGTTTGCCAGTTGTCGGGAGAGGAGCATCACCTGCTCCTGATACACCGTGATACCATAGGTATCCTTAAGGTATTTCTCCATGCACGGGATATCGTATTTGATCTTCGAAGGATCCTTCTTTCGTGCAATGAAGTCGGGGATGTAGTCCATTGGTCCAGGACGGTAGAGGGCATTCATAGCGATCAGGTCCTCAAAGACCGTTGGCTGCAGTTCCCTCAGGTATTTCTGCATACCAGCCGATTCAAACTGGAACGTACCCACCGTACGTCCCTGTCTGTACAGCTCGTATGTCAGGTCGTCATCAATAGGAATGGTATCCAGGTCGATCACATCTCCTGTTGACAGTCTGACATTCTCCACGGCAGTCTTGAGAATCGATAGCGTCTTCAGTCCGAGGAAGTCCATCTTGATCAGTCCTGTCGACTCAATGACATGTCCGTCGTATTGTGTACACCGCAGCTTATGTCCCGGATCCGTTTTATCCTCTGCCACCGATACCGGCACCCAGTCGCTGATGGGGTCACGACAGATGATGAAACCGCAGGCATGAATACCCGTACCGCGCACCGTACCCTCCAGCATCTTGGCATACATAATGGTGTTGCGCAGTCGTTCATCGTCAGACACCTCGGCATCGCGGAGTTCGGGTACGCATTTGATCGCATTGGGGAGATTCATCTTCAGACCATCGGGCAAACGGTCAGGAATCTGCTTACACAGATGGTTCACCACATCCAGCGGTACTTTCTCCACACGCGCCACATCCTTGATGGAGTTCTTGGTGGCCATCGTACCATAGGTGATGATATGTGCACACTTGTCGTGTCCATATTTATCCTCCACCCATTCCAGTACCCTACCTCGACCATCATCGTCGAAGTCGGTATCGATATCAGGGAGTGAGATACGGTCGGGATTCAGGAAACGCTCGAACAGCAGGTCGTACTTGATCGGATCGATCTTCGTGATACCCAGACAATAAGCTACCACACTACCGGCGGCAGAACCACGTCCGGGACCCACCATCACACCCAGTTCTTTCTGGGCAGAATTGATGAAGTCCTGCACGATAAGGAAGTAGCCGGGGAAACCCATGGTCTTCATGATATGCAGCTCGAAGCGGATACGGTCGTCCACCTCCTGCGTCAGCTCTCCATAACGTACCTTTGCTCCGTCGTAGGCCAGCTTCGCCAGATAGTCGGCTTCGAACTTTATGCGGTACAGCTTGTCTATACCGCCCAGTTTCTTGATTTTCTTCTCCCCCTCCTCTTTTGACAACGGGTTCTCCCCGTTCTCATCACTGGTAAACTCCTTGAACAGCTCCTCGGGAGTGATTCTTTTCCGGTATTCCTCTTCCGTACCGAATTCCTCTGGAATGGGGAAGAACGGCATAATCGGCGCATGGTCGATGTTGTACATCTCCACCTTGTCGAGAATCTCCACGGTATTGGCCATCGCTTCCGGCACATCCTGGAACACCTCCCACATCTCTTCCTTGGTCTTGAACCACTCCTGCTTGGAGTAAAGCATACGGGTAGGGTCGTCAAGATCCTTACCTGTTGACAGGCAGAGCAGATGATCATGAGCCTCAGCATTTTCCTGATCCACGAAATGCGCATCATTGGTACATACCAGCTTGATACCATATTCACGGGCCAGTTCTATCAGAACCCTGTTGGCCTTCTGCTGCATGGGGAATGTTTCGCGGTTCGCCCTGATATGTGGATCCTTTACCTCATGGCGCTGCAGCTCCAGATAGTAGTCATCCCCGAATACCCGCTGGTGCCACTCAATGGCCTCACGGGCTCCTGCGATATCTCCATTCAGAATCTTGGCGGGCACCTCACCGGCTATACAGGCGGAGCAAACAATCAGTCCTTCATGGAACTGCTCCAGATCAGCACGGTCGGTTCGCGGTCGCATATAGAAGCCATCCACCCACGATCTGCTCACCAGCTTGATCAGGTTCTTGTAACCCTTGTAGTTCTTGGCGAGTACGATGAGGTGATAGCCTCCGATGTCCGACTTGTCAGTACGGCGCGACTTATCTCCGTTCTTGGCTACGTACATCTCACAGCCGAAGATGGGCTTGAACGGCTCCTTCCCTTCTTCCTTTCGTTTGCCGTTCACCTTATTACAATAGTCGAAGAACTCCTTGATACCGAACATATCACCATGATCGGTAATGGCCATGCCACGCATGCCGTTGGCCACCGCCTTGTCCACAAGACGATTGATGCTCGATTGTCCATCAAGTATTGAATAATAGGTATGTACGTGCAGATGTACGAAATCTTCCATTTCCCTTTCCTTATTTTGAGCTACAAAGATACGCATAAGCGAGCACAATACAAAATAAATATGAGTTTATTTTTATTGTCGAGAGAAAGTACCTTCGGCGAAGCCAAAGATAATGAAAATAATCGTGAACAAAAAATCTAAACGGTATTATTATTGTCTGAATGAAAAAAAATTATTACCTTTGCACACGGTTAGAGGCACCACAGACTACTATGGGTGAGAAAATAAAAAGAATCAAGAGAATCAAGAATATCAGACTGCATCGCGAAGGCACTAATACGTTGCTTTATGTAGGCATCGGCTTAGTGGCTGTAGGTGCACTATTATGGCATGTCGGAGGCAACAGTTTCTTCTTCAAGGCTTTTGCCTGTCTTGCTATTGCTGCCTATTTAGTCCTCGTGAATTTCTTCCGCTGCCCCATCCGCTATTACCCGGGCGAAACTGAGAATATTGTGGTAGCCCCGGCTGATGGTCGTGTAGTGGTTATCGAGGAAGTAGTGGAAGATGAGTATTTCCACGACAAGCGATTGATGATCAGTATCTTCATGAGTTTATTCAACGTACACGCCAACTGGTTCCCTGTTGACGGAAGGGTGAAGTTCGTTCACCACCAGAACGGTAACTACCACAAGGCTTGGCTGCCCAAGGCGAGTGAAGAGAATGAACATGCCGACATCATGCTGGAGACGGATGACGGTCGTGAAATCCTCTGCCGACAGATTGCCGGTGCCGTGGCACGCCGTATCGTTACCTATGCCAAGGATGGTGAGGACTGCTATATCGACGAGCACCTGGGTTTCATCAAGTTCGGTTCCCGCGTGGATGTTTACCTGCCGCTGGGTACTGAGGTGTGCGTGAAGATGGGACAGAGCACCACAGGCGATCAGACCGTGATTGCAAAATTGAAGGATTGAAGGATTGAAAAATTGAAGAATTGAAGTCAACGGAGTTAAGACTTGAACTAAGTTCAAAGTTCAAAATTCAAAGCTCAAAGTTCAAAGTTCAAAGTTCAAAGTATGAAAAAACATATTCCCAATATGATTACCTGCTGCAACCTGATTTCAGGATGCATTGCCGTGACATTCGCTCTCTATGGCAACCTTCCCATGGCTCTGCTATGGATTGTCATAGGTGCACTCTTTGATTTCTTCGACGGTATGACAGCCCGTTTGCTGCATGTCTCGTCATCTATCGGTAAGGAACTGGATTCGCTGGCTGACGATGTTACCTTCGGTGTAGCCCCTGCTGCCATGGTATATCATGAGCTGACCATCATGAACTACCCCGCCATGCTGGAGCCATTGCGTCCGTACCTGCCTTATATCGCCTTCGTCATGGCAGCCTTTTCTGCCTTACGACTGGCCAAATTCAACCTCGATGAGCGTCAGACCACCTCTTTCATCGGTCTGCCCACCCCTGCCAACGCTTTGTTCTGGGGTTCGCTGCTCGTCGGTGCGGGGCATATGCTGGAGTCATCTCCTGCTTACATGCCTGCCCTGTTGGTCATGGTATTGATCAGCTGCTATCTGCTGGTCAGCGAGATCCCGATGTTTGCCCTGAAGTTCAAGCAATGGGGATGGAAGGGAAATGAGGTTAGATACCTGTTCCTCATCACCTCAGCCATCCTTCTGCTGCTGTTCCGTGTGAAAGGAATTGCCTTGGTCATCGCCTGGTACATCTTCCTTTCGGCCTTCACCGCACGTAAGTCGTAACCCATCCCTCTCCAGCAACCATGTTTATCATTAAGTTCCTACTCATCATCCTGCTGGCAGGACTCTTTCTCTTCGTCTTTCTCCTACTGGGTGTGGTCGGAGTTATAAACCGCATACGCAAGCAGTTCACGGGAAAGAAGGAACAACAGAGTCCGTTTAACAACAAAACCACGCGTGACGGTCAAGTGATTACCGACACGCGTGATCCGCAAACCGCCAACCGCAAGATCATTGCGGATGACGAGGGGGAATATGTGGAATACGAGGAGGATTAGCTGTGTACCAGCGTTCCTATCTCCTCACCATCCATTACCTTCTTTAAGTTACCCACCACATCCATGTTAAAGACATAGATGGGCAGATGGTTGTCGTTACACATCACGACAGCCGAGAGGTCCATTACCTTCAGGTTCCTTGCCAGCACTTCCTCGTAGGTGATATCGGTGAACTTCGTGGCAGTAGGATCCTTTTCGGGGTCAGCCGTATAGATACCATCCACACGCGTTCCCTTCAGCATCACATCGGCCTCGATCTCCACACCGCGCAGTGATGAACCTGTATCGGTGGTGAAATAAGGAGAACCCGTTCCAGCCGAGAAGATACATACATAGCCATCGTTCATGGCGTCGATGGCCTTCCACTTACTGTAGAACTCTCCCACGGGCTCCATACGGATAGCCGTGAGTACCTTGTTCTTCACGCCTGCTGCATCCAGGGCACTGCTCAGTGCCAACGAGTTAATCACCGTAGCCATCATACCCATCTGGTCGCCTTTCACACGGTCGAATCCTTTCTGGGCACCTGCTAATCCGCGGAAGATATTACCACCGCCAATCACAATACCAATCTGCACACCCATCTCGTGCACCTCTTTGATTTGCTGAGCATACTCAGACAAACGCTGCGGGTCGATACCCGTCTTACCACCAGCGGCGAGACTCTCGCCACTGAGTTTCAACAATATCCTTTTAAATCTTGCCATATTATTATAGTTCAAAGTTTCAAGTTCAAAGTTCAAAGTTCAAAGTTCAATGTAAACTGAATTTCCTTAAAGGCGAAGCTAAGCAGCTCCCGTCCGCAGAGCAGCAATAGATGACCGTCATCGGTTACATCCACCAATGTCATTCGTTCCATGGTTCCGTCGGGAAAACGGTAGTCGTGTACCTCTCCGCGGCGATAGAGTGCCGAACGGTATTTCGACCGAATGGAATGCCAGTCGCCTGTCTCTACCTTATTATAATAATATTCCCACCGGGCCACGATCTTCTCCAGCATCTCCTCTCGGTTGGTTTCACAACCGATAATCTGTAGCAGCGACACCGGATTCGGCGCATCGCTATGGAACTCCTGCTGGTTCACGTTGATACCCGTGCCGATGATGAAGTCCTTGATTTCTGCTCCTTGCAGTGAGGTCTCTATCAGTGTACCGCCAATCTTCTTGTCGTTCCAATAGATATCGTTCGGCCACTTGATCTTGATACCGTCGGTATAACTATCAAGCACATCTTTCAGCGCAAGGGCATTGGCCATAGAGAGGATGAACTGATCCTTGGCGGACACCTTCGGGTGGAGAAGGATGCTGAACATGAGGTTCTTTCCTGCCTCGCTCTCCCACTGGTTGGAACCACAGCCACGACCAGCCGACTGATAGTCGGTTGTCACGACTGTCATATCCTCACCCGCCTCCGACTGATAACTCTTCAGCCAGTTGTTGGTAGAATCGGTCTCTTTGACATGAATGGTCTTAACCATATCTTAGCAGACTTTATCATCACTTCGTCGGAGTCAAAGGTACGCTTTTTTTTTCTCTTCTCCAAGCATCATTTGATTTTTTAGAGAAAAAAGTGTATTTTTGCAGACAAAACAGAATGGAATGACGAAGACCGAAGAACAACAGAAGAAAGACGAGTTCTATATGCAGCGGGCACTCGACGAGGCACGTAAGGCGTTTGACGAGGGTGAGATTCCCGTGGGAGCTGTCGTGGTGTGCAAGGACCGCATCATTGCCCGTGGTCATAACCTCACCGAGACACTCACCGATGTTACTGCCCATGCGGAGATGCAGGTTATTACTGCTGCCGCCAATGCCCTTGGCGGGAAATACCTTACCGACTGCACCCTGTATGTCACCGTGGAGCCCTGCGTGATGTGCGCCGGCGCTATCGGCTGGGCACAGATCCGTCGTATTGTCTATGGCTGCGAGGATGAGAAGAGGGGGTATCACCAGTATGCTCCGCAAGCCCTGCATCCCAAGGCCACGGTGCTGAGTGGTGTGTTGGAAGATGAGTGTCGGAAACTGATGCAGGAATTCTTTCAGGAAAAGAGATAAAAAAAGTGCGCCAAGGGTATCAAATCCTTGGCGCACCTTTATTTAATTTTCAACTTTCAATTTTCAAATTACTTAACCAGTACCACCAGATACTTGCTGGTGCTCCAGAAGAGCTGCGGGTTGTTGATCTTCAGGATATACTGCTTGTTAGCATCCTGTGTCAGCGTATAGCTGCTTGAGGGGTGCATGGTCAGCAGTTTAGCCGACTTAGAGTACAGTTTGATCTCCTTGTCAACACGGATATCGATCTTCGTGAAGTAGTTCTTGTTGAAGTTACCCTGCAGCACCTTACCATCCTTCAAGATGCCCTGCTCCTTCAGCTCGCTCTTCGTACCGAACACGAACCAAGCGGTATTCAGCTGCTTGTCCTGCGTATTAATGGTTTCGGTCTTCTGCTCGCTCTCGGTCTTCAGGTTCTTGATGTCGGTGTTCTGATTAGCGATGGTCTCGTCGAGCTCAGAGATATGGATATCCTTAGCATCCAACTCTGCACGCAACTGCTGCAAGGTCTCATTACTCTGCTCCAGCTGCTTGGTCAG
Organism: uncultured Prevotella sp.; assembly: GCA_900314935.1. GTDB lineage: Bacteria > Bacteroidota > Bacteroidia > Bacteroidales > Bacteroidaceae > Prevotella. Next base: position 16,949 of record OMXE01000033.1, read on the forward strand.
GTTGATGATGGTCTTCTGGAACTCATTACCCTTTACAGTGCTCTCACGCATCTGCTGCTGCAGTTTCTTGATCAGCTCACGGTTCTGAGCCATGCGCTGTGAGATGAACTGGATGTTCTCGCGGATCTGCTGTGCCTTGTTAGCGCGCTCACCATCTTTCACCACATTGACACGGTTCTCGGCCTCATTGATCTCGCGGAAACCTTCCTGGATCTCGTTCAGCGTACCCATCATGTCGTTGATCTCATTGTCCTTCTGCTCAATAATGCGCTGAAGGGAATCGTTCTGACCGCCGTCCGGCAAAATCGGAGCCGGCTTGTCATTTGTACAAGCAACGATAGCCATCAGGCCAAGCGCTGCAACCAACATTTTCTTCATATTCTATTTGTTTAAAACGTTATTTATTCTCGTTCCTCATTCCTCCTTCGTCCTTCCTCGACTTTTCCTGCTACCACGATTACGAACTCGCCTTTCGGCTCCTTCTCCGTGAAATGGGCAATCACCTCGGTCATCGTACCACGCACACACTCCTCGTGTACCTTACTGATTTCGCGACAGCAGCACACCTTTCGGTCCTCACCGAACACCTCGGCAAACTGCTTCAGCGTCTTCACCACCCTGTAGGGCGATTCATAGAACACCATCGTACGCTCCTCATCGCGAAGATTCTCCAGACGTGTCTTACGACCTTTCTTCTGCGGCAGGAAGCCCTCAAAGCAGAACCGGTCGTCGGGCAATCCGCTGGACACCAGTGCGGGCACGAAAGCCGTGGCACCTGGCAGGCATTGCACCTCTTGTCCTGCGGCCACCGCCTCACGAACCAAGTAGAAACCTGGGTCGCTGATTCCCGGTGTACCAGCATCGCTGATCAGTGCAATAGTGGCTCCTGCCTTCAAGCGCTCTACGATTCCGGCCGTCGTACCATGTTCGTTGAACTTATGATGCGACATCAGCTGGTTCTTGATCTCATAGTGCTTCAGCAGAATCCCCGACGTACGGGTATCTTCCGCCAGAATCAGATCGGCCTCTTTCAGGATCCTGATGGCCCTGAAGGTCATATCCTCCATATTGCCCACAGGGGTGGGAACCACATATAACATGCCCATTCAGTCGGCAAAATTACAAAAATATTGAGAAATCAGCACCAAGAACGATGATTTATGTAAGAATTTAAACATAATTATAAATTATTGTTGTATCTTTGACTTCGTCGAAGATACTTCCACTCGGAAATAAAAATAAATCGTTATTTATTTTGTATTTCCCTCACTTAATCGTATCTTTGTCCCCATGATGACAACAGCATTCACAGGTGAAAAGCGTCAACAGGGTCGCATCGAGGTAATCTGCGGCTCCATGTTCTCAGGGAAGACCGAGGAACTGATCCGCCGTCTGAAACGGGCGAAGTTCGCCAAGCAACAGGTGGAGATCTTCAAGCCCGCTATCGACACTCGCTATAGCGACAACGATGTGGTGAGTCACGACCAGAACAGCATCCCCAGCACACCCATCAGTGCCTCATCGAGCATCCTGCTGCTGGCAGGCGATAATGATGTTATCGGTATAGATGAGGCGCAGTTTCTGGACGACGGACTGGTGGATGTGTGCAACCAGCTGGCAAACCGCGGGGTGCGTGTCATCGTGGCAGGACTCGACATGGACTACAAAGGAGTGCCCTTCGGTCCGATGCCTGGATTATGTGCCATCGCCGATGAGGTAACCAAGGTGCACGCCATCTGTGTGAAGTGTGGTGCCCTGGCATACGTCAGTCACCGACTGGTCCAGAACGACAAGCGCGTACTGCTGGGCGAGACGCAGGAATACGAACCCCTTTGCCGCGAGTGCTATCAGAGAATCCTTTCCGAGGAGTGAGGAGTGATTTGTGGAATGTGGAGTGTGGAGTGTGGAATGAGAATACCACAAAGATTACGCGATTTCGATATTACGTCATCACGACTTCACGCGCCAACGACCTTGCGCAAGCCGACAAAAAACAAAATCGGACTTTGATGTCCGATTTTACCGCTGAAAAGTCTGAAAATTGGCGGTATCCGCAATTTTCAGTTGAGCCCCTCCATATAGGGAGGGGATGGGGGTAGGTGGATGTCTCTTTTGCCTCTTTTCTCTGCGCCAGAGAAAAAGAGGAAGACAGTTTGTTTCTTTACAAAGAAAATATAATAAGTTACAATGCACAAAGAAATAACATTCGACCGATTCATACGCTGGGCAGGCATTGCCCTGCTGGTACTTGGTGTACTGTTCACCGTGAACTACCTCAGTAAAGTACTGCTGCCCTTCTTCGTAGCGTGGCTGCTGGCCTACCTCCTCTACCCCATCGTGAAGTTCGTGCAGGAGAAATGCCATGTGCCCACACGCGCCCTGAGCATCATCGTCACCATGATCGTCGTGATTGCCGTGGTAGCCCTGATCATCTACCTGATTATCCCTCCCATGATTGCTCAGATCGGTAAACTCAGTCAGCTCATCACACAGTATGTGCAGCAGCAGACCAACACGAGCGACCTCTCCCAGCTCATCAAGGAATGGATTACCGAGCACCGTGAACAAATCGAGAAGGTGTTGAAGAGTTCGGATATGACCGATGCGCTCAAGGCGGCTGTACCGCAGCTGTTCAACGTGGTGGGCCATACTGCCAACATTATCATCAGTATCGTGGGTTCCATGATCACCTTATTATATATGTTCTTCATCCTGCTCGACTATGAGTATCTCACCGACAACTGGATTCGTATCTTCCCACAGAAGGCCCGTCCTTTCTGGAGCGCACTGGCAGGCGATGTGGAGAAGGCGCTGAACTCATATATCCGCGGTCAAGGACTGGTAGCGTTGTGCATGGGTATCCTGTTCTGCATCGGGTTCACCATTATCGACTTCCCCATGGCCATCGGCTTGGGAATCCTCATCGGCATCATGGATCTCGTGCCCTATCTGCATACCTTCGCCCTGATACCCACCGCCTTCCTGGCTCTGCTGAAAGCAGCCGACACCGGACAGAACTTCTGGATCATCCTGGCATCGGCTGTGGCTATCTTCATCATTGTGCAGATCATCATCGATATGATCATCACCCCGAAGATCATGGGTAAGGCCATGGGCCTCAACCCCGCTATCCTCCTGCTCTCGCTGTCGGTATGGGGTGCCCTGTTAGGGTTCATCGGACTGATCATTGCGCTTCCCCTCACCACCATCATCATCGCTTACTATAAGCGGTATGTCACGAAGGAGGAAGATGAAATACCCGCAGCACCTGCTGAGGAGAATGACACTCTTTCTCTTCCAGATGAGAATTTCAAGGAAGAGAATAGTGCTGATTTGAGGGTTGAAAGTTGAGAGATTGTTCTCCTATAGATGATTGGTGAAATAGTTCTCACGCAGAGACACAGAGATTATTCTATGTTTTTCTCTGCGATACTCTGCGTCTCTGCGTGAGGTTCTTCAAAAAAACCACAGAAAATTTGTGTGTTTCAAAAAAACATCGTACCTTTGCACCCGATTTCGTTGAAATCACTATAGGTAGATCCGTTAGCTCAGCTGGTAGAGCACAACACTTTTAATGTTGGGGTCTTGGGTTCGAGCCCCAAACGGATCACAAAAGCATCTCATTGCGAGATGCTTTTTGCGTTTAATTGGGCTCTCACCCAAGGGTTCTTTCTCCGCTTCGCTTTGAAAGCGTCTCCTTTTTCGCTCCCCACCCCTTTAAGGGGCGGGGTCCTGGCAAGGGGGGCGGGGTGTTGAAACTACTGTCCCCACCCCTCGCTTCGCGCACCCCTCCACGATGGGAGGGGAGTTTCCCCCTCGCCCTTTGGAGAGGGGGTTGAGGGGGTTGAGGGGGTATTAACTTGTGGGGTTGTGGGGTTGTGGGGTTGTATGGTTGCGCGTTTGAATGTGACCCACACAGAACAGCCAGCCACCTGCGGTACAAAAAGACAACGTTTTGTTCGAATTATATATGATTTACAATTTTTATTAGTCATTATTTGTACCTTTGCGCCCAAAATGGTTACAACAATAAGAAAAATGAAGGAAATTTGAAAAAAATTATAGTTTTGCTTAGTTTTTCGGTTCGCTGAATCGTCCCTGTAGTGTATGACTGATTAAAAAG
>OMXE01000040.1 GCA_900314935.1 uncultured Prevotella sp.
AGGTCAAAACAGGAGAGTCGTGACCCAATACTATGAGTTCACGACCACCGTCCTTCGCCAAACTGATATGCGCCTGCATTCCATTCTTGCGCAAAACCTCCTGAAGACCTACCGAGAGATCCAACTCTCGCGGATTAGTATATTTCCGTATTGCCATAGACTACTTAAAATAAAGTACGACGCAGGTGTTACGATTGCCATTGAGCGGTTCGTAGCTGTCGATACCGCCACGATGTTTCTTCTGGATATGAGACTCGTCAACGCCATGAGCCTTCAGCAGTCCTGCGATATAGTCGGCTCGCTCCACACTCAGGCGTTCGTTGATCTCAGGCGTACCCGTCTCGCTGTCTGCAGCACCAATGATTCGGGCCTGAAGGCCATACTTCTTGATAACTTCTGACACCTCCTTGATATTGATGAACTGTGCGTTCTCTGTCAACTCATGGGTTCCTATCTTAAAGAAGAAATAAATAGGTGCGCCAATGTACTTCTTGCCAGACTTCAGGATGTGCAGGTACTTGTTGGCGGCGATGGTGGTTGAATCAGCCAGACTATCCACGTTGATAGTATCGCTGATGCCATCCCAATCCTTGTTGGCCAAACGCTTACGAAGTGAGTTAAGACCGCTATAGTTATTGCGCTCATGGGCAGCGGTGGACTGTACCGAAGGAACAGTTCCCTTGTTCTGGTTCTGCCATGAGTCGTAATACCTGTTCACCTGGTTCAAATCAACTTCATGGACGCGACTTTTCTTCCACCCGACTTTGCCAATGGTAACACTCAGACCGATGCTGGCCTGCAGCAGATGGTCACCGAGTTTATCAGATGCTCCCTGACCGTCGAAGTTCTGCCAGGTGGTCGTGGCTCCAAGTTCTCCAGACAAATGCAGACGCTCCGACAGTCGGTAGCGACCAATGAGGCCATAGGAGATAGCGAATGGCTTCTGACCATTATAGCTGTTATGAATCAGTCCGCATCCAGCGTATGGGATGATGTCCCACTTCTGCATCCCGTCACTATGCGCTGTGAGGTTATACAAGAAGTCCACGTGCAGGTTCTGGTAATTACATGATACCATATTGGCATCCTTCAGTTGCAGGCCCTGAAAAGCCAGTCGGCCAGCCACATGAGGCGTGAACCACTTGCCCATTGACACATTCAGCAACGGTTTCTCACGGTCAAACAAATCACCATGTCCTACTGGCTTACCAATGAAAGCCGATACACCTCCCTTGGCTGAGAGGAACCAATTTGCTCCCCAATCATCGACGGGAGAATCTTGTGCTGCAGCTGTCCCTGCTACGAGACATGCTGCCATTAAAATCATTGTTTTCTTCATTTGCTTAATACCTTTCTAATTTTTTAGCCGCGAAAGTACAACATCTATTTCACTGCACAGACGCACAGAAATTATCATGCTTGAATTAACGTTTCAATTTTCGTCCAGCTGGTCTCATCATCATGCGGCCCATGATGCAACAACGCCTACGATACGCATACTCGTCCTCGTCTTCCTTGCGCCGCCAGCCACTTCCTGGGCCATTACCGCCGCCACCATGATCCTGTGCATACTTTGTAGCACCATCTATCAATCCCGTGAAAATAGCGGTTGCGGCGGCGACAATTGCATTGCCTCTTTCGGCTATGTCTTCGATGAAAGAACCATCCATCAGTCCCTCAAACTCATTCCGCAGTCCAGGCGGCAGTTTCTTGGAGAAGTCGCACAACCTCTGGTGTTCCTTCTGAACCTCTTCGATGGCCTCGCTCCACATCATTGTAGTCATTTCACGCATGGCATCATCCTCCAGTGATGGACTGTTCTTTTCGACCTGCTCATATAGCGAATCGTATGCCTTTTCAAGATTCTCTTTCATGCCTGTCAGTTCTTCTAACTGGGTCATGGCTGCATCGAGTTTTGTTTTCTTGTCATCCAACTTTGTCTGTATATCGTTAAGTTGGTCTTCTAACTTTTGTTTCTTCTCTTCAAGTTCATCGATGGGAATATGACCATTCTTGTATTCCTCTTCAAGACCACCAATCTCGGTGATGATTTTCTGCTTCTGTTCCCGAAGATTGATTATCATAGTGGTCAGTCCCTTGTAGCGTTTCTCGGCTCTTTTGATTTCGGTTTCCAGATTGTCAAGTCTCCCTTGATTTGCCGTAATCTGTGTGGACTGTTCGGTCATCTTCTGTTCTTGCTCATTGAGGGTTACCTTGCCGGAATCAATCTGTTCCTCCAGCCACTGCATATATGACTTATGCTTGGCATTGGTTGTGGCGATGCTGTCACCACGTTCCAGTCCGTACTTGGCATTTACCTCGGCCAACTGGTCGTGCAGTTCCTTGAACTTACGTGAGCCATCCTCCTTGTTACCGCCAAAGAACTTATTGTAGGAAAACTTGTTCTTTTCTGTGATGGGTAGCAGTGTACAATGGATATGTGGTAGGGTCTCGTCGAGGTGAACGACAAATGCCGCAATGTTATCCTCACCGTATTTGTCGGCCATGAAGTGATACATGTCCTGTGCCCACTTCTCAATTCCTGGGCAGCGGGTGACCTGAGAATTGTCTGATCCACGTTTGAAATTCACTTCCTGATTGCCGAAGGCCAACTGACGCATCACGTCTCTTGAACCTTCTAATATGATATTCGCAACCGTCCGACGGCGACGCGGATCATCCTCAGAAAGCCCTGCATTGGGGTCGGTGATACCCCTTGCCTTCAGAATTTCCCTAATACGGGTGGGGATGGAGGTGTCTTTATCCACCTCTTTTACTATGCCACCACGGCCAATCTCGAAGTTGAGATGCTCGCGGGTGGGGTCTTGTGTACCTGATACCTTCTTCATATAGGCGTTTTGCTGTCCTACACGAAGGTGTTCGTTACTTTGAGCAACGGTTATACCTTTTCCTGCTCTTAAATCGCATACTTGCTTAGCCATGTTTTTATTCGTTTATTAGTTCAAATGGGGGTCTTGGGGTGTGAACCCTGAGCCTAACCGTCCGAGAGCTTGCTCCAATCCGCTTGCGATTGAGGACGGGCATCTTTGTGGGGCATCTGCCGACAAAGTGCGTATTAGGCTACACCCTTCTGCCCAAGGGCAGTGTGGCACGACCTGGGGCAGACGCGCAAGCGCTCTCCGCTTCAGTCGTCGTACACCCTAAAAATCTTTGTCTGTGATATAGTTTAACTTGATTGCCCTTCGGTTGCCTGCCAAGGTCATGGTGACAATGCCAAGCTCCTGTAACTTCTCCAAGAAACGGCTGACCGTATCGCGGTCCCATCCCCAGGCTTTCGAGAACTCGAGGACGCTGCCTTTCATGAACTTTCCGTCACCCGTAAGCAGCGCGATGCGCTGACGCTCCATCAGGTCGCGGAAGGCTTCGAGGCGACTGTACTTCGGCTGTTTCTTCACACCCTGCAGCAGCAGGTTCCAGAGAGCGATGTCTGTGACTATTCGCACCTGGCTGCAGCAGCAGGTTCCAGAGAGCGATGTCTGTGACTATTCGCACCTGGTTGTTTCTAACTGTTTCCTTATCCATGTCGTAATGCTTTAGTGTTTATGCCAGCACGGCATCCCGCATAGTGGACTGCGGGATGCCGCCTCCTGTTATGTTACCGATACGGTTGGGGTAGATGTATGCTGCAAGCAGCACTATCTCCAGCATCTCGGTGACGATGATGTAGCGGGGCGAGACCATGGCGATGAGCATGGCGACGGCTGCCACGACGAGGAAATGCTTCGGGTGGTTGTGGAGGTAGGTGAGCACCGTGTCGGCCCATTTGTACGAGAACATGGCCAGGCTCATCACTGCGGCTAAGAGTGTGGCGTAGGGGCGTGTCATCAGTGCGCCGTAAAGGCCGATGGTCTGTGCGGCATCAGCTGCGGACAGATGACCGTCGTGCATCATCGTGGCAATGGCTGTGGATGCCTGGAAGTCGATGAACTCGAGGGCTATCATCACCATCAGGATGACGAGCGTGAAGAACTTGCGGAAGTTGTTGCTGCGCTTCATACCCTCAAAGAATCGCGTGGCGAATGCAGGTCGCCAGCGCATGGCGAACGTGAACGGCACGGCGGCCATCACGAACATCAGAATCATTTTCAAGTCTATTATACTCA
>OMXE01000041.1 GCA_900314935.1 uncultured Prevotella sp.
CGAATTGAAACAGATTCTCAATCACTTGGGTAAGGATCGTTACACGGATCGTGATGGCTTTGATGCGCAGGGCGACCATGTGCGTCAGGCAGAGTATTACCGCCAGCGAAGACTCACCTATAATGTTCAGTTGGACGGCAAACATACACCATCAGAAGCAGACAAACTTGATTGGAGTCTTGGCTATGCGTACGCCAATCGCCATCTGCCCAACCGTAGGCGATACAGCATGATGGAAGAAGAAGGCCGTTTCATGATAGACAACCTGAACGACTTTAATCGGGAAACGTCCCAACTGGATGAGCACATTTTTTCGGCGGCTGCCAACTGGAAGCACGAGTTTGCTTTCGGTTCGTTCACACCCTCCCTCTTTGCCGGTGCCTATGCCGAGCATCGTCGCAGAACTTATGAGACGCGTCAATGGACGTTGCAGTATGAGGGTGGCCAGTTGCCCAGGTCACTTAATGGTTGGGATACAGAGACAGGTCTGCCAATGATCTTGACCATGGACAATGGTGCGACAGGTTCGCCGACCAATACGAATGGCATCAGTTGGCACGAGCTCATCGACTGGAGCAACAACTATTCTGCCCGAAGCACACAGGGCAGCGGCTATGTGAGCGCAAAACTCCCCATCCGACGATTTGACATATATGGTGGTGTTAGATTTGAGTATGTACGTACAGAACTCATCTCCAACACCCGTCGTCAGGAGCCTTCGCCTCTTTCTACGTTCTATGACTACAACGACCTCTTCGCATCGCTCAATCTTGCCTACCACCTTACAGACAAGCAGCAGGTGCGTCTGGCATACGGTCGCACGACCAACCGCCCTGAGTTTCGCGAACTCTCTTCCAGTGTCTATTACGACTTCGATCTTGCCAGCAACGTGCAAGGCAATCACAATCTATTACCCACTTATATTGATAACTTCGACCTTGGCTGGGAATGGTATCCTCATGCGGGTGAGGTGGTAAGCCTCTCACTCTTCTATAAGCACTTCCGCAACCCTATCGAGTGGACGTATACTGTGGCTGGTGGCACCGACCTTGTATATTCCTACCTCAACGCAGAGGGAGCCAACAACTATGGCGTCGAACTCGACATTCGTAAACAGCTAGACTTCATGCGTCTGCCGTTCCTCTCTCTCTCACTCAACGCCTCATGGATCAAGAGCAACGTCACTTTCCCTGATGGAAGCAAGGAGGAATCGCGCCCAATGCAAGGACAGTCGCCCTACTTGGTCAATGTGGGTCTTTTCTTCAACAGCAACCAAATTCCCGGCAAAGCAGAGCAGATGCAGGGATGGACGGCTTCCTTACTCTACAACGTGATTGGCAAGCGCCTGATTGGTGTAGGACGTAGCGTGGGAACCGGTAACACCGAGATACGCGTCCCCGACAGTTACGAAATGCCTCGCCACCAGCTCGACTTCAACATTGCCAAGCGCATCGGTCGTCTCGATCTTCGTCTCTCCGTTCGTGACCTCCTGGCACAAAAGGTGCAGCTCAAGCAGTTTGAAAAGACCCCACAAGGGGAAATCGAACAGATTACGCGCTCTTATTGCCCCGGGCGCAATATACAATTCTCGGCTAGTTTCCAGTTCTAAAAAGAAATCTGGCAGTATTACAATCTGGTTACGAAACAAAATCGTAGCATCAGCGTAACAGAGTAGAAACATATTGTGAATACCTTTGCAATGCAATTCGGAAAGGCCGGGTTGCAAGATGAAATAACAAACAATAAAAACAATGAAGAAAAAAGTTTTTCTTTCGGTGGCAATGATGACCACTACCCTGGCGATGACCATGGTGTCATGCAGCAAAGACAATGACGTGAACAATGGTGATGAGAAACAAACGGCCTATCTATGGGGCACGGATGGTAGTATCAAGACATGCGACCACCTCACTTTCAGCGCAGACGGCAAGGATGACGCTAACGGAAACGTCATCGGTAATGGTGATAAGGAGTTTATCTTTAGAGGAAAGCAGACGCTGAAGAAGGGTGTCTATCTGATGAAGGGATGGGTGTACGTAGCCGATGGTGCCGAACTGACCATCGAACCAGGTACTGTGATCAAGGGCGAGAAGGCTTCTGCCGCTTCACTTATCGTGGAGCCAGGTGGAAAACTCTACGCCAAGGGTACAGAGACTGCTCCTATCGTCTTTACCTCAGCAGAGGCAAAGGGCAACCGCAAGCCTGGCGACTGGGGAGGACTGGTCATCTGCGGACGCGGTACAAACAACAAGGGTGTGCTCGGTCAGCAGATTGAGGGTGGTCCTCGCACGAAACACGGTGGCAATGATGCCAATGACAACAGCGGTGTGCTCTCATACGTTCGTATAGAATTTGCAGGTTATCCTTTCCAGAAGGATAAGGAGATCAACGGTTTGACATTGGGCAGCGTAGGTGCTGGCACACAGATTGACCACGTGCAGATAAGCTACACCAACGACGACTCCTTCGAATGGTTTGGTGGCAATGTCAACTGCCGTTACCTGGTGGCCTATAATGGTTGGGATGATGAGTTTGATACCGACAACGGTTACAACGGTAAGGTGCAGTATGCGCTCTCCATCCGCGACCCGCGCATTGCCGACACCTCACAGTCAAACGGTTTTGAGAGCGATAACGATGCCGACGGTTCACTCACCGAACCTTTCACTTCTGCCGTATTCTCCAACGTGACCTTCATTGGCCCTATGGGACGTGGCGGCTTTGAGAACACACCCGACTATATCAACGGTGGCAAGGTGTTCCCTCAGAACGGCTCTGCCCTCGGTAAATTCCAGAGTGCCATGCAGATTCGCCGCAGCAGCCAGCTGGCCTGCTTCAACTCCGTGGCCGTAGGCTATCCTGTAGGTTTGATTGTGGATGCAGAAAAGGGTAACACACAGGATGTGGCAAAGGCTGGCAACCTGAAGCTACAGAACATCTTCTTTGCCGGCATGGGCGTGACGGGTAGTGATGCTAACAAACGCTACGAGGACAATCTCTACGATGCTGTGCAGAAGAGTGTGATTGACGCCAATCAAGAGTCTTACAGCAGCACCTTCTTCAAGTCGCAGACGGGCAACAAGGTATTCCAGAGCATCTCCGACTTGATGCTCACCTCGGGCATCTATTCTGGTGTACAGTACCTTCCACAGAGCGGTTCGCCATTGCTAGGAGCTGCCAGCTTCACCGACGTTTTGCTCTCTTCATGGTTCGAGAAAGTCAGCTACATCGGCGCCTTCGGAAACAATGACAACTGGCTCCGTGGCTGGACAGAGTTTGACCCACAGAATGCTGAG
>OMXE01000042.1 GCA_900314935.1 uncultured Prevotella sp.
AGCCTGGGGTTTCAGTCAGCTTTACAAGAATGTGCCCCGCCACCTGAAGGCAGAAGCCCGCGAATGTGTGAAGAACTACTTCAGTAGTGGTTGTGGTCCTTATTACCGGTATCATCATGGCGAGAATCTGCTCTCACCCCGTCAGCAGGAAGACATCTTGAACATCTTAGCCCGATTCGGTAGCACTGAGGGTCTCGCTTTCGACCATTATGTAACGGACTTCGACTTCGGTTGATGCATAATGAGTTTTTGAACACGAATGGATCATGGGGACAGGAAGATGCGCCCACAAAGTTGAAGGTAACGGTGAATGTGTCTGATGCTGACTGGCAGAGGATGCAAGAACTCCATAACCAATGGATGGTACAGGAGAAACAGAATCTTGCCGACCAATACAAACAGCAGGAAGCGCTATGGCAGAAGCAGAGTCACAGACTTACTGACATTGTGAGGAACAACGAAGGTGTATGGCGATCACAGCGTTTGTTCTACATCATCGGCTCCCTTTCCCTTCTGTCAATCATAACAATTGTGTTGGAGATTGCCTTCTATGTGTATTTCCATTGGATTCTTTAAAAAACTGTCTATACCCATCAAGATTTCGTAAGTCGGTTTAACTGTTGCAATATCAGTGAGGGCGCTTGAATGTCCGTGTTCTACAGATGTTATGAAGGATAATATCTCGCTGTAGTAGCCTTGCAAATAGATTTGGTTGTTAAGGAGTGTGGGAGTAAAGTTGTTACGTGCATATAGGTATTCGACAGTTTTATTCTGATTATGAATCTTCTCGTATGGGACGCCAAGGATGGTGGAAGGTTTTGGCTCGAAGGTCAATTTTTCCATCTGAGAGAGACGGTAGATGCCTTTCGATGTGCAGACTTTGAGGGATTCTTCGGCAGAAGTCCAGGTGTAGGCGGTGGAGAGTTCGAGGGTGCCGACGATTTGGGGATGACGGAGCATGAGGATATATGATGCTGGGGCAACTATCTGACAGGTGATGATTTCGGGTTTGCCAAAGAGATAGGTAACGAGATCGAGGGGATGGATGTAGAGGTCGAGCAGAGCATTACCTTCTTGATAGTTACCAGTGAGGTAGTGGAGGTCATAACTGACAAGATGCTCTTTGCACAGACGTTTTTGAAGGATTTGCACGGCAGGGGCATAGCGCTTCTGTAAGCCGACCATTGCAATGGGTGAACCATAAAGTCGTTGCTGGTCTATAAGTGCATCAAGTTCCTGTAGTGACTGACAAGGTGGTTTCTCGATGAATAATGACTTGGCGCTTTGCAAGATACGCGAGGCAAGGGAGAAATGGGCAGAGGGTGATGCTGAGACGAATACGCCTTTGATGGCTTCATCGGCAAGGATGTCATCAAGCGAGGTGGTGGCTTTCATATAAGGGAACTTCCGTTCTATCAGCCTGGCCTTCCGTTCCGACGTGACGCAGATGTATTTCAGCGGTACGCCGAGGTAGTGGAGCACGGGATAAATATTGGTGAGCGAATGCTGGCCCATGCCAATGAAGGCATATGAACATTGGTACGTTTGGGCAAGGAAACGCTCGGTGCGGAGGCGTTTGTAACGTTCTATCAATTGCTGTATCATAATTTCTTGAAGTATTGGTGATATGTTGTGCGCGAGTCTTCTGTCCACTGATATGGGCCGTAAAACTTCTCTATGAGTCGTTTGGGCAGAAGTCGCTCGAAGTTACGTAGCAGTATGATGTCATACTTGCGATGGAAGTTGATCCAGCAGTCGTTGCAGTTCTTCGAGTAGTGGCACTGCGTCTGGCAGGAAGTCACACCGTTGAAAATCTCGTCGAGCGTTTGGCGGTGGATGTTGCCAAGAGTGACGTCAAGATTCTGACAGAGCGGCACGTCACCGTTAGTGTGGATGACGAGGCTGCTCGTAATGCTCTGGCAGCGCAAGCGCAAATACCCATTGCGCCATTGGTCATAGAGTGCCACAAAATCGAAGTTCTCTTGCGTATTATGGATGCTCTTGGGAATCTGACCGATGAAGTCCGAAACCGTTAGCAGTTCGCTCGTCGTGTCGAAGAAGGCCATCGTTCCGTAGATGCCAATGCGCACATCCACGCCGTATTGCTTGGCAATGTCAATCACAAAAGCCATATCGTCGAAGTTGTTCCAGGGCGAGAGGCAGAACATCAGCGACAGCGGCACCTCGTCCTTCAATGCCTCCACCACCTGAATCACGCGGTCGTAGCCGTCACGCCCACGCATCCGCTGGTAAGTCTCGCGGCCACCATCGAGAGAGACGTACAGGTGCCGGGGCTGATAGAGACGGACGTCATCAATAACACGACGGGGCGCGAGACAATTGGATAGCAGCGTGTAGTTTGGGTGATGTTCATGGAACCACGCCATGATTTCCCCTGCCTGTGGATGGAGGATGAACTCGCCACCCTCCAGACCTATGGTTGTCCGTTTAGTGATGCACTTGCTTTGCATGATTCGTCGGATGTCATCGAGCGATAGATGTTCCACCTTCTTCTGCCAGATATTGCAGTGCTTACATTGTGACTGGCACGCCGTTGTTGAGTAAATCATCAGTTGTGACAGCCGCTTGTGTCGTGGCCGAATGATGTTGTTCAGATAGAGGTAACCATTGTAGGCATAATCGTAAATCGTGTACATAAAAATTCGTTGCAGTTTCTACTTATAAAGTCTGAAACTGCAACGAATGACTGCACAGAGAGCGTGATTATTTCTAACTGAAGAGGATAGCAGTCCTGTAGATAGTAGTGGCCTTGGTTGGGGTCAGAAATCACATCATAATGCAAGACAAGGTTAGTGAATATCCTACTATCCCAGTCACCAACGAAGCTGCTGACCACAAACAGGGCATCGTCGCCCAGATGGAACTCAATTTCGTGGAAGGGCTGCATACGCTTGTAGAGCGGTTCGTCCATGTCCTTGAACTTGATTTCGCGAGTGGTCACATTGAACCATTCGATGTCATGCTCAGTGAAGAGCACATTCTGCGCATCAGCAACAGAGCGCGTTTCAGACTGGCCTACGCCACAGGCATAGAGCATGGAGGATTCTACAGGATTAGTCGTGAAAGGCTTCTCCGTTTCATTGTCGTCACTGCTGCAAGCAGTCATCGTCGTGCTGGCAATGACTATCGCCATCATCCAAGCGAGGGGCTTGTAATACTTCATATTCTACAGAGTTAAAATAAACGTCTCTTTACTTATATAGTCCACCGGACTGCGAAAAGACTGCACGGCTACCACGTAAATCTGATGCCGAATGGCAAAGAAAGGTCGAACGGATGCTCCGTGCGGTAACTTTCGACGTCTGTGGAAGTCGGGATGAAGTAGTTCAGGCTCGGTTCTAAATAGACGTTCAGGTGTGGCACAATCTGGTACTGTGCGCCAATGCCTACGCCGACAGACCACTGCCACGGGGCGCTGATGGTGGCGTCAATGTCTGGCGAATTGCCGATGGTGGCATATGACCCGCCGTAGATGTACTGCGTGGTGAGTCGTGCGCTGACGGGAATGTCGAACTGGACGCCGCCCGTGGTGTAGAGGTTCCAGCGATTGCCGCCGACCACGCGGTAACCGAGTTTCAGCGGGATGCCGAGGTAGTGCAGTCGCTGAGTGTGGTGGATAATCGTGTTCTCATTGCCGCTCTCGAAGGTGGACTTCATGCGGGTGTAGCTCAGTCCCGTGGCGAGCGACCAATGGCTGTTGAATTGTCGGCTCAGCGAGAGTTGCAGGATCAGCGGCCGCTCGTGGTGCTTGGTCTCCGTGAGCGGGTCTTGCGGATGGCTCGAGTTGATGATGGCCACGTGCCTCATGTTCGACGCACTGACAGAGTCCATCATTGGCGCATTCGCCATGACGTAGTCCATGTAGTCGCCCCAGTTGTATAGTTTTGTGGAGCGCGTCATGCTGCCAGAGAGCGACGGCATGGTCATGTAGTTGTCGGTACGGCTCATGTCACCCTGCGGGTTCCCTGTGTATGCCAACGCAAGGTGCCAGTCATTCCTGTTTTTTGACTTGTCGTGTCGCAGGTCGGTGATGTCGTAATGCGGTATCTCCACCTTGCGTATAGTTTTTGTCGTGTCGGTCGTAATGGTGTCAGGAATCGTCTGGTCCTGGACTATTATATTAGATAAGGTGTCAGACGTGACAGGATCTAAAGCCTGAGCGATGACCGATTGCAGGGTGTCTGGGGCAATGACAGTGGTACGATGCACTGGCAAATGAACAATCACAGGCTCCTGCTGCTGCTCCGTCCGAGAAACTTTCTGCGATTCTTTTGGCGTATCTTTCTGCTTCGCCACAACAGGCTTTTCATCCTTGACCACTGTATCTCCTTTCTTGAGCAGGAGAAACGTAACAGGAACAAGTAGCAACAGAAGTCCGGCAACCCAATACTGCTGCATCATCTTGCGCAGCATCTTCTTTGCCCGTGCCAGTTGCGATGATGACGAATGTGGCTCGATGCCCAGCATGGCGGCAATCTCCTTGTGCGTCATGCCCTCGAATACCGACAATCGAAATACCTGCCCATAACCCTCCGGCAGTCTGTCTATCATTCTCACCACCTCGCTTAACGGCACACCCCTTACGTCCCTTTTCTCGTCCTCGGCGGCAATCAATCCCACCTCGCTCGTCTCTTCAAGCGAAACCGTTGGCAATGCCTCCAAATGATCCTTGCATTTCGATGCCACGTTCCTTGTGATGGCCATCATCCATTGCTCGGCACGTCGCACATCGCGCAGCCTGTCGAACGAAGTGAAAATAATCACGAAAGCATCGTGCAACACATCCTCCACCGTCTGCTCGTCGCTGATATAGCGTCGGCACACGCCCCTCATCCGCTGGGCGTATGCCTTGTACAGTTCTCCGAGGGCATCCGCGTCCCCCTGTCTGCATCGTTCTATCAGCCTTGTTATCTCCATCGTAAACATAACGTCTCTATTTATATAGTCCTACAACAGAGTAAAAGACTGCACAGGAAGAACACTTTTTTTACCGAATACGAATAATACTACAATAATCTATACAGGGTGAATGGTAAATTCTTATTGATGATGGCGAGGAAGTGCCAACGTTTGGTGACGTATGCTTTAGTTTTTTTCTTGCGAATGGCGGAAATGATTTGGTTGGCAACTTTATCGACGGGCATCACCCAGAATAGACCATCGCCTTTTGCCATAGCAGTATCAACGAGACCTGGACGAATGTCAGTAACTGCTATGCTACCACCGCTCTTATAAGCTTTCTTACGCAAAGCTTCCATGTAGTTAATCTGGTAGGCTTTAGTCGCACTATAGGCAGGTGCCATTGGTTCGCC